>DCVA01000004.1 GCA_002327925.1 Anaerolineales bacterium UBA2200
CGCCGCGTACAACTCCAGCTTCGCTTCTGTCACCACCGCACCGGCCGGTATCCCACTCACGTCAAACCGCAGAATCGCACTCCGCCTCTGCTTGTCCCCAACCCGCAGTACCGTGTCGCCGCAGTATCCAACCGTAGGTTCATACGCGTAGATGTGCGTGTCCAGCCCACCAGAATACCCATCAACCCCTTGCTGCAGGGTGACGGTGGACAGCACGGGCTCGGGAATGCCGGTCGGTGTGAGTGTAGGCGTGTTGCTACGCGTGGCGGACGGAGTAGGCGTCGGGCCCGGCCTTTCCAATGTCAAATCGTATGACGTTCCGCAGCCACCACCGTTGGGGTCCCAATGCTTGGTCAAGGCCAAGTACGTACCACTGCTCGGCGCAAGCCACGCAATCTCAGAAGCCAGACTGCCTCCAGAGTCATCATTGGACGCGAGGAGGGACGCGCCATCACTGTCATACAGGTATAGGTAGGTGTCACAAGCTAAACCCAGATTGGAGGTTCTCAGAATGTAGTTCACCCCGCCCTGTGCGCTGAACCGCGCCCAATCCTGGTCACCCGGGGCAGACAAGCTATGATGTTGAGTCTCGCCCTCTGAGATCGGCTGAGCCGACGCCGCGACGTCGTCCTCTTCGAAGGCATCTGCGCCTGCCATGCAGACCTGCGTGCCTGGCCAAATGTTGTTCAGCTTGTTTGTCTCGCTCACTGAGCCGGTCGAGTCTACTTGCATGTAGAATGCACTGGTGATGTCAGTCGTCAATCCGGCCGCCTGCGCGCTTGCCACACCAAGGCCTGTCAGTTCTGTGATAACCGCAGTGACGGTGATCGTTTTTCCGGCCGCGATCGGGCTCGCGATCCACACTTGAACACTGCCTTGAAGGTCACCGGGACCTGTCGGTTGGTGGTCACGGTACATGTCGATGTAGAACCCATTCTGCGTCGGACCTGCACCCTGGTTAGTAACTACAGCCTTCACCAATACTCCCCCAGAGGGGTCAGGGTATGTGGTGAAGCTCTGAATGGCCAGGTCGGGCGGACCGGCTGGCGGTTGGTACGGCACAGGCTCTCCCAACCCAACGGAGGGCTCGACCCGAATGGCCGCAAGCGCTGCTGCCGGGAATGAGCTGCGAGCCACATTGGAGAGTCGAACGTGCGTAATCTCCGCGAAGACTCGCTGGATGTTCTCCGCACTGCCGATGGTGAAGGGAGGCGTCCCCGACCGAATGTTGCCATATTGGACATGGTGCGTGGAGTCGAGTTGCCCGTCGATGTAGATCTTGAGGGTCGAACTCTCCAAAGTGAACGCAACGTGGTGCCAGTAGCTAGTGTCCTCTATCTGTCTGGTACTCTTAAAGCCCTCGCTCCCACAGCTCGTGCACGGCCAAATGCCAATATCGATTCTACCCTGATCTGTGAAGCTCATCAGCCATCGGTTCTGGCTGTTCCCGAGGTGCCCCGCCAGGCGACCCCAGGCGCTGCCCGTTCTCTTTACGAACATTTCATAGGTGAACGCTTGCAGGTTAAAGACCGAAGAGGTACCACAGTTCACCGCAGGTCCCTCTGTGCCCCCGGGGAAATGAAGGGCCCCGGAGAACTTGCCCGGCGCTATCCAGGTGCTGCTGCCATCGACAGAGCCGTGGTTGCCGTAGCCCGAGCTGTCGTGTGCCATGGAACCACTGCCCTCATACATGTACCAGAGACCCACTGTGTTGGCGTCTCTGGTTGGCTCATACACAGTCTCCCTGCTTCCAGGTGGTGTTCCGGCGCCGGGATTCTGGTAGTACAGCTGGTACGTGGTACTATCCACTGCACCAGGAGCCAATGGTGAAGGCACTCGGAACCAGATGTCAATTGCCGAGGCTGAGAACTGCTCTACAACTCGCTCCAGCTCCTGGCTGTGGTTCGCCACCACACGCACGTCATTACCCTTCGTCGCGGCCTGTGAGGCACTGTACAACTCGGCAGCTGCGGTTCCTCCCAGATGTAGATGCACCGGGTACCCGGTGGGCAGCGCGCTGCCATCGTTGTTAAGCACAACGATGTTGCGGCGAAGACCGTACGAGGTGTCCCACCATGGAGGCGGCGGCACGATGGTTGGATCTACACGGGTATGGGTATCGCCATCTCCGCCGCGATAGGCGCTCACATTTCCAGCCTTGTCGACCGCGCGAGCGCGAAAGTAGTATGTATGCCCTGTGCTTCCGCTAAAGAGGGCAAAGGTCACCTGCGTGCCTGCCAGCCAGTCCGTCCAAACACTGTCGGGCCGGTTGCCATCGCGCACCTGCAAGTCATAGTGCTGGATGCCTGAGAGGTTGTCTGAGCCCCCCCAGGCAACGCGGAACGTCGGCTCAGCCACGGCTTCAGATAGGGACTGAACGGCACAGGAAGCGGCAGCGCGGTCAATGCCAAAGAGCTGGTCGCCCGAAGCGTTGCTCCCCACGTCATTCGCGGCCGCGATCTGCCAATAGAGCGTGGGATAGTCCTGATCCAGGGCAACAGTGTACTCACTGGCGTTTCCCGCAAGGATTTGCCGGACGACGGGGCTGCCGCTATTCTTCGGCGCTGGTGCCGTGCCGACGTGGAGCGTTTGGGTGCTGGCGCGGATCGACGGCCGCCAGCGGAAGGTAATCATCCGCGAATTCACGTATACCGGTTCGCGGGTGTTGCCCGAAGAGGCAATCGGGGCGATCAACTGCGCACTGTCCGGCCTCCTGTGCGGCAGAGTGTAGACCTCCTCGCGCACCGCTGCACCGTTCCAGGAGGCATCGGCGCCATGCGCCTCCGAACGCACACGATGCGGTCCATCTCCGTACTCGAGCGTGTTCCAAATGGGAGCGTCACTCTCGTTGAAGCAAGGGACGCCCAGCTCCTTGATGATGTGCCACGTTCCATTTCCGGAGCCATCGTTGGCATCGTTGACGCTGACGCGCATGGTAATCCCAACGCCGCCCTGGCCGGCCGTGCAACTGCGTATCCTCACCTGCTCGTTGCTGCCATCCAGGGGCTGAAAGTACAACTCAGTGATACTAAGGCTCGGATTGACAATGGTGAAATGCCAGGGATCGCTCCACTCGCTCTCGGCGCCCTGGCTGTCCCGTACCTTGACACGCCACTGGTAGTTGTAGGAGCCAAGGGCGCTGGTGGTGGCGCAGTTGCTGGCCACCCAGCCGCTGTTCCAGATTTGCGCGCTATCGTAGATATCGAAGTAGTAACCAGTTATCGAGCCCCCGTCGGGATCTCCATTGGCCTGCGCACACAATTGCGCCGTGTTCCCAGAGTAGTAGACATACCAATTGTACGGGCTCGAGGGTGCGGGCTTGTTCGGCGCGTGATTGGCGGGAGTGCTGCCACCCAGCAACGTGTAGGTAGTGCCCCGGCGCTCGGGGTTGTTCCACGAGAGGTCAGACCAGAGGGCGGCTTCGGCGACGATGGCGTGGTCGCCAGCGCCATAGCCGCCCGTGTCCCACTCATAGATAAATTCCGGCGCACCCAGCTCATAGCGGACCTCGCCATCTATCTTCAAGCGCAGCGCACGGAAATTCGACAGGTTCTCGACTTTGGCGTGGACGCGGACCAGGTTGGAGTTCGATGGCGAAGATGGGTCGCAGGAAAGCACGGTGATATGGCTGCCCGCTACCTGGACAATGATCTTGACCCAGACGGTATCGCCAAAGAACACACCTTGTGCATTGCGCATGCGCCAGTGACTCTGGTAGGTGCCAGGGGCAGATGGGGCGGTGATGCTCACTGTGACGTCAGCACTCGCGTTCGGAGCTGTGCTCGCCACATTGACGGCGGAGGGTGCCCCCATCTGATCGCCGCTCACGAAAGCCAGCTGGTAGCCGCTGTCCCAGGTGGACGTGCCGCTGTTGCGCAGCCGCCATGTTTTGCCCAGCGCCTGACCAGGCGACGAAACGGTGCCGTCAGAAATGGTGACGTCAGAGACGAAGGTTGCTGAGTCCGACGAGGTCGGAGCGGGAGGCGTAGCGCCCATGGTTGGCTGAGGGTCCGAGGATGGCGGGGCTGGTGCCTCCTCCACATATCCGGAGCCGTACACGACTGATGTCGGCCAGTCAAGTACATCCACTGTGGGGTTAACATCGCCTCCAAGGCAGGACACGTCGTAGTCCCAGCTTACGGTGTGATTCCCCGCCCAAACAAACCGAGTGACCTTGTACGAAGCCTTGCTGCCATCTTGTGGCATCATGTTAAGAATGACTTGGCCATCCAGTTGTACGCTGCGGATTTCCGCACTCGCAGGGCTGAACACCTTCCACCAGGGTATCCACTGGAACCAGCCCTTGCTCTTGGTTTCGATTCTGGACTCGCATGGCGAGGGAGAAGTGCGACAGACGACAGGGCCGTCAGGCGCTCGAGCGCCGTCGGCGTAATTAAGTGAAGCACCAAAGTAGGCAGAGGGGTCATATGTGTTTGTGATGATAGTTTCGTTGCTGCCGTTGTTTACTGAGAGGTGCAAGTGTGCATATGGGGTCCCGAAGTTACCCTGGTAACCGATGACGTCGCCTTGGCGAACCCATACAGGAGGATCGCCTACCTGCAGTGGGTTTGACAGCGAAGGAATCGCGATGTAGGTGCGTGTGCCATCGCCACTTGCCATGTGTGTATAGTAGGTTTCCACTTCGAGACTGGGCACCGTGCCGGCCCAATCAGCCGACAGAGTGTGTTGTATCCTAACATTAGATGTACCCACTCTCCGTAGCCAACCATCGTACACCGCTCTCACCGGCGTAACCCCGTTCGGCGAGCCGAAGATGTCCAGACCTGTATGCGCATCCCCACTCGTGTATGCGGTTTTGTCCTGCCATATGTATCGAAGACGGCCGTCAGTCGGCCAAATAAATGGCGCGCCAGGACACTGGGTGGTGGACGATGCGGATGCCACATGGAATGGGACGTTAGCCTCACTATCGACGGACATCAAGGGATTCAGGAAGAGCTCAAAGAGCATGCAAACCAAGAGTGATAGACATGTGGCTCTGCTTCGAATGGCCCTGGTAGAGAATTCCCGCATTCTGCAGCCTCCAAGTGTCAGAGTACCCAACTGCGCCCAGGCTCCTGGCGTCTAGTAGCTTCCGAGTGGTTCTTCACCGCAACTGCCCGCGAGGCGGATGGCGGAACCGTCCCGATGCCCGGCTAGGTCCCCATTAACCTCGCAACTAGCGGCAATCATGACTGTTAATCCTGCCCACGAGCACATCAAGCGAGACATTGCGAGGCCCCGCCAGCAAACTGGTCGAAGCTCTCGACACGTAAATGGTGCACTCGCTGTGGATGGAAGCACACCCCTCCCCACCGCTAGCTCCAGTGGAACGTCCAGCCTAACGATTCCCGTCGCCAGCAGCACAGTGCGAGTGACTGGCGAAAATCGGGAACGGAATGGCCTAGAGCTTGGGTAGTCCCTACTCCAGAATGAGTCTGTGCTACCAAAGGCAGGGCGCGGATATGCTCCAAAGGCCCTTTCAATACTGCTGGGCCAGATGCATGTCACTCGACGCGCCTCATCAACCCCCTCAGAACTGGCACCCAGAGGCAAACAAAGACGCCACCGACGGCGCGCTTTCGCGACGCGGGTGGCGTCATCAGGTAGCCATACTGTCTGGATGTGCCACCGCGACACTTCAGCGTATCGAGGGCAACCATGCTATACAATCGCCAGTATACCGGACAATGGCAGGGCCGTCAAGTGCCGTCCGCTGGCACGCCGGGGGACGCTTCAGCTGGCACACGGCTGCCGTGTGCAGTGCACTCTAGCCAATCTTGTAGCCAATCTTCCTCAAGAATCCCGTGCGCCAGGCGATGCCCTCGGCATCCTCTATTCCCTTTGGCGATGAGCCATCAATCACGCCCAGGATACCCCGCCCCTGCTGACTCTCGGCCAGGATCACCTCGACCGGGTTGGCCGTGGCGCAGAAGATGCGGCACACCTCTGGCACCATCTTGATCGCGTTGAGCACGTTGATCGGAAAGGCGTTCTTGAGAAAGATGAAAAAAGAGTGGCCGGCTCCCAGCGCCAGTGCGTTCCTTTTGGCCAGCTCGATCATCTCGTCGTCCGTGCCGGCCCACCGTACCAGACAGGCGCCAGACGCTTCGTTGAAGGCCAGCCCGAATTTGATGCCTGGCACCGCGCCGACCAGCGCCTCGTAGAGGTCCTCGACGCTCTTGATAAAGTGGGTCTGCCCGAGGATGAAATTGACGTCCTCTGGCTTCTGAATCTTGACGCTCTTGAGCTCCATACCTGTCCTCCGTGAATGGCCTGCGGACCATTATACGCCAGTGCGCGCACCGTCCGCAACAGGCCGGCGTTCCTTGGTTGGTGTCGCTCTGGCTTTGTGCTAGAATCGGCTATGCGTTTTGACCTGTTGACCCTCTTCCCCGGCCTGTTCCAGGGCGTGTTCGAAGATAGCATCGTCAAACGTGCGGTAGAGTCCGGCCTCGTCTCTATCGACATCCACAACATCCGCGACTATGCCACGGATAAGCACCACATCACCGACGACGTGCCCTACGGTGGCGGCGGCGGCATGGTGATGAAGGCCGAGCCGATCTTTCGCGCGGTAGAGACGCTGCTGGCGGACGAGGGTTTGCCCTCTGGCCGCGACGGGCCCACGCAGATCATCCTTCTAAGCCCTGCGGGGCGGCCCCTGACGCAGGCGGTGGCGCGTGAGCTCGCCGGCCGGCAGCGCCTGGTGCTGATCTGCGGGCGCTACGAAGGCGTAGACGAGCGAGTTCGCGAACACCTGGTGACAGACGAGATCTCTATCGGCGACTATGTTCTGAGCGGCGGGGAGATCCCGGCGATGGTCATCGTCGAAACCGTCACGCGACTGCTGCCCGGCGCTCTGGGAGACCCTCTGGCGACCCTCCAGGACTCGCACACGCACAGTCTGCTGGAGCACCCCCACTACACCAGACCAGCGACCTTTCGTGGCTGGTCCGTCCCAAAGGCTCTACTTTCGGGCAATCATGCCGAGGTCGAGCGGTGGCGACGAGAGCAATCCTTGCGGCGTACGGCATCGCAAAGGCCGGACCTGCTGGCCTCGGCGCCCCTCACGGACAAGGACCGTTCGTTCTTGAGCCGCATCGAATCCGGGAGGAAGCCCGTGCGTGAGATTCCCTGTCAGACCATTACCGAATCAGTCGCCCGGCTCTTCATCGAGGCCTGCTACGAGCTGCCAAAGGATGTGCTGGCTGCCCTGCGCAAGGCACGCAGGGTGGAAGAGTCGCCTCAGGGGCGCGAGGTTCTGGATCAGATTCTGAAGAACGCGCAGATCGCGGCCGAGGGCGAGTATCCCCTGTGCCAGGACACGGGCCTGGCGGTGGTTTTTGTCGAGCTGGGGCAGGATGCGCACGTCGCGGGCGGCGACCTGAACGAATGCATTACCGAAGGCGTGCGCCGCGCCTACCGCGACGGCTACCTGCGCAAGTCGTCGGTCGAGCGACCCTATTCGGAGCGCATCAACACAAAGGACAATACCCCGCCCATCATCCACATCGACGTGGTGCCCGGAGACAGGGTCAAGATCACCGTTCTGCCCAAGGGCGGCGGCGGTGAGAACATGAGCTTCCTGCGCATGATGCTGCCGGCGATGGGCCGGCAGGGTGTGGTGGACTGGGTGGCGCAAGTGGTTGAGGAGTCGGGGGCCAACCCCTGCCCGCCGGTGATCGTCGGAGTGGGCATTGGCGGCACCTCGGATCAGGCCATGCTGCTGGCCAAGAGAGCTCTGCTGCGACCGGTCGGGCAGCCGAGCCCCAATGCCGAGGACGCCGCGCTGGAGGCGGATTTGCTGCAGCGCGTCAACCGCCTCGGAATCGGACCTGCGGGGCTGGGCGGCCGGGTAACCGCGCTGGCCGTGCACGTGCTCAGCCAGCCCTCCCACATAGCCAGCATGCCCGTAGCGGTGAATCTGCAGTGCCATTCGGCCAGGCGCAAAGAGCTGGTGATCTAGCATGAGTTCCACTATGGGACAGCGCCTCCGATTCGGTCCCCGCGGCCGCCCGGGACGGCTCGCGCGCCTCCTGGCGCCGGTTTCGGTCTTGCTCTGCCTGGCCGCCGCCTGCGCGCCTCCTCCGCCAACGGCAACGCCGACCCCCCGACCGACCGATACCCCTGTCGCGACTCCAACCGGCGCGGCGCTGGTCGAAATCGAGGGCCTGGTGATGCAGCAGGACGGCAAGCTGGTGATCGGAGTCGATTGGACGTCGCGTTCACGCATCAGCTATGTCGTGCAGGGTGGGGCGGCCGAGATTCTTCGCCCCTTCCTCGGCGAGACCGTGCGCGCGACGGGAGAAGTGGTGGACCACAGCCCCTGGCTGAAGGATATTGTCGTGTGCAGCGCAGTGGAGGCTGACTCTCCTGGCAGGCTCTCGATGCGCACTGGCTACATCAAAGAGCTCGGAGTGTCCATCTACATGCAGGGCACCCACGTGCTGACGGACGCGGAAGGCGCCAGGATCTGCCTGCTCAGTGGTAGGGCAAGCGGCGTAGACCTGGATGCGGCCATGCTCAAAGGCAAGGTGACCGTAATCGGTACTCTGTCCCCGACCGTGGAGGGCGATGCCCTCTTCATGGAGGTAAAACTCGTTGAACCCATCCCATGAGCCGACGCTCGAGATCCAGGCACCTCTAACCGATGCGGTGCTTGCCGCTCTGCATGCCGGCGACCGGGTTCACATCTCCGGCGTGCTTTACGTGGCCCGCGACGCCGCCCACAAGAGGCTGGTGCAGGCCCTCGAGGCGGGGCAACCCCTGCCCTTTGACCCCCGGGGCCAAATCATCTATCATATGGGACCATCTCCGGCCAGACCCGGCAAGCCGATCGGGTCAGCCGGTCCAACGACAGCCGGGCGCATGGACCCCTACGTCCCGGCCCTGCTCGAGGCAGGCCTGAAGGGCATGCTGGGTAAGGGTAATCGTTCTCTGGCGGTGCGAGAGGCGCTCCAGAAGTATCGCGCCGTCTACCTTGTGGCCACTGGCGGCGTGGCGGCCCTGATTGCGCGTTCCATTCTGACCTCGGAGCCAGTGGCCTATGAGGATCTCGGTCCGGAAGCGATCCTGCGCCTGACCGTGGAGGGCCTTCCGGCGATCGTGGGCAACGACATTTACGGCGGCGACGCCTATCTGGCCGGCAGGGCCAGGTACCGACAGTAGTCTTGCTGGTGGAATACCAGGCAGCGATGCCTGTGCGGTGCGGTCCGGAATTCTCGCCATTTGGAGCCACAACCGTAAACGAGGAGGCCCGTCGATGCTGGTTCGTGAGAGAATGACCCGCAATGCCATCACCATCAAGGACGACACGTCGCTGGACGACGCGCTGCGCATCATGCGCGAGAACAAGGTGCGGCGGCTACCGATCCAGGACAAGACCGGCAAGCTGGTCGGGATCGTCTCAGAGAAAGACCTCTTGTACGCTTCGCCGTCGCCAGCCACCTCGCTCAGCGTCTGGGAGATCCACGGTCTGCTCTCGCACATCAAGGTCAGCGAGCTGATGACCAAAAACGTCATCACCGTGTGCGAGGATTGCCCCATCGAAGAAGCGGCACGGATCATGGTGGATAGCAAGATCGGGGGCCTGCCGGTGATGCGGGGCGATGTGATGGTTGGCATCATCACAGAAACGGACCTGTTCAAGACTTTTCTGGAGCTATTCGGGGCACGCGAGCAGGGAACGCGCTTTACCCTCATGCTGCCCGAGAGACCGGGCATGCTAGCCGCGCTGGCTCAGCGCGTATCGGAGATGGGGGGCAACATCGTCGCTCTGGGGACCTTCCTGGGGGACGACCCCACCAACAGAGAGATCATCATGAAGGTGCAGGGCATCGAGAAGGAAGTACTCTGGCCCAAGATCGAAGAGCTGGGGATCAGGCTGCTGGACGTCCGCGAGAGCTAGTCGAGCACAGCACCACGCCAGAGGGCAGGTGACCGGCGGCGCAGGACTTTGCGCTGCCGGTGTTCTCATGGTCTCACCCGGACCTCTGAGCACGTTTTGACAAATTCGGACAACCTGATTACAATGATATGTCGCTGAGCGGGTGACAGCGATTTTTTGTGCCTGTGCACCTTAGAAAGCATCTATGTCGGAGGTACATCTCCATGTACGCTGTCGTTTCGAGCGGTGGGAAACAATTCCGGGTAACGGTCGGCCAGACCATCGATGTCGAAAAGCTCGATGTGGAACCCGGGCAGACTGTGACTCTGGAGCAGGTATTGATGGTGGGTGAAGGCGACAACGTCAAGGTCGGCAAACCCACGGTGAAGGATGCTGCGGTGGTCGCCACGGTCGTCAGTCATGGCCTCAAGCGGAAGGCCATCATCTGGCACTATATGCCCAAGCAGCGCTATCGTGTCAAGCGCGGGTGGCGTCAGTCCTTCACGCGCCTGCATATCGACGAGATCAAAGAGTAGGGGTTCACGATGGCAAAGCACAAGACAGGCGGCGGAAACCGCCAGGGTCAGGACAGCGAATCCAAGCGACTGGGCATCAAGCGCTACGATGGCCAGCTCGTGACGTGCGGAACGATCATCGTTCGCCAGCGCGGCACCAAGTTCCTTCCCGGCTCGAACGTCGACCTCGGCAAGGATTATACGATCTTTTCGATGATCGAAGGATATGTCAAGTTCGAGAACGTCACGCGGGACAAGCAGCGCGTGAGCGTATGTCCAGAGAGGCAGTAAGACCGTGAAAAAGGACATTCATCCCAAGTACTATTCAGAAGCCAAGGTGATCTGCGCTTGCGGAAACACCTGGACCACTGGCTCCACGCAGGCAGTCATTCACACGGAAATGTGCTCCGTCTGCCATCCGTTCTTCACCGGGGAGCAGCGCATCGTGGACACAGCCGGCCAGGTTGACCGCTTCCAGAAGCGCAAGGAGCGGGCCGACAAACTGGCGCAGCAGAACGCCGACCGCAAGACCGCCAGGGACAAGCAGGGTCAGGCCATCTTTGAGTTCGTCCCCGAGGCCAAGAGCAAGGCAGCCGCTGAGCCGGCCCCCGTCGCTGAGCCGCCCGTTGCCGCAGCGGAGCAGGTAGTGGCCCCCGAGGCAGCGCCTGTGGAGGCCAAGCCCAGGGCCAAAAAGCCCAAGGCCGAGGCTGCCCCCGAGGCAGCGCCGGCGGAGGCCAAGCCCAGGGCCAAAAAGCCCAAGGCAGAGGTCGTCCCCGAGGCAGCGCCGGTGAAGGCCAAGCCCAGGGCCAAAAAGCCCAAGGCAGAGGTCGTCCCCGAGGCAGCGCCGGTGAAGGCCAAGCCAAGCGCCAAAAAGCCCAAGGCCGAGGCCGCCTCCCCTGCTGAACCAGCGGCTGAGTAGTCTCGTACGATCACCAAGAGAGGCAGAGTCAAAACTCTGTCTCTTTTGTCTTATCCAGACCGGAAGGGAGTAGGCCCTTGTCTCACCATCGCTATGACGGCGGCTGGGTCGAAGTTGTCTGCGGATCGATGTTCTCCGGCAAGACGGAAGAGGTTATCCGGCGGGTCAAGCGGGCGGTCATTGCCAGGCAAAAGGTCCAGGTCTTTAAGCCAGCCGTCGATACACGCTATGTGCACGAGAAAGTCACGGCCCATAGTGGCGCCCAGTTCGAGGCCAGCGCGGTGAGCACCGCCGCGGAGATTCTCGTCCACCTCGACCCGGACACGGAGGTGGTGGCGATCGACGAGGCCCAGTTCTTTGACCCGGGCGTGGCGCAGGTTGCCACTGAGCTGGCGAACCGCGGTCTGCGCGTGATCATCGCGGGACTGGACATGGATTTCCGGGGCGAGGCCTTCGGCCCGATGCCCCAGCTCCTGGCTCAGGCCGAGAAGATCGACAAGCTGCAGGCCATATGCCAGGTCTGCGGGGCGCCGGCCAGCCGGACCCAGCGTTTGATCAACGGCAAGCCGGCTGCCTACAATGATCCGGTTATTCTCGTCGGAGCCGAGGAAGTCTACGAGGCGCGCTGCCGCAACTGCCACCAGGTCAGCCAGCCCAAGCAGGAGCCAGCGTGAGCGAGATACGTTACGGAGGACAGGCGGTTATTGAAGGCGTCATGATGCGTGGCGCTCGCAACATGGCCGTGGCGGTGCGCAAGCCGTCCGGAGAGATTCTTGTTCACAGCGAGCCATTGCCCGCCGGACTGTACAACAGTCCCGTGGGGCGTCTGCCGTTCGTGCGCGGGCTGACGATGCTCTGGGACACCATGGTCCTCGGAACTCGCACCCTGATGTTCTCCGCCGACGCAGCGCTGGCCGAAGAAGAGGTCCAGTTCAGCGGTCCAATGATGTGGGGGACAATGGGCGTCTCACTGCTCTTTGGCATGGGCCTTTTTGTGGCCGTGCCAACGTTCCTCATCGGCCTGGTGGATCGGCTCATTGCGTCGCCCCTGTTGAGCAATCTGGCCGAGGGGCTGGTGCGAGTGGCCATCTTTGTTGCCTACCTGCTGCTGATCCGGCGTATGCCGGATATTCGCCGCGTGTTCGCGTACCATGGCGCGGAGCACAAAACGGTCAACGCCTACGAAGCGGGGGTCACCCTGACCCCGACCGAGGTGGAGGCCTTCAGCACAAGGCACACTCGCTGTGGCACCAGCTTCCTTCTCGTGACGTTGATTCTTTTCGTGGTGATCTCGTCCTTTCTGGGCCGCCCTGCCTTGCTCACACGTCTGGTCATCCGCCTGGCTATGATACCCCTGGTGGCTTCGATCGCCTACGAGTTCATCCGCTTTGCCGCCCGCCACGACGACCACCCGCTCATCCGTCTGCTTACCGGCCCGGGGATGGCGCTGCAGCGGCTGACCACTGAGCAGCCGGACAGCTCAATGCTCGAAGTAGCCATAGCCGCTCTGCAGCGGGTTATTGCCGCCGACGCAGCCGGGACCTGAAACCCGGTCTGCACTCCCACGACACGGAGGAGTCCAATGCGCGATCAGGATGCCCTGCTGGCCAAGGCCGGCAGGCCGGCTCAAGATGCTCTCAGACTGCACCCCATCTACCGCGGCAAGGTTGCCACGGCCGCCAAATGCCCGGTTCGGAACCTGGACGACTTTAGCATCTGGTACAGCCCCGGTGTGGCAGCGCCGTGCCAGGCGATCCAGAAGGACCCAGAGCTGGTCTGGGAGTACACCAACAAGGCCAACGTGATCGCCGTGGTTTCGGACTGCTCCCGGGTGCTGGGTTTGGGCGACATTGGTCCGCAGGCCGGCCTGCCTGTGATGGAGGGTAAGGCCCTGCTCTTCAAATACCTGGGCGGAGTTGACGCGGTCCCCCTGTGCCTGGACACACGCGAAGCCGACGAGCTCATTCGCACCGTACAGCTCATCCAGCCAAGCTTTGGCGGCATCAACCTCGAGGACATCGCTCAGCCACGCTGCTTTCAGGTACTGGACACCCTGCGCGCCGACCCGACTATGCACATCCCCGTCTGGCACGATGACCAGCAGGGCACAGCCACGGTGCTTCTCGCCGGGCTGATAAACGCCCTCAAGATCGTGGGCAAGAAGATGAGCGAGATCTCGCTGGCCATGGTCGGCTATGGAGCAGCCAACGTGGCCACCCTGCGCCTGTTGCGGGCCAGCGGGCTAAACATCGAGAACGTGATCGGCGTGGACTCGTCGGGTATCCTGCACCGCGGGCGCAGCGATGTGGAGGCGCAGCAGTCCTCATTCGCGCACAAGTGGGAGCTCTGCGTGCAGAGCAACGCGGGGAACCGCAGGGGTGGCATTGCCGAGGCGCTCCAGGGTACGGACGTCTGCATCGCCCTGTCCAAACCTGGACCCGGCACCATCCGCCCCGAATGGGTGCAGGGCATGGCCAGGGATGCCATCATCTTTCCCTGCGCCAATCCTGTGCCCGAGATCTGGCCCTGGGAGGCCAAAGACGCCGGCGCGAGGATCGTCGGAACCGGACGGTCGGACCTGCCGAACCAGCTCAACAATTCACTGGGATTCCCCGGCATCTTCCGCGGTACGCTGGATGTGCGCGCCCGAACCATCACAGACGAAATGTGTCTCGCCGCCGCCACTGAGCTGGCTCGCTGCGCCGAGGACGGCGGCCTTTCAGAGGAGCGCATCATTCCCAAGATGGACGAGTGGGAGGTGTTCCCGCGCGAAGCGGTCGCCGTGGCGATGAAGGCCCAGGAGCAGGGAGTGGCACAGCGCAAGGCCAGCGCCGAGAAGTTGTATGCCGAGGCAACCGTGCGCATTCGGGACGCGCGCGAGGGCGTGCATGTGCTGATGCGCGAGGGGCTGATCGCTGCGCCGCCCGATGAGTAAGCGGGCCGGGATCCTTCACCTCGTTCAGGATGACAGGTTGAGTGTTCAGGATGACGGTTCAGCTTGGCAGACGGGCGCCTTTGCGCTAAACTGGGCCTTACCATGAAGCTCATCTACCGCGACCAGACCTGGGAACTCAAGGGCAAGATCACAGTTCGTGACGCGCTCAAGAAAGTGGGCCTGCGCCCGGAGGCCGTACTCGCCGTGCGCGATGGCAAGCTGATCACGGAGGACGTGTTGGCCGGGCAGGACGATGTGATCAGGTTGATCGCCGTAGTCTCCGGGGGCTGAGCCGATGGCCAGCACCTCCTTCGCCTCTCGCAAAGGCCTGCAGCGATGAAGTGCACCAAGTGCGGCCAACCGGCCGTGATCAACATGCGCCAGCACAGACTGGGCCTCTGCGCAGACCACTTTGTCGAGTGGGTACCTCAGCAGGTCCAGCGCGCCATTGAAAAGTACGACATGTTCACGCCGGAGGATCGCGTGCTGATTGCCGTTTCCGGCGGCAAGGACAGCCTCAGCCTGTGGGACATTCTGCTGCGCCTGGGCTACTCGGTCGAAGGCATCTACATCAACCTGGGCATTCCGCATGACTCCTACTCCGACGTCTCACAGCAAAAGGTGGAGGCCTTTGCGGCGGCTCACGATACGCCATTCCGTGTAGTCAATGTCAAGAGGGAATACGGCGAAAGCATCCCCGAGGTCGCCCGCCGCAAGCGGGGGCGCAGCCCCTGTTCCACCTGCGGCCTGGTCAAGCGCCATATCCTGAACGAGGTGACGCTGCGGGAGGGTTTTGGCGTTCTGGCCACGGGCCACAATCTGGATGATGAGGCTGCCGTTCTGTTCCAGAATTCTCTGCACTGGGCGACCGGCTACCTGGCCCGCCAGGCGCCCGTCCTTCCAGCGAGCCACGCGGGTCTGGCCCGCAAGGTCAAGCCCCTGATCCGCCTCTACGAGCGCGAGATGGCAGCCTACGCCCTCGTTCGCGGCATCGACTACATCTATGAGGAGTGCCCCTTCTCTCGCGGCGCCACTACCCTGTTCTACAAGGAACTTCTCGACCAGCTGGAGGCCGAGTCGCCGGGTGCCAAGCAGCAATACTACCTGGAATTCCTGCGCGCACGGGCTGATGGCCGGCTGCTCCCCGCTGATGCCGGAAAGCCAGTGCTCAACCAGTGCCAGAAATGCGGCCAGCCCACCACCGCCCCTGGAACGTGCTCCTTCTGCCGTCTCTGGGACGTCGAGGAGGCGGCGCATGAAGACTCTAATGGAGACAGCTAGCCCCTCTCCCGCGGGCAGCCCCGGCGTGAAACGTCCTGGGTACCGCTATTTCGAGTTCGTGATGGCCCTGTTCGTGGCCGTTCTCCTGATCAGCAACGTGGCTTCCTCCAAGTTCCTGCGCCTGGGCCCCTTTACCTTCGACGGGGGCACCATCCTGTTCCCGATCAGCTACATCTTTGGCGATATCCTCACCGAGGTATATGGCTACGCCCGGTCGCGGCGGGTGATCTGGACCGGGTTTTTCTGCACGGCGCTGATGGCCATCGTGTTCATCATCGTCGGCGCTTTGCCGCCGGCAGAAGGCTGGCAGGGACAGCAGGCCTATATGGCCATACTCGGCCAAACCCCGCGCATCGTCGTGGCCAGCCTGATCGCCTACTTTGTGGGAGAGTTTTCCAACTCGTACGTCCTGGCCAGAATGAAGTTGCGAACGGCGGGCCGCTGGCTGTGGGCTCGCACCATTCTCTCCACGGTGGTGGGCGAGGGAGTCGACAGCCTGCTCTTTGTGCTGATCGCCTTCTACGGAACGCAGCCAATGCCGCTGCTGCAGGCGGTCATCCTTTCCAACTATGTCTTCAAGGTGGGTGTTGAGGCACTGGCCACTCCGGCCACCTATGCCCTGACCGGCTTCCTCAAGCAAAGAGAAAACGAGGACTATTATGACTATGGCACCGACTTTAACCCCTTCCGCGTTGGCTAGGCGGACCACATGAGCGAGTCACTGCTGATCCCCGAGCAGCCACCCAATCACAGGTCGGGATTCGTGGCTCTGGTAGGCCGGCCCAGCGTGGGCAAATCGACCCTCGTCAACGCGCTGGTCGGCCAGAAGGTCGCCATCGTCTCCAACAAGCCTCAGACCACGCGCAACCGCATTCTGGGTATCGTTACCAGGGCCGATTCGCAGGTCGTCTTTGTGGACACGCCGGGCATCCACCGCCCCATGCACAAGCTGGGCGAGATCATGGTGACGACGGCGCAGAGGGCTGTTCCGGACGCGGACCTCGCTCTCTTTGTCGTCGACGCCAGCGCCAACCCGTCGGAAGAAGATCGGATCGTGGCGCACATGCTGGCCGGAAGGAGAGTGCCGGTCCTGCTGGTGCTCAACAAGATGGATCACCTGTCGGCCGACAGGGTCAAGATGAACGTAGATGCCTACCAGGCGCTGGGTCAGTTCGCGGACTGGACCATGACTTCCGCCCTGCGGGGCGACAACGTGCCCGAACTGCTCGAGCTGATCATCTCACGCCTTCCTCTCGGTCCTCGCTACTTTCCGGAGGGGCAGGTTACGGATGCGACCGAGCGCTTTATTGCCGGCGAGCTGATCCGTGAACAGGTGCTGCGCCTGCTGCGCGAGGAGGTGCCCTACTCCATCGCTGTGGTAGTGGACAAGTTCTCGGAGCGCCGTCCAGATCTTACCGACATCGAGGCCACCATTTATGTTGAAAAGGACTCGCAAAAAGGCATCGTCATCGGGCGATCCGGCCAGATGCTGAAGGACATTGGCAGCGCGGCGCGAGTGGAGATTCAAAGGATGCTCGACACACAGGTCTTCCTGAAGCTATGGGTGAAGGTGCAACCCAAGTGGCGAAGCGATCAGGCGGCCCTGCGTCAGGTGGGCTACAGCTAGGGGACCGCAGACCCATGACCGTTGAGGCGGCCGTCGGAGCGGGTGTGACCCCCGGTCCCGCTCGCATCTGGATCGGCGGGCAGGGATTCAGCCCGCGCGACTGGGTGGGCACGTTCTACCCGCCGGGCTGGCCCAGCAAACAGTTCCTGCCTTTCTATGCCCGCGTGTTCGACACGGTCGAGCTGAACACCACCTTCTACGCTATCCCCTCAGCGGCCACCATTCTTGCCTGGCGCGACCGCGTACCGGCAGATTTCAGCTTTTGCGCCAAGATGCCTCGTGTCATTACCCACGACAAGCAGTTGCAGGGGATCGAGGGCGAGCTCTATACATTCCTGGATCGTATCGCCCTGCTCGGCGACAAGCTGGGCGTAGTGGTGATCCAGTTTCCCGCGTCCTTCTCCCGCCGCCACGAGGAGCGCCTGCGCACTTTTCTCCCTCTGTTGCCCGCGCACATGCGCTTTGCCGTCGAGTTCCGCAACCGTTCCTGGGATCACCCGGAGGTATTCGCCCTGCTGCGCGAGTCGAACATTGCCTGGTGCACCACGCACTGGCAGGACCTGCCGCCCGTCGTGGAGGTTACGGCGGATTTCGCCTACTTCCGGCTGGTGGGCTATCACGAAGAGTTCTCACGCCTGGATGAGGTGCAGCGCGACCGCAGCACCGAGCTCGAGTTCTGGGCGCGGGCAATCGAAGAGCTCGGCCAGCGCGTCAGCCGCATTCACGTCTACATCAACAACCACTATGAGGGCCACTCGCCCGCCACGTTGAATCGACTCAAGGACCTGCTGGGTCTTGCCGCAGTTGACCCGCGCAGTCTGTGGCCCGGACCTCAGAAGTCCCTGCCCGGACTACATCGCGACTGATCCCCAACTGGCAAAGGGACCGGCACCGCGCTACGCGGTGCCGGTCCTGGTTTCTGCTGTGTCGGCTCACCGAGCCGACTAGAACCCGGCCCGTCAGGGGGTGGTCGGTGTTGGCAAAGCCGTCGGCTGGGGGCTTTGCGTGGCGGTAGCCGTCCGTACGGCCGTCCGGGTGCTTGTTGGCGGCGCAGTGGACGTGTGGGCAGGCGGCGCGGTGGACGTGGGCGAAGGCGGTGGCGGCGGAACCCGCGTGTTGGTTGCCGTCGCGGTTGCGGTTGGGGTATCTGTTGGCGTAGGGGTGACCGTCTGGGTCAGCGTGGGCATACGGAACGCCAGCGGGAAGAAAGTGACTTGCCTCTCCTCAATGAGCGCCCCGCCGGCCCACGAAAACAGGAGGAAAAACAGGGTAGCCGTGAGCAGCCCTCTATTCGGCCGCATTTCCTCGCCTCCCACGCTCCAGTAATGCTGCTTTGACTGCGGTCTGCTCCGCGGCCGGAGCTACGCCCTCACCCCGCACCTCGCCGACGGGTCCCACAGATGTGTCGCTCAACGGGTCCCCTTTCGGGCCAGACCGGGCTTCTCCTCGGCCACCAGCTTGCGCCGCAGTGTCTTGCCCACGTTGGTCTTGGGCAGTTCCTGACGGAACTCGACTCGCGTGGGTACCTTGTATTTGGCCATCTTGCCGCGACAGTAGGAGATGATTTCCTGTTCCGTGGCTGCCTCTCCCTCCTTCAGAACGAGGTACGCCTTGACTGTCTCCCCTCTGAACGGGTCTGGAATCCCCGCCACCACCGCTTCCTTCACCTTGGGATGCTGGTAGAGCACCTCTTCGACATCGCGCGGGTAGACATTCAGGCCTCCGGCGATAATCATGTCCTTCTTGCGGTCGACGATGCGAAAGTAGCCGTCTTCGTCCATCACGGCGATGTCGCCTGTGAACAGCCAGCCATCGCGCAGGGCGACAGCCGTCTCCTCCGGCTGGTTCCAGTAGCCCTTCATCACCTGGGGGCCACGGATGACCAGCTCGCCCGGCTCGCCCGGGGCCAGATCATGCCTGCCTGTATCCAGGTCGACGATTCTGGCTTCTGTGTCGGGAAAGGGCAGGCCCACCGTTCCGAGCTTGCTCTGCCCGTAGATCGGGTTGGCGTGGGTCACCGGCGAGGCCTCGCTCAGGCCGTAGCCCTCGACCAGATGCCCGCCGGTCAGCTCCTGGAATCTTCTCTGCACCTCTTCCGGCAGTGCCGCTGCCCCGCTGATGCAGGCACGGATGGTGCGAATGTTCACCTTGCCGATGTCGCGGTAGTTGTTGAAGGCCACGTACATCGATGGCACGCCGGGGAAGAACGTGGGGCGGTGCCGGTTGGTGTACTTGACCATGGCAGGTATGTCGCGCGGGTTGGGGATCAGCAGCATCGAGGCAGCGGCCTTGACGCTCAGGTTCAAACACGTTGTCATACCGAAACTGTGCGAGAGGGGCAGGGCGGCAAGGGTTACCTCTTGACCTTCCCGAAGGTCGGGCACCCAGCTCAAGCACTGCAACGCGTTGGCCTGCAGAGATGCATGGCTCAACTCGGCGCCCTTGGGTACCCCTGTGGTGCCCCCTGTGTAGAGCAGCACCGCCGTGTCGCCCGGCTCCACCTTCACGCTGGAGGGCGCCGCGGGCGCAGAACTGAGCAGGTCCTGCAACCAGTACGTATTCGGTTCGGCCGAGATGATCTGGCGGTCGCCTTCGCGTTTTTCGCGAAAGAGGGTGAACAGCTGCCTCAGCAGGGGCGGGAAGTACTCCTTGATGTTGGTCAGGATGACGTGCTTCAGCCTCGTGCGGGCGCGCACCTCCCTGACGATGGGGTAGAAGCGGCTTAACACCAGCAACACCTCTACCCCAGAGTCGTTGAGCTGGTGCTCGACCTCTCGCGCCGCGTAGAGGGGATCAAAAGGCACCACGATAGCCCCGGCTCTGAGCGCACCATAGTAGCCGAAGACGAACTGCGGGCTGTTGGCCAGGTACAGACCGACGCGATCCCCTTTGGCCACGCCGAGGCCCTGCAGGGCGGCGGCGAAGCCACTGGACAGGGCGTCGACCTGGCCATAGGTGAGCGTGGCGCCCATGAAGAAGGTCGCGGCGACATCGGCATGCCTGCTTGCCGTGAGGTCGAGGTTCACGGGCAAGGGATGTCGGGGATACGACAGAGTGGCAGGGACGGCTGATTCATAGTGGTGCAGCCAGGGCTTGTCCATTCGCTGGGTTCCCCCCTTGGTACCAGAGCCACGGACCGGAGCCAGAGCCGGCCCGGTCAATGGGTCCCGAAGAAGCCTCCCCCATTGTAGCCAGGCGACCAACGCCCGCCAAATACGGCAGGCAGGCCCGGCCCCGGGAGCGGCACGATCCTGCCCCGGCAGCCGGGCGCTGCTAAAGTCTACTCCACGGTCACAGATTTGGCGAGGTTGCGCGGCTGGTCGACGTCACAGCCGAGTCGGACGGCGATGTGGTAGGCCAGGAACTGCAGCGGAATGACGGTGAGCACAGGCATCAGCCAGGGCGAAGCCGCCGGCACGAAGAGGGTATGATTTGCCTTCTCCGCCACCTCTTCATCTCCCTCCGTGGCCACGGCAATGACGATCCCGCCCCTCACTCGCACCTGCTCGATGTTGCTGAGCATCTTTTCGCGCACGCTATCGCGAACGGCGATGGCCACCACAGGCATGTTCTCGTCGATCAGCGCGATGGGACCGTGCTTCATCTCCCCTGCCGGGTAACCCTCGGCGTGGATGTAGGAGAGCTCCTTCAACTTGAGAGCGCCTTCCAGCGCGTTGGGGTAGTTGATGCCGCGGCCGAGGTACAGAAAGTCTCGCCGTTTGAAGTAGAGCTGCGCCAGCTCCTCATAGTCGCGGCCTTCGGCGAGAATGCGTCCCACCAGACCAGGGAGCTCGACCAGGTCCTGCAGGAGGCGCTCGCGCGACGGTTGGTCGAGCGTACCCCGCTCCTGACCCAGGTACACGCCCAGCATGTAGCAAGCCACAATCATGGACGTGAAGGCTTTGGTTGAGGCGACTCCGATTTCCGGTCCGGCATTCAGGTATATGGTCCCGTCGGCGAGCCTGGCCAGCTGACTGCCGATGACGTTGGTGATGCCCAGGCAGCGAAGGCCTCTGCCGCGCGCCTCTTCCATCGCCGCCAGAGTGTCGACCGTCTCGCCGGACTGGCTGATGGCCAGGAGTACGTCGTGCTCCGGATCGAGCAGCGGGCGGCGATAGCGGAACTCGGAGCCATAGTCCACGTCGACGGGGACCTGTGCCAGCCCTTCGATCAAGAACTTGCTCAGGAGGGCAGCGTGCCAGGCAGTGCCACAGGCCACGGAATGGAAACGCCGGATGTCGCGGCAACTCTCGCCGGAAAAGGACCGGAGACCGTCCAATTCCACCCGGCCTTTGTCGAGGTCCAGCCGGCCGCGGATCACGTCGGTCACGGAACGGGCCTGCTCGCAGATCTCCTTGAGCATGAAATGCTTGAAACCCTCTTTGGCCACCGAGACGGGATCCCAGGGGATAACGTGGATCTGCTTGGTCAGAGGCTGGCCCGCCAGGGTCATGAATTGCGCCCCGCCGGCTTCGATTACGGCCATCTCGCGATCCTCGACAAAGCTGACACGCTGAGTGTGGTCTAGAATGGCGGGCATGTCCGAGGCGATCAGCATCTCGTCCTGCCCGTAGCCGACGACAATGCCGCCCGCATTGCCGAGGCGTGCCGCGATGATCTTGCCCGGGTCAAGGGAGCTGAGCACCACCACAGCACTGGCACCCTGGAGTCGCAGCAAAGCCCGCTGCACAGCGGTCACCAGGTCTCCCGACTCCCGGCGGTACTCTTCCACCAGATGCACGATGGCCTCTGTGTCCGTCTGAGAACGGAAAACATGCCCATGCTCCAGCAGCTCGGCCTTGAGAGCGCGATAGTTCTCCACGATGCCGTTCTGGATCACCACGATCTCGCCGTGGCAGTCCGTGTGCGGATGGGTGTTCGCCTCGGTCACGGCGCCGTGCGTGGCCCAGCGCGTGTGGCCGATCCCGACCTGACCGCGGGTCGGCTGCTCGACAAGCAGCCTGGCCAGGTTCTCGATCTTGCCGACGCTGCGGCGCAGAGCCAGCCGCCCGCCGTCCAGAACCGCCAGCCCGGCCGAGTCGTAGCCGCGGTATTCAAGGCGCCGCAGACCCTCGAGGACAATCGGTCCGGCCTTGCGGTGCCCGACATAGCCAACAATGCCGCACATAGGGGGTCCCTCCATAGAAGTTGGGTTCGGAGCCAGACAGGGGCCGGCTACGGCACAGCCGCAGCCAGGGGTCCCGGGGTCAAACCCGGCCCTCTCCGAGATGTGCCACTGCGGTCCTTTTGTCCTCGCAGTCACCTGCGGGCGTTGTGAGACCGCGCTGTCCCTGGGGGGGAAAGAAGGGGATGTGGCATCCCCGGAGGCTTCCGCTGATCTCTCGATTTTCTCCCGCCGCAGGACCCGGCTCAAGACCAGGTCGGCCTGCGTGGGATTAACTCCGCCCTGCGGCGGAGAACCTCCACCTCGTCAGCTGCGTGTGCAAAGCAGCCCGTGCGCCGTTCTCCCTGACCTGTCACCCCTTCCGTTCGACTAGCAGGCACCTCCTCTCACTTTGCCGGCCGGAGGCAGCTGGCCTCCGGCCGCGATTTCCACCCTAATAGTTCTCGACCAGGAGCTCGAAAAAGGCCCGCGGGTGGGCACAGGCCGGGCAGGCATCGGGCGCCGCCTTGCCTTCATGGATGTAGCCGCAGTTGCGGCATCTCCACCGAACGACCTTCTCACGCGCAAACACGCGGCCCTGCTCTATGTTCCCCAGCAGAGCACGGTAGCGCTTCTCGTGACCCTCTTCGGCCACACTGACAGAGCGAAACAGCGCGGCAACCGCAGGAAAGCCTTCCTTCTCGGCAGTCTGAGCGAACTCGGGGTACATCTTGCTGTGCTCGTGGTTCTCCCCCGCCGCCGCGGCAGCCAGGTTCGCTTTGGTATCCGCGATGATTCCGGCCGGGAAGGAACCGTTTACTTCAACCTCGCCCCCTTCCAGCAACTGGAAGAAGCGTTTGGCATGCTCCTTCTCCTGATCCGCCGTTTCCAGAAAGACTGCTGTCACCTGCTCGTAGCCTTCCTTCTTGGCCGCTGACGCAAAGTACGTGTAGCGATTTCTGGCCTGCGACTCGCCAGCGAAGGACAGCAGCAGGTTCTTCTCCGTCTGGGTCCCTTTCAGACTTTTCATCGGTGATCTTCTCCTCAAGCCAGCTTCTTGAACTCGCTCTTGGCTGCGCCGCACACAGGGCAGATCCAGTCGTCAGGAATGTCCTCGAACGCCGTGCCCGGCTTGACGCCGCTGTCGGGATCTCCGACTGCCGGGTCATACACATAGCCGCACACTGAGCACTCCCACTTGTCCGCCGACCTGGCTTCCTTCACGGGCTCTTCCTTGATGTAGGTCGGCGCGGTCTTGGGCGACTTGCCGCCCTTGACCATGTGGTAGTATGCATAGGTCATCGGTTCGGCAGCCGCATCCAGCACGTCAGCATCGACTACCTTACCCAGAAAGACCGTGTGCGTCCCGGCATCCATGCTGTCTACGACCTCAGCCTCCAAGAAGGCAATGGCGTGGTCGAGGACGATGGGCGCCCCGGTCTGCCCCATGCGGCTGTTGACACCATCGAACTTGGGCGTGTCACGGCCCGATTTGAAGCCAAAGCGGCCAATGAACTCGATGGGTGTCGAGGTTGAGAGCACAGACACGCTGAACACCTTGCTGGTTTGCACGAAATCGTGGGTCAGGTTCTGCTTGTTGAGGCACACAGCAACCATCGCCGGGTCGGAGGTCGTCTGGATCACGGTGTTGGCAATCTGCCCGTTAATCTGGCCCGCTTTGGTGGAGCTGACTACGTACATGCCGTATGTGATCTTGTGCATCGCCTTAGGGTTCATAGGATCATACCTTTCTGAGATGCAGATTCCGACGGAGTAGACCGTCGCCTAATGGCACATTCTATCCCTACCCAGGCAATCGGTCAAGTGATCGCCCCCGCGCCCCCCCGGCCGAGTGAAGACAAAAAAAGGCACTGCCGCCAGGCGGCAGTGCCCCGGTGAATAGCCCCTACATGCTGCTGCAGGCAGGAGTCTTGCTGAGTTCGGGCGGCTTGCGCTGCCCGGCCGGAGTGAGCAGCGTGATGGCTGCAGAGATCGGCTCAAACGCTTCCGCATCGTACGACTCGATCTGTCCCTTGTCGCAGCGGATGGCGAGCTCCGGATCGAGCGGCACGCGTCCCAGCAGAGGCACGCCCAGGGCAAGAGCCGTCTGCTCTGCGTTGCTGGGACCAAAGACTTCAATTTCCTTCCCGCAGTCCGGGCACTTCACATAGCTCATATTCTCAACCAGGCCAATGACCGGTACCTCCATCATCCTGGCCATTCCCCCTGCCTTACGCACCACCATGCCTGCCAGGTCCTGCGGCGATGTGACCAGCACAACCCCGTTCAGCGGAATACCATTCATCACCGTCAATGTCGCATCGGAGGTGCCCGGGGGAAGGTCGATGATCAGAGTGTCGAGCTTTTCCCAGAGCACGCTGCTCCAGAACTGCTGGATCGCGCTGGTGATGAGCGGCCCGCGCCAGATGATCGGAACATCCGCGTCCGACAGCAGCAGGTTGATGGACATCACCTTGATTCCGGTCGAGCTCAGCGAGGGCATCAGACCCAGCGGGGTCGGCCTCGGCAGGGCCTTGACTCCGAACAGATGCGGGATGCTGGGGCCTGTGATGTCTGCGTCCAGGATTCCCACGTTCTGACCCTGACGACGCAAAGCAACGGCAAGCAGCGCAGAAACGGACGATTTGCCCACGCCGCCCTTGCCGCTCAACACGGCGATGATACGCTTAACCTCATTGAACTGCGCTGCATCCGGCGGCTCCTGGGTTTCCGAGCTGGCGCCGCGCCCTGCCCCATCCTGTGCAGGGCTTTCTTGCCGAGAGATGATCTTTGCCCGCTCGGCATCGGTCATCTCGGCCAGTCTCACTTTGACCTGAAGATCGTGGTCCAGTTTCGCGATGGCCGCGGTAATGTCGTTGGCCATGCGGTTCTTCAGCGGGCAGGCCATTGTCGTGAGGACGAGAGTCACTTCGACCTGGCTCCCGGATACCTGCACGTCGCGGACCATGCCGAGCTCGAGGATGCCCCGACCCAGCTCCGGATCCTGAACGCCCTGCAGGGCCTGTAGTACCTGTTCTTGCGTTACCATAGTGTATGTCTGTCTCTCCCTGTCAATATTCGCTTGCTAGTTCCGGCCGCCGATCAAACCAGCGCCGCCCATCAGGTCCTGCATTTCGGCCGTAATGGCCTCCTGCCGTGCCTGCTGCAGCTGCAGGGCGAGCTCCTCAGTGAGGCGCTCCGCGTTCCGGGCTGCCCCTTCGGTTAGCTGGTAGCGGGCCGAATGCTCCGCAACCGCGGAGCGCAGCATAATACCATAGAATGAGGTGCAAAGCCAAAGGGCAAGTGACCGGCGGTACAGGCTGAGCAAATCACCCTCGAGAATGGGCGGCCACTGAAGGTCGTCAGCCGTGACCTGCAGAGTCAAGTCAGGCGGCAGGAGTTGCGAGGTCGTGGAGAAATAGCCGGATAGTCCCCGGCGAACCGCGTGCACCACCTGCACCCCATCGAGCTCGCCTCCCTCATAATCAGAGAGCCACTGCTGGCTCAGCTGCAGGGCCACTGCATAGGGGGGCAATCCTCGCGAAGGCATTCGCATCGTCCACAGGGGCGACCGGCCCAGGCGTCGGAGCGACTTTTCTGCGCTCTTGCCCAGCGCACCCAGACGCACCTCAACGCCTTGCTCCTGATGAGCCAGAACGATGGGCACAGCGTGTGCCGCCAGAAGGTCGTTGAGACTCCCGCACAGGCCGCGTTCCGTGCCCAGCACCAGAACCAGAACTCGCTTCTGCCGGTGCGGGTCCCACGGGGTGCCGCCCGGCGGCAGAGCGTGCCCTACCTGTGAAAGCACGGCCAAGAGTCCCTCGGCGTAGCGCGCCGTCGACTCTGCTCGGTTCATGGCGAGCATGCGGCTACTGAGGGAAATCGTGCGCATGGCTCCCAGGATGGGCTCCACTGCGGAGACGTTGCTCAGCCTGGACTGCAGCCTCTCCTGACTATCCACAGACTAGCACCGTTTCATCTGCTCCAGGTCCCAGACGAACACCACCGCTCCCCCTACCTGCGCTATGTCTCGGGACGGCTCCGGGCCGCAAACCCCCGGAACGTCGACCCGCTCCACCGACACGCAAGAATGGCAGGTTCGGCAGATGATGTCCAGCACCTCGTTCAAGCTCTGGGCCCGAGTGGCGACGTACAGAGTCTCGTAGGCCTGACGCAGCACGCCGCCTCTGCTCTCCACCGATGTTGCCGTGTGACCCCCGGCCACCAGGGCATCAATGACGTCGTCGGCCTCATCCTTTGAGATTACTGCCATGACCATCTTCATGCTTCCATCCCCTTCTGAGGAGAGCGGTGCACTGCCGCGTACTCTGCGATCAGGGCAACCAGCGTCTTGCGGATCTCGTCGTTCCACTCCCCCTCCCGGTTGAGCTTGTAGTAGAGCTCCGGGTCGTTGCGTTCCACGTAGCGCACCAGTTCCGCCTCGAAAGCAGCAACCTCACTCAGCGGCAGATCGTCCACAAAACCCTCGGTGACTGCGCGCAGCGAAATGATTTCGTCCGCCGGCGAGAGGGGGGCGTTGGGGGCCTGGCCCATGGCAACGGTCAGCCTTTCGCCACGTCGAATCTGGCGCCGGGTGGCTTCGTCTACCTCCGCGCCAAAGCGTGCGAACTGCGACACCTCTTCGAACTGGGCCAGCTCCAGACGCAGCATGCCTGCCAGCGCACGCATCGCCGGAGTCTGGGCGGCGCCGCCAACTCGGGAAACGGACAGACCCACGTTCACCGCCGGCCTGATTCCACGGTTCAGCAGATTGGTGTCCAGAATGACCTGGCCGTCGGTGATGGCGATGACATTGGTGGGGATGTAGGCCGCGATATTGCCGCTGCGAGTTTCTACGATCGGAAGGGCAGTAAGAGATCCACCCCCCGCCTCTGGACCCAGCTTGCAGGCGCGCTCCAGCAGGCGAGCGTGCAGATAGAAGACGTCCCCGGGATAAGCTTCGCGACCCGGCGGACGCCTCAGTAGCAGGCTCAACTCACGATACGCATCGGCATGTTTGGACAGGTCATCGTAGACCACCAGCACATCATGGCCGTTGTCCATCAGGAACTCAGCCATCGTGCATCCGGCATAAGGCGCCAGGTAGCGCAGTGCGGGAGGGTCATCGGGGCTGGACACAACCACAGTAGTGTAGGCGAGCGCCTTATTCTGGCGCAGTGTCTCGATGATGGCGAGGGTCGACGACTTTTTCTGGCCGATAGCCACGTAGACGCACAGCACGTCGGTGTCCAGCTGGCTCAGAATCGCATCCACAGCCAGCGTCGTCTTGCCTGTCTGCCGATCACCAATGATCAGCTCGCGCTGGCCGCGCCCAATGGGCGTCAGTGCATCCAGGGTTTTGGTGCCCGTGTGCATCGCCTCGGTCACAGGCACACGCTGGATGATAGTTGGGGCATCTCGCTCCACGTGTCTGTTCTCAGAGCCGCGAATGGCCCCCCGCCCATCCAGGGCTACCCCGAGCGGATTGACTACTCGTCCCAGCAGCTCCCGGCCCACGGGGACTCTCAGCCGCCTGCCGGTACCCGTGACCAGTGCTCCCCCATGGATGCCCTCTTCCGTGCCCAGAAGAATCACGTCAATGTGCTCGTGATCCAGATTCAGCACCATGCCGCGCACGCCGCTCGGAAAGACCACCAACTCGTCGGTCCGCGCCTGAGTAAGCCCCGAGAGGGTCGCCACTCCGTTGCCGACGCGCTGCACCGTTCCGACATCATAGAAATGTACGTCGCCGATCTTATCGGTCGACCTGTCACGAATGAGCGCGAGCAGGCGCTCGACCTCTGCCCCTATCGGACCTGATTCGGCGGCGCTCTTCACGCCGGCCCTCAGCCGCTTGACCTCTTCCGTCGCCCAGCGCTCTCCGGCGAGCCGGCTTCCGTCCTCTGAGCCAGTGGCCGGCACTTGATCAGTCATTGCCAATATTCTCATTCAGGGTCCCGGCCACTGTACCCCGCATGTCGGCGAGCTGAGCGGCCAGTGAGCTATCCATGACCGTGTCGCCCAGTCGGACCCGTACTCCGGCCACCAACTCGGGTTCTACACTCAACTCGATGTTGACGCGGTGGTCAGCAAGGGCTGTGAGGATGCGGGCCAATAGCGCCTGCTGCTCAGCAGAAAGCTCTCTGGCCGAGGCAACAAAGGCAGTCGCCTCCCGCCCGCCCAGCGAACGGCGCAAAGCCTCAATGCGAGGCATCTCGGTACGGCCCATCTCGCGAATCCGTTCAGAGAGACGCTGCACCAGTCGGTCGTGGACTTCTACCGGAGTAACCTTGGCCATCACATTGCCGCTGACCTGGAGCACTGTGTCCACCAGCTGACCCAGGTGCTGCTCGAGACTCTGCCTGCGCAGCCGCTGGGCGTCGGACTGCGCTTCCCTCAACATGATCTCTGCCTCAGCGCGAGCCTCGGACAGCAGCTCCTGTTGATCCACAACGGCCTGACGTCGCACGTCGGCCAGGATGCTGTCGGACTCCTCCTCCAGGCTCTCCGTCTTTTTCTCCAGTTCCGCTCGAGCCTCCGCCAGCTTCTGGCGTTCTGAGGTCAGCTCGCTCATCAACTGCTCCCGCTCCTTCGCCCTCCTTTCCGATTGGCGCAGCACAGGCTGGAACACCCAGCGGTTCAGCACGAACGCCAAAACCAAAAAGTTGATGACCTGGAATATGATCGTTGCTGGATCAAGGGACAACATAGCCAGATCCTAGAAGAATCGCGTCAGCAGCGGGTTGGCGAACAGGAGGATCAAGCTGATCAGCAGCGCATAGATAGCCCCCGTCTCCAGGAGGGCCATCGAGATGAATAGCGTGGCCCGCAGGCGGTCTGCCGCCTCCGGCTGCCGCGTGATTCCTTCAAGCGCCTTCTGCACCGCACGCCCTTCCACCCAGCCGGGAATGGCGGTTCCGATGACCACACCCAGCGTTGCGCATATGATGGTTACCACAGTCACGTACGTTTTTGAGTCCATTTACTTGCTCCTTCTCTTGGGGGTAGGCTCGGCGGCGGTCACGGCGGCACCGACGTAAACGGCAGCGAGCACGGTAAAGATGTAGGCCTGCAAAAGCCCCGTCAGGAGGCTCATAGCCATAAGCGGTAGCGGAACGATAAGCGGCAACAGGGAAAAGATCACAGCCACGATCATCTCTGTGCTCAGCACGTTGCCGAACAGGCGCAGCGCCAGGGCGAGTGTCCGGCTGACCTGGCCAATCAGCTCCAGCGGCAGCATCATCAGAGGGTCGGCCAGACCCCTCAGGTAGCCCAGCAGTCCCCTGCTGCGCACGCCGTAGTAGTGCACGGACATAAACACAACCAGTGCCAGTGCGGTCGGCGTATTGATGTCACGAGTGGGAGACTGCAGGCCGGGGACCACTCCGATGGAGTTGGAGATGCCGACGAACACGGCCAGGCTGCCCAGCAGGGCCATGAATGGTTCTGCCGGGCGACCCATGACCATGCTGACGGCATCGGTAAGGAAGTCGAGCAGCAAGTCCAGCGCCGCTGGCCTCTTGCGCCACAGTAGCGCCGCAACGATGAGCACAATGACCATCATTGCCCAGGTACTGATCACCGTGTCTTTGATCCCCACGCCGAATAGAGTGGTGATGACTCGTGGGAAAAAGTCGTCCATAACCGCCGTCTCCTAACGCGCCACGCGCCTTAGCCACCAAGTTCTGGCCAACAGGAACCCGAATAATCCCAACAGCACGGATGAGAGGCCGCTGGGTGCTGCCAGGGTCAATATCAGAGCCACCCCGAGAACCCGAAGCAGGGAGCTAACCCGCAGGGCGACAGACTGCGCGTGTCTGCCGGCAGTCAACGTCCGAACCTGCCGCCATAGCAGGGCGCCATGAGCGACGCCAGTTGCGATGCCTGCGAGCAGCCAACCGAGTCCCGCGACGGCGGGGTAGAGTACTAGCCCGAACAAAAGTCCTTATCCTCTTCCTTCTCGCATTCGGCAATGAACCGGTCACGCGCAATTTCCCTGCTCAACGTGCGTCCGGCATTGTACAGTCCAACCATCAGTCCGAAGGCGACCAGACCCACCGTCACAGAATAGTCCAGGCCAAATCGCCGCTCGAGCCAGTTTCCGATCAGTGCACCGACACAGATGGGCAGTCCCAGGTCCCATCCCAGAGACATGGCGCGCATGGCGTCGGCCCATGCGGCGCGCCAGATGGCACGCGACCGCCGTTCCTGGCGCTCGGGCGATGCTCCGCCGGAATTGACCGACGGAATCGAGTCTTCGGAACCCAAAGTGCTTGCCTCCCAGTGACCTGCCGCAACCGTCGCGCCGATGGCGCGAGGGTCAGTCCGGCGCCGTTAGTTCTCTCGTGCCGGGAGAGGCTCCGGTTCCTTCCTCCCCTGCCCGACCTGCCGCCGCTGAGAATACCATCACCTCATCCGCGGATACGCGGAGAACGCCTGCATCCAGCCCAATAGCATGCTCACCCGTATCGTCGCCGTAGGTCAGCACGCCTGCCCCTGTCTCCGCCAGCAGGGGAGCGTGCCCCCGAAGGACCCGGATCGGACCACCGTCAGCCAGCGGCACCTGCACCCAGTCGACGCCCGTCAACTGAAGAAGGGTCTCGGCAGGGGTCTGAACCACAAGTCGCCACGGAGGAAACATGAGGCCCTACTCGACCGGGCCGTCGGACCCGGCGACAACGGGCCCGGATCCCGGGTTGTCTGAATCGGTGACACGCCTGGCTTTGCCCTCTGCCTCGTCCACCGTGCCGATCATGTAGAACGCCTGCTCGGGCAGGTGGTCGTACTCTCCGTCCATAATCCCCCGCGCGCCGCGCACCGTTTGCGCCAGCGGTACGAACCTGCCGGGCAGACCGGTAAAGGGCTCGGCCACGAAGAACGGCTGGGTCAGGAACCGCTGCAGCCTGCGCGCTCGCCTGACCTGCAGTTGATCCTCCTCTCCAAGCTCATCCATGCCCAGGATCGCGATGATGTCCTGTAGCTCTTCGTAGCGCGCCAGCATGGACCTTGCCCGCTGGGCTACCCGGTAGTGCTCCTCTCCAATCAAGGCCGGAGTGAGCATCTTGCTGTAGGACTGCAGGGGATCGACGGCCGGATAGAGTCCCTGGCTGACTCGACGTCGCGAGAGCACGGTGGTGGCGTCAAGGTGAGCGAACGCGGTCACAACAGCGGGATCGGTGAGATCATCGGCCGGCACGTAGATGGCCTGGATCGACGTGATGCTGCCACGGGTGGTGGTGGTGATGCGCTCCTGGAGCTCGCCCATTTCCGTGACCAGGGTGGGCTGGTATCCCACCGAGCTGGGCAGGCGCCCGAGCAGGGCCGAGACTTCGGCCCCGGCCTGCACGTAGCGGTAGGTGTTATCCATGAAGAGCAGAACCTCGCGGCGTTCCGTCTCGCGAAAATGCTCGGCCATCGTCAGGGCGGTGAGCGGGGCACGCAGTCTCACACCCGGGGGTTCATTCATCGAGCCAAAAACCAGGATGGTGTTCTCGATAACCCCGCTGCGCTGCATTTCAAGCCACAGCTCGTTGCCTTCACGGTTGCGCTCGCCCACCCCGGCAAACACGGCGATGCCGCGCTGCTCGCGGATCGTGTGGCGGATCAGCTCGATAATCAGCATGGTCTTGCCAACGCCGGCGCCGCCAAACAGACCTACTTTCCCGCCACGAGGGTATGGCATCAGCAGGTCGATGACCTTGATCCCGGTGGTAAAAACCCCGCTGCTGACTTGTTGCTGCAGCAGCGGCGGAGCGTCCGCGTGGATCGGTCGTCTTTCGGACTCCCCAAGCGGCGGGCCGCCGTCCACCGGCTCCCCGAGCACATTGAACAGGCGTCCGAGAGTGACCGGACCCACGGGGACCTGAATCGGCCCACCGCTGTCCGTCACCACCAGACCGCGCCTCAGGCCGGAGGTGTTGCTCATGGCGATGGCCCGAACCGTGCGTGGATTGATGTGCTCCTGCACCTCGACAAGAAGGGAAGAGCCATCATCGCGCTTCACACTGAGGGCGTTATAGATGGACGGAAGGACGCCCGATGGAAACTCGGCGTCCACAACCACCCCCGCTACGCGGGCAACGAATCCGGCTGGCCTCAACGTCACTTCCTCCTGAGCGATTGGCCCGCAAGCGGACCATAGAGCAATTATACCCGCAACCGCCAAAAAGGCAAGCCGATTTGTTATGTCTATCCAGAGCCGGCCGCCTCCGGTGCGGGTCCCACACGCCGGCTTTGTGTCCGGGATCAGGCCGGGAAGCGGAGAGCGTACGCGGGGATGGTGCGCATCGGAGGCCTCTCGCGCTCGGTTATCTCCTGCTCTTCCAGACTAAAGTGCACGGCATCGTTGCGGATGGTCTTCATCGTGCGCAGACGGTCCTCAGACTGCCTGTTACCGCCTGAGCGAACCAGGCGGGAGACAAAGACCTGCAGAATGGCGAACGACATCCTGCTCAGATTCTCCAGGGACTGGTTGCGGTGGGTGCGCATCTCCAGATTGCACTGGGCGATGGCGCTCAAACCGGACATCTCGAGCAGGTCCAGCAGTAACCCTGTCTCGACTCCATAGCCGGCGAAGAAAGGTAGCTTCTCCAGGGCAGAGCGCCTGCCTGCGTACTCTCCGGACAGGGGCTGGACCATGCCCGACAACTCGGGACAGAGGAGGTTGATGAGGGGGCGTGCCAGCAGCTCCGTGACTCGGCCCCCACCCGTTGGTAAGATCCTGCCGCCCACGTGCACGGGTCGCTGGTAAAAGCCCTTCACGTACTCGATACGGGGCCAGCGGAGCAGCGGGCCCACTATGCCCAGTACGAACCGAGGGTGGATGTTCACGATATCCGTATCGACCCAGGCCACGATATCGCCGCTGGTAACGTAAAGACTCTTCCAGAGCGCCTCCCCCTTGCCCGTGTAGCTGCCGACCTCCTGATTCAGGACCTGCTGATGGACATAGACAGGCACGCCAAGACTCGCCGCCACCTCTCGCGTACGGTCGGAGGAATCGCTGTCCATGACGATGAGCTCATCCAGCAGCGGGTGCTCCTCCATCAGAGGGCCCTTGATGGCCCGGATCACTTTGCCGATGGTTGCCTCCTCATTGAGAGCAGGCAACACCAGGCTGATACGTTGCTTCTGCTGCTCTTTCCAGCGCAGCAGCTGCGCCGTATCCTGAAACTCGGTCCAGTGGAAGCTATTGGTGGCGAACCAGCGATCCACTCGTTCCGAGAGAGGCGATGGGACGTGGTTTAACTGCAGCGGTGCGGCCTCCTCCGGGATCGCCGCGCTTCCCGGCCGAAAAGAGCGCACCACAAAGACGGGCAGTGGCGTTTCGTCCAGCACGTAGGAGGGGACCTTGCCCAAACCTGCCCGGTCGCGGCCGGGAAGGGTCGCGCCGAGAATCAGGGCGTGATAGTCAGTGGCCAGGCGTTTGATCACGCGCACAGGATCGCCGGTCTGATAGATAACCCGTGATTTGAACGAGGCTTTCTTCAGCAGCCGTTTCAGCGACTCGGGCGGGCTCTCCTGGGCAGTGACAACCAGCAGGGTGGTCTCTTCGCCTGTCAGGCGGTGAAGGGCGCCGGCCAGGCGCAACATCAGCTCAATGTGAGGACCGCCGCGTACCGGCAGCAGCACCCTGTCGTAGCGGTGCACCATGCCCCTGGCGATGATCACGTCGCAGGGGATCCGGCTCAGCACCTCGTCCAGCGGCGCGCCAAGCACCGTGGAGCCGGACTTGTCCAGAGGCAGCAGCACCAGGTCAACCGGATCCTCTCGCAGCTCATCCAGCACGGTGAGCCAGGGAGAGTGAGATACGCGCACGCAGGGTTTGACTCGCGGGGCTGCCCCGGGATAACTCGTCGCCAGAGCCATGAGCTGGTCCCTGATCTGCTGAGCGGGAAGGGCCCCCACGCTGAGGGTTGTGCCCTCTGGCACCTCTACAATCCCCATCAGTTCGACTGAGCCCAGTGCCTCCGCCACAAGCTGCACAGCCAGGGCCGCCAGGTCGGCCTGTGGGTCATCTTTGCGCAGGGGCAGCAACAGGCGGAAGGCGGTCATTCTAGCTGCTCCCATCCCCCTGCGGACAGAGCCGTTCGAACCGGCCGACATCCAAAACCATCACGGTAGGACCGCCAACATCGACTCTGAGCGCGCGTCGCGCGTCGGGCATGCCCTGTGCCGCGCCCGGAGCCGGCGGTGCGAACTCGCTCCGCGGATGGCCCTGCCCGCGGAGAACTTCGAGCAGCCCCTCCAGCCTGTCCTCATCCACACCGATCAGAACGGTCGAGTTGCCCCGTCCCAGGAATCCTCCCGAGCTGCCCATACGGGTAGCCCTGTATCCCGCGGTCATAAGAGCATCGAGCACCTTTCGCGTGTCCGCTGCCTGCACGATGGTCAAGACCAGCTTCATTGATTACCTCACTCGGACCAGGTTTGCATCTGCGTCGCAAACGTTTGCTGGCGTCACGATGGCCTTTCCCGGTCAGGAAGGGGTCTGGGGTTCAGCAGCGGGACAACTCGCTCTGCCACGATGCGTTCCCAGGAGTAGTTGCGCAGCACGCGCTTGCGCAGCGCAAATGCCGCTTCTGAAGCCATCACCTTGGCGATCAACCCGGCAATGACCGCGGGGCTGGCGTCGGCGCGGAAGTAGTGCGCCTCGTCTCCGCCGGTGCTGATCATCGAAGGGAGACAGCTACAGAAGACAGGCAGCCGTGTGATGCCAGCTTCCAGCACAGGAATACCAAAGCCCTCCTCGACGCTCGGGAAGAGGAGAGCATCCGCCAGAGCATAGAGCGAAGCCACCGTCTGATCGTCAGGAACGAAGGGTACTCCGTCCACCCCGGCCTCGTAGAGGAAGAGGGCTGCTTTCTCCAGACCCAGGGACTCGCGCATGGCCAGCAGCTCATTCAAGTAGTCGATATTGGCGGGGTTGTGCGGACCGGGCGGCCCTGTCACCAGCAACCTCGCATCCAGCCTGTGGCGGTCGCGCAGGCAGGCCAGTACCTGCACGGCCAGCTCTATGTTCTTGCGTCTCGTGATGCGTGCCGGCAATAGCAGAATCATGTCCGCGTCGAACAGGCCATATTCTTTAGCGATGTGGCGAGCCGTGTCGGTGCGGCAGAGCCACCGTTCCGGGTCTACGCCCGGCGGAACAACAGCTACCTCCCCGGGATCGATGCCAAAGAGAGCCGCCAACTGAACGCGTCGCGGTTCGGAGACCACCACGTTCTTGACACCGGGCCAGGGCTGCTTCAGCAGCTCCCAGGGATAGCCAGGGTGAAGCTCGGCTGCGCTGTCGGGACGCGGCCAGGCCAGGTCGTGGTGCCAGCCCAGCACCCGGCCAGAGAAAGCATGCTTCTCCACCAGCAGTTGGTACAGGGCCGCCGTCAGGGCCAGGTGGTTGTGGAGCGTCATGGCGTTGTGAACGATGAGCACGTCAGTTCCCTGCAAGGTCGCCCACAGGGCCTCCGCGATGTGATCGCGCAGTTCGCTGAAGCGCGCCGTTACGCTTCCCCCGTCGAGCTCTCGCTTCACCTCCAACGTCCTGGGGTGCCGGGCGTCCAGCTCCTCCACCGACTCGAATGTCACAGAGGGATGGAAGGTCGCACCGCGGCCTGCCAGAACGCGCACGTCAAAGTCACCATCGGCGAGGAGTCGCGCATGATGGTAGATGGTGGCCTCCACACCTCCCACGGTCGGAGGGGCAGTATAGTGGAGTATGGTAACTCGTGGTCGTTCGAGCAATTCTGGTTTCATGGCTCAGGCCCCCAGCAGTTGATCGAGCAGCACAGCAAGACGCCGCTCCAGGATGCGGTAGGAATAATGGCGCGCCCCCAGTTCATAGTTGTGATTGACCATCTCCGCTGCCAGGCCCGGGTCACTCAGCACCTGGCGGGCCTGCTCGACCGTGCGATCGTCGATAAAGTCGTCAAAGCCAATCACGCGGAAACCCTTGGGCTGGATATCGGTCTTGAAGATCTCGTAGGTACTCATCACGATGGGGCGCCGGTAGTAGATGGTCTCCAGAAAAGCGTTGCCAAACCCCTCCACGGTTGACGGGTAGGTCACCAGGTTGCACTGCTGGTAGGCATCGGCCAGAGAGAAGAAGAGACTTCCGCGTGGACCCCCGGCCCTGTCATGGCGGATCAGGTTAGAGGCCAGGAGCAGCCGCACTCCCAGTAACTCGGCATACTGCTTGAGGTAGTCTTCGTACGCGCTTCCCTCGTCGCCGGCAGTGTGAGAGATCACCAAAGCGCAACGTTGGCCAAGCCGCCGTGCCAGCTCCACGGCTCGTTCTATCCTCTTGCGCGGGACGATGCGCGTCGGCTGCAACAAAAGGTACTCATCCTCGGCGATGCCGAGTTCAGAGCGCAGACGCACCGCATGACCGTCCGGCTCGCAGGGCGGCGAGTCAAAGTCCATGACGTTCGGGATCAGCAGCGAGCCCGCGCCAACGCGAAGCGCAAGCTGGTGAGCAGCGAACGAGTTGATGACCACGTGATGAACGGAAGGCAGAGCAGGAGGGAACGCGGCGCGCAGGTAGTCAGAAGCGGCGGTGACGGCAAACCGCGTTCGCTCCCAGTAGAAATCGTGGTGATGAGCGATAGTGGGCAGGCTCGTTTCGGCGATCAGCTCGGTCAGAGCCAGCCCGAGCGGTACATTCACCGGCAGGGAGAGAGCATTCTCGACGATCAGCAGACGGATATCGAAGGAACGCACAAAGCGATAGAGGTGCCCCTTGAGATGCTCCGCCATCTTGCGTGTCTGGAGCGAAGTCTCCGCCGCACGAGTGGGGTTGTCAAAAAGGTCGGTGTTGAGGGCCTGGATTGCCGGATGGGCAAAGTGGGCTTCTGGCACCACATAGGAGCGATCAGGTGGATGATCGGACTCACCGGCAAAGAAGAAGCAGTTGAGGCCAAACTGCGAGATGATATTGGCCCACTTGGCCGTCTCAAGCGATACGCCATCCGTACCGGCCAGGCGGGTGGATACAAAGCCAACGTTCACTCCGCTCCCCTCACGTGCGTCGGTGAGAGCCCATCGAAATACTCTGCCGACCCTCCGTTTCCTGCTGGGACTATACTACATCGTACCGGCTGTGGCAAGAGGTTGACCCGACCGCAGCACCCGCTCTGCCGCCCCAAGAAGGCAGTCGGAGTCTTGGACGATCCAGCGCCGGTCAAGCCCGGGCATCGACAGCACGGCGTCGCGAGTGAGGTCGTTGGGGACAGCCAGACAGTGCATTCCTGCAGCCAGGGCGGCGCCTATCCCCGCGGGTGAGTCTTCCAGCACCAGGCACTGTCCGGGCATCATTTGCAGAGCCTGAGCAATGCGCCGGTAGATTTCCGGGTCCGGTTTGCCCCTGGAGACCTCATCGCCCGCCAGTACCAGGTCGAACAGGCCGTGCCAGTCGAGAATGTCCAGCGTGCGTTGTACCTCATTGCGGTAGGACATCGATCCGAGGGCGGTCAGGTAGCCTTCGCGGCGCACACGCCGGAGAAGATCCACGGCAGAGGGAAGCTGAGCTCGGGCCAGGGTGCCCGGCTGGTCCAGGATGCGCTGGTAAAGGTCCAGGTGCAGGTGAGAGTAGGCCTCCCATGGGGCAGAGAGGCCGAGCTCCCGCTGCCTGACGCCGGCTTCCTCCTCCAGATCGAATCGTCGCACCAGCTCGATGGCGGTCTCCGGTGTGGGCACACCGATCAGGTTTGTTACAGCTGCCTCAATCTCCAATACGGACGGCGGATTTCTCGCCATAGCCAGCACAGCAGTAATGTGAGCATCTGTCTTGAGCGGCTCAGAGTCGATCAGAGTGCCGTCCAGATCGAAAATGCAGGCCCTGATGTTCACGGTCTGCAGCGCCGGAGATGGATCATCTACTGTAATGCAGCCAGGAGGCGCTCCAGACCGCCCCTGACGTCCTTGCCAAGATGGAACCGGATCGCGTGACGGTTCGCCTCGCGCAGGGCCTGCCAGTCACCCGCCGCCTGAGCTTGTTTGAGAACGCCAAAGCTGATCGAAGAGGCACTCTTCCCTGCTTCGTCGGGAATCGCCGCGTCCCTGGCATCGTCCGCCGTGAACTGCACAAACCAGCCGTTGCCGCCGTCACCTTTGTGCATTTGACCTGTAGAATGCAGAAATCGCGGGCCGTACCCTGCGGTCGTGGCCAGCCGCCGCCGCTTCCGAACGCGAAGGCGCAACGCCAGCAGAGCCGCAGAAGTAGCCGGAGTGGGGGGCAAATAGGCCTGCAGCGCCATGTAAGCCCCGGTCGGTGCTCTATCCACGAATGACGTCCAGGCGCGCTCGGGGCTGGACTCGCGGGTGTCGCCATACACTTCGAGCCCACCCGATGACAGGGCCGGCCTTTCGGAAGGCAGGCTTCCCGAAGCGCGGAAATCGCCCACCACCTTGCGGGCCAGCACCTTGGCGGCCTCCACATTCGGCTGGTCGAAGGGATTGACTCCCAGGGGAATCGCTGCCACGGCTGTGGCCAGCTCCCAGAGCAGAATCTGCGCACCCAGCTCGTATCTGTCTCGCAGGTGCAGGTCCACCGACGGGTGGCCTCGCGGAGCCCGCCCTGTCTCGGACGCGCTCACGGGGCGGGCGTACGGCAGTCTCAGGCCCACAAATAGCCGGTCCTGACCATAGTCCTTTGCCTCCGCTGGCGCCTCGCCCACTACGGGAACAACCCCTCGCCCCTCTTTACCCAGGCTCTCTGCTACGAGCTGCTCCACCCAGTCCCCAAAGCTCGCCAGAGAAGGCGACGTGAACAGGGTGAGCTTGTCGCGCCCGGCCAGAGCCAGGGTGGCCACCGCCGCGCCAAGGCAGAGGGCGGGATTGCACTCCCCTTCCATCGCGGCACTGCACTCTGCGGCGGCCGAGGCAGCAGCGTTGAGCAGCCGTTCGACATCGGCACCGACAAGTGCCGCGGGCAGGAGGCCGAACATCGACAGGGCCGAATAGCGCCCGCCAATGTTGGGATCAGCGAGCAGCACCTCGCCAAAGCCCAGGCCCTGCGCCCAGTCGATCAGGGCACTGCCAGGGTCCGTGATGGCCCAGAAATGCTTACCGGCCCGAGATGCTCCGACTCGCTCCGCCATCCAGGTGTAGTAGAACTTGCCGAGCGAGAATGTCTCGACCGTGCCGCCCGACTTGGTGGACACGATGAACAACGTCTTCTCCGGCTGCAGCCGTGCCGCCAGAGCGAGGACAGCTCCGGGATCCGTGCTGTCCATTACGGACAGCTTGAGGTAGCAGGGCCGGCCCAGCGTTTTGGCGAACATCTCCGGGGCCAGGCTCGAGCCGCCCATGCCCAGCAGCACCGCCCGGGTGAAGCCCGCCCCCCTGGCCTTCTGCAGCAGACACAGCAGCCCAGGGACCTCAGGCAGCATTCGATTGGCTATGTCCAGCCAACCCAGGCGGTTGGAGATCTCCGCCGGCTCAGGCTTCCAGACCCTGTGATCCCTCTGCCAGATCCTTTCAATGGTCCGCTCAGACTCCAGATGGCGGATGGTGCTTGCCACCTGCTCCTCGTACCGTGTGAGGCGAGCCTGGTACTGGATTGCCATGGAATGGTTCCTCCTCACTGCTACCCGTGGTGGGTGACTGCCCAATGGTACACGATTTGAGCCGAAAACGACGAATCCAGACGCTCGCTCCGCACCACCGGGCAGGGTTATCTCGGCGTTGCAGGCTCCGGCCATTGCGGCTACAATGGACCCGCGTGCTGCCAGAGCGCGCAGACCTGTTCACGGGAGGACGAATGCCGTCGCAACGTTCAGAGCACATACCCCCCTTCCTGGTGATGGACGTGATGGAGAAGGCGAAGGAACTCGAGCGCGCCGGGAAGAACGTCATCCATCTCGAGGTGGGCGAGCCGGACTTTGACACCCCCGCCGGCATCAACCGGGCTGCGGTTGCTGCCCTTTCTCGGGGCGAGACCCACTACACGCACAGTCTGGGCATGCTCCCGCTGCGAGAGGCTATCGTGGCTCACTACAGCCGGCGCTACGGAGTATCGCTGTCGGCCGACCAGATCATCGTAACCATGGGCACGTCGGCCGGGCTTCTCCTCACCTTGAGCGCCCTGCTCAACGCCGGCGATGAGATGGTCCTGTCCAATCCGACCTACGCCTGCTACCCCAACTTTGTGCAGTACCTGGACGGGATTCCCGTGTGGGTTGCCACCCATGCGGCCGAGGGCTTTGGTCTGCAGCCACGGGAGGTCCGAACACAGCTCACTCCACGAACGCGCGGTGTCCTGATCAACTCCCCGGCCAACCCTACCGGCACGGTGCTGTCAGAGGCTGCCCTGAGGGAGCTCGCGGATCTGGGACCCTATATCGTGTCCGATGAAATCTACCATGGACTGGTCTACGGCGAGCGCGAGCACTCGATCCTGGAGTTTACCGACCGTGCCTTCGTGCTCAACGGCTTTTCCAAACTCTATGCAATGACCGGGTGGCGGCTGGGATACGTCATTGCGCCGCGGCAGTTCGTACGGCCCATCCAGAAGATGCAGCAGAACCTCTTCATATGCGCCAGCTCCATCTCCCAGTGGGCGGGGCTGGCGGCCCTGACCGAAGAGCATCCGGAGATCCCGCAGATGGTGGCGGCCTACGACAGGCGGCGCAAGTTCATGGTCCAGGGTTTGCGCGAGCTGGGCTTTGGCGTGGCCGTGGAGCCGACCGGGGCCTTCTACGTCCTGGCTGACGCCAGGAACGTGGGGTGCGATTCGTACAACCTGGCCTTCGATATCCTGGACAAGGCCAATGTCGCTGTGGCACCCGGAATCGACTTTGGGTCCAACGCCGAGGGTTTCCTGCGCTTCTCTTACGCCAACTCTATCGAGAACATTGCCGTCGCCTTTGAGCGGCTCAAGGAGTACCTCGACACCCACTGCGTGGACAGAACGACGGCGCGCTGAATCCCTCGTGCGGCGGGCCGCCACCCACCCGGCGGTCTCGATACGTCTCGCCCCTTGAGTCGCTACCGTGAGGGTATGGACTTGGGAGTTGGCGTTCGCGTGGCCGGCGGCGGGCTGGCTGCGGCGGTCCAAGTCGGGGGGACGAGGGTGAACGTCGGTGGCGGCGTAGTGGCGGTCGGGCCAGTTGTCGCCGTTGGCGGTGCATTCGTGTTCGTGGGCAATGGCGGCGGCGTACAGTATACCGCCGTCTGAGTCTCCGCCACCAGGGTCGGAGTGGGCGGAGGGCGCGTTGCTGTGGGCGGCGGTCGGGTCGCGGTGGGCGGTACAGGGGTCGCTGTGGCCGGTTTGCGCGTGTTCGTCGGTATCACCGGCGTCGCAGTAAGGCGGAGCGGGGTTGCGGTGGCCAGCTCGGCGGTCACCTGCAGAAGCTTCGTCGACGTCGGCGGAATGGACGTCGCTGATGGGAGAACCGAGGTGGGTGGAGCCCCTCCGCCCGACGCCGGAGAGTAGGAGAACCAGCGCACCTCACTGGCCTGGCTCACCGGTTTCCACTCCCTGGTGCTCGGGACGTGTGCCCGTGTGAATGATCACGGTGATGGACCAGGAGTACTTGCCCCCGGGCAGCCCTCTCACTTCATGCCACTCACTCTTCTCCCAGCCTATACTCTGCGGATCGTGGTCCAGCGGCCAGACCCTGACGTCAAAGTACTCGTCTGCCGCCAACTGCCTGTCCCATTTCCAACGGAATACCACCGCATCTCCCTCTACCTTTGCCTCCTGGTTCGGGACCATCAGGAGCGGCGCGGAAGCCAGGGCGGCGGGGGTTGGCGACCTGGTCCGGGTCACCTGAGCCACGGTCGGGTTCACCCAAGTACCGGTGGAGGCAGCCACACTGGAGGTCCCCGTTGTGTGAGGGGCTGGCGACAGCGGGACTGGAGTCTCTGTCTCCGCCGCAGTCTGAGTGGGGGTCGCTGCCAGCCGCGTCGGCGTAGAGCGCACCGGCGTTAATGTCGACACAGCCGGACTGACCGGTGCAGCGCTCTCCGTCCCCACTGCTGGTTTCGCTGCGAGCGTCGGTCTGATCTTGTCCTGTGAATCGGACTGGTCGCCACAGGCAGACAACAGGGCCGCAACCGAAAGCAGCAACCACCAGCGGCCGCAAGCAGACGCCAATCTAGATTTCACTGTTGGCCCCCTCCGGCGGCGGGTTTGTCACCGCTCGACCGGTCCGTCACAGTCTGCCGTCTGATGCAAGTAAACGCGACGCTCCTCACAGGTCAGTTCGCGGGTAACCCGGTCTTGCGCGAGAGCCAGCAATTCCTCTGTTGAACCGCACGCGCTGCAGCGATAGACCCGCGCTTTGCCATCCTGGCTGCCCGTCACCACGCGATCCTCGTCACCGGTCAAGATCGCACGGTAGACCCAGTCTCCAGCACCCCGCAAGACGGCGAGCGGTCTGCCCGTACTCGCCTCCCAGACGCGCGCCGTGCCATCCTGCCCCGCCGTCACCACGAACTTGCCGCTGGCGCTGAACACGGCTCCAAGTACGCTGTCCGTGTGCCCTCTCAGGGTAATGAGCTGTTTTCCGGTGCGGGCTTCCCAGATGCGCGCCATGTGGTCGGCGCTGGCGGTGACGAGGTATCGCCCATCCGGGCTGAAGACAGCCGCATATACATCACGCGTGTGTCCGCTCAGCTCCGCCACAGCCGCACCTGTGACCGCGTCCCACACCCGCGCCGTGCCGTCGAGGCTCGCTGTGGCTGCCAGTTGTCCATCCGGGCTGAAGGCCACACCCCACACCTGGCTTCCGTGACCGGCCAATTCGGCCACGACGGCACCTGTGAGCGCGTTCCACAGTCGTGCCGTGCCGTCGCGGCTGCCGGTCAACACCATCTGCCCGTCCGGGCTGAAGGCGGCCGCAATGACCGCGTCTGTGTGACCGCTCAACACAGACACATTCGCCCCCGTTGCCGCATCCCACACCCGTGCCGTCCTGTCGGTACTTGCACTCAGGACAGATCTGCCGGTCGGGTCAAATGCCACCTTGAGCACGGTGCCGCCGTGTCCAAGCAGCTCGGCCGCGGCCTTGCCCGAGGCTACGTCCCACACCCGCGCCGTGCCGTCATCGCTCCCCGTCGAAAGGAGCCTGCCGTCCGCGCTGAACGCCACAGCCAGCACGAAGGCGCGATGCCCATCCAGCTTGGCCACCAGGTTGCCGCTGCTCGTGTCCCACAGTCTCGCGCTGCCGTCAAGCATTGCCGTTGCCACGAGTTTGCCGTCCGGGCTGCAGGCAAGATCCCAGACCGCAGACGCCGGGTCCATCAGCTCCAATGGGCGTCCTTCCGTACCGACCGCCCAGACGCGGGCTGTGCCATCGACGCTGGCGGTGGCTACCCAGTTGCCATCCGCACTGAATGAGGCATCCTGAACCTGACCGGTATGACCACGCAAGACAACAAGCGCCTCACCCGTCGACGCCTCCCATACCCTGGAAGTCGTGTCTCCCGCAGTCACGATGTACCGACCGTCGCCGCCAAAGGATGCTGACATGACATAGTCAGAGTGCCCGCGCAGAATCGTCAGACTCTGTCCCGTTACCGTGTCCCAGACTCGCGCGGTGCCATCGGCGCTTGCCGTCACGACGTACTTGCCGCTCGGGTCAAAGGCGGCGTCGAACACCCAGTCTCCGTGTCCCCGCAGCACGGACACGGCCGCACCCGTGCCGGCGTCCCATACGCGAGCCGTTGCATCGGCACCAGCGGTCACCACACGGCTTCCGTCCGCACTGAAGGCGGCGCTGCGGACTTGCCCCTTGTGTCCGCGCAGCTCCGCGACGAGGGCGCCCGTGGCTGGGTTCCACACGCAGGCCAGGCCGTCCTGCCCTGCCGTCACCACCCGCTGTCCATCCCCGCTGAAGGAAGCTCGGATCACCCCATCCGTGTGGACGGCAAGCACGGCTGTCTCTGCGCCAGACGCCGCATCCCAGATCCGCGCCGTCTTGTCCAGGCTGGCCGTAACCACACTCCTGCCATCGGGGCCAAAGACCGCGGTTACCAGTGCATCGTGGTGACCCGTCAGAATGGCCACTTGCTTGCCGCTGCCCACACTCCAGATCCTGGCTGTCCCATCCCGGCTGGCTGTGACCAGCAGAGAGCCATCGGGGGAGAAAGAGACGTCATTCACCGCGTCGCTATGCCCTTCCAGAGCGGCCAACTGAGTTCCTGCGAGCCGATCCCACAGCCGTGCCGTACCGTCCCTGCTCGCTGTGGCGATGATAGTTCCATCCGGACTGAACACCGCCCTGCGCACCAGGTCCGTGTGCCCACGAAGGGTGGCCGCAACGTGCGATTCTGCCAGGGACCAGCGCAAGACCTGTTCCAGCTGGTCCGTACGCGCCGTGTTCGCGCTTTCGATGGCCAGTAGCAGACTCAGTTCGGGATCCATCGGCAGCTGGGACACGGACTGGGCGAGCAGTCCCTGAGCGGTCGCGATTCGCTGCTGGCGCGTGGCGTAGACGGCCAGGACTGCCACGGCAATGAGCAGGAGCGATACACCAACCAGACCGAGCGTCAGTCTGGCGACCCGGCGCCGTTCCCTGGCAAGCCTGGTTGCAGCCGCCGCTCGCTCCTGAGCCTGGACAAACCGCGCTCGCCAGTCCAGAATCGTCTGGGCGAGCACATCATGAAAGATCTCGTAACGGGGGCCCTGGGCCTCCTGACTGACGTGCGATGACCCGCGCTGAACACCCTCATCCGGCGGGGGCGCAATCGGCCGCAGGATGCGCATATCCTGCCCTGCCAGGCGGCCGAGCAGTGGCTCGAGCTGTTCCGCGGACACGCCCGCATAGTCGGCCAGATCACTTGCCGCGTGAGCAATCTTGCTCCCCGATGGCGTGACCAGGAACCGAAAGACCCGGGCTGCCAGGGCCTGCTCGGCGGAAGACAACGCGCTCATGGTCACGTCGAGGTGAGTCTGCACGATGCGCTCTGCCCCGCCCAGACGCTTGAGCGTTTCCAGCCGCAGCAGGTTCGAGCCGCTGCGGCTTTCCTCCTCCCAGAGGCGTGTCATCACCAACTGCAGATAAGGACTCTCTACCTCACCAGGGGACGACTTGACCTCAGGCCTTCCGGGGGCAGCGGCCGCGTCCACCCCGCCTTGCCCTCTCTCACCCAGGCTCACCTCGCCCGTGGCGACCTGCTCCAGCACCTGCTCGACCAGTGCCGCTTCAATGGCCATCCGCCCCTCGGCTCCGGCCAATCTGCGGTTATACTCCGCCAGGGGCTTTTCGATGGCCTCCCGGCCCGCCGCCAGGTCCAGGTGCCGGATGCGCAGATAGCAGTCGAACAGATTGTCGATGCGCCCCTTGAAGCGATCCAGCTTGGCCAGTGCATCTTCGCGGATCGAGATCAAGAAGCTGACCCTCAGGTCCGGGCGATTGACCGCCTGCGGGAACTCGACGGCGAACGTTCCCTCGCCGACCTCGTCGCCATGATAGAGGAAGTATTCCTCGAACTGGTCCAGAATGATCAGTAGGTCCCCGTGCAAATGCTGCGACCAGGCCGCCAGCAAGTCGGGCAGCGACTTGCCCGTCGGAGCCGGTCCGGCAAGGGGGGTGCCCAGTGCGTCCTCAACGGCATCGGCCACCGCTGCGGCCAGTCCGGCGATCGGATCGTCACGCCAGGAGCTGAACACCACCACGGCCGACTCGGGCGCTCCCCTCCGCAGACGATTCATCGTCGAGAGATCTCGCAACTGACGGGCGACTCCGGCGCGGAGGGCGGAGCTCTTGCCGACGCCGGTCGCCCCGTACAGCACGGTCAGGCGCGAGGCGAGCAGGTTGGCGACGATGATCTCGCAATCGGCGTCCCGTCCAAAGAAGAAGGGGGCATCCTCCTCCGAGTAGGGCACCAGCCCCTTGTATGGTGCAGGCAGCGGTGCCCTGTGATCTGCGCTCACCGCGCGCCTCCGGCGGGCTCCAGCGCCCGAATGCGCTCCGTCACCGCGGAGACATAGTCGTCCAGCTGGATGTCGAGAATGTCGACGTCCCTTTTTCGCCAGTACTCTGTGTCCAGCGGCGAGGGGTGCAACTGGATTGCCCACGATTTGTAGGTCAGTTTTTGTTCGCCCCAGATGCGGTGCAGGATCACGCGCAGGTTCCAGTCACGCAGTCCGTACCCCAGAAACAGAAAGTGGCTGCGTTTGAGCTTGGCGGCCAGGGTTACGGGAACGAGGTTCGAGATGTCCGTGTGGGTCAGGTAGTCGATGTAGTGGTCCTCTGTGATCACATAGCTGTCCCGGTCGGGATCTGTCCGGTCTACCGCGCCGTGTATCTTCAGGATCACCGTGCCCTTGTCGGCAGGCAGGCCGCGGTACTCATTCGGCTTCTCGATCACTACCGGTGCCTGTCCCGGCCGCTCGTGCAGGAACTTGCCACGCAGCTCGCCCTCCGCAACATAGCACACCAGGTCGTAGGGCTCATTGGCCGCGCGGAAGCTCTGCTCCAGGAGGTCATCGTAGTTGGTGCTGACAATGAGCTGGGCGGGGGCCGAGTATCCCTTGTCCCGCAGGGTGCCCGGAAGCAGAGCGAAGAGCCGGTGCAGGGGCGTGGGCTCAATAGTCCCTGTCAAACAGTTTCCTGAGCTCTTCGTAGAGCGGCCCGGAGCCGGCCATCACCGCGGCATACTGCGACACGCGCACCAGGTCAACCGGGTCTTCCGCCGGGTAGTCGAAGCTGCGGGCCAGGTACTGGGAGAGCTCACCACCGCTGGGAAGGAACTGCCCTGGCTGCCAATGGAGATCCCGGGGGCGACCGCACAGGTTTGCCCCTGCCCCAAAGAAGGGCACAACACGTCTTTCGCTGAGTGCCCTGGCCATTGTCCGGTAGTGGATCTCGAGAACGTCTCCCAAGACAGTACCTCCCGGGCGGGCGCCGGAGCCCGCCGCGCTAGTGCGTGTTGGGTTTCAGAAAGGCGGAGTAGAGCCAGATGTGGAGCAGGAAGAACGATATGCTGAGTATAACCAGCGCTGCCGCGGCGGTGCCGCCCTGCCCCTGGCCACCGGACACCAGCAACAGACCGCCTACCCCGTAGGCCACACTATCCAGCAGAGCAATCAGCGCACCCGAGTAGAAAAAGACCGTCCAGAGCTGGCCCGGGGCGGGAAGCGTATTGGTTCGCCAGCGGAAGGCGGTGCTCAACACCTCTGGCGTGAACTGGGCCGTGTGCGCCACGTAAAAGTCCTTGATCTGATTCATCGCCCGCGAGCTGTCGCACCAGGCCTGCCGCAGGCGCACCAACTTGAGGAAATAGAGCCACCCTATCTCGCACAGGAGCCAGAGCAGGGCCGTCGCGCCAGCCCTGGGCACGCCGCTGCCCTCGGCCAGCACAGCCAGGACACCGGACGACACAATGCCCACAGCGAGGAGGTAAAAGTTGACCATCGTGTGGCGGTCCTGCATGGACTGGGTAGCCGTGTCGCTGGCATAGTCGAACTCCCAGCCGAGGACGTCCTTGGCGTCCAGAGCCCTCGGACCAGGGTCGTCTACCGGCATTGGAACCGTAGTTGTGCCAGACGAGGGCAAGCCAGAACGAGAAGCGGGGCCTCGGCGACTGAGCAACAAGATCAGCAGCAGGCAGGCGGCATTTGCCAGGAGAAATCCAAGTGGAACAGCCACGCGTTGAAGGGTACTGACCACGCCAGCCACCTCCCCCACAGGCAATGGGACGCTGCCATTCTACTCTCGTCAACGACCTTCCGTCAAGTACAGCGCAGGCCGCAGGTACGGGTTTGCAACCAAAGCCGCGCTCATGCGTATGGTATAATGAGGAGCGCGAAAGGAGGTTCGCAGACCATGAAGAATCGAGCTTTTGGAACGAACCAGCCCATCCACATCCCCTGGCGTTTGCTGGGGATCTCTGTGCTGGCCGTGTTGTTCGTCTTCCTCGCCTCGTCGAGCTGTACTCAGATACCGGCGACGCATGTCGGGGTGGGTGAGAACCAGTTCACCGGCGAGTACTTTACGTTGGAGCCGGGCCTGCACGTCTGGCCGCTGGATCCGCGCATCGTTCCCTTTGCTGTCACGGTGACCAAGTACGACCTGCGCCGGCAGATTATCGAAATCGGTGGCGAGCCGGCCAAGCAGAACGGGGTGCAGACGGACTCGAACTCGCCGGGGCGTCCCATCGTGTTCTTCTTTGCCCGCGGCTGGGCCTACCCCAACAGGGAGGCCATCGTCGAGCTGCACCGCAAGTACGGCAAGACCTACCTGGATAGCTGGGTCGAGCGGGTGTGGATCTCTTCCCTCAAGGCCATCCAGGGCGAAAAAGGGTACGACTATGTGGGCAACTACCGCGTCATCATGGAGAACGAGGTCGAGAAGGGGCTGCAGCTGCAGCTGATTGGCGACAACGAACAGCCGCTGGTGTTCGTATCGCAACTGGCCATTGTGGACTTTGACTATGACGACAACGTCAGCGGCTACCTGAATGAGGTTGCCAAGAAAGAGTTCGAACGCCAGACGGCCGAGCAACAGGTGATCATCAACCGCAAATTGCAGGAAGCGGCGACGGTCAAGGCCGAGACGGACTATATCATGGCCAAGCGCCAGGCCGAGGCGGAGGCCATCGCCCGGCAGACCATGGCCGACTCCGAGGCCTATTCCACCAAGGTCAAGGCAGATGCCGAGGCCTACTCGATCCGCGTGGTACGCGAGGAGCTCTCCAAGGCACCTCCAGAGGCGCTGAGTTACTTTCAGATCCAGCGCTGGGATGGCAAACTCCCGATGTACAATCTGGGCGCGGCCACACCACTGCTGCAACTTCCTCAGACTACGACCACCACCGGTCAATAGCCAGAAACACCGAGGGGCAGGCCCCTGGCCTGCCCCTCTCTCTGTGCCAGTTCGCGCCGCTACTCTAACCCGAGCAGCGCCGGCAGTTCCCCCAGGTTTTCCAGCACCCAGTCCGGCTGTACTGTTGCGGCCGCCAGATCCTCGCGTCGGGAGGCGCCGGTGAGGACCAGCGCTGTGCGCATTCCCGACTCTTTGCCCATACGGATGTCCGTCTCCAACCGGTCCCCAACCATCAGACAGCGCCCGGGCGGCAGTCCAAGCAGCTCCAGCGCCGTCTGCATGATCAGCGCGGAAGGTTTCCCGGCCAGAAGCTCCAGCTTGCGGCCGGTGAGATGCTCCAGGGCAGCGACCGTAGCCCCCGCATCAGGGATCACACCGCCCGGCATGGGGCAGGCCTTGTCTGCATTGGTGGCAAAGAAGCGTGCGCCGCCTTGCAGTGCCTGGTAGGCCGTGTTGAGTTTGCGGTAGTCCAACGTCCGGTCAAAGGCGACGATCACCGCGTCGATTCCTGACGGATCGATTACGGCCTTGTCACTCTGCTCGACCAGCTCGTCCACGACCTGCAGGCCCAGCGCCGAAAGCTCATTCCGCAGGTTCTGCTCCCCCACCACATAGTAGCGCAGGTCCGGGAAGTGGCGTGCGAGGTGGCGTCCCAGTACGAATGCCGAGGTAATGACCTGCTCCGGAGGAGTGGGAATGCCCAGCCCCGTCAGCTTTTGCGCATAAGCGCCGGCTGACTCGAGCGGTTTGTTGGTGACGAAGACGGTCCTGGTACCCCGACGGCGCAGTTCGGTCAGGCAGAACACGGCGCCGGGAAGGGCCTTCTCACCCAGATAGACCGTCCCATCCAGGTCGAACGCAAAGCCATCGATATGCGCTTGAGATGACATCGCCTTCTCATTCTGCAAGTCCGCGGCGGGCCCAGGAACAGCTCCGGCCGACGCGGCTACCTCGCGGTCGAGAGGGATAGACTCGAAAGCATAGCGAGCAGGTCATCGACCTGCCTCCAGTATAGCCAAAGACCACCACAGATGCAACGGATCACGAGGAAGGGGCCTGGCCGATAGAGAGCCTGAACCGTTGTGGCGCCAGGAACAGGCGGACCGGATTCGGTCATAGCCAGGACACGGCACTGTGCCCCGGACCGGCTGCCAACGCGAGGCCGCGGGCCAATCGTCGTACAACCCGCCAACCCTGTTTCACCAGTTGACCCCCAGAAAGTATGCGGGTATCCTGTGGCACGTGGTCAGCCGACTACAACCACAGCGTTACGGAGCGCCTCAATGCCAGGCATCGACCCTGCCCCACCTGCTCGCCCAAGAAATGGTCTTATCGCACGTTTGCGCACCGAACTGCTCGAGTTCTGGCAGGCGTTGCGCAACACTCCCTACGCATTTCGCTTCGTGTGGGCCGCCAGTCGGCGTGCCGCACTGGCAGGGGGCGCCCTGACGCTTGTCGGCGCCCTTCTGCCAGCAGGGCAGGCGTGGGCAGGCAAACTCATCATCGACGCCATTGTCAACGCGACTCGCCAGGGCATGGAGCCGGCGGCAGGCCTTCGCTATGTCGTTCCGTACCTCGCCCTCGAGCTCGCCCTCTTGCTCGTCAGTTCCATCACGGGCCAGGTGCACAGTCTCATCGACCGCATTCTGCAGATGCAATTGACAAACCACGTCAACAGCTTGCTCATCCGCAAAGCCATCAGCCTGGACCTGCGCTTCTTCGAAGATCCCCTCTTCTACGATACCCTGCAGAACGCAAGGCGCCAGGCAGATACCAGCGCGCTCAACATTGTCAACTCGACGCTGCAGATGGTGCAGCAGGTCATCACCATGGCGACGCTGGTCGCACTGCTGTTGCGATTCAGCCCATGGCTCGCCGTCATCGTCTTCGTGGCCGCCATCCCTGCGTTTCTCTCGCAAGGTCAACACGCCGAGCGTGCGTTTCGTGCCGTCACCCGGCGAGCGCCAGAGGCCCGCTTGCTGAACTACCTGGAAACACTGCTAACCGGCATCGAAAGCGTCAAAGAGGTCAAGCTCCTGGGGTTGGGCGAGCCACTTCTCCGGCGCTATCAGGAGCTTTTCACGCGCTTCTACCTGGAGGATCGAGCCATTGCCGAGCGACGCACCCTTGGCGGACTGGCCTGGGGCATGCTGTCCAACCTGGTCTACTACGGCAGCTATGCCTGGATTGTCCTGCGCACCATCGCCGGTCTCATCACCCTGGGTGACATGACCATGTTCCTGGGCATCTTTCGGCATTCCCAAAGCTCCGTCCGAACCCTGCTCGACAGCCTGAACCGGCTCTACGAGAGCAATTTGTTCCTCGATAACCTGCTGATCTACCTGAAGCTGCAGCCGCAGTTGGTCGCCCCGGTCAACGGGCGCATCGCGCCCGCGCCCATTGTCCAGGGGATCGAGTTCCGACACGTCTCGTTTCGTTACCCGGGATCTGACGTGACTGTGTTGCGCGACATCAACCTTCACATACTCCCGGGTGAGCGCATCGCCCTGGTCGGCCTGAACGGTGCCGGCAAAACAACCCTGATCAAGCTGCTCACCCGGCTATATGATCCCACCGAAGGACAAGTGCTGCTCGATGGTGTCGACCTGCGCGAGTACGACCTCAGCAGTCTCCACCAGCGATTCGGTATCATCTTCCAGGACTTTGTGCGCTACCAGTTTACTGTGAGGGAAAACATTGGCTTCGGTCAGGTAGATGCGCTCGACGATTTCGAGCGCATCAAGGGCGCGGCGGAGCGCGGCGGAGCGGACTCGGTCATCGAGAAGCTGGCGCAAGGGTACGATACCATGCTTGGCCGCCGTTGGGAGAAGGGACAGGAGCTGTCGGGCGGGGAGTGGCAGAAGATCGCATTGGCGCGTGCCTTTATGCGCAAGGCCGAAGTGCTGGTCCTGGATGAGCCCACATCGTCGCTGGATGCCGAGGCAGAGTACGAGGTATTTCGGCGATTCGGCGAGCTCATGGAGGGCCGCATCGCGGTGTTGATCTCGCATCGTTTCTCAACCGTGCGCATGGCGGACCGGATCGCGGTTCTGTCAGCGGGCAAGATCGTCGAACTGGGAAGCCATGCCGAGCTGATAGAACTGGACGGTGCATACGCGCGTCTCTTCAACCTGCAGGCCGAAGGGTATCGATAGGCATTTGCGCAAGCGTCAGGGCCCCCGTGGGCACCGTCGGGGCGACGCTGTTAAGGCAGGTAGCGGAACGAAAACGACCCTCTCGCGAGGGTCGTTTTCGTTGCTTCAATGGCGGGGACGACGGGATTCGAACCCGCGGTCTCATCCTTGACAGGGATGTATGCTGGGCCGCTGCACCACGTCCCCACGGGCGGGCAATATTAGCACAGAAAGCGGCTTTAGTCAAACGAGCCAGCCGCTCACCTGCATCGCCAGCGCTGGAAACACAAAGAGCATAAAGCTGACTGCCGTGTGGCAGGCGATGGAAGCAGTCAGACCATGGCGCTTGAATACATAGCCATAGAGCAGGCCGGCGACGATCATTCCCAGCACCACGGCGACAACCACCCACAGGTACGAATCGGCCGCCGAAATGACGATCAATCCCTGCGCCAGGCCATAGAGTACCGCTGCGGTCACCAATCCTCGCTCGCGCTGCACGGCCCCGCGGAAGTACAGTCCCTCCACGAGCGGGACGATGAACACTGCTCGCTCCAGGAGCACCTGCAGGTCCGCGATGCCGTAGAGCCGCGACGCTGTGGCATAGAAGAAATCGGGCGCGGCGAGGTAAAGGGGCAGCGAGACCACGATGCCCACCAGCAGCCCCCTCCCCAGGTTGAGCAGGGTGTAGCTGCTTCTGAGCTTGCCGCTCCCGGCATAGACCAACACGATGGCCAGCTCGACCAGCCACATCAGGGTCAGGCGCACGGGGTGCGTCAGACGCAGGCTGGCCAGGCCCACGCCGGCAAGAACCACAAAGCCCATATCCGGGCTCAGCGCCGTAACTGCACTGACCGCTGCGCCCGTCGCCGGCCTGCCCGTGTGCCGCCTGGTCTCGGTCAGAGACGACGAACCTGCCGCCGGGCTGCCGGCAGTCTCATAGTCCCTCGTTCGTGGCCGCTTCGTTCGTCTCGCGTCCGGGCTCATCCGCGTCGTGTCCTTCCGCCGGCAGAGTCAACTCCTCAAGCGATGGAAGCTGCCCGAGGTCAGCCAGGCCAAAGTGCTGCAGGAATTGAAAGGTAGTGCCAAAGATCACGGGCCGGCCTACCTGTTCCAGACGTCCCATAGCTGCGATGAGGCCATAACCCAGTAGAGTCTTGAGCACTCCATCGCAGTTCACACCACGCGTTGCCTCCATCTGCGCCCGGGTAACCGGCTGTCTGTAGGCAATCAGGGCCAGCGTTTCCAGAGCGGCACCGGAAAGTCTGGTTGTGGCCTCCAGACCCAGGAAACGCTCAACGTAGCCGGCCACTTCCGGCGCCGTCACCAGCTGCACCTCATGCCGTATGCGCTGCAGGCGCACACCCCTGTTCTGGTAGCGCTCAGCGAGCAACTCTACGGCGAGATCGACTGCCGTCTCAGAGACCTGCAGAGTCTGCGCGAGCTGACTGATGCTCGCTGGCTCGCTTGCCACAAAGAGCAGCGCCTCGATCTTGGCCGAAAGCTCCAGCGAGTCCGCGTGCAGCGGCTCGGCTGAGGCCACGGGTGTCTGGGACGCCGACGTCATCGATTGCCTGCCACAGAGGTGCCGCCAATCGCCCTCATCCGGGCGGCATCCCGGGTGACCCTGTCGATAGCGCTCAGCACCCTAGAACTGAGACTGCGGTGGAGTGTCAGCAGGAGGCTGCTCTTCTGCCGCATAGTCGCCGGGTGCCGTCACAGCAGGCGTGTAAACCGACTCTGGCGTGACCACAGGGGCAGGGGCCGGTGGCACCCACTTGCCCGGAGGGCCATGCTTGATCAGGACTTTGAGGTTGGAAACAGTCAGGCCCATCCGAGACTGGATTAGCTCCTTGGCCGCCAGAGAGACCTCATCTACCTTACTGGGGATGTCCACATCGGGCGAAGTCTCGAGTTCGAGAAGCACGTCGACACCGCCCCGCTTGCCCCGCACGGTGGGGCGCACCTTGAGGACGTCGCGGATCTCGATCAGGCGAGCCTGCAAGCCCTGCTGGACGGATTTTGCGTCAACCTCCACTTCGGCTCCGCCGGCGGTCGACACAGAAAGCGTTCGTCGGGACTTGGGGCGCAACTCGAACCAGAGCGTGGCAACAAAGAGCACAACGAGCAGGATTGCCACAACCAGGAAGATGAGGTAGCTCAGTGGCCAGCGCGCCTCCAGCGCGACGCGCGCCTGCTGAAGCAGAGCGATCCCCGTATCCAGCACAGTCCAGGGAAACAGGGCACCCAGCACCAGCAGGACAATCAGCGCCAGCAGCACGACAATGGTTACCAGACCGTTCACGATGTTCACAGTGTGCCTCCCTCTTGTCAGTTCAGGTCCCAGTATCAGCTTCCACGAGTCCATTTTACAACGGGCTGCCTTCTGCGGCAACTTGCCCGGCCCCTCATTCAGGCGGGAAGGATGCCGGAGCCCACCTGTGGCCTGGCACTAAGCCTGCCCGGGAGCAGCCCCCCTGCGGGCAAGCAGCAGGCCAGTAGCGATCAGCAGCAATGCAAGAAGGCTGATGATGCCTCCACTGCGGAACGACGCCGGCGCATAAACGAACTCTACCTCGTGCTCCCCCGCCGTCAAGTGCACCGCGCGGAAGATCAGGTCCGCGCGTTCCAGCCTGGCCGTGACTCCATCCACCCACACATGCCAGCCGGGATACCAGGTGTCGGTCAGAACGAGATAGCCATCGGCCGGGGCCAGTACTCGCGCCGTTACTCGCTGCGAGCCATAGCTCAGCAGCTCCACCCTCTCGGCGCCTGTGACAGGCGGCGTTACCGGTGCCACGCTCTCGCCGGCCACCAGCACCTCCCTTCGCGGGTCGAACTCTCTGCTCTGCAGGATGGACAGTGTCTCAGTATCATCGACCGTGCCTCGCGCCTGGTAGGTCATAAAGATCCTCGGAAGCACATCGTTGTTCTGATAGACCACGACGTCCTCGCTGCGGTACACCAGAGAATGGTCGCCTTTGCCCTCCAGGTGAGCTATCAGGTAGGCATTCCCATTCTCGTCGTAGAGCGTTACGCGCTCGATGTGCAGATGGGAGGGCTTGACATAGCTGGTGAGCTCCAGGCCCTGTGCCAGGATTGGGTAGGGCAAACGCATTGTGGCCCGGTACACATACCCTGGATGATCTTCTGCTGGATACCCGGACCTGGCCGGGAATGTGCGGGCTACCGTGGCCTTGGCGTGCCGGACATTGACAATCACATCGCTGCGGTCGTAGGCCCACTCGGACGAGTGCGAGCCGACGCTCAGCCAGGCCTCCACCGTCTGGTCTTGCTCTTCCGCCACCACCGTGACCAACGCGAGAGGATCGCCATCCTTCCAGTCCACCGACCGGGTGAGGTAGGATTCGATCTCGACCGAGGTTATATTCACTCCGGGTGTCGGAGAGAGCTTGTCCAACGGGTCATACGCAAAGGGATCAGCGAGGTCGTAGCTCTCGCTGGCGGCGTCCACGGGAAGCACCTGAGGGATGAGGTAGTACTTGACGCCCAGAAGGTTGAGCATCGATGGAGTCATCGCACTCGTATACTGACTGTAGCGCTTGAGCAGCAGAGGGAATTGACCGTTCGCGGATGCAAGTCCGTGCAGCAGGGCCAGATTGGGGTAGTAGGATTCTCGCATCACAGAAAGCCAGGGGACGATCTTTTCCTGAGTGTACACTCTGTAGATGCCCGTCCCCGCCTGCAGCCAACTCAGGGATCTCGGTTCCGCCGTCAACTCCGCGACGGGCATTGTGTCGTTGTAGCTCAGGTTGAACACGGCGTTGAATGCTACCAGGTCCAGGATGACCAGAGCGAGAGCCGCCGTAGCCAGCGCCGATTGGCGCATCCCCTTGCTGCGCCAGGCCCAGATAAGCCAGCCCAGGGTCAGCAAGCCCAGCACGATGGGCAACCAGCGCCACGCCGCCAGCCACTCATGCACCGACTGCACCCGGGCTGCGGCGGCCACGGCGACAAGGGCAGTCAGACCCACCACCCGCCAGGAAGGACCGCCGGAGGTGGATTCGCTGTCGTTCTCCCCGCGCCCCAGCAGGGCGTGGAGGCCGAATCCGGCGAGCACGGCTGCGCTGAAGGCAAACCAGTACAGGTACCTGCCGGGAACCCGGAACAGGTTGAAGAGCGGCACACGCAACAGCGCCATGTACAGTGGATTGTAGCGGCCGAAGGATAGGAGCAGGGCCACCACGGCCAGGCCAGCCAGGAATCTTGCCCGCCGGGGTTCCGGCGAGCCATCGCGCGCACGGCCCAGCGCAACGAACGGTGCCAGCAGGGCGAGGATCAGTGGCAGCAGGCCCACATAGCCGACCAGTTCCACGGATAGCTCGGGGTACGCCTGCCCGCGTATAAAGGGCAGCACAAGGCTCACCAGGTACAGAGGGTGTAGCGAGAAAGAGGTGAAAAAGTCGGGATCCAGTCCACCCGCTCGCTCCGAAAGACCGGTCAGCTCGTAGGTTGGCAGTAGCTGCGCTGCGCTGAGGGCAACCCCCACGACGAGGGCCGCGATCAGCCAGCCCCAGGATCCACTCCGCTGGCGTGTCGTGAGGAGCAAATAGGCAGAATAGGCAGCCACAGCCACCAGACTCAGCAGGGCAACCTGCGGGTGCCCGGCCAGGAACCCCATCCCCACGCTGACGGCCAGCAAGGCAGCGCTGCCGGAGCGCTTCGACCCGGAGGCATCTGCCAGCAGGCGATCAGCAAAGAGAAAAGTCCAGGGCAGCCAGGAGGCGCTGGCTACGATGTTCACGTGATTGAGGTGCGCCACCAGGAAGCCGCCCAGTCCGTAGACCAGGGCAGTCAGCACGGCAGCCGCAGGGATCAGCCGCAGCCGGCGGGCAAAAGCGTATGTCCCCAGGGCAGCCCAGATGTAGTGCAGCAGGATGAACCCGTTGAGGGCCACGGGCACGGGCAGCAACAGGTGCAGAATGATGTTTGGGGGGTAGAGAGCGCCCAGCTGCCCCTCTGCGAGCAGCGGGTAGCCGCCCATCACGTCCGCACTCCACAGCGGCAGGGACCCGCGGGCCAGCTCTGCCGCATAGGCGACTCGCAGCGGCAGGTGGAGCTGAAAGATGTCGCCGATGTAAAACACACCGCCGAGCACCGCGCGGCCGAAGACGGCCAGGATGACAGAGACAATCAAGGCCATCCCGATCCATTGCCTTGAGCTTCTCATTCCTGGCTCACACTCCCGGTTGGTGATAGAGAGAGTCTACCACTACGAGCAACAAGGTTCGCCCCGGACGCCTCACCTGTGCCGACCTGAGCCTAGGTGCCTGTCGGAGTCGGTACCTGAGTATCGGTGGGCACCTGCGTCTCGGTAGCCGTCGGCACCTCAGTCTCGGTAGGTGTGGGAACCAAGGTATCCGTCGGTGCCAGTGTGGGCGTTTCCGTCGGAACGGCGGTGCGTGTCGGCGTATCGGTCGGTGCCAGTGTGCGCGTGGGCGTAGGCGTCAGTGCGGTTGTCGCCGATGGCGCAGTCGTAACCGTTGGCACCTGGGTAGGCGTCGACGTCCGAGTCTCCGTCGGTGTCAGAGTTCGCGTTAATGTAGGCGTGAGCGTGGGAGTCGGCGTCGGTGTACGCGTTTCGGTGGGCGTATGGGTCACGGTTGTGGTTGGCGTGCCCGTCTGGGTTTGCGTCGGCGTAGGAGTCGCAGACGGCGTCTGCGTGCCTGTCTGCGTCGGGACAGGCGTTGGTGGCAGCTCGATTACCGTGAGGTCGTATGTGGAGCCAAAGCCATACGCCTCCTTGTTGCTGATCGACGCGACAGCCACCGCCTCGGCCATGGCTTTGAAGTACACCTCGGAAGCCAGGCTGCCGTCATTTGCATCGTCGTTCTCATAGCGCTGACCGGCAACAGACACAAGGATCACCGTGTCCACACCGATCGCCAGGTCGCTGGTGATGACTCCATAGACGCGGCCTGCCTTCACGCGAAAGCTGACGCGGTCAACGTCGCCGTCAGGGTAAAAGTTGTGTCGCTGGGTCTCCCCCAGGGCGATCGCCTTGGGGCTGACATCGTCCGGCTCAAAGGCGTCGATGAGCATCGGCGTGGGAGTGAGGGTGACCGTTGGTGTCGCCAGCAGCTCCGCGCGCAGCGTCTCGCGCTTGGCCTCGGCCGTGGCGGTGAGAGCGGCATTGCCCGAACGAGAGGAGTTGTACGACTGCGTGCCGATGTAGATGGCCGCGGCCAGGGCCAGCAGGCCAGACGCCATCGCCAGCCCCCTCACGGGAATGCCTTCCTTGATTCCGTCCAGCAGCAGTCCGACCCCGGCCAATTGCCCGCCCTTGCTCACGGCCTCCAGAGCTGCCTTCATCTCTTCGGCCGACTGGTAGCGATCCGCCGGATTCTCCTGCAAGGCCTTCATCACCACGGCGCTGAGCGCTCGCGGTACTTTGCGATTGACCTTGTGTGGTGGCACACGGTTGCGCAGGTAGAGTTTGTCGGTCAGCATCTCATAGAGCACCAGGCCCAGTGCATACAGGTCGGAGCGCTGATCCAGGTAGCCAGTGCTGCTGGCCTGCTCGGGGGACTTGTAGGCAGGTGTTCCGGGATGGCTGTGTGCTTCCTGCGTGCGGCGCGTCTCGTGGCCAACCTGCGCAACGCCAAAGTCGGTCAGTTTAGCCGCGCCTTCCCTGGTCATCAGGATGTTGCTCGGCTTGATATCGCGGTGCACAATGTCGTACTTCCAGATGGCCTGCACCGAATCGCAGATGTCCATGGCAATGCTAATGGCCTTGGCCGGTTCGAGAATTCCCTGACCGATCAGGCTCTTGAGGCTGCCCCCATCGACGTACTCCAGGATGAGGAAGAGGTCACCCTTGTCGTCCGTTTCCAGAGAGTAGGCTGTGACAACATTCGGATGGGCGAACTTACTGACTACCTGGGCCTCTTTGCGAAAGCGGCGCTTATAGTCCTCATAGTCCTCGGGATTGGCCTCTGCGTTTTCGCGCAGCAACTCCTTGACCGCCACGAGGCGGTCCATGCCGGCGTCGTGCCCCAGGTAGGTCTTGCCGAAGCCGCCTTCACCTATCTCGGAGATAATCTCGAACTTGCCAGATAGCACATCACCAATTTTGAGTGCCATGCGATTTTGTGAATCCCCCTATCTCGATCAGCGACCGGAGACTGCGGGCTGCAGCCAGTTCGAAGCGCAGGTCTGACGTTCCGCTTGAGCCGAACCTTTCCGGGACAGGCCAGGGATCGGCCCAATCGGCAGGGAGGGGAGGGACGCCTAGCCATTGAGAAAGCCCTCGATGCGCGTCGCAACAGCATCGTCCAGCCCGCCGGAAACATCGAACCAGGCAATTGTCGGGTCGTCGGCCCTGAACCAGGTGCCCTGTTGTCGCACGAATCGCCTGGTGTCGCGCCGGATTAACGCGACCGCCTCGGTCAGGGTCACCTGGCCCTGCAAGTACAGGCCGATCTGACGATAGCCCAGTCCCGACATGGACGGCAAGCGGTAATCATAGCCTCGTTCAAGCAGGCCCTTCACTTCGGATACCAGGCCGGCCTCCAGCATGACGTCGATACGCTCGTCAATGCGCCGGTAAAGAGGCTCGCGGCCAAGAGCCAGTCCGATGCGCAGTACCCGATAGGGTGGCGCTTCGGCTGTCTGGGCTTCCGAGATCGGCCCGCCCAGGGCCAGACACACCTCCATGGCGCGGATCACCCGCCTTACGTTCCGCGCATCGATCCGCTCTGCGGCCACAGGATCCAGACTACGCAGCCGGGCGTGAAGGGCCAGATGGCCATCTCGCTCCGCCTGCTGCAGCAGCTCCTGCCGCAGCCCCGGATTCGGTTCCACCTCGGGAATGCGCAGGCCCTGCAGGACCGCCCTGACGTACAGTCCTGTTCCCCCGACCAGCAGAGGCAGGCGCCCGCGGCTCAGTATGTCATCAATAACCCTGTACGCCAGACGCTGGTACTGAGCCAGAGTGAAAGGTTCGTCTGGCTCCACAAGATCCAGCAGGTGATGCGGCACCCGCAGCCTCTCTGCCATTGCTGGCTTGGCTGTGCCGATGTCCATCCCGCGATAGACCTGCCGCGAGTCGGCAGAAACGACCTCCACCGCAAAGCGCCCGGCCAGGCTCAGAGCGAGAGCCGTCTTACCCACTGCCGTCGGCCCAACGATAGCGATCAGCGGCTGGTGCTCAGCCCCGCTGCATCGGACAGGACCGGTCGGCTCGTTCATCCCATCCCGACTACGGCGTTGCGAATGACCTCTACGCCCAGCAGCTCGCCCCGTGGCGTGAACCGCACCGCCACGGCATCGATGCCCCACTCCACATCCCGACTTGCATGCTCCTGAAGGTAGCAGTTCGCCACACGCACCAGCCGTTCCTGCTTGCGCCGCGTAATGGACTCTTTCGGCGACCCGAACAACGAGCCCCTCCGCGTGCGAACCTCGACAAAGACCAGGCGTGAACCCTGCCTGGCCACGATGTCCATCTCACCCGCCTGGCAGCGATAGTTCCTCTGCAGGACCACATAGCCGCTCTTCTGCAGATGCCTGACGGCCAGATCTTCCCCTAGTTTGCCGAGCGCTTGCCTCGCGGTTTGCACCGGACCGTATCCATTCCGCTGAATTGTAGCATATGCGGCAGCGATGCACAAGTTACGCCTCTCAGAGGTGGTGCTTCTTGGGATGAGAATCCCCCGAAAGATTGTTAGGCACAGTTGAAATCTGGA
>DCVA01000013.1 GCA_002327925.1 Anaerolineales bacterium UBA2200
TGCGAGTGCGGAGAGCAGCGTGGTGAGCAATCGTCCGAGGCTAGTCATCACCTACCGCAACGACGGTGTGAGCGCAACCTTGACTCCGACCCCGACTCAAACTTGGACATCAACAGCGACTGCGACGGCAACGGCGCCTTTGGTGAACACGGCAACCCCAACCGCGACGAGCGCTGCTGTGCCAAGGAACCTTGCACTCGGTAGGCTAGCCTATGCCTCCTCTGTCGAGGGCGCTATGGGGCCTGCATACGCCGTTGACGGTCAGATGACTACGCGCTGGTCCACCGGGTTCAGCGACCCGCAGTGGATCTATGTTGACCTCGGCACAATCTACTCAGTGAAGGAGGTTCGGCTCTTCTGGGAGGCATGGGGCCTCGAGTACCGAATCGAGCTGTCGAATGATGCCACGAACTGGACCGCAGCCTATCATGAGACCAACGCGGATGGACGCCTGGATGTGATTCCGGTGTCGGCAAGCGGAAGGTACGTTCGCATGTATGGCATTCGCCGCGGGACAGGCTGGGGGTACTCGCTGTTTGAGTTCGAGGTATACGACGTCACTCCACCGCCGCCCCCCACCTTAACGCCCACGGCCACACCCACAGGGCAGCCACCTACTCCAACGCCGACTCTGCCCGGCATCGGGAGCCTTCTCTGGAGCGACGACTTTGATGACGGAGACTATGCTGGCTGGGAAGTCGTCAGTGGCGTTTGGGGTGTGACTGACGGTTGCCTGGTGGGGCACTACCCCGTGTGCAGCGGCAGCTACACCATCATGACAGGCGATCCAGCTTGGACCAACTTCCAGCTCACGCTGGACCTAAAGCGCATCAGTGGATGGGATGGGCCCGACATTATGCTTCGGCACTCGGCGGGCGGTTCCTACACAGTACAGATACACCCATCCGTACCTTATGGCGGCAGCGCCATGCTGCTCAAGTCTGGAACAGGAATGGTGGCCAACGTCAATTGGCCCTTCAATGCCGGCGTCTGGTATCGCATCAAGATCAAGCTTTATGGTCCGCGGATTGAGGTGTGGCTGGTGGAGTCGACGTCCTTCGAGAGCCTACTAATCAGCTACACTGACGTCAGCCCGGTGTTCATATCAGGAAGGATCGGTTTGTCTGTTGGCGCCGGTGCTCTGTGCGACTCCGAGGTATGGTTTGACAATCTCCAGGTTGCTGGCTTGCTTGATTAGCCCTTACCGCCCCCCCCACACACATGAGTCGCGACGGTGACTTCCCGGCGGTGGAGAGGTCGGTCACAGAGCAGTAGGGGTCGAGAGGGTAGGTAAGGGGCGACTACATCTGCAGTGTCACCGGCGCCCCGACGGCTGATGCGGCAGAATCGCTATCCTGGGACCTGGAAACACGCGGCAACATACCCTGAGGGTTAACCCGACCGCTCGTCGTTCAGGGCCGACGCGACGGTTGGGCGGGAGAGTCTGCTGCTGACCGATGCTGGGTGGAACAGTACCTAGATGGCGACGGAGTTATGCATCAACCGCGGACTGTGCAGGGCGATTCCGTGGGAACGCAGGCTTCTGGTAGTCCCAGCAGAGCCATCGGACAGGGGATTCGGTCGGCGGGGCTAGAACCAGCGCTGCTGCAGCGTCTTGAGGAACCCCTGACGGGTCAACCGGGCCAGCTCATCGGCGATGCGTTTCCAGGTGTAGCCGCTGCCAGGGCGCACAGCGATGACATACTGCTCATCGCTCAAGAAGCGTTTGATGTAGCGGATTCCCCCCGACTCACGGGCGAAATGGTAGACGTTCACGCTGTCGGCGATGGCCGCATCGACCTCTCCATCGTGGAGCGCCTGCAGTGCCTCCTGCGCTCCCGGGCAGGTGACGATCTCGAGCGGAATTCGTCCCTGCTCCAGATGGTGTCGCGCCTCCAGCTCGGCAGCGCTGCCCAGCTCCACGGCCACCCTCTTGCCACCGAGCTGGTTTACCCCCCGAATTCGGCGCTCCTCCTGGCGGACGGCCAGCAGCAGCCCGGCGTTGAAGTAGGATGGGGAGTAGATGACGTCCTCGGTCAGCGTCTCGTCGTAGGGCAGGGCCGAAAGGATCATATCGCATTTGCCGGCCAGCAGGGCATCGTACAGGCCATCAAAGTGCACGTTGACGAACTCGGCCCGGACCCCCCATCGACCGGCCAGCTCGTTGGCCAGGTCCACATCGAATCCGGAGAAGGCTCCTGCGGCATCGGTCATTCCAAAGGGCGGATAGGCCGCCTCCATACACACACGCATCACGCCCGCCTCCGAGATCCTGTCCCAGGTGGGGTCGCTGCCCCCGAGATACAAGGCGTTACGGATGCAGACCGCAGCACAGGCCCAGCACACCAACCCGGCCAGAAACCAGACCAGCCGTGGATGCTTCATGGCAGCTCTCCCCGGGCGTAGGCCTGCACCGCGTCGTAGATCGGCCGGCTCACGAAACCGGGCGTGACAAAGGTAAAGTCGTCCTGGTAGGTGCGCGCTGGGCGCGGGTAACGAAATACCCACATGGCCACCATCCGGCACCAGGACCATTCCTCCAGCACCTTTTCGTAGGCGCGAACCGTATAGTCGATGCGCAGGGCCGGGCGCACCGCGTTGGCCCAGCGGCGATTGTCGTTCCACCCCGCCTCTGTGATGTAGCAGGGCAGGTCGCCGTCGCCGTTGCGCACCAGCACCTCGTGCAGTAAGCTGGCCCGCGAAAAGCCCAGTGTCGTCTCCGAGGCCTCGGCGTCAGGGGAGAGGGTCCAGCCGTAGGCGTGGATGGCCAGCCCGTCGAAAAAGCCCCTGGCGCCCGCGTCGTACATCTGCTGGAGGAACAACAGGTCGTCCATGCCCCACTCGCTGCCAGGCGGTGCGAGGGTGGGGGCGAGGCCGGCGGCCAGCACGGTCACGTTCGGATCCGCGTCTTTGGCCCTGCGGTAGGCGGCCTGCAGCAGCCGCGTGTAGGCGGCCGGGTCGGGCAGTCGGTAGCCCCACTCGAAAGCCAGGTTGGGCTCGTTCCAGATCACAACGTAGTGGACTCGTTCGCGAAAGTGCTCGACAAAGGTGTAGACAAAGTCGGCATAGTCGTCGTAGCTCTCTTCGGGCAGGTAGCGGTAGGTGGTGTCCGGCGGGCGCGCCCAGTCCGGCACGAAATCGATGCGCGCCACGACCTGCAGACCCTGGGCGAGCGCGTGGTCCACGACGAGGTCCGGGTGGCTCCAGTCAAAGCGGCCCTTCTCCGGCTCGTAGTAGCCCCACGGGAAATACTCGACAATCCAGGACGCGCCCATCTCGCGCACCATCTCCAGGGTGCGCTTGATCTTCCACTCCTCGACCTCATCCGTGAGCCGCGTGTGCACGCCCATCTTGGGGTTGGTGGTCACCACGGTCCGGGGCTCCCCGATGTGCACGACAGGCCCTGGCACTCGGGCTGTCAGGCCGATCAGGGGCAGAATCAGCATCAGGCGTGGCAGCAACGGGGATCTGAGCGCATGGTTCAGACCCTGCGAGAGCAGGCCGCACAGCTCGGACAGGACGGACTTGCCTGAAGGGGCGGATTCCATTGGGCTATTGTATCCTCGCTTCTCTGCCCCGACAAGCCGCAGCCGCGCCGGCGCGGAAAACAAAGACACCGGGCGCTATGGCCCGGTGTCTGGGTGTACGTGTCCCTATTCGTGGGCGGGTTTCGCCGAGGGCTCCACCCACCACTCCTGATCGGGATTCTTCAGGAAGGCGTCCATGTCCGCGGCGGCGCGCTTGCCGGCGCCCATGGCGCTGATGACCGTGGCCGCACCGGTAACGATGTCGCCGCCGGACCAGATGCGGGCCCTCTTGGTGCGCCCGTTCTCCTCGTTGGCCACTACGGTACCGTGCCTGCTGCGCTCCAGGGACGGAGTGTCGGTAAAGACCATCGGGTTCGGCCGTGTGCCCAGGGCCATAACGACCATGTCCACTTCTTCCTCGTACTCCGACCCGGGGATCGGCACGGGGCGGGGCCGCCCGCTGGCATCCGGTTCTCCAAGCTGCTGCTTCTGCAGTCGGATACCCTTGACCCAGCCCTTTTCGGTGCCCAGGATGGAGATGGGATTGGTCAGGTAGTGGAACTCGATGCCTTCCTCTTCGGCGTTGGCCAGCTCTTCAGCGCGGGCCGGAGCTTCGGCCTTGGTGCGGCGGTAGACCACCTGCACCCTGTCCGCGCCCAGCCGCAGCGCGCAGCGCGCCGAGTCCATGGCCACGTTGCCTGCGCCGATGACGGCGACCTGCTTGCCGATCATAATCGGCGTGTCGTACTCGGGGAACTTGTAGGCCTTCATCAGATTGGTGCGGGTCAGGAACTCGTTGGCACTGTAGACGCCATTCAAGTTCTCTCCCGGGATGTTCATGAACATCGGCAGGCCGGCGCCCGTCCCCAGGAAGATGGCGTCGTAGCCCATGGCGAAGAGCTCATCGACCGTGGCCAGTTTGCCAACCACGTTGTTGAGCCGCAGCTCAACGCCCAGGCTCTGTACGTACTGCACCTCCGTGCCCACGATGGACTTGGGCAGTCTGAATTCGGGGATGCCGTAGATGAGCACACCACCCGGAGCGTGGAGCGCCTCGAACAGGGTCACCTGATGGCCGAGCTTGGCCAGATCGCCGGCGCAGGTCAGGCCGGCCGGGCCGGCCCCGATCACAGCCACGCGCTTGCCCGTGCTTGGCGCCAGGGCCGGCTTGCGCACGCCCTGGCCGATCTCCCAGTCGGAAACGTACCGCTCGAGGCGGCCGATGGCCACCGGCTCGAACTTTTTTCCGAGCACGCACTTTTCCTCGCACTGCGTTTCCTGCGGGCAGACGCGCCCGCAGATGGCCGGCAGGTTGTTCTTGTCCTTGAGCATCTCCACAGAGCGCCACATGTCGCCTTCGCGCAGAGCCAGAATGAACTCGGGGATGCGCACGTTGACCGGGCAGCCCTCGCGGCAGGTGGGGTCCTTGCACTGCAGGCAGCGCTGGGCCTCGGCCAGAGCCTGCTCGGCGCTGTAGCCCAGGGCGACTTCGTTAAAGTTGCGCCCGCGGACTTGAGGGTCCTGGCGCGGCATCTCGTTTCTGGGTCCGATCTTGGCCATCTCTACTTGCCCTCCCCACAGCATTCGCCGTGAGCGTGTTGTTCAAAGCGCTCTGTAGCGCGCTTCTCCTGATCGACGTAGATGCGCTGCCGGTCCAGCAGCAGTCCCCAGTCCACCTGGTGGCCGTCGAACTCGGGCCCGTCGACGCACACGAACTTGGTCTTGCCGCCCACTTCGACGCGGCAGGCGCCGCACATCCCCGTGCCGTCCACCATGATCGAGTTGAGACTGACGATGGTCTTGACGCCGAAGGGCTGCGTGGCCAGGGCGGCGAACTTCATCATGATCGCCGGACCGATGGCCCAGATGATGTTCGGCTTGTGGTCCGAAGAGAGGATCTCCTTCATCGGCTCTGTCACCAGCGCCTTGCGGGCGTAGCTTCCATCGTCCGTGCAAACGATCAGCTCATCGCTGACGGAGCGCATCTTGTCTTCCCAGAACAGCAGGCCCTGGTTGCGGGCACCTATGATGGCGATGACCTTGTTGCCCGCTTCACGCAGGGAGCGCGCGATGGGGTAGATGGGGGCAATGCCCACCCCGCCGCCGACCACCATGACGGTGCCATAGTTCTCGATCTCCGTCGGCTGGCCCAGCGGACCGACAAAGCTGGCGAACTCGTCGCCGACCTTCATCGTACCCATCTGCTTGGTGGTCTTGCCCACTTCCTGAAAGACGATGGTGATCTCGCCGCTCTCGCGATCATAGTCAGCCACGGTCAGCGGGACACGCTCACCCTCTTCGTTGATGCGGACAATGACAAACTGGCCGGCTTTCGCTTTGCGGGCCACTTCCGGCGCGTGAACCTTGAACAACTTGGTGACAGGCGCCAGGTCCTCTCTGGCTGTGATGCGATACACCTGCTTCCTCCTTACCGAGTAATGTCGAAACTGGACACAACAAAACGGAGGCGCGGCCAGGGCCGCGCCCGTCTGGTTGTCGCGTTGCGTTTCTGAAACCGTGCACTATTCTAGCCTGCCGTGCCATCTTGTCAACCTGCACGGCGAGCCAGGCAGCAAAAGGCCGGGCAGCGCACCGGTTTTGTACGCCGGACCCGGCCAGGATCGCGCCTATCTGGGGAGCAGGTCGATGAACTGTCTGGCCAGAGCGACGACAGCGGCGCCGAGCTTGACCACCTGCCCCGGCTGCAGCGGTTTGGACCTGTTTGTGCTCCTCTGGCTGCGTGAGTACAACCATCCCAGGGCTGCCCCGGAGAGGGCGCCCAGCACCGTCCCAAGCAGAATTGCTTGAGTCTCCCGCTTACGCATCTCACTACCTCCTGAGCAATACCGACAGTGCCCGACCCAGCCCGGCCGCGAAGCACTGCAGCCAGACAAACGGGGCAAGCACCGTGGCTATGGCGGAATTGGCCAGCCGGGTACCCTTCCACACGTACAACCGGGTGCGAAAGAGAATCGGGCGGGAACGGACGTTCAGCCATCGCAGACCGCGGAGCGCATAGAACAGGGCCACCCCGAGCAGAGCCGCCAGGCAGGCAGACTCTACTGCCAGAAGGATCACTGCCCAGTCACGCCATCTGTCGAGCCACATCACTCAGCCGTTCCTGTGCTCGCCTGCGTCGCGCCTACGCCTTGGGCCCAGGTCGCTGCATCCTGGCCCACGTGTCGCGCAGGGAGGCCGTGCGGTTAAAGACCAGCTTTTCCGCCGTCGAATCAGGATCCACGCAGTAGTAGCCCTGCCGGAGGAACTGTACGCCCGTTCCGGGAGAGGCACCGGCCATGCCCGGCTCGATCCGGCAATCCTGCAGCACGGTTTCCGAGTCCCGGTTCAGGTAGTCGATAAAGCTCCCTTCCTGCTCCAGCGGGTTGGAAACCGTGAAGAGCCGCTCGTACAGCCTCACCTCCGCCGGGATGGCGTGCGCCGCCGACACCCAGTGCAGGGTGCCCTTGACGTCACGGCCATCCTGGGTCCAGCCGCCCCGGCTGGCCGGATCGTACGTGCAGTGCAGCTCCACGACCTGCCCGGCTGCGTTTTTGGTCGCACTTACACAGGTCACGTAGTAGGCATGCTTGAGGCGCACTTCACGTCCGGGTGACAGGCGAAACCACTTGCGCGGCGCATCTTCCAGGAAGTCTTCTTGCTCTACATAAAGCTCGCCCGAGAAGGGGATTTTGCGCGTTCCGGCGGCCGGGTCTTCCGGGTTGTTCTCCGCATCCATCCATTCGACCTGACCCCGGGGGTAGTTGTCAATCACCAGCCGCACTGGCCGGAGCACTCCCATCACCCTGGGCGAGCGGAGGTTCAAGTCCTGGCGCAGGTGGTGCTCCAGAAGCTCGACCTCGACCGTCGAGTTGGTCTTGGCCACGCCGATGGCCTCGCAGAACTGGCGGATGGCCGTGGGCGTATAGCCGCGGCGCCTCATACCCGACAGGGTGGGCATGCGGGGATCATCCCAGCC
>DCVA01000046.1 GCA_002327925.1 Anaerolineales bacterium UBA2200
GGGGCGAGTGGGCCGGACGGCGAGAGCGATCCTGCAAGCCAGCCGTCTCCTGTTCCTTGAAGCGGCGCAGCCACTTGCGCACCGCTTGTCTCGACGTCCGCCAGCGCCGGGCAGTCTCGCTGATGCTGCCAACCTGCTGGTAGGTCATAACCAGTCTCAGTCTTGCGTCGACTCGGCTCATAGCGTATACTTCCCCGTAGGCCATATCGGCCATAGGCGGTGCTCCTCTTGGTGAAGTTGTGCCCACAACTCTTTTACCAGAGGAGCACCGCCTTTTGTCAAGATCGCCTGTACCACCTGGTAACGATGTGTTGGCGCAAGAACACGCGTCACTTGACTCCGCGCCATAACTATGATAACATCGCCTCCTTAGTGGGCATGCGGGACACGTGTCTTTTTGTCGTGTCGTCGCGTTTCCACACAACAACAGGTGAGGTGGAGGTCACATAGCCAGGGCAGAGCACCGTATCAACGAGGCAATCACAGCAAGTGAAGTGCGGGTAATCGACGACTCGGGTAAACAGGTAGGAGTGTTTCCTATCCGCGAAGCCCTGCGCATCGCTCAGGAGCGAGATGTGGACCTGGTAGAAGTAGCCCCAGCTGCCCGGCCCCCTGTGTGTCGGCTCCTGAACTATGGCAAGTTCCTTTACGAGCGGACGAAGAAAGAGCGGCTGGCTCGCAAAGCGCAGAAAACGATCGAGATCAAAGAGATCCGCATGCAACCCAAGATCGGTGCCCATGATCTCGAGTTCAAGACGCGGCGCGTGCGCGAGTTTCTTGGTGATGGTGCCAAGGTTCGAATTCGCGTGCGATTCCGCGGTCGGGAGCGCAGCTACCCGGATATCGGTCGGACGCTGCTCGAGCGGCTGGTGGCGAATCTGACCGACGTGGCAATCGTCGAGCAGATGCCCACCATCGAAGAGGGCGCTGGTAGTATCTATGTCCTGGTCGCACCGAAGGCCATTCCTCACAAGGAGACCAGCCTCGAAGAGGATGCAGCGACGGCGGACGACCTGACAGCGACTCTGTAGGGCCAAGCCTCACAGTCAAGGGAGGATGTTTTTCGTGCCAAAGATCAAGACCCAGAAGACAGCGGCGAAGCGATTCGACCGCACCGGAACCGGCAAGCTGATGCGGGCCAAGGGGCATCAGAGCCACTTGCGGCGCAGACGTTCCATGCGCGCCAAGCGCCTCTACGGGCGCAAGATCGAAGTCACAACTCGCGGCGAGCAGGTGCAGGTCGAGCGCCTTACGCCGTATCTCAAGTAACCACGCGGACCGCGTTATTCGAAGGGAGTCATTCAATTGCCTAGAGTCAAGAGGGGTGTGCCGGCCCATCAACGGCACAAAGCAGTACTCAAGTACACCAAGGGCCAGCACGGCAGCAAGCACCTGCTCTACCGACGGGCCAACGAAGCCCGTATGCACTCGATGTGGTACGCCTATCGTGACCGCCGCGACCGCAAGCGCGAATTCAGGCGTCTATGGATCGTGCGCATCAACGCGGCCGCGCATCTGTGTGGCACGACCTACCACCAGCTAATGGCCGGGCTGATCAAGGCCGGCGTGGCCATTGATCGCAAGATGCTGGCCGACCTGGCCGTCAGTGACAATGCGGCGTTCGCTCAGCTGGCAGCCATCGCCAAAGAGGCGTAGGGCTCCATCACCGCTGCTGTGTGGTTTCATCACCACATCGCAGAGCAACACACATTCCAGAAACCCGTCTCGCCGCAGACTTCGGCAGTGCGTTGCCACAGTCTGCAGGACGGGTTTTTGCTTTGCCCTTGCTGACGGGTGCACCACCAGAGAAGCAGGAAATTGAACCGTGATAGATTCGTCGGATGAGGTCACCAGCGTTGGCAACGCAAAAGTCCGAAGCGTGCGGGCGCTGCTGCGGCGACAGGGACGCGAGGAACAGAGAGCCTTTGTGGCTGAGGGTGTGCGAGTTATCGAAGAGGGTTTTCGAGCGGGAGTCATGCCCTCCCTGCTGTTCTGCACCCCGTCAACTCTGCAGCAACCTCGCGCAAAGGCCCTCGTAGATCAGGCTCGACAGACCGGCTGCGATGTAAGAACAGTCAGTGACCGCGTCATGGCCGCAATGGCCGACACTGTGACTCCCTCTGGAATCCTGGCCGTATTTCCCATCCCCCCTGTCACAGCACCCGGTCCTCTGAACTGGATACTGATTGCCGATGGGCTCCGCGATCCGGGCAACCTCGGAACCATTCTGCGTTCAGCGTGGGCAACCCACGTGCAACTCGTGATAACCACTCCCAGCACGGTAGATCTCTACGGCCCCAAGGTTGTGCGAGCGGCAATGGGGGCTCACTTTCACCTCGCCCTGTGGGCTGATCAGGGCTGGCCCGCTGTCGAGGAGACAGTGCGGGGGCTGAATGTACTGCTGGCCAAGCCGCGGGCCGGCGAGGAGTACTGGAAGGTCGACTGGCGTCGTCCCACGGCCCTACTAATCGGCGGCGAAGCGGCGGGGGCCAGCGCAGAGGCGGAGAGGTTCACCACAGGCTACGTGAACATCCCCATGGACGAAACCACCGAATCGGTCAATGCGTCCGTCGCAGCAAGCATCTTGCTGTTCGAGGCGGCGCGACAGAGGCGGTAGTGTCTACGATTCACCGTTGAGACTCTCCAGGTATTCCAGAATCAGCTCGAGAGCAGCTCTCGCCGAACACTCGCGGTTTTCGCGGCGCGCTCCCGCCCATACGTAGCGACGCGATATCCCCTGTGTGGATGACGCCAAACCAATATAGGTCATGCCCACTGGTTTGTCCGGCAGAGCCCCACCTGGCCCTGCGATTCCGGTCACAGCCACAGCTATATCCACCTTGAGCCTCGTTCTCGCACCAAGGGCCATTTCCAGCACCGTCTCCGAGCTCACGGCACCAAACTCCCGCAGAGTGCTTGCCCTGACTCCCAACAAGCGTCTCTTAATCTCGTTCGAATACGCCACCACTCCGCCCAGAAAATAGGCAGAGGATCCGGCAATGTCCGTGATGTACGATGCCAGCAGCCCGCCTGTGCAGGACTCGGCGAGTCCCAGTGTGAGATGACGTACAAGTAGCTGCTCGCCGACGTGCCTGGCTAAGGATTCTGTGTCCATGATCTTGGCCGAGAATTCTCCAGGAGCATATTCATGAACAGCCCCCCCTGCTCGAGCGCATCATCCATTGGCCGGTGCGTGTGAGGCAGGTCATCGAACCAACGCTTGGGCAAGTCGCCCTTGCCACAATCCCGGTAGCCTCTCTTCAGCATGGCCATGGCATAGCTTCGCACATCGATCCCATGGTGCCCAAAAGGGCACTCACCGGCGAAGCGGATCAGATACCAGTAGACGAACGTGAAATCGTAGCCAAGCGGATAGGCGACAAAGATCGGGCGCCCGGGCAGCGTCTTGAGCCAGGAAACGTACATCGTCATCGCCAGCTCGGGCGGCTGCGGCTCTCTGCGGCTGAGCCGCCACTCCACAGGATGACCCTCCCACCACTTCATCGTCTTGGGATGACCGGTCGCACCGGGCAACAGTTCGAGGTTTATATCGAACGTTCCAACAAGTGTCTTGTCCGGATGGTAGGCCGCAGAGGCGAAGCTGAGCATCGAGTGTGGCCCGGGGATCGGCCCGTCTGCCTCAATGTCGGTGCTTACGTACACCTCCCTCTTCTTCATTCCAGGTCTACCCCCATTCTCGAATCGATACGATGAGTCGCGGTGAGCCAAACCGCTCGGCCTCGGCTCAATAGAGTGCCTGGGCTATTGTGCCATAGCCCGCCACCTGACGCAAACAGCGGGGCACGCATTGTGGATGTCAGGTCCGGCTCGGTCACAATTGCAGCACCCACCCCAACGTGATATAATCCCGCCACAAAACCATGGATGAACGCCTGTTTTTTGATGAAGCAACCATAGAGACCCGGGCGGGAGACGGCGGCAACGGCAGCGTGAGCTTCCGCCGCGAAAAGTTCGTTCCCCTCGGCGGTCCCAGCGGCGGCAACGGCGGACGCGGGGGTAATGTCTATGTACTTGCCAACCGCCGACTGAACACGCTGATCCAGTTCCAGAGACAGAGACACTTCGCCGCCGAGCCCGGCGGAAAGGGCGACCGCAAGAACATGCAGGGCAAGAATGGTGAGGATCTCTTCATCGCCGTTCCACCCGGCACAGTCGTCCGCGATGCGGCAACAGCCGAGCTCCTTGCTGACCTGATGGTGGATGGGCAAAAGGTGATCGTGGCGCACGGTGGGCGTGGTGGTCGCGGCAATGCTGCCTTTGCCACCCCCACGAACCAGGCTCCACGCATCGCGGAAAAGGGCGAGCCAGGTGAAGCCCGGACACTGAGGTTGGAACTCAAGCTAATCGCCGATGTGGGCATCATCGGCGTGCCCAACGCAGGCAAATCGACTCTTCTCTCCGCCACAAGCTCCGCCCGACCCAAGATCGCAGACTACCCGTTCACCACTCTGACGCCGAACCTGGGTGTGGCAACAATCGACGAGGAGACCCTGGTACTGGCAGATATCCCTGGTCTCATCGAGGGGGCCCACGAGGGTGCCGGCCTTGGCACTGCCTTTCTCAGGCACATAGAGCGTACGCGGGTACTGATCCATCTTCTAGACGGTGCCTCTGCGGACCCGCTCGCCGATTTCGAGATCATCAATCATGAGCTTGACTTGTTCAGCGCCAGGCTGGCTGCCAAGCCGCAGATCGTGGCCTTGAACAAGATGGACCTCCCAGATGCTCAGCAGGCCTGGCAGACCGTGCAGAAAGCAATGAGGAAGCGCAGCCTGCCCGTTCATGCCATCTCAGCAGTCACTGGCCAAGGCACAGTCGAGCTGCTGCGCGAAGTAATGACGGTGCTGAAGGCACAGCCGACGGAATCAAACATCCTTGAGGAGCCCAAGGTTTTCCGCCCGGAAGAGTCGGAAGATGTCTTCTGGGTGACCCGGGAGAGGGGAAACTTGCGCGTTCGCGGCCGCCGGGTGGAACGGGCCGCAGTGATGACTGATTGGGCAAATGATGAAGCCGTCGCGCGGTTTCAACGGATCCTCAAGGCAATCGGCATCCTGGACGCCTTGCAGAAGGCAGGCGTCAAAACCGGAGACACGGTTGTGATCGGCGAGCATGAACTCGAGTGGCAATGAGACCAGCCCGCACCTCAAGAAAGGCACCCGTTGAGCCCGCCAAACGCGTTGGCTTGTTCGGCGGGACCTTCGACCCGATCCATCATGGACATCTGGTCATCGCTGAAGATGCACGCTGTTACCTTGGCTTGGACAAGGTCATCTTCATACCGGCCTACCAGCCCCCACACAAATCGCAGGGATCCTACTCGGCCTTTGAGCACAGGGTGCGCATGGTCGAACTGGCAATTGCGTCCAACCCGCATTTCGAGTTGTCCCTGATCGAAACGCGCCTGCCCGTGCCCTCCTACACGATGGATACAGTGAGAGCTGTGCTGGCTGACCTGGGTAGCTCTGTTGTGCCGTACTTTATTGTGGGTATGGACTCCCTGGCCAACATCCTGACGTGGCACAAACCCGACGAGCTCTTACGTCTGTGCCGAATTGTGGTGGGTGAGCGAGCCGGTTACCAGGTGGACATCGCCGCTCTGGAGAACCAGCTCCCTGGTCTCAGGCAGAGTTTAGAGTTGATCGACACACCAGAGCTCTCCATCTCCTCGACCGACCTGCAGTGGCGTATTCGATCCGGGCTGCCCATCCGCTACCAGCTGCCCGTGTGTGTCGAGCGTTACATTCGTAGGCACAGACTGTACATGGAAAAGCTCAGAGACCAGAGGCAAGACCCGGTTGGTGCTTGCCAGTGACTCTGTCTCTCAGTCTATCCACTGGTTGTCTGGCCCACTTGCCTCTGCGGCTGGCCTTCCGTTTTGCACACGAGGCCGGGTTCGACGGACTTGAACTCGTCCGCACGCCAGCCGTCGCCATCTCTGGCGCGGGCTTCGTCAGGAGACTCAGCCAGCAGTACAACCTTCCAATCCTGAGTGTGCATCCATCGGTCATCCCCTACCCGGGCTACGACCGCGCGACGAAGGTCCTCCCGGAACTCGTTGCCCTGGCCGAACTCACGGACAGCCCACTGGTCGTAATACACACTCCCAAGGAAGAGACTCTGGACCACCCCAAAGGCAGGCAGTTCGTGGATACCCTGCTGCGTGAATCAGAGCGGGCGAAACCCAGAGTGCGGATCACCCTCGAAAACGCGGGGTTCTACCGACCTGCAGACAAACGCTACTGGCTGCATGATATTGGAAACCTGCGCAGTCTGGCTGATCTGTATGACCTGCCATTGACCTTCGATACATCTCACGCCGGAACCACGCCTCTTGGGCTCGAGGATTCATATCGTTTGTTGCGAGACCGTGTGGTCAACGTGCACTTTAGTGACCTCCGGCCCCGCCACCTGCCCCCCGACTGGAGACCGCTCTACACGATCCTGGCTCATCACCAGATGCCTGGCGAAGGCACCCTGCCGCTCTCCCAGTTTGTCCTCGCTCTGCTGAGGCACGGCTACCGTGGCCCCCTCACCTTTGAACTGAGTCCGGTGGCGTTGGGGGGTTGGAGTCCGCCGCAAATCACCCGGAGGCTGAGGCAGTCCATTCAGTTCGTTCGCCAGATTGAGTCCAGCTACACCTCGCACGCGTAGGTGGCCTGTCTACTCAGAGCTCCCCTTGCCAGCAGCTCGAGAAACAAACGGGCGCCTAACGGTCCACTGGGTGCTATCGGCTGGCTGACTTTCGTTGTCATCCGCGCCGTCGGCAAAAGAAACGGGGTGGCCTGTCGACCACCCCGTGCACCCTCCATTGTCCCGCTGTGCAGGTGAAATGAGCCTTCGAAACGGGACCCCGCGATGAGGCGAAACTCAGTCTACTGGCTTGATCCCCAGGTAGACCTGTCCGCGCGTGAGCATGCGCAGAATGACGTCAGCCGGCCTCTTATCCAAACGCTCATGCAGTTGTTCCACTGAGAGCGGCTTGTTACCATTAGCCAGGAACACGCGGAAGATTCCGTCCAGAATGGGAGTGTCCGGCGTAAGGTAGGATGGATTCTGGCTGCAGCACGCCTGAATAGCCTCCCAGAGAGCGTCCACTCTGGTGACCTCTGCCGTGTCAGGGTCAATCATATCCACCGTGGGAGCGCCTGGAAGCGACGCCAGCTGTTCTCGACACTCTGCGCAGAGGAGGTCGCGCATAAAGACACGAATATCCTTGTTCTGCTTTTCCCACCAGGAGAAATCGATGTGGAATTTGGTTGCGGTTGTTGGCCTGAGTGATTTCACGTGTTCTTGTCCTCAGCAGGCGCACCATAGGCGAACACCCGATCTACGATCAGATCCTGGCGATGAGAGCTGGGGCGCCGGCTCATTTCTTCCGGTGTGCTGTAGACCACCTTGCGCAGTGATTCATCATAGATCCAGTTGCCATCACCGACGGGATCGAAGCTGGCATGGCGCGTGAGCTCGGCAAAGATCGGAACGGCACCGGATCGCCTTGTCAGGTTCACAGCAGAGTAGAGGGTTTTGGCATTTACCAGCCCCTGCCCGCTCAGTTTCGCCAGCTCAGGGAAAAGCCCGACGAGATGATCGAAGAGGGTTGATGCCGTCCCGCCCGGATTCTGCCACAGGCGTTCCAGATCCTCCCCTGCTCCCTCTTCAAGAAGCTGGTGCTTGTCATACCGGCAGGTATACGCCTTGCGCTGCATGCTGAATGTCAGCCGTTCGCCCACGACCCGCGCCTCACGCACCCACTCGCTTCTGCGCTTCCCTTCGTCGAATCCAACTTGCAGCACCTGCGGGTCCTCAGATCGAGAGAGTTCGATCAGACTGCCAATCGGCAGGGCATGCTGCTTGTACCAGTCAGCCAGCCCCCAGGCATAGCCCTCAGCCGGCATAACCCAGCCCGGCATCCGTTCTCCGCTGCGCTTGTCGACGAAAGCGATCATAAAGCGCTCACCCGGTTGCCTCTCAATCATGCTCAGAGCCCGCACAGTCATGGGCACCGTGCCTTCGCGACGATGCGGGTAATTCAGGAAGAACGAGACGCTGGTCACCGCTCCGGGCGGAACGGCCGCAGCGGTCTGCAGCTCATCAGCCTGATCTCCGATTTCGCTGACAAAGTCCAGCAACTCGCGGCTCAGCCATTCGCCGCCCCGCGCCCGGTGGGCAACCTCGAGCCGACGCGGCGTATCGCGGACCCCCGCGGGGATGAGGCTCGTGAGGTACCAGGTCGCCTCGTCACCCGAACCTGTCTTGGCAAATCGCGGGTCCTGACTCATGGCATAGCCCATGGCGTAAGACCAGGTCGGAGCTTTGACGGACGCGGTCAGCCCGACCTCGTCCAACATCTGTGTTACAGTCAGCGGGGTGCGACGCTCGTCGATCAGAGCCTCGGCGAGGTTTAGATGGAAAGGCGTCACTTCGGGCAGCAGGCCGCGCAGGAACCAATGGTCATCGAACTCGATAAAATCCTCTGTTTCCTGCAGTGTGTCTCTAAGACGCCTGCCCACTCCCTCACCGTAGAGCTCGTACAGTTGCTTTGCCGGAAGCACACCCTCAATCTCTTCGAGCTGAGCCACGCTGCGTTTCAGAACGTGGTCGGGGATCAGCTCAGCAGCAAACTCACGGGGAGAAGTCTCGCCCTCCAGCTGCACCTGGATCACGCTGAACGGGCCGTAACGAGGATTCTCGCCCGAACGCACGGAAAGAACTTCTCCCCCTGTATAGTCATACACAGGGAAGACCAGCCGTTGACCGACTTCGAATGTCTCCTGCGGCTGATATACGGCCCCTTTGCCGCCTTTGGCAAGAGCCAGCTCCTCCCGTTGGATGCGCCGCTCCATAAGTCGAACTGCAAGATCATCGAGCGAACGCGGCTCCCCTTCCTCCACCAGCCATTCGTAGAGACGTTCTGTGTCCTCCCGGTGCACCGCAAACTCGTCTAGCCAGTATTCAGCTGTCTGAGTGCGCCGCTTCTGTTGGAAACTCACCAGTCCTCCGCTCCTCCCAAAGCAAGCTCCTTTCCATCCGTCACATACGAAACAAAGGCCTGAGTTTGTGGCCGCCGTCAGCATCGAGCTGATCACCACAACCAGGGCCTTATAACAGTGGGCGAAACAGGGCTCGAACCTGTGACCTTCTGAATGTAAGTCAGATGCTCTCCCGACTGAGCTATTCGCCCCCTGAGTTGTCCATTATAGTAACGTCGAAACCTTTGTCAAAACCGCCGGGCGACTACATCTGTTCTGGAGCACTCATGCCCATGATATGCAGTACCTTGGCCAGCACAGCCCTGGCCGCCCGAACCAGATCCAGCCTCGCCAGAGTGATCTCCTGATCGGCAGCATCTGACGACACGACTCGACAATCGCGATAGAATGAATGGAACTGACTCGCCAGCTCCTGGGCATAGGCGGCCAGATGATGCGGAGCAAGATTCAAAGCAGCCAGCTCTATCACCTCGGGAAGAACCAGCATGCTTCGAATCAGGGCTTGCTCCATGGGGTGAGTCAGAAGAGCCAGATTGCCGTGGCTTTCGCCCTGCTCGCGCTCCTGAGCCAGACGAATAATGCTGCAGATGCGCGCGTGTGCATACTGGATGTAGTACACAGGGTTCTCATTGGACTGCTCTTTGGCCAGGTCAAGGTCAAAGTCCATCTGGCTCTCCGCTGCCCGCGACAGCAAGAAGTAGCGCACTGCATCAGCACCAACGTCCTCCAATACTTCGCGCAGCGTCACTATGTCTCCCGTACGCTTGGAGAGACGAACCACTTCGCCGCTTCGCTTGAGCGTGACCAACTGGTAGATGATGATGGAGAGCCTGTGCGCATCCAGCCCAAGAGCCTTCATCATCGCATGCATCCGTGGCACGTGCCCCTGGTGGTCGGCACCCCACACATCGATGACGCGATCAAAGCCACGCCGCACAAATTTGTCATAGTGGTAGGCAATATCTGAGGCAAAATAGCCAGGCGCTCCATTTGAGCGGATGATCACCTCGTCCTTCTCGTTGCTGGTTCCACCTGCCGTGAACCACACAGCTCCGTCCTTCTCCAGCACATGCCTGCCTTCACGAAGCAGCGTCATCACGTATCCGAATGTTCCGTCCTCGTACAGACTGCGCTCCGAAAACCAGCGGTCATAGTGAATGCCCATGAACTCGGCATCGCGTCGGATCGAATCCAGCATGTAGGACAGTCCGATGTCGTTCAGTCCCTTGAGGGCATCAGCTCGCGGCATCGTCAGGAACCGATCTCCGTGCTCCGCGGCGGCGCGTTGCCCCAGCTCCAGCATGTACGCACCCTGATAGCCATCCTCGGGAACCGCTTCGCTCCTGCCAAGAGCTTGGGCGTAGCGGGCATACAGGGTCTCGGAGAACAGCCCCATCTGCGTACCTGCATCATTCACGTAGTACTCACGCTGCACGTCATAGCCCGCCGCGGCCAGGACATTGGCCAGCGCGTCCCCAATCACTGCGTTACGTCCGCTTCCGATGTGCAGAGGACCTGTGGGGTTGGCGCTGATGAACTCGACCTGCACCTTTTGCTGCTTTCCCAGAGGCACATTGCCGTAGGCGTCGCCTGCGTCGAGGATGATCTTCACCTGTCCAGAAAGCCACTGTGGATCCAGGTGCAGATTGATGTAGCCAGGGTGAGCCACCTCAATCCTGCTCAGGTAGTCAACTCTGGGAAGCAGCGGCACGATGATGTCGGCGATGCGCATTGGAGCCATACGCGCCAGGCTGGCCAGTTGCAGGCAGATCGGGCTGGCCAGGTCCCCGCGTCCATCCTGCTTTGACCATTCTACAGGAATGGCAGGAATGACGAACTCGCGCAGCGCACCGTTCTTCTGGGCCTTCCGAATGGCCTTCTGCAACAATCTGGCAACATCATCTCGAATCATCTTCTACTCCATCTCTCCCCAGTGTCGTCCTGTCTTCAAGTCCACCTTCAGAGGCGCATCCAGTGGATAGGCGCCTTCCATCACCGACTCGACCAGTGGCCCGACCTCCTCCAGCTCGGCTTCAGGCACCTCAAGTACGAGCTCATCGTGCACCTGGAGAATCATCTTGCTTTTCAGGTTCCGTCGGTGCAACTCATCATACAGGCGAATCATGGCGATCTTGATGATGTCGGCCGCCGTGCCCTGGATCGGATGGTTGACCGCCATACGCTGGGCAGCGGCCTTGGTCTGGCCCGGAACCCTGCTGTTCGCCTGCAGTTCAGGGAAGTAGCGTTTGCGGCCGAGGACTGTCTCCACGTAGCCCTGATCCGCGGCCTGTTGCTTCGTTCTATCCAGGTACTGCCGAACCTGAGGGTACTGCCCAAAATACTTGCTAATAAAATCGGCTGCCTCGTCCTGCGACAGCTCCGTGCGGGATGCCAGCCCCCACTCGCTCATTCCATACATCAAGCCAAAATTGATCGCCTTCGCCAGCCTTCTCATCTCCGAGTTCACTTCGGATAGAGGAACGCCCAGAATGCGCGACGCGGTGCTGGCGTGGATATCCTCGCCATTGCGGAAAGCGGTCAGGAGATTCTCGTCGCCGGACACATGGGCCAGAATGCGCAGCTCAACCTGCGAGTAGTCCGCCGCCAGGAACCTCGCGCCCTCCGCCGCGACGAAAGCTTCCCTCACTCGCCGGCCAACGTCAGTTCGAATTGGGATGTTCTGCAGGTTCGGGTCGCTGGACGACACGCGTCCGGTTACGGTACCCGTCTGGTTCCATGAAGTGTGCAGACGGCCGGTCCTGGGGTTAACCAGGAGCGGCAGCGCGTCCACATAGGTGGACTTGATCTTGGCGAGTTGTCGTTGTTCCAGCAGGAGGTCGACAACCGCGTGTTTGCCACGCAGACCCTCCAACACATCGGCCGCTGTGGAGTAGCGCCCCGATGTTCCCTTCTGAATACCAGCCGTAGACAGCTCCAGCTTCTTGAACAGAGCGTCACTGAGCTGTTGTGAGGAATTGATATTGAAAGTGTAACCCACCAGTCGCTGGATCTCCCGTTCCAGCTCAGCCAGACGCTGCTGCAGCTCCCGGGCCATTTTGCCCAGAACTTTGACGTCCAAAGCCACCCCCGTGCACTCCATGTCAATCAACACGGGCACCAGCGGCATCTCAATCTCGGTAAAGAGCTTCCACAACGACCTTTCCTTCAACTGTGACTGTTGCCTACTGGCCAGCCGGAGAGTCATGTCGGCGTCCGCAGCTGCATAGGGATAGACTCGTTCAACCGCCACCAGGTCGATGGTGAGCTGCTGCTTGCCCGACCCAATCAGCTCCTCGATGTTTGTCATCTCCGCGCCAAGCTCTTGCCAGGCCAGACCCTTCAGCCCCAGGTTGCGGCCTGACGGGTCCAGCAGGTACGCAGCGATCATGCTATCAAACTCCAGGCCGCAAGCAGGCATCCCGTGCTCGCTCAGCACGATCAGGTCATAGTTCGCATTGTGCGCGTACTTGGCGACCCCCGCATCGGCAAGTAGCGGGCCAAGGACGAGCCGAATCGTCTCCAGATCTAGTTGGGCCCTGGCGGCCGCAGAGGTGTGTCCGGTGGGAATATAAAAGGCCTCGCCCGGCTCGCAGGCTAGCGAAATGCCGACCAGGCGCGCTTCTACCGGGCGAACAGATGTTGCCTCCACATCAACCGCGCACGCCCCCTTGCTGCGGATCCTGTCGACCAGCTGACGCAGGAGTTCTTCGCTATCCACCAGGTGATAACTCCCCAGGGCGGCGCTCTTCACTTCATCGCCCTGCGCTGAGGCGAACAGGGGTAACTGAGCGGAGGAGGACGCTCCGGTGCGCGGCAGACGCTGCAGCAGAGTATGAAAGCCAAGCTCACGAAAGGTTTTGGCCACTTCGTCGCGGGAGAACGTATTGAGTCTGGCCTTGTCCAGATCTACTTCTACTGGAAGGTCGTCGACTAGTTTCACCAGCGTCTTGCCCCGCTCGACGCCCGCCCGGTTCTCAACCAGTCTGCCGCGCAGCTTGGGGTCTACCTCATCCAGACGCGAATACAACTCGTCGATCCCGCCATACTGCTGTACCAGCTTGGTCGCGGTCACATCGCCTACGCCCGGCACACCGGGGACGTTGTCTGTGACATCCCCCTTGAGCGTCTTGAAATCGACCAACTGCCCCGGTTCCAGGCCGTAACGCTCGCGGATAGCACCCTCATCGTACATCTTGGAGTCGGTGAACTTGCGCCCGGAGAGCAAGACCCTGACGTGTGGGCCGATGAGTTGCAGCGTGTCCGTGTCTCCGGTGACGATGACAACATCGAGCCCCTTGCCCACAGCCCTCCTGGAAAGGGTCGCCAGCACATCATCCGCCTCATAATTGTCAACTGACACGGCTGGCAGGCGCAGGGTAGTCACGACCTGCCGCACTCTATCCAACTGCACGCGCAGGTCGTCGGGAAGTGGGGGGCGTGTGCCCTTGTACTCCGCGTACAAGTCGTGGCGAAACGTGCGCCCGATATCGAAAGCCACGGCCGCGTACTGCGGCTTCTGGTCTTCGAACACCTTGAGCAAGGTAGAAACAAAGCCGAAAGTCGCGTTGGTTGGCTCACCGCCGGGGCTGGTGAGCGGCGGAATGGCATGATAGGCGCGGTGGACGACTGCGTTTCCGTCCACCAGCACGATCAGCGGTCTTGCGGGCATAGGGTTATTCCTCCGCCGGCGATTATACCATAGGTCGCCCATTGCCCTCGCGCGGGGGCTGCTCCTCAGGACTTTCGCTCGTCTCAAGCAGAGCAGCACGGCGAATGGAATCACGCCCATAGCGAGACCTGATCTTGTCGACGGCGCGGCTTAGCCTGGACAGTTGCTCTGAGTGGTCGTCGAAGAGGGCAAGTTGGCGACCCCGCACCAGGCCAGTGGCTCCAATCCCGATGAGCCTGAGCTGCGCTCCCCTCTTCCACTCTCGCCGCAGGAGCTGGCTCGCTTCCTGGTGGAGTACCTCGGCCAGGTTTGTTGGCTGAGCCAGGGTTACGCGGCGCGTGATGGTAGTAAAGTCGGGGTAGCGCATCTTCAGAACCACGGTACGCGCGCAGTCACCGTCCTTCCGCAGCTGAGCCGCCACCTCCTCGCTCATCTGCAGCAGACAGTGCATCAGCACCTCGATGCTACTTACATCCCGGGCAAAGGTGCGTTCCTGGCTCACGGACTTGCGGTGCCACTCCGTCACCACCGGGCGGTCGTCGATGCCCAACGCGCGGCGGTGCATGCCGGCGGCCCCATTTCCAAAAAGGCGCTCCATATCCCGGAGCGGCAAGGCCGCCAGCTTGCCGATGGTGGAGATCCCTTCTTTACGCAGACGGTCGGCGGTCACATCACCAACGCCCCAGAGTCTGTCAATCGTCAGGGGGGCCAGGAAGGCTGCCTCTTGACCCGAAGGCACCACCAGCACACCTCGCGGCTTGGCACGGGCCGAGGCGATCTTAGCCACGAGTTTGTTGCCAGCAACACCCAGGGAAGAGGGCAGACCGCACTCGACCTGGATGCGATTCTGGATGGTGTGGGCCAGAGTCTCAGGGGCACCGAACAATCGGTCGCTGCCAGTTACGTCCAAGAACGCTTCATCAATGGATATCTGCTCTAGCAGGGGCGTATACTCTGCCAGTATGGCCATTACGCGGCGCGAGTAAGCCGCATAGACGCTGTGATGGCCGTGCCGCACAATGGCCTGAGGACACAGGCGTAATGCCTGTGCTACGGGCATCGCCGAATGCACGCCGAATGCCCGGGCGGCATAGGAGCAAGAAGCGACGACTCCTCGCCCCTGTGGGTCGCCACCGACGATGATCGGAAGGCCTGAGATCGCCGGGTCCAACAGCTCTTCAACCGAGGCGAAGAAGGCGTCAAGATCAACATGGTGAATGGAGCGCGGCTTCACCGTCTGCCTCCACAATCAAGTATGCTTGCGTTCGGTGGATAGTGGTTCCGTGTCGCCGATTTCCTGGCTTGTCACGTCTCAACAGGTCTGGTAGAATGAACCAAGGAGGGACGAACTGTGCTCGCGTCGCGCAAGGAAACGCTTCTGACCAGCCTTCTGTGGGGTGGAGTGGCGGCGGTTGGCCAATTCACGATGCTGTTCCTCAGCATCATTGGACGCATCCATGTGACATTTGTCGATGAAGCGCCGGTATTCTCCGTCGATCCCAGAGGGCCCATCGTGCTCACGAAGGACTCTGCGCTAGCTGCTGTGTGGGCGTTGTCCATTACCTACTCGATTGCCGTGGCCGTCATGGTTTACGTTGGCCACATTCGCACCCGAAACGCACGCGCCTTGATCGTGATATCCTTCCTCATCGTCGCGCTATGCGCTGGGCTGGCCGAACCTCTCTGGGGACTGGCTCTCCTCGCAAGTCTGGGGGCCCTATACCCCCTTCTGCGCCGTCCTGCCCCCGCCACGTCTGATGCATCTGTACAGAAAGCCGGCCGCCCAGATCATGGACGGCCGGCACACTAGCTCCGCTATCAGCTGCGCGTCGACCTGGCGCAGCTTATGCACTTGGTCGCCAGAGGGAGTGCATCCAGGCGCTCTGGGTCGATCTCAGCACCGCACTGCTCACAGATGCCGTAGCGTCCCTCTTTGCACCTGAGAATGGCCTGCCGGATCGTTTCGACCCGTGCCTGAGCCGTCTCACGCATGGCCAGGGTGAACTCCCACTCGTAGATAGCTGGGTCACCCTTTCCTGGCCCATAGTCGGCCTTATTCTGCAGCCGCGCTTCGAGCCGCTCAAGCTCCTGCATTGCCTGCCTCAACTGCACGCGCAGTTTTTGGTCGAGCCCGGAGGTCATGGCGAACCTGCTCCTCTGTTACGGTCACGTTTTCACGCGACTCAGACCAACGGCTGTCTGTCTACTCCGTGTTCTCTTCTGGCGACTCGCCGCTGTCTGCGTCGCCACCATCGACTGTGTCGGCTTCTTGCGTCTCGCCGGGCTCTTCCACAATCTGTGCTGCATCAGCCGACGACTCGGCCTGGACCCCGGCAGCGGATTCGTCCAGCTCAGCTACCACGGACTCTGGCTCAACCTCGGCTTCGGTTGTCTCTTCCGCCGTGGTGTTCGTCGCCTGCGTTTCGACTGCCTCTTCCACAACCTCTGCCGCCTCAGCCACAGAATCGGACTCGGAAACGGCCAAAGCTTCGTCCAACTCCGCTACCACGGGCTCTACCTCGACCTCGGTTTCCGGTTCCTCTTCGGCCACGGCAGCCTTGTGGCATGCTTCCCACTCGGCCCACTCTTCGGCTGTGACCCGCTTCAGACTTAGCCCCATTCGCCGACGTGACGCTTCGATCTTGACAACTCGCAGGGGTAGGAATTGACCCTGGCTGACCACCTCACTCGGATGCTTTGGAGACTCATCGGACAGCTCGGAGATATGGATCAATCCTTCGATTCCATCATCGAGCGCCGCAAAAGCGCCAAAGGCTATCATCTTGGTCACCGTACCAGTCACAAGCTGGCCGATTGCGTACCTCTCCTCCGCTGTCTGCCATGGGTCGGGCTCCGTGAGTCGCAGACTCAGTCCGATGCGCCGATTCTCGCGATCCACCCTTAGAACGTACGCCTCGACCTCGTCCCCTATCTTGACCACTTCGCTTGGGTGAGTCGTACGGCGCCAGGAGAGCTCAGAAATGTGCACCAGCCCGTCGGTACCCCCAAGGTCCACGAATACGCCAAAATCGCAGATGTTGCTGACGACCCCGTGAACGCGGTCGCCTTCCTGGAGCTCGGCCAGCAGGCTCTCACGACGCAGGGCGCGCCATTCGCGCCGGGCGTTCCGTTCAGATAGTATCAAACGGCGGTTATTGCGATCCACCTCGATTACCTTCAGAGGCATCGTCTGGCCGACCATCTCAGCCAGGTGTGCCTGCAGGCTCGTCGAATCCATTCGGCGTGAGATGCCTGTGATCTGAGAGGCAGGAACAAAACCTCTGATCTTGCCATAGGGTGCGATCAGCCCGCCGCGGTTGTAGCCCTTGATCTTGCCCTCCCAGACCTCCCCTGTGTCGTGCAGGCGTTGCGCATCTACCCAATCCTGCTCCTGCCGGGCACGGTGCCAGGAAACAAGAACGTTTCCTTCCTTGTCGTTCTCGGGTCGGAGAACAAAGACCGCGATCTCCTCACCTTCATGCAGGGCGGCAACTGCCTCGTCACCGACCTGACGGAGATCATCCTGAGGGATGAAACCTTCTCGTTTGAGACCCAGGTCCACCACGATGCCATCGGCGCTGATCGAGATGACGTGGCCCATGCGGATTTCGCCCCTCTTGGGCTGCGCATACGAATACTCCTCCGACATCATTGGATGCGCATCGTCCTGGGGGACCTCCGATCCTGGAACTGCAGCTCCTGGTTCCGACGGTTCCATCGGGGCTACCTCAGGGGCTACCTGCTGCCCTTCCAGTTCCGACCCCATCTCCGTTGGGGCCAGACCCTCTTCCACGGGGTTCTCATTGTCACTCATGGACCATCCTCCATCGACGCCAGATTTTCCAGATAAAAACGCACCCGGTCCCGGACAGCCGGAAACCGAGTGCCAGAGTAGGCAAGCTTGTGCCAGACCACCCAGCTAAGTGGACACAGGATCAGAGATGGCGCGTCTCCGCGGCTCCCACACGTCCGGAGCCCATAGCCGAAACGGCTCTGAGCAATGTGCACAGTGTGAGTCCGGCCCCGGTGCAGCCGAACTGCCCGAAGCTATCGGGATTCAATCCAATATCACTATTCAACTGACCCCATTGTACACGATATGTTTACACTTGTCAATCATTTTCCTGCCCGGTGTCATCTAAAGTTGAAAACTGGACACTTTAGGGCTGAAAGCTGGACACTTTCCGGTTGAAAACTGGACTGGTCATGGTAGAGTCCTTGACCACATCTCAAGGAGGAACCC
>DCVA01000047.1 GCA_002327925.1 Anaerolineales bacterium UBA2200
CCGCCGAGTACGGCGTGAGAGCGGCTGCCCGGCGACAATTACTTTTGTGCACCGACGACAATTAGATCAGTGCATTCCATTGCTCCGGATCTGCGTGTAGAACTACCCGGCCACGACCTCGAAACCAGGTGGCAGAGAGGAACGGAGCCGAGTGCGAGTAACAGACCAGCAAGTGAGGATGCTCATGGAAGAGGTAGCCAAGCACGGCAAAGTCGGCCAAGCCGCGGCGAAGGCAGGGATGGGCCGCAACACCGGATCTAAGTACTTACGAATAGAGAAGTTACCATCGCAGGCACAGCAGCCCCACACGTGGAGGACCCGTGTGGATCCGTTTGCCGAGGACTGGGAGGACATGAAGGCGCGGCTCAGGGAGGCGCCCGAGCTCGAATCGAAGGCCCTCTTTGAAGATCTCCTGGCCCGCAAGCCCCAGACCTACGACGAAGGCCAGGTGCGGACCTTCCAGCGGCGGGTGAAGCAGTGGCGCGCCCAGGAGGGCCCGCCGAAAGAGGTCTTCTTCAGTCAGCAACACCGCCCGGGTGAGTTCATACAGACCGATTTCACCTTCGGCAATGAGCTGGCCATTACGATTGCCGGAGAGCTGTTCCCCCACCTGTTCTGCCGCTCCGTCTTGACGTTCAGCAACGTCAGCTTCTCGACCTTGTGCCGCTCGGAGTCGCTGCCTGCGCTGAAGCGGGGGATCCAGCGGACGGTATTCCTGCTCGGGCGGATTTCGAAGTTCCACCAGACGGACAACTCGACGGCGGCCACCCATGACCTACGGACGGGGTTGCGGGGCTTCAACGAGGAGTACCTGGCCCTCATGCGGCACCTCGACATGGAGCCGAGGACGACCGCCGTTGGCGAGAAGGAGCAGAACGGCGACATCGAAGCCAGCCACGGGGCCTTCAAGCGGAGCCTGAAGCAGCATTTGTTGTTGCGCACGAGCCGAGACTTCGAGAGCGTGGAAGCCTATGAGGTCTGGGTCCAGGAGATCGAGGAGAAGCGTAACCGTCTCCGGGAGAAGCGGCTCCGCCAGGATCTCGCCGCCATGCGGCCCCTGCAGGTCCAGCGACTGCCGGAGTACAAGGAGATCGAGGCCAGGGTTTCGATCTGGAGCACGATCCCCGTCCTGCGAAACATCTACTCCGTGCCGTCGCGGCTGATCGGGGAGCGTGTGGGCGTCAGGGTGTACGAGGACCGGCTGGAAGTCTTCTACGGCGGGGACGTGCAGCTCACGATCGGGCGCATGCTTGGCGGCGGCGGACATCGAATCAACTACCGCCACGTCATCGATTCGCTCGTCAGAAAGCCCGGAGCCTTCGCCCGGTATCGGTATCGGGCGGAGATGTTCCCGTCGCTGGTCTTTCGGCGCGCCTACGACGCTCTCACGGAGGCGCGCTGGAGTGAACGTCAGGCGGACCTGGAGTATCTCCGGATCCTGCAGATCGCCTCTCAGACCATGGAGAGCGAGGTGCAGGTAGCGCTGGAGCTCCTGCTCTCTTCGGGAACGGTGCCGAGGGCCGTTCAGGTCAGGGAACTGGTCGATCTGTCGGCTCCCGCGGTGCCGGACCTGCCCGTGCTTGCCGTGGACCTGAACGGATACGACAAGCTGCTTGGGACGCTGGAGGAGGTGGCGTGATGAATGGCCAGCTGGACCAGAGTACCAGTCTGCCGCTCTCGCTTCGTGCCCTGGCGCTTCCCTCCTTCGTGGCGTACCACGACGAGGTCGCCAGGCGGGCGGAGAAGGAGGGCTGGAGCTTCACGCAGTACCTCTCTCACCTGACAGAATTGGAGCTGGGTGAGCGGCGTGACCGCCGCGTCGAGCGCTTCCTACGGGCTTCGAGCTTGCCGCCCGAGAAAACCTTGGCGACCCTGGAAGTGTCGCGCCTGCCGGCCGCCGTCCGCCGCCAGTTGCCGACGCTGTGCGAGGGTGACTTCGTGCGCCGAGCCGAGAACGTGTTGGCCTTTGGCCTGCCTGGCCGAGGCAAATCGCACCTGGTCTGCGCGATCGGCCACGAGTTGGTCAAGCGCGGAGTGCCGGTGCTGTTCACCCGGGCCTATGCGCTCGTCCAGCAGCTCCTCAAGGCCAAGAAGGAGCTCGCGCTGGAGCGGATGCTCAAGAGGCTGGACCGTGTTGAGGTCGTCATCATCGACGACATCGGATACGTCCAGCAAGACAACCAGGAGATGGAGGTCCTCTTTACCTTCCTGGCCGAACGCTACGAGCGCCGCTCGGTCATGATCACCACCAACCTGGTGTTCTCGCAGTGGGACCGGATCTTCAAGGACCCCATGACGACGGCGGCGGCGATCGATCGGCTGGTTCACCACTCGCTGATTCTGGAGCTCACGGGTCCGACGTACCGAGGCGAACAGGCAGCGCGTCGGAACTGCGTCGGGAAGACCGCACAAGAAGGCAAGGAGACGGCCAAGCCATGAACGGCAGAAGGAGGTTTGCTCATGCCCGCACCCGCGTGCCGGGGCCCGCCGGCCCACGAGGTTTACAAACATTCATTCTTTTGCCCCCCCATGGGGGGGCAGGCCCCGGGCCACGGGCCCGGGGCCCCGTCACGTTCCAACGCTTCTAGATGAGCCAGAGCGGCGATGGACGATGCACACTTCTAATTGTCGTCGATGCGAACGAGTAGTTGACGTCGGGCAAGCGGCGATTCATAACGATGGGCCG
>DCVA01000027.1 GCA_002327925.1 Anaerolineales bacterium UBA2200
CATTATCATTTGATTTGACGCGGCCATGGCGGGTAAGTGTCACGCTGGCCCGCCTTGTGCGAGGGACACCTGTGGTCCACCGGGCGTGTCACGCACCTCCCAGCCGAGGTCGGCGAGGCTTCGCCTGAGCCGGTCTGCAGCAGACCAGTCGCGGCGGGAGCGGGCTTCCTCTCTCTGGCGGACCAGGGTCAATACCTCCGTTGGGGGCCGTGCTGCAGCCTGTGCAGCCGCCGGGCGTGACTCGACCTGCGTTTGTTCCCATACGGAAGGGGGAATGCCATCCAGCGGATCCGGCATCCTCACAGTGCCCAGCTCTTCGAGAGCGAGTTCCTGGCCATGCTCAAAGCGCCGCTCCGTGCCAACCTGACAGAGGCAGATGCCTCCCCGCCCCATCACTCGGCAACGGCGATCCATCAGGTCGATTACCAGAGCCGTATGTTCGTCTATACCCAGCACTCGAATTGCGGGCGGCAGCATGGCTTGGAGCTTGACGAACCTGTCCCTGCCCACAAAGCCATAGCTCGTGTCCAGCTCAGCGCCGCCGTCGGTGTTGTTCCAGTGGGACACGAGAGCCAGGCGCAGACCATAGGCACCGAGGAGGTTCAGGCCGGGCAACCAGTGCAGGTCCTCACCCACCTTGTAAATCTCATAGACGGGCAGGACCATTTCACTGATGGCGATCGTGGCTGCGCTGGCCAGAATGAGAGCCGCTCCGCGGCGATGGCGCGCCAGAATGGTTTGCCATGTGAGACTACCCTCAAGCTGGCGGACGGCATAGGACGGGCTTCCGGGTCCGAGGAAGACAGCATCCGCTCGGCGGATCGGCGCCACGACGTCCTCACCGTCCGGACTAAAGGCGGTGCCACGAGCGCGAGCCGCGACCACTGTGACCGCCGGCTGGTGGCCGGCCAGGTGCTGCCGCATGAACTCAGCAATCCTGTTGGCCACAGGAAAGGAGTTCGGTTGAAAACCGGCTGGCGTTTCGACGACTGAGACAATCGGCGGCTGTGGCAGCCGACGGAACAGCCAGTCATAGAGCCGACGACCACTGGTGGAGGTCTCGCCGGAGCTAAGCAAGACGACAGTTCCTGGCCGCACGGTCGTCACCGCGTCTCCTGGTTGATGTGGTCCAGTAGTTGGAGAATCTCCCTGTTGGCTGGCAGGTCGCACATGGTACTGCTGTGGTGTCGATAGCGCACCCGACCGCGCCGGTCGATCAGGAATTGGGCAGGCATGCGTCCCAGCTTGACGACGCTGACCTCCTGGCCAAACAAGTCAGCCACGCTGTGGTCCGGATCCGCCAGGCCCACGAAGGGCATGTCGTGCTCTTTCCACCACCGAGCAAAGCTGAGCGGATCCTCCGGCCCAATGGCGATAACCTCGGTGATCCTTCTGACAAATTCCGGATAGTCCTGGCGCAACTGCGCCATGTGCCGACGGCAGAATGGTCAGGCAAACCCCCGATTGAAGACAAGCAGGATGTTCTTGACGCCGCGATAGTCGGCAAGTCGGATGGCCCTGCCAGAGGGGTCGGTCAGGGTGAAATCGGGAGCTTCGGTAGCATTGATTCCAGCGTCCATCATCATCTCCTGGTCCAGAATGCACGGCATGCCTATCGCGAGCGTAGAAAATCCATCACAGCGTCCATGAACTCGAGCGGACATTCCTCCTGGGGAACGTGACCACAGTTCGGAAGAACCGCCAGGTCGGCCCCCGGCAGCTCGCTGCTCAACCGGATGCTCTGTGCAGTGGGCACCCACCGGTCATCATCCCCGGCTATGACCAGGGTGGGCATGGCAACGTCCTTCAGTTGTGTTTCTATGCCCATCTCACGGTCAGCCACCGTGAACTCCCAGAAAGCGCGATCCCAGTTGTCGGCCTGAAGGGGCTTCTTGTAGCCGTCAAGCACATCAGGCCCGATTCGAGACGGATCATGCCAGGCCGATGGCAAGGCGCTCTCGAGCCGGCCGACCAAGAAGCGCACCAGCAGAGGGCTGAGGTGACGCACCTGTGGCAGTGCCGACGCAGCTCGAAGCCATGGTGAGTCTCCGCCTGTCTCGTAGATGGCCGGGCTGACCAGGACAAGAGCATCGACACGCTCGGGAGAGCGCAGCGCCGTGAGAATGGCGATGGTGCCGCCTGCCGAGTTGCCAACCAGTGTGGCGTTCCTTACCCCCAAGCGGTCCAGCAGGGCGAGCGTCAGATCCACCTGAGCTGCGGTGCCGTACGGGCTCTGACCCTCCCAATCGCCAGGAAGAGGGCGCTCGGTCAGCCCAAACGCCGGGCGGTCAAAGGCGATGACCGTTCCGAGATGAGAGAAGGGCTCCATCACGTGTCGCCAGGAGAAGGTACTGGAGCCAAAGCCATGAAGAAGCACAAAGACCGGTTGGCCGGCGCCCGCCAATTTGTAGTGCACGGTGAGGCCGTTCACCTCTATGAACAGGCTGTCGGGATCTGCGAGCTCCTCGGGGGGGACAGTACCCTGCAGGGGCGGCACGGGTACAAGGAAGGGTCCGAGGACCAGCACGGTCAGCAGTAGGACAAGAACCCATACCAGGGTGTGGCCAAGACGTTTGATGAAGGGCTTCCCAGTTGTCATCTTGTATCCATTATAGCTTTGCAGGGGCAGCCGGCGAAATGATAGCGCGTTGACAACCCGCAGGAAAGACGGCATAATCATGGCACAAGGCGTGGCTGCATCGGGCTGCAGGATACCAAAGGAGGATGCATGGCCAGGGTTGCTCTGCAAGACTACCTCAATGAAGCTCGCGAGCTCATCAACGGGCAGGCTTTCGACGAAGCGATCGCCATCTGCCGGCACATCTTGCTTCGCTATCCCAAGCACATTCGCACCTACCAGATCCTCGGTGAAGCCTGTTTGGAGAAAGGCGAGACCGACGAGGCCATCGCCGTCTTCAAACGCCTTCTCGATCACGCCGACCCGGAGAACTTTAGCGCCTACGCGGGCCTTGGCGTGGCCTATGAGGACCTTGGGCAGCTGCCTCAGGCCATCTGGTATATGGAGCGAGCGTTTGAGTTGGCGCCCAACACGGAGGACGCTCGCGATGCCCTGCGCCGGCTTTATCAGAAGAGGGATGGCAGCGAGCCGGACCGTATCCGCCACAACAAGGTGGCGCTGGCACGGCTGTACGCCAAGGGTGGCCAGTACCAACAGGCCATACAGGAACTACGTTTGTTGCTGGACACTGAGCCAGCACCGGGCCGCCTGGACTTGCGGCTGTCTCTGGCAGAGACTCTATGGCGCGATGGGCGTCGCGAGCAGGCGGCTGACGTAGCGCGCAGCATTCTTCAGACGGCGCCGGACTGTCTGAAGGCAATCCTCCTGCTGGGCAAGATCCTAATCGAGAAGGGGCGTTGCGATGAGGGCGTTGCCATTCTTGTCCGCACCCGAGCCCTGGACCCGGAGAATCTCACTGCCCAGGCGCTGTTCGGTGCCGATTCGCCCCTGACGCTAGAGCAGGTGATGATCCCAAGGATTCAGCCGAGGGCAACGCAGCCGGCCGCGGTGGAACCGCCAATCGGAGAGCCGGCTGAGGATGAGGCAGTCACAGGACCGCAGGAAGCTATCCCATCGTCAGCGGAAGAGGTAGCTGAGACGCCTGTCTCCGAAGCGCAGGCCCAAGCTGGAGAGTCCGAGCCGGCACTCCGCGAGCTGACAGCCGGAGAGGCAATACTCCCTGCACCGGTACTGGAAGTCGCGGTGCCCGCCGCTGAGGCAGACGGTCTGACTCTGGCTCCGCCGCCCGAGCCCCGGACCGCAGACGAGGTAGCTGCGGCGACAGAGCCAGCTCCTCCCGAGTCGCCCGAAGAGGGGTCGGGTGGACCCGAAGGTGTGACTGAGCAACCTGTAACTACAGTCGAAGGGGAAGCCATACCCGGGACAGAATCAACGGTCCAGGAGACGGCGGTCACCGAGGTGCCCGGGACGAACTCGCAGGAGACCGTGATTGTTGGCACGCAGGAGTCAGCCGACGATCTGCCGTCGCAACCAGCGGCGGTCGAAATACATCAGGTCAGCCAGGTGGAGCCGGCGCCGACAGAGCTGGCCATTACGGAACTGACCGGTCCAGTCACCTCCAGGGCCAGTGTGGCCAAACGCCGGCGCAAGAAGCTCGGCGCCGATGCGCTCGTATTGGAGGCGATGTCCGGTGTAAGTGCAGGGCTCCTGTCGGAGATCGAACGTTGTCGACAGGTGCTGGAACAGAAGCCAAAGGATGATGAGGCCCGCCTGGCCCTGGCGCGTGCTTATCGCGATGCGGCCCAGATCAAACTGGCATTGCAGGAGTATGACACCCTGGCGCACAGCAAGACGAAGAAGGTAGCGGAGGTGGTTGCCGACATGGAGGGGCTGGTTGCCTCCCGGCCGGACAATTTGGAGGCCCACGAGCTGCTGGCTGATGCGTATGCCAAGAATGGCCAGTTGCAAAAGGCCCTGGAACGTTATCGCTGGGTGCTCGAGCGAATGCGCGAATCCTCCTGACGAACGGATTTGGAGACTGGCACTAGAGATGTGGCATCTCAGTCTCTGGTTGAACGAAATTCTGATTGTGGAGACATCGGAGCGATGGAAAGAACGCTGGTAATTGTCAAGCCTGACGGAGTTCAGCGTGGCCTGACGGGGGAGATCATATCACGGCTGGAAAGACGCGGGCTCAAGATCGTGGGGCTGAAGATGATGCAGATCAGCCGGGAGTTGGCCGCGAGGCATTATGGTGTCCATGTGGGTAAGCCGTTCTACGACGGACTGGTCAACTACATCACCTCCAGCCCCGTGGTAGTCATGGCGGTAGAAGGTGAGCGCGCCATCGAGCTGGTCCGGCAGACAATGGGCAAAACCAACCCGCTCGAAGCGGCACCTGGTACCATTCGGGCAGACCTGGCTGTGGAGATCGGTCGCAACCTGGTACACGGTTCAGATGGACCGCAGACTGCCGAGTTCGAGCTGGGGCTGTTCTTCCGCCCGGAGGAGCTGGTGTCCTGGGAGTGTAGCGCAGAGCGCTGGATCTCAGAGTAGTCCAAACCAAAAGGCCAGGACCGGGAATCTCCCTGCCCTGGCCTCTTTTGTCATGGGCCTAGAGGATACGAACGACGGTGCGTGCGTCTTTCCAGAGCTGCTCGAGGTTGTAGTAGCGTCGCGTCGGCGGCGAGAAGATGTGTACAACAACGGAGCCAAAGTCCATCAGCAGCCAGCCAGACGCGGTGCTGCCCTCGCCGCGCAGGAGCTTTGTGCCAGTTGTCTGCATTTTGCTGCGCACTTCCTCGGCCAGAGCGTGCAGCTGCCGCTCGCTTGCTCCACTGCAGATGACAAAGTAGTCGGCTATGGATGACAGGGTGCGGATGTCCAGCAGCACCACATCCTCCCCCATCTTTCCGACGACGGATTCTACGATTGTCTGACCCAGTTGCTCCGCTTCCAGGGCATTCCTCCCTCTCATTGCAGCCGCGTGCACGATGTCCGATGTCCCTCTCATTGTAGCGCAGGCGTCGCGAGGGACAAAACCCAAAGTCAGCACCTTGGTAATGATAGCGTAGGCGCGGCGCACGGCAAATGCTGCAGCCCCTGCCTGAGAACTGATTGACAAAGGGCGGATGATGATGTAGAGTAGCAGCCAGCCCATGGACTCTGCCACGATCGAACTCCTGCAGATCATACCGCGAATGGCCGGGCGCCACGTTCTGGTCGTTGGTGATCTGTTTCTTGATGAATACTGGGTTGGCCGGGCCAAGCGACTGTCGCGTGAGGCCCCTATCCCCGTTCTCGAGTCAACCCGGCGCTTCTATGTGCCCGGGGGTGCTGCAAACCCGGCTCACAACATCGTGGCCCTGGGTGGCAGGGCCAGCGTTGTGGGTCTCATCGGAGATGACTCGGCCGGTCAGCAGCTGCTCAGGGAATTGCGGGTGGCGGCGATAGGCACCTCGGGCGTTGCCATCGACCCCGACCGTCCAACGACCACCAAGACAAGGGTGATGGCGGAAGGCTCACGGATGTTCCCTCAGCAGGTCGCGCGCGTCGACCAGGTCGACAGGAGCGGCTTGAGCCCAGTGGTGGAGGCAGAACTGGCCATTCAGGTGCAGCATCTGCTGGGTGAGGTCGAGGCGGTGCTTGTCTCCGACTACCAGACAGGAGTGGCCACGCCGACCGTTGTCGCAGCTACCCTGTCCGGCGCCAGAAAGCGTGCTCTGCGCTGCACAGTGGATGCTCAGGGGTCGTTCGCCAAGTATTCTGGATTTGACCTCATCAAAGCCAATCGCCAGGAAGCGGAGACCGAGTTAGGACGCGAGCTGGTCAGTGATACGGACTACTGCCAGGCAGGTGGGGAGTTGCTGGATCTCTTGAATGCCTCGGCCGCGGTGCTCACAAGGGGAGCTGAAGGGCTGTCGCTGGTTTCGAGAGCCGAGGGCTGCCGCCATCTGGAGGCCGCCAATCGCAGTGAGGTTTTTGACGTAACGGGGGCGGGCGACACCATTATTGCCGTTGTTACCCTGGCCTGGTTAGCGGGTGCAAGCTTGTGGCAGGCGGCGGAGCTGGCCAACCTCGCCGCAGGTTTGGTCGTTCGCAAGCTGGGTAACGGGATTGTGAGCCCGGAGGAGTTGAGCGAGGCGGTGAGGAACACAGCTGGTATGACTCACAACCCGGACATGACGGGAAGGCTAGGCTAGATGCGTGGTCAGTGGGGAGGCAGGAGCATACTCTCAGCTGTGCTGGGCGCGGTTGTGGGGACTCTGCTTGAGGGTGGAGTCAACGGCGTCGTCGGATACGAAGTGATCCGAAATGGTCAAATCTGGGGAGCCGCGCTGGCACTCTTCCTGGTCTCGCTGCCAAACTTTGCCCGTATGGGACAACTGACCGTCAAGAGCGACAAGCCGGCAGTCAACCTGGCTGCCGGGCTGGCCCTGTTTGTTGTTATTTCAGTTTTCCTGAGTGTGGTCTTCTTCGCTATCTTGGCCCTGATTGCCCGTTTGTTCGCTCGCTGATCCGTTACTGGGAGGGTCCGCGCTGGTCGCCAGGGTTGCTGCGATTCTGTGAATGCAATGTCTGCGCCTGAAGGGAGCGGCTCGTGAGGATTCTCGACCATGGTCCGGTAGGGGCGATACGTCGCAATCACGCTCTGGAGCACGCCACGATCCATGTGCTGACCGAGCGCAGTCCGGGCGTGCGCCTGGTTGGGCGCAGCGACTGGGGCGGTTTCAACCTCTACGGCTCGCTGGAGACAGCTCTCGTGGAGGAGGCGGTCGCCGTTGCTCTGGCACGCCTGAAAGGTGGAGACAATACTCTGGCCGTGCATCCGCAGTGCGGCACCAATCTGGCGACCGGGGCGATCCTGGCATGGCTGGCCTCTTCAGCAGCACTCAGTGGACGATGGCGCTCCCGTCTGGCGAAATCGCTTCAGCTCGTGGCTGGAGTGGGAGCAGCCTTCGTGCTGGCACGACCTCTGGGCGCGAGGGTGCAGCGCGACGTCACGACAGACGGCGACGTGTCGCAGCTGGAGGTCAGCCGCGTGCTGCGACTGCAGCGGGGAGCCGTGATCCTGCACAGGGTGGTAACCAACCAGGGACACGCATGATTCACGTTCTTCACGGTGAGGATGAGTTCACTCGCTCGGAAGAGCTGGCCAGATTAAGGGCCGGTCTGGGAGATTCCACCACGTCCAGTCTCAATACCACGATCCTGGAGGGACGCACGCTCAACTACGCTGACCTGGTCGGGGCCTGCGAGGCGTTACCCTTCATGGCGAGCACGAGACTGGTCATTGTGGAGGACTTTTGGGCACGATTCGAGCCGCCCGAGGGGGTCAAGGGGCGCGGAAGGGGCTCTCGAGTTTCCGAGTCCGATCAGAAACTCATCGAGAGTGTGCAAAAGTACCTCCCGACGCTGCCAGAAACCACGGACCTGGTCTTCTCGGAGGGGCGTCGGCTGAAACAGTCGAATCCTGTATTCCCGGCTCTGTCCGGCGGCGAGGGCAAGGCGGAGCTGAAGGAGTTCGCTGTGCCGAAAGCCTACGAGCTGGTGCGCTGGATCGAGCAGCGAACGAAAACCAAGGGTGGGGCTATCGCTCCCCCCGCAGCTCAGGAGTTGGCTCGCCTCGTTGGAGGCGAGCTCCGGCAGTTGGATCACGAGCTGGACAAACTTCTGGCCTCTGTGAACTATTCGCGGATCGTGGGCGTCAACGACGTGCACGGCATCGTCAGCGCCACGCAGGTGGATAGCATCTTCGCCCTGGTAGATGCCATCGGGATGCGCCAGAGGCAAAAGGCGATGCGTGCTTTGCACAGTCTGCTCGACTCGGGGGCTGCGCCTCAGTATCTGCTGAGCATGATCGAGCGCCAGTTTCGTATCCTGCTGCAGATCAAGGAGATGCACGCCCGTGGGGTGAGCACGGCCGAGATGCAGCGAATTCTCGGTGTCTGGCACAGCTGGGTTATGGACAAGAACCTGGGCCAGGCGCGCAATTTCAGCCAGGCCGAGTTGTTGTCCATCTTCTCGCGTCTGGCAGACGTGGAACAGGAGACCAAGACCGGCGTGATCGATGAGCGTCTGGCGCTCGACGTTCTGGTGACCGAACTGGCCAGTTGAGCAGCACGTCGAGCCCTGGAGCGCGGAGGCAGGATCCTGGCCCATGGGCCGTTGCCTGGCGCCGTGTCGGGGCTATTCTTGAACCCTGAGGGCAGGTGGGATGAGTCCGCAAGACTTGCATAGAGATAGCATCGTTTTTGATGGCCATTGCGATACTCTGCTGGAAATACTGGACGGAAGACGTCCATTCGGGGAGCGCTCTACCAAGGGACACATCGACCTGCCGCGGTTGCGCGAAGGTGGTGTGACCGCGCAGGTGTTCGCCGTGTACCTTGAGGACAAGTTCCTGCCGGCGAGCGCGGTAAAGCAAACGCTGCGCATTCTGGACGTGCTCTTTCGTGAGCTTCAGGCTCATCCGGATGACTTCGCGTTGGCCACATGCGCTGCGGACATAGAAGCGGCAAAGGCAAGCGGCAAGGTGGCAGCTGTGATCGGAATCGAAGGTGCTGAGGCGCTGGAAGGGGACCTGGGAGTGCTCAGGATGCTCTACCGGCTCGGCGTTCGTCTGCTGACCGTCACCTGGAGCCGCCGCAATCAGGCCGCGGATGGTGGTTACGAAATGCGCACGGGAGGTGGACTCACCGAGTTCGGGGTGAAGCTGGTGCAAGAGTGCAATCAGCTTGGCATCATCCTGGACATCTCTCACCTGGCACCGGCCGGCGTCAGAGACGTTCTGGAGCTTTGTCGGCAGCCGGTGGTAGCATCTCACAGCAACTCGCGCGCCCTGTGCTCGCACTGGCGAGGACTCGATGATGAGCAATTACGCGCGCTCGCCGCGACCGGGGGAGTCGCGGGGGTGACCTTCGTTCCGGCTTTTCTTGCTGATGACCGCAAGGAAGCCAATCTGGAGAGATTGCTCGACCACGTGGATCACATGGCGGGCGTAGCAGGGATTGACCACGTGGGATTGGGATCGGATTTTGACGGCTTTCACCCGCCGGCGCCGAAGGGGCTGGAGGATGTCACACGGCTGCCAGCGATCACCGAGGGACTGGTCAGACGCGGTTATTCCGACGATGACGTGCGCAAAGTGCTTGGCGGCAACTGGCTGCGCGTGCTTCGCCAGGTGGCAGGGTAGAGCGACCAGGACACAGTCTGCGAAACGGAGGCTAAGTGAATCAACGGATGAGTGGGTACACAACCTGCGAGCAGTCGGTCCGGAAAATAGAATCACGGATCCGATCACACAGCAATGCCATGCGCGCCCGCCGCGCGGATCACGAGTGTCGGGGCCGGCAACTCTTGTTTCTGGTTTCGGCAGTTGCAGCGACGTTCGTGATGGTGGCTTGCAGTTCCGGTTCGGAATCGCAGGTGCCCGCCACCCGCACACCCAAGCCGACATTCACCACTGTGCCGTCAACACCCTTGCCTGTGTTTTCGGCGACACCAAGCTGCACTGCCACTCCACACCTCACATCGACGCCGGCTCCCACGCCCACCGCGACCGCCAACCCGTATTTCAACCCCCTCACTGGCGAGACAGTGTCGGATCCGGCGGTTCTACAGAGGAGGCCGCTGCTTGTGCGAATCGGCAATGATGCGGAAGTGCGGCCACAGTCGGGACTGTCAATGGCCGACATGGTGTGGGAAGAGGCTATGGACGGCTGGACCATCACCCGGTTGACGGCGGTGGTATGGAGCAGAGATCCGGAGGTGCTCAAGCCGGTCCGCAGCGCACGCCTGTTCACGATTGAGCTGGGCTACATGTTCGATGGCGCACTGGTTCACTCTGGAGCGAACGACTCGGTGCGCTGGCTGCTCTCTCAGTCAACCCTGGTTGATTTGGATGAGTACTTCCATCCTGCACCCTACTCATGGCTGCAGCCAGAGGGCAAATGGCTGGAGTACCCCTGGATGGGACGCGTGGCCACCGGCGCCAAGAAACTGCGCGACTACCTCAAGAAGATAGGCAAAGAAAAGGCAGTTCAACTGGACGGCTTCACCTTCTCTGAGGAGCGGCCACAGGGTGAGGCGGCAACATACGTTGAGATACCCTACCCCAAACGCGCACTGGTTGAGTTCCGTTATGACGCAACGAGCCATCTCTACATGCGCTGGGTGAGGGGCGAGCCTCACGTGGATGCGCTGACGAATGAGCAATTGGCGGCCTCCAACATTATGGTGCTCTACGCCACCTATCAGGAGACCGATGTCAAGGACGTCAACGGCGTGGCCACCTTCAATATCGTTTCGACCGGAGAAGGCAGAGCGCAGATCTTTCGGGACGGGGTGGCGGTCGAATGCAAGTGGATCAGGCCCACACGCGAGGCGTTCGTTCGCTTTGTCCACCTGGATGGGTCTCCCGTGCCTCTGCGCGTGGGGCAGAGCTGGGTAGAGGTTGTCCCTCCGGACTACCAGGTTACGTTCGAGGCCGAGTAACCCGGCCGTGTCGTCGATGACGCAGAGACAGGGCGCAACTCTTCCCTGCGTCTTTGCCTAGTTCCAGATCCCCTCGATGGCACTTCCTTCCAGGCCGCTCAAGGGTTGGATGCCCAGCGCCTGACAAAGAGTCGGTGCCAGGTCCAGGATCGAGACAGGGGAGATGGACTTTCCTGTGGCCAGCCTGCCTCCGGCGGCGAAGAACACGCCGTGCATCTCTGGCAGCGTCGCAACAAAGCCCTCCCCTGCGTAGGATGGGGCCGGGTTGAGACTCTCCTTCATGCCCAACACGCCAACCAACGTATAGCCGGGATTGGCCTGGGCGACCACATCGCCTGCGTCCGGTGAGTCGAGGTGCAGTGTCTCCAGCTGCTCGCGTCTGAGCACGCGCGAAAAGACGGGCTGGCCGGTCTCGTCGGATGCGGCAACCAGAGTGGAGAGGATCTGCTCCTGGACCCCCGCATAATCCGCTGCCGCGACGATGCCTGTCTTCTCTCTGCCCTCCAGGCTGATGTAGATGTGAGCCATCCCCTGATGCGCGGCTGCCCAGGCCCTGCTCTTGCTCACATCGATCACTGTCGATTTACCGCCTCCGCTGGTGGTCAGGAGCTTGGCGCCGGCTAGGATGGTGTTTACATTCACTGCAGTGTGTACCGCCGCGTAGCCGTTGGGCGAAACGACGAAGACGCTGGAACTGATGAGCCCTACCTGCGTGAGCAGTGCACGTAGACCCTCATCGAGGATGGTGTGGGCGTCCTTTAGATGGGCTGCATACGTTTCCGCTTTCTCCGGTCCGTATCCATCCTGCCGCCCGTCGACCAGCAGGAAGACGCCTGCGTAGTCCGCAAGCAGGGTTCTGTTGGTGAGCAGGAGCTCGGGCGCATAGGTTCTGTAGACGAAGAGGGTCACATCGTCCATCCAGCGCTGCCTGAGCAGCGCCATCTCGACGTATTGCTCTGCGCTGATCCAGCCCGCGTGAAGGGCCTGGGCATCAGGAGGCGGCGGCGGGATGCCAAAATCGCGGTTGACGCTCTGTAGTAGTTCCTGAGGGCGTGCCTGGCTGTAGACCGCCTGGCTAGAGTACAGAGTCACAGTCGGCCCAGTTGAGGCCGTGAAGCAGCAGCTCACCCCGCTGTGCAGTCGCGGGCTCACGGTCATGGAGGCCCACTGGTTGAGACGAATCTCCGCATAACCGTTGGCCAGGTCGTGGTCATCGTCGACGAGGAGCACATCATAAGCGGCTTGCGCATCATCCTGAGAGTCGAGAGCCACCACACGAAACACGGAGGCGATGCCATCCGTGCTTGAGGTCAGGGTCAGCTGGGCTTCGCGAGGAGGACTGTATGAAGTCGGACCTCCCTGCCAGTCGACGATGTCCGTCAGGACCAAGGTATGCTGGGCACTGGGAATGTCACTCGACGCCGTCACTACCATCAGGTCGGCGAATTGCTGCGGATCCTCCAGCGTGGCCGTCGGCCAAAAGACAGTTGCGGTGCGTAGCCCACTGCGCATGGCGGTGCGCCAGACAGGCTCCGTCTGACTGTCCTGACCTGACTGCACCCCGCCCGATAGCTGGGACAAAGCAGAGGGTAGCCCACTCCCGGCAGCCCGCTTGCCAGTGCTCATTGCCCCAAAGCCGGTCAGGGAGAAGGCCGGATCCTCCGGTTGCAGGTGTTCGGCCTGAACCCCGCGATCCGCGAAAGCTGCCAGGTTCGGCATGGCGCCGTCTGCGATGTAACGGTTGATCCAGTCTGGCCGTGCACCCTCCCAGGCGAGAACCAGAGCGCTTGGGTCCGGTACGGGGGAGGGCGTCGGGTGCGGGCCAACACCCGTCGGCGTTGCAGTGGGGGCTGCCTGACAGGAAGAGACCAGACTGGCGGCAAGCAAGATCGCGAAAAGTCGTCGGTTGTCCCGATGGGTCAAGAACATCGTTCTGTCACCGAGCATGGATCTCATCGGCGGCCGTGTCTGCCGCCAGCAGTGCGTCATCCGGAACCGCCTCTCCCAGGCAGACGGCTACGGCTGCCGTACTGAGTAACTCGTGAATCGCAGGTATCTCCGCGACCGCCGGATCGGTTTGGGCGTAGGCCATCATCTGAGAAACAGTGCGGAACTGCGGATTCTGCTCAAGGTAAGATGCCATGCCTTCTGCTTCGAGGGTGCTGCGGTGCAATGGCAGGGCGCCCGTGGCCAGCACCCATGCAATATCATTCTCCGGATCGCTGAACCAGTGGACGAATAGCCAGGAAGCCAGTTGCTGGCGGGGAGAAGTGCGCAAGATGCCCATCGTCAAACCCTGAACCAGGACCACAGGCTCGCCGGTGCCGTACGGTAGCGGGGCAACGTCCCAGGTAAACCGCGGCTTCTCGGTCCTGGGATTCAAAGCGGCCCTGGCATAGCTCGCCAGCTCGGCCGAGGAGTCGAAGGTGAACAGAATCTTCTCAGAGCCAAAGCCAAGCCGATCTGCCCCCTCCTCTTGCGAGTACGCAAGGCATCCATCCCGCCGCAGGTCGTCCAGGACGGATAAGGCGGCGCGTGCCTGCGAGCTGTCTAGCGTGAACTCGTGCGAGGCGTCATCCAGGAGGCTGCCCCCAAGGCCTGCAATCCAGTTACTCACTTCAAAGCCGTCGCCATCAAACTCATAGCCCCAGGTGCCCGCTTTCTTGTCGCGCGCAGCATTGCAGAGTGTGCGGAACTCCTCCCAGTTTTCTGGAGGAGACTCGATTTTGAGCTTCTTCAGCCAGGAGGCGTTGTAGAACATCACTTGCGCTTGTGGGTCAAAGAAGAGTCCCAGCGGCTGGCCTGAGTCAGGATCGAGGCATCCGCCGATGGCGATGGGCCACAGGTCCGACTGCTGTGTGAGAGTCAGGCCGTACGTGCCGCCATCGAGGTACTGCGCCAGAGGCGCGACAGAACCTGCCTCGGCCAGGAAGGCCATCTGGTCACACGAAGCGATGACGACATCGGGAGGGGTTCCAGCTGAGAATGCAGTGAGGACTTCGGCACGCAGGTCAGAGTGGTATTCAACCCGAGTGCGTATGAGCTGTGGGTTGGTGGCAGCAAAAGATGCCGCCAGGCGGCGCAGGGCCAATTCCCTCTCGCCGGTCAGCGAGTGCCAGATATGTATCTCGCTCTCAGCCGGATCGGGTTCCCGAGGCGGGGTTTTCGTCGCAGACGCAGTTGATGTGGGCAGGATCGGCAGGGGCGACGGTACCGGCGTCTGCGACGATGAGCAGGCACTGGACACGCCGAATAGCCACAAAGCTATCCAGATCAAGAATGAACGCCGAAGCCAACCAGAAGGAGACATCGGGCGGCATTATAGGGCAGAAGATGGCGCTGGCCAAAGACCGCGAGTTGCCGCGAAAGAGAGGGCAGCGTAGAATGGGGTCCTGTAAGGAGGCCGTACTGATGAGCCAACCGAGTTCGTGGTCACAAATGATTGGACAGTTTCGCCTGGGCTGGAGGCTGCTGCACGACCCGCGCGTTCCCTGGTGGACCAAGCTGATTCCCATGGGAGCGGTAGTGTATCTTCTTCTGCCCACTGACATGATCCCTGACCTCTTCCTGGGCCTTGGGCAGTTGGATGACCTCGGGGTGCTCTTGTTGAGCTTGAAGGCGTTCGTTGCGCTCTGCCCCAGAGATGCTGTACTGCGCCACCAGGGTGGGGTGTCGATTGTGGAAGGGGTGGCGCGAAGCGTCGATGACGCGCCAACCGCCGATCCGCACATGGCAGGGTACCTGGATAGTGGTGCCCCGCAAGTCGTCGAAGGATCAGCAGTGGAGACCCAGGGGCAACATTGAGCACCTACCCTTCGGGGGCGATTTGACAGAGCCAGCTTTTTATGGTATAGTGGTAGCGTAAGGCAAAGGAGCCCACGGAGCACTCCGCGGGCTTTGTTTATCGGCTCGGACCAGGACGAGTAGCTGTTCGGCCGCGTCACAGGGAGAAGGGGTCATTGCCTGAGAGCCCCTTTGTCGCGAGGCAGTGAAAACCCCCTGGTAGCCGGCTCCAGAAAGGCGCAGGATCGTTTGCGGAGAGTATGGAGCCCCGGAGGCACCCGTTATCGGCCGTCACAAGTTGCAGTCCTGGGTGATTCCCACAGGGCTGACAAGTTGGGTGGAACCGCGTGAGTTGACCTCTCGCCCCATGGGTGAGAGGTCTTTTTTGTCCCGTGGGGTTTGCGGCACGGCGCTTGCCGGAGTGAGATTGGGATAGTAAGAACCGAGTTCAGCGATTTGGCGGCTCCCGCCATCGCACCAAGAAGGAGGCCAGGTGTGGACGAGCAAAACGAGGTCTTGCACAAGCTGCGTCATTCCACGTCGCATGTGATGGCCCAGGCAGTGCTGGAGAGATTTCCGGAGGCCAAGCTGGCGATTGGGCCGGCGATTGAGGATGGCTTCTACTACGACTTTGACCTGCCCCGCGCGCTGACGCCGGAGGACCTTCAGGCCATTGAGGGGCGTATGAGGGAGCTCATTCCCCAGGGCCAACCCTTCGAGTACCGTGAGGTCTCGGAGGCAGAAGCACGCAGCCTCTTCGCCGGGCAGCCCTACAAGCTGGAGTTGATCGATGACATAGTGAAGCTTGGCCGCAACGAGTACGGCGAGGCGGATGAGGGCCCCCCCACTCTGAGTATCTACCGGCACGGGTCCTTCGTTGATCTGTGCCGTGGGCCGCACGTGTCCAACACCAGGGAGATCAACCCCAAAGCCGTCAAGCTGCTGAGCATCGCCGGCGCCTACTGGCGAGGCAAGGAAGACCGGCCCATGTTGCAGCGCATCTATGGCACGGTGTTTCAGACCCGTGAGGGGCTGGATGCGCATCTGGCAAAACTGGCCGAGATCGACCGTCGCGATCACCGCAAGCTGGGCAAGGAGCTGGACCTCTACAGCACCCACGAGATTGGCGGGGCCGGTCTGATCTACTGGCATCCAAAAGGGGCGCTCATTCGGGAGACCATCGAGAACTTTTGGCGTCAGGTGCATCGCAAGCGGGGTTATGACATCGTGTACAGTCCACACATAGGCCGGGTCGACCTGTGGAAAATCAGTGGGCACTGGGATTTCTACCGCGAGTCGATGTACTCGCCGATTGACATCGACGGCATTCAGTACCTGCTCAAGCCGATGAACTGCCCCTTTGCCGTACTGATGTACAAGACCAGAACGCGCTCGTACCGCGACCTGCCCCTGCGCTGGGGTGAGCTGGGCACGGTCTACCGTTACGAGCGCAGCGGCGTGCTGCACGGCATGCTTCGCGTCCGCGGATTCACTCAGGATGATGCGCACATCTTCTGTCGCCCTGATCAGTTGATGAACGAGATTGTGGGCGTGCTGGATCTGGCTTTCTTCATGCTGCGCACCTTCGGTTATGAGCAGTTCGACGTGGAGCTGTCGGTGCGCGATGAAGAACACAAGGGCAAGTTCATCGGCGAGGACAGCGTCTGGCAGAATGCCGAGAGTGCTCTGCATGAGGCGCTCAAGCTTCGCAACGTTCCGTACAAGGTCATGCCCGGTGAAGCCAAGTTCTACGGACCGGCAATCGATATCAAGATGCGTGATGCCCTTGGCCGTGGCTGGCAGGGACCGACCATCCAGGTCGACTTTAACTTCCCCGAGCGGTTTGACCTCAAGTTCGTTGGGGAAGACGGCCAGGACCGGCGACCGGTGATGGTGCACCGCACGGTCCTCGGGAGCATGGAACGCTTTGTGGGGGGGCTGATCGAGCACTATGCCGGGGCGTTCCCGGTCTGGCTGGCACCGGTCCAGGTCAAGGTGATCCCGATTGCGGATCGACACAACGACTATGCTCGCCAGGTCCTAACCAGGTTGTTGGAGGCGGACATCCGCGCTGAGGTGGATGACACTGCAGACCGTATGAATGCCAAGGTGCGCAAGGCACAGATGGAAAAGGTGCCCTACATGCTGGTAATGGGCGACAAAGAGGTAGAAGCGGGCACGGTCTCGGTGCGGCTTCGCTCTGAGGAGAACCTTGGGCCCAAACCTCTGGATGAGTTCATCTCCCTGGTGCAACAGGCCATCGCGGAGAAGAAGAATCCGTAGGTGCTCTGACAGTCTGTTGAGGGCATGAGGAAAGGTCACAGGACGGAGCCAAAGCTCCGTCCTGTTTTGATTCAATCGACTGTAACGAAGCTGCGAATCTTGGACAAGGTAGCGTCGCCAATACCCACTACCCTGGTCAGATCTTCCGCCCTGCTGAACGGTCCGTTGAGCAGGCGATAGTCCACAATGCGCTGAGCCAGGGTGGGGCCTATGCCCGGGAGCGTGGCCAGGGCAGTGACATCAGCCGTGTTCAGGTTGACCTTCGCTCCTGGCTGGGACGGGTCGGAGGCCATCGAGGAGACACCTGGAGTTGGCAATGAGGGAGGCACCTCCCCGACAGAGGGCACGTACAGTTGCTGTCCATCGTGCACCCGCTCGGCCAGGTTTACTCCCGCCGGGTCGGCGTCGGAGCGCAATCCCCCTCCGGCAGCCACCACGTCCCGAACGCGGCTGTCCCACGGTACGGTGTAGACTCCAGGCGAGGTTACCGCTCCCAGAACGTATACGAGTATGGGTTGTGGTGTGATCGTCGCAGCGGGCAAGGCTGGGGGAGGAGGTTCCAGGGTCCGGATCACGATGGGAGCGGGGGTCGACCTTCTGAGCTTGATCACCACGCCGCCCAGGACAGCGGAGAACACCAGGCTCAGAGCAAGGCTGGCTCGAATCGCCTCTCGGTGTTGCTCAAGCCACAGATCCATGGCACGCCTCCTTTTGGGAGGTAGCAGCCTTGCGCCTGGCTATCTAGAAGGGTGTCGGCGCCGGCTCCACGTGAATGGAAACATCAGCAATCCCGCTGAACTCTCGGCGCAGGCGGTCTTCAATCAATGTGGCTGCGTCATGCGCCTTGTCCACAGGGAGATGCTCGTCCAGGGTGCAATGGAGACGTAAGTAGATAGCGTTCCCGCTCCTCTGCACCAGGACCTCGTGGCAGTCCTGGACTCCGGAAACCTGCATGGCAAGGGCCCGTACGCGCTCGATGACCTGGGCGTCGTCAGGGATGCCAGCGCAGTCTATTGGGGCGCGGGGAACTGGCTCAATGTGCGTACTGATCTCCTGGACCGAAGGCAGTCGCTCGCGAATCTGCTGTTCCAGGCGGCTGGCCTGCTCGTGTGCCTCGCTGAGACTCTGCTGACCGGGAATCTCCACGTGGAGATCCACGGCGTACTTACCCTGGACCTCGTAGGCATTCAGATGGTGAATCGAAAGACCCAGTGCCTTCGAGGCGTCCTGTATCGTGGCAGAAAGGTCGTCGTAGGCGAGCGCGGTGGCACCGTGTTGTGGCTCGACGTGAATGATTACGTCGCGAGCTCCAGGGATTGCGGCTTGGATGCGACGCTGGGCTGCGTGCGCCACCTCGTGTGCGCGACTCAAGGGCAGGTCCGGCGCGACGCGGATATGCAGATCCAGGTGGACATCGTCCTCCTGGCCGCGGCTTCGGATATGGTGAAAGCTCTCCACGCCAGGGATCTGCTGGAGAATCTCGGCGACCCGGTCAACGTCCACAATGGCCGTGTCAGTCAGAATTCTGGCCCCGCTGCGTATGATCTCGAAGCCAATCCTGGCGATCATGAAGGCCACGACGACGGCGGCTATTGTGTCGATGATCGGGTAGCCCAAGTTGGTGAGTACCAGGCCGGCCATGACTCCAACGCTTACAAAGACATCAGCCCGGGTGTGCAAGGCATCGGCGATCAGGAACTCGCTCTTGAGCTCTTGGCCCTTGCGTTTCTCGTAGGATGCCACGTAGAGATGCAGACCGATGCTGAGGGCGAGTGAGGCGAAGGTCCAGAGGTTGACCTCTGGCTCAACAGGGTTGACCAGCCGCTCATGGGCAGTCTTGAGAAGCTGAAAGCAGGTGGCAAACAGCATGACAGCAACGATCAGTGTCATCAGGATCTCGTAGCGACGATGCCCGTAGGGATGGTCCTCGTCCGGGGGACGGCGCGACAGGTAGATGGCTACCAGGCCGACGACGTTGCTGACCGAATCAAAGAAAGAGTCGAACCCATCGGCGATCAGGCTCAATGCGCCTGTATAGTAACCGACCGCGAGCTTGGCCACCGTGGCCAGCAGATTCAGGATCATCGTGTAGATCAGGACAAACCGAATGCTTCTGAAATTCTCCACTGACACAGCCTCTACTTACGAGGGTCTACGCTACGCGGGATAGCCTTGGAAGAGCTGCCCCCATGGACTCTCGCGCAGCCACTGATCTACCACCCGGCGTCCGCGCAGTGGGTACCAGAGACGGTCGTGAAAAGTCTCGCTGGCGAAAATGAACAAGTTGACGATCGGTGTGTGGAAGAGCAGGTTCTGGAAGACGCGCAGGGGGGTGCGCCACAACAGCATTCCCGTGCCCGTGCCCAGATTGACTCCGACCCGGAAACCCCATCGTTCATCAGCGAGCTCTGGCATTCCCACTACCTCGATGTCGCGCAGGTTGCCATGGCCGAGGCCCAGCTCATTGGCGTGGGCTATGTACTGGATCGCTAGCGGGTCAAAGCCCATCATCGCTGCGGCGACGGCATCGATGGCCACCTGATCGGCCGAAGCCAGGATGACGTCCTTCTGGTAGGGGACAAGGGTTCTGGGTCCCGCCCCACTGCCCGCTGTAGTGCCATCCATCGTGGCAAAGACCCCGCTGTGTATCTCCTTCTGGATCGCCAGCAGGTCAACAAGGGTATCATGGATCCAGGTGTGGGTGTAGTGGCGATTCACGTTCAGCAGGCCACCAAATGCGTTCTTCATCGCACCTGTGGTGACGGTATAGGAATGGGCCTTGACGGTTGGGAGATGGACGATGTTCTTGCCCATGAAGTAGTCCGGGATAGAGATCCCCTCGCGGAAGATCTTGTCCAACACCAGCATCTTGGCCTTCGGCTGGTACCGCACCCAGGTCATATCCTCTGGCCTAAAGTTGTACTTCTTGGGAACACCGTACTTGCTCAGGACTGGTCCATACTTGTTGTAGCGGTCCCCCAGGTCAGCTATGGTGACGACCGTCTTGTTGTGCACGCACACCAGGTCGTCAATGCCTTCGGCCTTCAGCGCCCGGATTGTCCCCTCCAGCTGCCAGGGGGTCGTATTGGCGGCGGGGTAGAGAAGGTGCCAGCTTATATTGTCCTTGATGATGGTAGTCGTGGAACTATCGAGGGCCTGCTTCATGCCTGCGAGCTGACACAGGCGATGGTAGTCCTCTAGTACCGTTTGAGGAGTGGTGCGTAGTACCGCTACCTTAGATTTGTCCATGCAATCCTCCGCCACGGGTCCCGCTCGGTCCCAACCGCATGCTCTTCACAGCCGACTTTACAAAGAGAACTCGGCCACCAGGAACGTGTGGTCAGACGGCTTTTCCGCCCGTCGCGTTTCCACGTCGATCCAGGCGTTCACGCATTTCGCCGCCAGCGGGGGTGTTGCCCAGATGTGGTCGACTCGCCACCCGATATTGCGGTCGACAGCATCACGCAGGCGATAATCCCAGAATGTGTAGTGCCCTGGCTCAGGGTGCACCTGTCGGAAAACGTCCACGAATCCCCAGTCCTTGAGCTGCTGCAGGGCAGCGCGAACATCTGGATGAAAGGCCACATGTTTGGCCAGCGCCTTGGGGTCATGCACATCAATTGGCTCCGGTGCCACGTTCAGATCCCCGACCCAGGCCAAAGGCTGATCTGGTGCGTAATGCTGCTCGAACCATCTGCGCAACCTGGCCAGCCATTCGAGCTTGTACGCGTACCATGGGGAGTCGAGAGACTGACCCTGCGGAACGTAGGTGTTGACGATGGGCACCCCGGCAACGACGGCTCGGATGAGTCGGGCGTGATCTGGTTCCCCTCCGTCGTCGAGACCGGTGAGGACCTGCCTGGGCTCCTCTTTGCTGACTATCGCTACACCGGCGTGGGCCTTCTGACCCCGAAAGGCGACCTGGTACCCAATCTGACGGAAGGCGTCGAGCGGAAAATCCGAATCCTGCACCTTGATTTCCTGCAGGCACAGAACATCCGGTTGGTGCTTCTGCAGCCAGCCAGTGACGAGATCCAGTCTCATACGCACTGAGTTGACGTTGAAGGTGGCCAGCTTGAAAGTCCGTGAGGACACGGCATCGACTCCGCAGCACGGAATTTTCACCAAAGCAAAGAGCGGGTGATGGGATTCGAACCCACGACATTCTGCTTGGGAAGCAGACGCTCTACCCCTGAGCTACACCCGCATCTCCGATCAGTATAGTGGACAACGCCGCGGCTGTCAAAACCCCGCATTCTATCACGTAAAATG
>DCVA01000040.1 GCA_002327925.1 Anaerolineales bacterium UBA2200
ACATTATCATTTGATTTGACGCGACCACCGCGTGTCCGAGCTGTCTGTCACGGCGACGAAAAAGCCAGGGCCTTGGTGATGCCCTGGCTCTGAAGCCTCGCTGTCTCAGGTACCGCCGGCTAGTCGATCGTCGCCAGAATCTCGATGCTGGTCGCGCTGAGCGTCCGGCTGTTTGACCAGGCGGCAACCACATGCGCCCGAGCACCTATCCGCGGCGTTCCCTTGATGACCGTCTCGCCCGTTACCCATACCTCCCGTCCTCCCACGACCCACCGCCCCGTGTATACGGGCGGCCAGATGGTGATGGTCGCGGGAAGCCTGTCGATTGGTGCAGTCCACTCAACTGTGCCGGGTTTGCTCTGGATGGTGATGGCGAGCGCCAGCACCACTCCGGTAACTGAGGCAAGACCTCTTACTCGCGCCTTGGCTCCAATTGCTGGGGTTCCATCGATCACTGTCTCAGCGTTCAGCCGCACCCGGCGTCCGCCGACGACCCACAGGTCGCGTGACATGCGCTGGATGACTCCCTCGAATTCCACAATGGGGAGGACCTTCGGAAGTACGTCAATGCGCAGCGCTTTGACCCCATCGTACGTACGCGTTGCCACGACCCTGACCAGTGCGCCCAGTTGCAGCACCCCGGAGACGGGCGTCGACGCATCGTAATCGATCCGCAGGCCGTTTACCACTAGGTAGTCGTTCTGCAGCTCGATGACAATCCCGCGGACGGTAAAGGTGCTCCATTGTCGCGGCGGATTTAGCACTCGGACGAGGATTGCCTCTAGCCTCGTCTCGACTGAGTCTGCGGCGGTCACGCGCTTCGCAACCACCATTACCTGCGCGCCAATTGCCGCCGGTCCTTGCGTTTCGTCCACCATCGTCGCTTCCACTACCGTGAAAGCACTCTCTCCTACCACCCAGATGCCTAACGCGCCATCGCTCGGTCGGTTCCTCACCTCACCGGTGAACCGCACAGCTCTCGTGCTCAAGGAAGGCGGTGGGACGCGGCTTTGCGCCAGAGCTCCAGGGCATGCTCCGGCGAGAACCAGAGTAGTGAGCACTAGTACCAGGATGTGCCTGTGCAATCTCATTTCCCGTCTCCTTTCCGCCGGCGCTCGAGGGCCTTGCCGGCTTCTCAGGGCGCTTGATGCCCTCTCTCCATGACGCAGCTTGTGCGTTGTCCTTACGCACCCTCAGCGGCGGCAGATCGCGCGAGGCAAGTCACTCGGCGAGCGCCTGAGCGAAAAGCCAGCTCCACAGTTCGGGCTCGCCGTAGGCCCTGTCCCAGGTCTCCGTGTGGGCCGTGTCCGGGTAGATGGTCAGCAGAGGCTGTCCACCACATTCTTTGAGCGCCTTCACCGCATTCATCGACGCCGACACAGGTACGTTGTTGTCGAGCTGCCCGTGAAAGGCCCACACGGGTGTGTCTCTCAGGCCGCAGATGGATTCTGGAATCGGTGCGTCGCGCGGCAGGTAATCAGCGCCGCCCGCTATGGGCACCACAGCAGCGAATTGGTCCGGGTGCGCCATCGCGAGGGCCCAGGCTCCGTAGCCCCCCATACTGATGCCCGTCAGATAGATGCGGCTCTGATCGACGTGATACTCGGCCTGTATGGTCTGGAGCAATGCGCTCAGCAGTGACGTCTGCGGCCACCAGCGCTTGCCCTCCCGGGATTGCGGCGCGAGCACCAGGGCTGGCAGATTCGTCCCTTCACTCAGGATTTTTGGCAGGCCCTGACGCGTAAGCACACTGGGATCGTCGCCCCATTCGAGTTGGCCGTGCAGGAAGAGGATCAGCGGCCACCCCGGCCCTGTCCCTGGGCCATAGCCGGTTGGGGTGTAGAGCAGGCACTTGACCACCTCGGTGTTCGGCGTGCCATCGGCCCCGGCGAAGTGAAGGGTCAGGGAGAGTGCGGTCTGCGCCGCAGGCTCAGCGGTCGGCACCGGCGTGGGCATCGGCCGGGTCGCGGTGGGAACAAAGGTGGGAGCGGGTTCGCTGAGATCTGGCGGACCAACAGCCGACCGTGGAGTGGGCGTCGTTGTTGGCACAGGCTCAGGTGTCGCGGACTCCCCGCAGGAGCCGCAGGCAGCAAGTACGAGCGCCATGACAGCCAGAGCAAACCTCTGGCACGGCGATCGGCGCACGGGTAGCCCGCTATGGGTCTCGTTGTGCCTGCAGTGCATGCGGCAATTATCCTCGATTAGGTCTGCTGCGCAAAGGTGTCCGGCGGGCACAGGCCTATCCCGCACCCTGCTCTTCCTCTCGGGAGGCCGCTGTGGCCCGAGGCGATTCGCTCTTCACTGTCCAAGTCAGATTACCTTGTCGTTCGTGCCCGCGAGCTGGCGCAGCAGCTCGGTCTGCCCGGTGTGATAGGTATCGTGGAAGTAGAGAAAGGCGAGGCGGTTTCCCAGAGACACCTCACCGCGATGATCCTTAACCAACACGGCCAGGTCGTTCTCGCTCAGGAGAGGCAGCACCTGGTTGATCCGCTCCTGGCAGGCCCTGAGTATGCCCAGCAGCCGCTCCAGACGCACCACATCGGGTCCGTCTCCGCAAACTGGTTCCGAGCCATGCCCGTAGCGGTCCGCCTCTTCGCGACTCATGACTGGTCCTTGCCCCAGTGATATGCACACACTGTTGCGCGTCTCGGCGATGTGTCCGAGCACCCAGTTCATGCAGTTGGCCCGGAAGGTCGGCTGGAGCAAACACTGTTGGTGTGACAGTCCCTTAGTCTGTGCCTCAATGATGTCCAGGTTGCGCTGGAAGTGCTGCGCCAGTTCCGAGGGTGTGATCACGATCTCTCCTTTCTGAGATAAGCCGCGCGTTACAAGCTTGCTGGAAGTCTCTCGGGTTTCGCTCAGACAGGGAACCCGGCCGCCTTGTTGGTCCGATCCCAGGCCAGGCGAAAGAGGGCTGGCGCCGATCGCCGCACTTGCGCCGTGCGCACCCTCTCCAACCAGCGCTCCTCTGCGTCGCGCGCCCTGGCAAAACACCGCGCGGTCAGCGCTGACAGTTCCGCCCGGCGGTCGTGAGGATCATGATTGGCCAGAGTCGCTCTTGTCTTCTCAACGTCATCCAGCCACGCCGTCTCCAGTGCATCACGTTCTGCGCGATACAGGGAGTGCCGAGTTGCATACTCGCGCAGGGTGGCGCGATGCAGACGCTCGTGCCTCCACCACATCGACTCGTCGTCGAAAGTCCCCTGAGCGTCTGGACCGACATAAGGCAAACCCGCTCCGCGTAGAAATACCGGCTTGAATACGCTCGTGCACGGCGCCGAGGTCCCCGTCAGCCAGAAGACCGGGAATTCCCCGTCCAGATGTGCCACCATGGAGCCGGTTGACTGGCTGGGACGAGTCGGACCAAGGCTCGCGTGCACGCACAGGGTGTCCATCATCCAGCCCTTGCCAGGATTCCAGCCCGGATCGGCGGCTCCCGGGCCGTGGTCGCGCAGGGTCTCCCACATCGTCTGGACGCTGATGTGGCCGGCCTGGCTGGAGAGGAGGTCGAGAGAACGGCACTGACGGCGAGCGCAGCCGTCCAATCGTGTGTAGAGCAGATCCGAGTAGCAGCGTGCAAAGTCAAAATCCGTGGCAGATTTGCACCACTTCTTCTCCACCGCGTGCTCCACCAGACCAGGCGACGCTTTGTCCCAGTTCTTCCCTATGGTTAGTCCGTTGGAGATGGTGCCTACGTCTGAAACCCGCTGCGCCGCCCAGAAGCGTCCGGCCGTCTCCAGACACCATGCCTCGCCCGAATCGGCGATCAAGAAGGAATTGTGATAGTAGGTGGGATGCCGATATCCGCAATTGCCACTCTGACCGTAGCTTCCAAGCAGCTCAATAATCAGGTCCAGCGCCGCGCGGGCTGTGTCGGAGCGTTCGAGTGCCAGTCTCACCATGTCCATTCCGATCAGTCCCGGTTTCTTGCCGTATGGCTCTCTCGTGAATACGGCCTCGTTGCCAATAGCCACGCCGTGCTCGTTGGCGCCCATTTCGGCACCCCACATCCAGAACGGTCGTGAGAGGATTACCTCGAAAGTCTCTGTGGCCTGCGGCAGCTCCAGGTAGGTGCACCGGACGGTCGCTCCCGCCGGGTGGGACTGACGGGGAACATGGGTCAAGATCTGCGCCTCGTTCGGCTCGCGGTCGCTGTTCTTGGCCAGGATGGTTCGCCCATCGCTCGTGGCCCTGCCCAGGGCCACCATGGTGTCGCACATGACGCACCTCCCGCGTGGTTGGGAATTATGGGTGGTAAGCAACTACTCCGTCAAAACTAGCTGTGCTTCGCCGAACTGCGCTCTTCCGAGTGCGCCTCGCGACGGTCCGCCCACCAGAAGATCAAGACCCCCAGCAGTAGCAGGGCTGCGATGGACAGCCAGGGCCGTAGCTCGAGCTGGCGCTCACCCGCTGCCGTCGCGATTCCGGGCGTCAATTCCTGTGCCCCGCTCTGCTCTCCCATGTGCGCAACCAGGTCGAACACAAAGCCCTTTGCCAGGGCAACGTCGCACTGACCGGAACGAGCCAGAACGAGGTTGTCTCCGAGGTTATCCCAGCAGGCCGGCTCAGACGGTGTCCAGGAGGCTGCGCCGCTGCACCTGGGCAGGGCACTTCCATTCAAGGCGACCCCGCTGGCGGCCAGACCATCAAGAATCAGCCTTACCACATTGTCGCGATTCTGTATCGCACCCTCATAGTTGCCGGTCGCCGGGGCGATGTCAACGCGGGCTTGATTCCCTGTGAGTTTCTGTCTGATGACCGTTTGGCGCATCCGGCCTTCCTGGTAGGCGGTGGACTCGCCATCGTCCTCGTACAGAGTGAACTCGCTCCCTTCAGAAGAGGCGTACACTCCAAGGATCAATTCGTCACGTTGCGTTCCGTCCGTGCGCTGCCCGTCGATGTTCATCGTGCGCTCATCCACGTACATCAGTGGCACGATAGCCCCTGAGCGCGCGTACAGGGGCAGCCGGAACTGACCATCCCTGTACAGTGGGACACCATCCAGCCACTGGCCTGCACTCTCTGTCCACTCTCGCGTGTAATAGTCCACCCAAGCCCCGGCCGGCAGGTACACCTGCTTTTCGGAGGCGCCCTCCTCGGCCACCGTGGCCACCAGCAGGTCACGGCCTATCAGCTTCTCTCCGCCCATCTCGCGGACCATGGGGTCTCCGGGGTAGTAGAATACCAGAGGTGGGAATAGCGGATCACCGAACAGGTACGCCCTGTGCGCGAGCGAGTATAGGTACGGGTTCAGCTCGTAGCGCAGTCGAAGATTGGCGAGGTTGCTGGCAACGTCCCCTACCCGGTCAGGGGCCGTCTCGTTACAGTTGCACAGGTTCTGTGTGTGGGGTCTGACCGGCACGTCAAGCATCGCGCCATCAGCGAACCACTGTGTGTATGTCTCGTTGAGGTCGCCCTGCAGTGCCTGCCGCATGAAGCCGCCCAGGTCACTGCCATAATAGTCGATCCCGGAGAAGGACATGTGCATCTGGGCGTTCTGCTGCGTTGCCAGACTTGACAGGTTGGATCCTATGTCGCCCGACCACATCGCCACCCCATAGCGCTGTGAGCCGGAGGTTCCGGAGCGACTCAGGATGAACGGTCGCTGCAGCGGGCTCGTGCGTGCGTACCCTTCAAAGACACTCCGACTCCAGAGCAGGTTGTACAGATTGTGCGCAATTTCGTGGCTGTGGTCGGCTCCAGAAGCTTCCTCGATCCCGTGGTACCACCCACCTGGGTCGTACAATTCCGGCTCACCGAGGTCGGTCCAGTGCCCCACTACGCCGATCTCCACGAGCGGCCTGCGCTTGGTGTCGTGCCAGTAGGCCGCCCCCTCGCTGTTGCTCCAATCCAGCATGCCTCCGATACCCCACCAGGGATTGGTGGTCAGTATGGTAGCATTACAGGTCTCGCACTCTCGCACGAGGTATCCGCGCTGCTCGAGATCCTGGAACTCTGGCAACTTCTGCCCGACGTAGGGCTGCTCGATCAGGACAATTCCGATGCCTTCCCGCTGCTTCAAGTAAGCGAACTTGCTCGTTGGATCGGGAAAGTGCTCGAGGTCCCACTCGAGACTGCCCATAGAAGTCTCGCCCGAACCGCTGACGATGCCGCCATACCACTGCAGGTCAAGCACAAATCCGTCCAGCGGAAAGCCATTGCTGCGCAGCGTGCTGAGCCGCTCGTCCAGCTCGGTCCAGCTGTCATAGCCGTATTCCGACACCCAGAGGCCGAACATCTTCTTGGGGGGTACGGGCGGCCGTCCTGTCAGCTCCAGGTAATCGCGCCTGAGGTCCAGCAGGTCGGGACCGGTCAGAACGTACAGCCTCAACACCTCGGCGGCGGCAGACACTCTCCAAAGGCTACCCTGAAGGTTCCAGGTCTGCCTGACAGGGCTGTCCAGAAAGAGCGCGTAGCAGTTTGCGTCAATGTCGAGGAAGTAGACGATGGGCATCTGGGTGTTCCCGACGTTGCCCCCGGCCATCGGCGTCATAGCGTTGCCGAATGGGCCGCCGGGTGTGCGTACCCTGCCAACCCAGTCGCCATTCACGGAGCCTGCGAGGGGAAACTGCTGCCCCAACCCGTACGCGTGCGTGAAGCCTGCCGGCTGCAGGCTGAATCCAGCCAGACCCGCCCCGCTGGCTGTAGGGCAAAGGGTTGTCAAGAGCAGATCTGGCTCGCGGGCTGTGTCGATCAGAGTCATGCACCGGTTGGCGGGGTCAAAGAGCAGTCCGATCGAGCCAGCGGTCACCCCGTTGCCCTCCACAACGAGGGCGCCGGTACCCGGATAATCGGTCTTGAGAACCATCGGGCTGTGCACAAGGGGTTCCGACGTGGAGGGCGCAGTGCCCGCGGTACCGATCTCGAGGTGCAAGAGGTCGTCGTCTAGCGCTTCGACGACGACGTAGCCTTTTTCCGAAACGAATTGTGTGCGGGGCACATCAGCGCTCACCGGGGTAACAAGAAGCAGCGACAGAACTGCCAGCAGCAGGAGCCACCCGGAAGCAGCCATCCTGCCGCCCGGATCGATCAGGCGCCGCACCATGCCAGGCTCCCGCTGGAAGCCGGCAGCGTAGCCGCGCGACCGCGGCTCGTTAGAGCCCAACGTCAGAACCAGTGCTGCTTAAAGCGTGGGTGTCGCTCGGCGGCCAGCGTGATCAGATGGCTGATCATCTGGCCGTACGTGTAACCCTCGGCGGCGGCAGCGCGAGCGATGCTGGCATCAGCGCTGATGTCCGCGTTAGGATTCACGTCGATCACGTAAAAGATGCCATCGCGCAGGCGCACGTCCATGCGCGCATAGTCGCGGCACTGGACCGCGGTGAATGCGGCGAGGCAAATGCGCTCCAGTTGAGCGTACTCGTATGGCGTTAGGTCGGCCGGTACACGGGCGTTGATTTCTTCGTACTGGTTGGATCCGGGGGTGAATTTGGCGTCAAAGGTGCAGAGGCGCTGATGGACATCTTGAAAGAAGCCATAGTCCATCTCTACGGGCGCCAGTATGTGTGGGTCACCATCGCCGAACACTGGCACGTAGAACTCACGACCGTCGATAAAATCCTCGACAATGGCCGGCTGGGCATACGTGTCCAGCACGTACTCGATGCGATGCTCCATCTCATCGGGAGAAAGCACGACAGACTCGGTAGAGATGCCCACACTGCTGTGCTCGAGACTGGCCTTGACGATGGCCGGGAAGCAGTTCCAACCATCCTTCTGCGCACGCGAGTACAGCCGCCAGCGCGGGATGGTGATGCCGTGTTGAGTCAGGCGTTCCTTGACGCGCGGCTTGTCCCAGCTAAAGGCTAGGGCATCGGCGCACGCTCCCGTGAAGGTGAAGCCCGAGTCTTCAAGCATCTGTGCGACGCGATAGTCGCTGTGACTGATGCCGGGGATGGCTTCGCACCAGTTGAGCACCACGTAGTCGTCCGGATCGAACTGCCTCAGCAACGATGGCAGGTCCGGGTTGTGAAGGGGAGCGCTCACCACTGGATGCCCGAGCTCCGCAACGGCAGTTTGCAGCTCAGAGACAGCCTGTTCGACTTCTTCGATTTCTGGCCCAGTCCAGGAGTGATCCACGTTGTGGAGCAACAAGATGGGCAAATCAGTGCGCGTTCTAACCTGCGCCATTCACCGCCACCCCCGTCACATAGTCGCGGGTCCCAGCCCCCACCGCTGCAGCCGCAGTGCCCCTCCAGCTTGGACGGACGGCACCGGTGCGGGGCTGCGCGCAGGCCGCCTGTCCACTCAATGGACTGTACCCCAATTGTGGCTTGATGTCAAAACACGGATGAGACAGACGCTGAGGTGGCGGGCGCGATGGCTGCATTATGTAGCATAGCGCTGCCGGCGCGCATGGAGGCTGTTATGCGGGCCAGTAGTTATGTACAATCTGAGTAGCGTTTGGTATAGAGTGATCAACTCCTCAGTCGGTGCGCAGATGTATCTCCTCAGCCGCTCGCAATCCCGAGTGGATTGCCCCCTGGATCCAGGCGTGGTTGAGCGAGGCGTGCTCACCGGCAAAGTGGTAGCGCCCCTCAGGGCTCGCTATGTGCGGGTAGAGCAGATCGTACTGTCCTGGGGTCATGTCCGCGAATGCGCCGCCCGAAAATGGGTCGTCCTGCCACGCCTTGCTGGCGCCCAGCTCGAATTCGGCTCGAAGCTGCGGGTGGATCTGCGTCCCCTGCTCTACTGCCTGTCGGATCCGCTCGCCCGGCGCAAGTGCACTCCAGTGCCAGGCATCCTCGCCCCAGGTGTAGCTCATGAGAATAACGCCGCGGCCGGTGGAGAGCCCGTGGTCCGGGTAGTAGAGAGCGCGGATGGGGAGATCGGTCACCGTGCGGCCGCCGAAAATGTGGTCATCCTGCTCCCAGAATCGGCGACGGCACTGGCCAAAGATCTTGGTGGACGCGTCATAGTGCAATTCCCGAATCGCTCGTTGCTTGAGGGAGCTGAAGGGCTGCTCGACTCGGATGTGCCGCAGCACCGGAAATGGCACGGTCACCACGGCCAAGTTGGCCCTCAACTCTGCTTGCTCTGCGTCGGTGCGATAGTAGACCGTGACGTTCTGGCTGGTCTGCGAGAGCGCATGCACACACGCGCCGAAGCGAATCTGGGTCCGTAGCTCAGGGAAGAACGCGAGCGGCAGCCGGTCCATGCCATTCTCAATCTGGATCGGGTTCGAGTAGGCCTGGTGGGCCTCTTCCAGGAAAAGCTCCAGGAAACACGAGTCGAGCAGTGCCTCCTGGTTCTCCAGAATCCCGAACAGTTCGACGGCACCGTCAGACCAGCCGGCTTTGCGCAGATACTGACGCGTCGAGAGAGCACCCAGCTCGGAGAATGACCGGGGCCACAGTCCCTCTTCCTCACCCCGCAGCCTGCCGATGAGCGGTCCCACCACGCTCGACCATAGCTCATCAGGCGTTCGGTGCCGTTCGCTCTCCGTCACCTCCAGCCTGAGTGCTTCCGCCAACTCACCGATAGTCCCTTGTGGCATGTGCATGCCCTGCAGGAAGTAGTGCTGCGCGTCGCTGCCAGCAGTGAATGGCACGGTCTTGAGGCCATATCGCTCCGCATAGGCAAGCGTAAGTTGGTGGGTGCGGGGAACGCGCATTGCCCCCGCCTCGGCATAGAGCCCTGCTGTGAATGGCTCACGCAGCGTGTGGACTCGCCCGCCTACTCGCTGCTGTGCCTCCAGCACAACTACCGCGTGTCCGGCCCTCTGCAGCTCGCTGGCCGCAACCAGCCCGGCCATGCCTGCGCCAATGATGGCGACGCGCTTGCCCGTCGCGGTTCTGGGTAGCAGTCCGTCACGTATGATCGAGAGGTAGTGACCCAGCCATGCGCCGTGCACCATGCTCCACCTCTTCCTGTCTAGTCGGGCACGCCGGCACTGCCGCTTGTCTGGGTTCTTGACCGCTGGCTGCGCCATCTGTCCCACAGCAAACCTCTGCGTGGCGCAAAAAGGTATGCCACGATGAAGGCTGCTGTTGCCACCAGCACGATCGCTGCTCCAGATGCGACGTTCAGGTAAAAGCTGAGATAGAGCCCGCACAGGCTGGACAGCGCTCCAATCAGTGCTGCCAACCCCATCATGCCTGGCAACCTGCGAGCAAGGAGGTACGCCGTTGCGCCAGGGGTCACCAGCATTGCCGCCACCAGGCCCACGCCGACCGTCTGCATCGAGACCACAATGGTCACAGCCAGCAGCACCAGTAGCAGCGTTCGCAGCAGTTGTTCGGGGAGCCGAAGCGTCGAGGCGAGTACCGGGTCAAATGACACCACCAAAAAGGGCCTGTACAAAATCAACAAACCCGCCAGCACGCCTCCTCCGAGCAGAGCCGTCAACCTCAGGTCGTAACTGCTCACCCCGAGCACGTTCCCGAACAGGATGTGGGTCAGGTCGACTGCGTAGGTGTGCATGGTGCTGATCAGCACGATGCCCAGCGAGAGCGCGGCGGCGAATATGATGCCTATCGCAGTATCCTCTTTGACCACTCCGTGGCGTGAGAACAGACCGATGCCGAGCGCCACGATCAGAGCCGCGCCCAGAGCGCCAATCAGCAGATTGCCCTCCAGGAGATAGGCAACTGCCACTCCAGGCAGAATGGAGTGAGCCAATGCGTCACCAAGAAAGGCCATAGACCGCAGCACAACGTAGCAGCCGATCACGGCGCATAGCACTCCCACCATCACTGCGGCGAGCAAGCCGCGTTGCATGAACCCGTACGAGAGTGGCGTAGTGATCCAGCTTGTCAATGGACACCTCCCTGCTCCGGCGGGCAGCACTGATCGATGGCCACAAGACCCTCGCGCAGTACCAGCGCCTGACCGCCGAACGCTGTTCGAAGCACGTCCGGGGTGAACACCTCGGCCGGGCTGCCATAGGCGATTAGCCGTCTGTTCAGGACTAGCACCTGCTCGAATCGTGTTGCTGCAAGGTTGAGGTCGTGGGTCGAGATCATCGCCGTAACCTGTTGCTGGTGCAGCTGATCCAGGACCTGGAGGATGGCTTCTCGAGAGGTGACGTCCACGCCGGTGAAGGGTTCGTCCATCAACAGGATGTGCGGTTCCTGCGCCAACGCCCGTGCCACAAAGACACGCTGCTGCTGCCCGCCCGACAACTCGCCAATGGAACGCTCGGCCAGCGCGTCGATACCCATGCGCCGGAGCGCCTCGTGCACAATCTCCCTGTCGTGCGCGGTTGGACCGCGCAGCCAGCCCTTTCTGCCATAGCGCCCCATTACGACCACGTCCGAGACGGTCAGAGGGAAACTCCAGTCTACATCTTCTCGTTGCGGCACGTACGCCACGCAGTCGCGGTGATGGCCGAGGGGCCGTCCGTGGATCAGGATTGTGCCTGCCGACAGAGGCAGCAGGCCGACAAGGGCTTTGAACAGCGTGGACTTGCCCGCCCCGTTTGGACCCACAACGGCCACGCACTCCCCGTGCGGCACCTGAAAGCTGACGTCCGTCAGTGCCGGTCGACCGCCGTACGCCACGCTGACTCTGTCGAGATCGAGGCGGGCTGGCTCTTCGAATGCCGCAAGCGGCGGATCGAGCGCAGGCTGATCGCAGTGTGTGAACGTCATTGCAGCGCCTCAACGATCGTCAGGGTATTCGCGCGCATCATCCCGATGTAGCTTCCGGCGCCTGCACCCGCCGACCCTGGAGAGTGGGTGTAAAGACCGGGGACCACCAGAATCCCTGCTTCCGACGACAGTTGGTCCGCCAGCCTGGGGTTGCTGCCGGACTCCAGGAATACTGCCGGTGCTCCCGTGGCCCTGATCTTCTCGACCAGCTCAACCATTTGCTGCGCCGAGGGAGAGGCCCCGCTGCTGACGCTGGGAATGATCGTGCCCACCACACGCAGCCCGTAGCGATCGGCGTAGTAGCCGAGGCTCTCGTGATTCGTTACCAGAAGCCGCCTTGCCTCCGGGATGGTCTGTACACGATCCCGGATCCATGCATCGAGGGCGGTCAACTCCGCTCCGTACGCCTGCGCGTTGACGGCGTAATCGGCCGACCCATCCGGATCGACCGCAGAAAGCCCGGCGCGGATGTTCTCAACGTAGGTCAGCACGAGATTCGGGTCCAGCCAGAAGTGCGGGTCTCCAGTGTGACCGGGATCGCCCTCGTGGCCCTGTTCCACTGTGCGGCTCTGCAAGCCATCCGACGCCACGATGACAGCCTTCTGACCACCCGCGCCGGCAAGGAGTCTCTCCAGAAAGCCCTCCAGGCCGCCGCCATTCACAATCAGCACCTGACAATCCGCTACCCTGCGGACGTCGGACGGCGTCGGCTCGTAGCCATGCGGATCGGCACCTTCTGGAAGCAACGCTGCTACCCGGATTCGATCACCACCGACGTTGCTGGCAATATCAGCCAGGAAGACCTCGACCGCCAGCACGTCCAGCCTGCCTGCGTCGCCCGGGCCAGGTGCCCTCGCGTGAGCGCAGCCAGCAAGGAGGAGCACAAATGCCGCCAGGGCCCAGGCCCATCGCGCGGCAGGCCGACCGCTCAGCTCGTGCATCACTGTTCACCGCCCTTTCCCTGGCATGACCAGGCAGGCCTGCCCGTTTCCCGGCCCAAGGGTTCGACGCCGCTGGAGCTCGGGACATCAAACGGCTCGTGCTTCGCTTTGGAGAGCTGACCCAGCGACCGGCCTTTCCACGTGGCATTCCCTCGCAGGGTCAGGATCATCGATCGAAAGGCCACCCCCACAGTGACCAGTATGGTCAACGGGTACAGGAGGGTCAAGTACAGTGGAAAGCGAAACCGCCAGTAGGCAAGACCCCAGAGCAACAGTGAGCAACCTGCGGCAGCCAGTGCGAGGTGTATGCTGCGGGTGAAAGCGGATCCGGTCAACACGGCCCGGCCAATCACGATCAATGGCTCCCAGAACGCTGTGAGAAGCCACAGCCACACGAAGGTGAACACCAGTGTGTTATTCTCGAACAGAGCGAAGAGGTTCTTACCGAGCCCATCCCGCACCTGCTCCCTGTTCCTGTACATCCGGCAGGTCACCTGACTCGTTCCGTCAAGCAGCCGCCAACCGAGACCGGCGCAGTGGATTCGTCGCGCCAGGGCTACGTCCTCTACGACCTCCCGCCGAACTGATGCATGTCCCCCCGCCTTGTCGTAGGCTCGCCTGTCAAACAGCATGAATTGACCCGAGGCGGTCACGAGGTGCCTTGCCCTGACCCGATTGGCAATGCCCACTGGCAGAAATGCTGAGGTTGCCCACTGCATGATTGGAACAACCAAACGCTCGGCCCACGAGCCCACCTCCTGCCGGGGGAAGACGGTCACCAGACCAGCTCGTTCGTGCTGCAAGGCGGACACAGCCCGCCCGAGCGCATCGGGATCGTGCCGGGTGTCTGCGTCTGTGAAGAGCAGCAAGGAGTATGCCGCAAAGCCGGACAACTGATGACATGCCCAGGGCTTTCCAAGCCAGCCATCAGGAAGCGGTTTTCCTGTCAGCGCCCTCAGGCGGAGATCCTTCGCCGCGATGGCCGACACGACCTCTGACGTGCCATCCGTCGACTGATCATCCAGCACCAGCACCTCGAGCTGCGGGTAGTGCTGATCAAGTAACGATGACACGCAGGCACCGATGTTACCCACCTCATTGCGCGCCGGGATGAGCACTGAGACAGGTGACCATGACTTCGGAGCCCCGTACCGGTCCAGGCGTCTCCAGAACCAGAGGTTTCCCACGGTGATGATCAGCAGAACAACAAGGAAACCCACCAGCGATGTCTGATGGAGTATCCAGAGTTCAGTCATGACTTGCTCCGGCTCGTTGTCGGCGCCTGGGCCCTCCGCGCAGCTCCGAGCGATGCTTCCAGGCAAGAAGGATCAAGTTTCCGACCCAAACGGCCAACAGGGGGCCTGTAATGCCCCGCACCAGGAGATAGGCCAGTAGCGCAGCCATGCCCAGCATCACCGTCCAGCCATCCACTCCCTGGACCAAACGAACAAGGCCGACCGAGAGACCCAGAACCGTCGGAGCCTCCCACAGTGTGAGGCCGGTCCAGATACCGAAGGTGGTCGCGACGGCCTTCCCACCTCGCCCGCGCAGGAAGGGGGTAAAGGCGTGGCCAACTACGGGTGCCAGGGCGATCGGAAGCAACGCCCAGCCACGAATGCCCAACCCGTAGTGCGCCACAGCGACAGGCAGTGCCCCCTTACCCCAGTCCAGGAGCACCGCGGGCAGGCCCACGCGCCAGGAGCCGGCTCGCCAGGCGTTGGCGGCGCCCGGATTCCCGTCGCCGGATCGTCGAATGTCAGTGTGCAAGGATGCCCTTCCCAGCCAGTAGGAAAACGGCAGCGCACCCAGAGCAAACCCGACCGCGGTCCAGAACAGAATCTGATTCACGCCCCTCCCGATTAACCTGGGTCCGGACTATGCGCCGTCTTGCTCCACGCTCTTGGCCTGCCGGCGAATCCAGGAGATTACCGTTGCTTCATGGCGACGCACCATCAGCACTGAACAGGGTGCCTGCTGGGCCAGCCGATCATCCACCGCCCCAAAGAGCGTGTCCGGCTCTGCCCATTCCTCCGAAGCCCCCACCACGAGGAGGTCGTACCTCTGTCGTTTGGCCTCCTCCAGAATCCCATCGGCAACCGAATCGCAATGGGATAGCCGTGTCACGAAGCGTGGCGGAACAGTCCCCAGCTCATCCTCGACAATCTCCCTGAGCTGCCCCATGCGGTCCTCCAACTCCTCGGCCTCACACTCCTGGCAGTAGCAGGTCAGGGCCAGCACTTCCGCACTTTCCTCCTCGGCCAGCTCGTAGGCCAGCCGCAGCGCCAGACGCGAGTGAGGCCCACCGCCGACGGGTACCAGAATGCGCTTCACCGAGTCCAGTCCCCGGTCGAGCAGGACGGCGGTGTTTGCGCTGGCTCTCTGGAGCACAACCTTGACCGGGTTGTGTGCCAGGCTGGTGCCCTCCAGTGGACCGGGCCATCCCATCAGCACCAGCTTGACGTTGTGCTCGATGGCAATCAAGACTCCATCTGCAATAGTGGGCGCCGGTTGCAGGCGCGTGTAGAGAGGCACGTTCCTGGCCAGTGCTTCGTCGGCAAGGACGCGCAACAAGGAGTCGTCTCGACGCGCCAGCCGGCCGACCAGACGGTCGCGGATCTCCGGCCGAACATCCGCCCTGGTGGCAACTACCTTGAGCACACAGATGCTGGTGTCTTCTCCCGCCTGCGCGAGCATGGTCGCCAGATGGGTGAGGCTGCGCGCCGTGCGTGGATTGGCCACCGGAATGAGGATCCGGTCACGTGACTCCTCGAGCGCCGCCGCTCTCGCCGCGACGACCCTGGCCACCGGCCTCTTGAGAAAGTAGAAGATGGTCAGCACGGCCAGCAGGGCTACGCCGAAGATCAGCGCCCTCACGTCCGTGGAAGCGATGATTACTATCGCGGCAGCCATCGCAACGACAGGGGTCAGCGGGAACAATGGCACCCGGAAAGGACGCGGCACGCTCGGATGCTTCTTACGAAGCCGGATCAGGGCCAGGCTGGCGAATAGCAGCACAAATAGATACCCCGAGCTGGAGATATAGCTGAGGAAATCCACAACTCCGATGGTCGCCACCACGGCAACAACCGCTCCAATAGATAGCACGGCTACGTAGGGCGTTCGGAACCGTCCCATCTTGGACAACGCCCTGGGCCAGGCTCCGTCCCGGCTCATCGTGAATGCCTCGCGCGTGGCGCTGAGCATCGCCGTGTTAACGGACGTCAGCGTCGCGATCACGCCTGCGACCGCCATCATGGGTAGGCCCCACGTGGGCAGGAAGCGGACCACCGTGTCAGTCAGGGCTGTATCTGAGCCGGCGAGCTGGTGCCAGGGAATCGTGCCGAGTGCGACCAGGACTACCAGCACGTAGATCAGCGTCACCCCCCCGAGACTGAGCAGGATTCCCCGCGGGAGATTGCGATTCGGGTTCTGCACTTCCTCGGCGTCGTCGGCGATCACCTCAAAGCCCACATACGCGCTGTAGATCAGAGCGATCGTCCTCAAGATGCGTCCGAGGTTGGCGAACACTCCTTTGTCGACAAAGAACACACCTCCATCAAGAAAGACCGACCACCGGAACCCGGTCGGGGCAGTCAACCCGGCCACGACGTAGACTCCCAGGAAGAGGAGCAGCAACCCGCCCAGTACAATTTGCACCTTCCCAACCGCGTCCACGCCCACAAGGTTCAAGAAGGTGAAAAAGGCGACGACGATTAGAGCGGTGGGCACAATCGACAGCCCCGGTAGGAAGATCTGCAGCGAGTAGGCGAAGCCGACCGCCGACAGGGCACTGTAGAAGGTGCTGGACAGGCAATCGAAAGAGCCTACCAGGAACGACAGCAGGTTGTTGCCAAAGGCCTCACGAACGTAGGTCATGGCCCCGCCCGTTTCGGGATAGGTGGTAGCCAGCTCGCAGTAGTTCAGCGCGACGCTGAGCGTAAGGACCCCCGCGACGACAATCGCCAGGACGGTCGCCGGTCCGGCGACGCCGGCCGCGTGGCCGGTCAGGACAAAGATCTCCGCAGCAATGGTTCCGGCCGTGCCCAGCATGACGACCTGGGCCAGGCTCAACTGCCTCTTCAACTTGCGTTTGCTCATGGTTGGCTCTGTGATGCCATCCCTTCGGCTGGACTCGCGACATTATAGCCCCCCGGCAAATGCCCGCCAAACCCTGAGCGAGCCGGTCGCCTGGCCTTGACCTCCGGCTGGGGATGACTACAATGGGCCAGAACTGCTATACGAAGGAGAATCGTGGTGGAGACTGCGCAGTTGTCCTTCCTTCCGCCTCAGGAGCCGCAGGCAGACACCCGTGTCGATGCGCCTCTGGACGCCCGCACCTCCCTGCATCGCGCTGCCGAGGCTTTCCACGCGCATCTGATCTCCGAAGAGCGCAGCCTGAACACGATCCGAGCCTTCGATAGCGACCTGCGCCTTCTGCAGAGCTACCTGGGCACCCGGGCAGTGATAGGCCACATCCGGCATGCGGACCTGGATTCCTTTGTACGGTATCTGCGTCAGGGGCGCGGGGTGCGCTGCAATGCCAAGTCCCTTTCGCGACGCGTCACCACCCTCAGAGTGTTTTTCGGCTGGTTGACAGACACCCGGGTCGTCTCGTCTGACCCGGCAGCGCTGCTCACTCACCCCCGCGTGGCCACTCCCCTCCCGAGGGTGCTATCGGCTTCCGAAGTGAACCTGCTGCTCGCCGCCACGGAGGGGATGCGCACAGACACTGCTCGCGAGGATGCTCGTCCCCATGTGCTGGCCACACTCCTGCTGAGCACGGGTATCAAGAAGGGGGAGTGTATGGCGCTGACTGTGCTGGATATAGACCCTTCTGATAGCGAAGGACCGTCGGTTTTCATTCACTACGACACCGTTCGTCACCGCCACAAGGAGCGCCGCCTGCGCTTGCCGGCGGGGTTCGGGCAAGTCCTGGAGGAGTATTTGAGGCAGTATCAGCCGGCTTCCCGGCTGTTCGAGTGCAGCGCACGCAACCTGGAATACGTGCTGGATCAGGCCTCTCGACGAGCTGGACTGCCTGCCCGTCGAGCCTGCTTCGAGGTTCTGCGCTACACCTGCGCCCTGCGTGATCTGCGCGATGGTGTGGAACCAGACACCCTGCGGCGTAAGCTGGGCGTCTCTGAAATCACCTGGATCGAGACCCTGGCAAAGCTTCAGCGACTGAACACGCCAGTCATCTGACCCGACTCGCCGGCTACGCTTCGAGCGCACTTGCCGGGAAGTAGCACACTCCGACTGTGCCCGGGCCAGTGTGCGTCGCAAGGGCCGAAGAGAGGTCGGTGGTGAGACTCTCGGCGCAGTCAAAGGCCTTTTCGACCATCTGGCGAAGCGTCTGGGCGGCGTCCGGATCGGCAGCGTGCACGATAGCCGACTTGATGCGTCCGCCCAGGCCGACCTTCTCTGCGATCAGGTCAATCATCTTGCGGTAGGTGGCCAGGCGACCGCGTGCCTGCCCGAGTGCCACAATCACCCCGTCGTCCATGCTGATGATGGGCTTCAGGTTCAACACGGAGCCCACCAGATGCTTGGCTCTGCCGATTCGTCCGCCCAGATAGAGGTAGCGCAGCGTGTCGGCCGTCTGCAGCATTCGGGTGACCGGAATCATGCGCTGCGCCAGCGCCAGCAACTGCTCCATGCTGGCACCGGCCAGGGCCAGGCGAGCGCCCTCCAGGGCAATCCAGCCCTGGCCCATTGACACATTTCGTGTATCCACCACCTCAATGCGCAGCCCCGAAATCTCAGAACTCACCATCTCCTTCGCCAGCAGTGCCGCCTGGTACGCCCCGCTCCCCAGAGAAGTCATGCAGTAGATGATCATCTGTCGTGTGCGCCCGGCAGCCTCCTGGAGTTTTGCCACATAGTCAGCCGGGCCCGGATTGGCCGATTTCGGCACGATCCCCTCACGCATGTGACCCAGAAATTCATCTCGAGTGATATCGACATGGTCGCGGTACTGATTCGTACCAAGGTGCACATAGTACGGCACCCAGGCGATCCGGTACTCGTCATAGAACGAGTCAGGCAGACTGGCGCAGCTGTCGGCGATTACGGCGATGTTGTTCAACTGGCTCTCCTCTCAGTGAGTTGCCCCGATGGACAGGGCGAATAGCTGCACAAATCGTTCTGCTGTGCGCTGCTCGGGCGGAAACCTGGCCCTCAGGCGGTAGTTGCGGGCCATTTCGCGTCCCCGACCTCTCTGCCACAAGTCCGAATAGGCAGAAAGAGCCCGGGCTGATACGTCGGCCTGGACGACCGCCCCGGCAATGACCTCCGCGGCCAATCGCCCTGCGGCCATGCCGTTGGCAATGCCGCCCCCGGTCAGCAGATCAACTTGACGGGCGGCTCCCGCAGGTCCAGTGCATCGACGGAACAAACGCTGACGCAGGAGCCGCAGTAGGCGCAGCGATCCGCATCAACGGCTACCAAGCTGTCCTCCAGGGTGTGATTGGGGGGGTACGGTTCGACAACGGAAGGCGCAAGTGCGGGCACCATCTCGGTTGGAGGCCTCGCCCTCACCTGCACTGACTGTCCGAGAGAGGCGTGGAAACGCCTCTCTCGCTGCAGGCAACCCTTGAAGAGGAGCTAGGCCTGGGCGCCGCGTGACTCCAGGTACGTGACTGCCTCGCCCACGGTCTTGATCCCCTGCGCCTCTTCGTCAGAAATAGTCCCGCCGAACTCTTCCTCAAAGGCCATGATCAGCTCGACCAAATCCAGTGAATCTGCGCCCAGCTCTTCACGGAATCGAGCTTCGGCGACGATCTTCTCCGGGGCAATCCCCAGCTGGTCGATGATGATCTTCTTCACTCGTTCGAAAATGTCCACGATAATGTCTCCCTTCCCGCTATATCAGCTTCTCGCGCTATTGTAGCGATCTTGCTTTGTGCAGTCAACTGTCGCCACGATGCTGGACCCTGCGGCCCGATGAGCTTTGACTTGCAGGGCGTGCTGGCGTATGATGACATCGTCGGCGTCGTTGGCCTGCTCTTGATTGAGAACACCGCCCCCGCAAACGGGTTACGGAGATGCAGATGTCGGATTCGCACGCCAGGCGCAAGCAGGACCATCTGCGGATTTGCCGCGACGAGGATGTCGGCTCCCGGGGTATCAGCACGGGTCTCGAGCGCTACCGTCTGCTCCACAATGCCCTGCCGGAGCTGAACCTGGCCGACGTCGATCTGAGCGCGCAGTTCTTGGGCCACCCGCTTCGCGCGCCGGTACTGGTATCGGCCATCACGGGTGGGACGGCGCGCGCGGAGCGCATTAACCTGCACCTGGCTGAGGCGGCCGAAAAACTGGGGTTGGCGATGTCCGTTGGATCGCAGCGTGCTGCCCTGGAGGATCCTCGACAGGAGCGTACCTATCAGGTGCGCCGCGTTGCCCCACACATTCTCCTCTTCGCCAATCTTGGTGCAGTGCAGCTCAACTATGGCTACAGTGTCGATCAGTGCCGGCGCGCGGTTGAGATGATCCAGGCTGACGCGCTGGTGCTGCATCTCAACTCAATCCAGGAGGCGTTGCAGCCTCATGGCAACACGGATTTCTCCGGTCTGCTCCGGCGTATCTCCTGCGTGTGCCGCGATGTGGGCGTGCCCGTGATCGTGAAGGAAGTCGGGTGGGGCGTCTCTGGCGCAGTCGCCAAACAATTGCAGGACGCCGGGGTGGCCGCGGTGGATGTTGCCGGCGCCGGTGGAACGTCCTGGAGTGAGGTCGAGCTGCATCGTGCCACAGACCCGCTTCGCAGGCGTCTGGCTCGGGACCTGGCCGGCTGGGGCGTTCCGACGGCGGAGGCGCTCCTCCAGTGCCGCACGGCCGCTCCCACTTTGCCGCTAGTCGCCAGCGGTGGCATAGAGTCCGGCCCGCAGGCCGCCGTTGCCCTGGCCCTTGGCGCTGAGCTGGTGGGGTTGGCGCGCCCCTTGCTCATTCCGGCCATGAGTTCTGAGAAGGCCGTCATCAATGAACTGACGGTGGTGATCGAAGGCATCCGACTGGCCATGTTCGGATGCGGCGCGGACAGCATAGCCGCCCTGCGCTCTATGGCAGTAGCTGAGATCCCGCCGCCCGTTCCTCAACTGAGAGGGTACATGTGAAAGCTGAGCTTGCTCCCTACCTGGAGGCAGTGGAGGACGAGATCCGCTCCATCGTGAGCTCTGGCGAGCCGGACCTGTCACCTTTCTACGGGATGATGCTGTACCACCTCGGCTGGCTCGATGCCCGGCTCTTGCCCTTCCGGGCAGAATCGGGCAAGCGCATCCGTCCTCTCTTGTGCCTGCTTTCGAATCAAGCTGCTGGCGGCGACTGGCGCAAGGCCGTTCCTGCCGCCGCTGCTCTCGAGCTGTTGCACAGCTTTTCGCTGCTGCACGACGACATCGAAGACCAGAGTTCGACTCGCCGCGGGCGGGCGACTGTGTGGAAGGTCTGGGGTCTGGCACACGGCGTGAACTCGGGCGACGCCATGCTCATGCTGGCGCACACGGCAATGAATCGCCTCAGCGAACACGGGGTTGAACCGAGCGTCATTCTCAATGCGATTTCCACTTTCGACCGTTGCGCCCTGGAACTCTGCCAGGGTCAGTACCTGGACATTTCCACGGAGGGCAATCTCCAACTCACCGAGGAAGCCTACCTGCGCACCATAGGCGGCAAGACAGCTGCCCTCATCGCTGCTTCGACAGAGCTGGGGGCCATGCTGGCAGGCGCGGCAGTCGAGCGGGAGCACTACCGCAGCTTTGGTAGGAACCTGGGCCTGGCCTTCCAGATGGTCGATGACCTGCTGGGTATCTGGGGCGACCCTGCGCTGACGGGTAAGCCCGCCGACGACGACATGCGCTGCCGCAAGATGACTTTGCCTGTGATCCCGGGGCTCAAGAGCCCTGTGGTAGGCGCAGAACTAAAGGCCCTTTACCGGCGGCCCCTGTGGACCGAAATGGAGATCGCCCGGGCCGTGGAGCTGGTGGACGCGTCCGGATCGCGCAATTATGTACAGTCCATCGCCTCGGAGTATCAAGCGCGGGCAGAGATGGCGCTGCAGCAGGCAAGTCCCCGCCAGCCGGCGGCGGCACTTCTCCGCAAGCTGTCCGACTCCCTCACGGCACGGAGCCAGTAGCCGCTCAGGCGTTCATGGGTCCGGGGAGGCATCTTTCCCGCTCGCCGGGCACTCCGTTCCGAGAGTCAGCTATCCGTCAGCTCTTCTTCATGAATCTCCACCTGTTGCGAGTATACTGGGAAAGGATGGAGTCACTCAGGCTCTGAATGCGTGACACGTGATGCGTCAGGCCGCTTCTGTCCCGCTAGGGGAGAGGTAGACGGCCCTCCCCGGAGTCGTCCGGGGGCTATAGCATGCGACAAGGAGGTTCCTCATGGGTTGGGTTTGGCTCTTTACCATTCTGGTGTTTGTGTTTGTCTACCTGGTATCTGGCATTCGCCTTCTGTACGAGTATCAGCGGGGCGTGGTCTTCACTCTGGGCCGCTATTCGGGCACCCGGAGCCCGGGACTGACCTGGATTGCACCGATTTTCCAGAATATGCGCGTGGTCGACATGCGCATCACGACCGCGGACATCCCGAAGCAAGAGGTGATCACTCGCGACAACATCACCATCTTGGCGAATACCGTGGTGTACTATCGCGTGGAAAGGCCGCAGGACGCGATCATCAAGATCCAGGACTATGGGTACGCCGTCAGGCAGTACACGCAGACTGCGTTGCGTGACGTGGTTGGCAACGCAGAGATGGACTCGGTACTCAGCGAGCGTCAGAAGATCGCCGACAGCATTCGTGAGATCGTCGATGCTGAGACCTCCGGCTGGGGCATCGACATCATATCCATCAAGATACAGGAAATCGAGCTGCCGGCGGAGATGAAGCGTGCCATGGCAAAGCAGGCTGAGGCTGAGCGCGAGCGGCGTGCCGTCATCATCGCCTCTCAGGGTGAGTTGTCGGCGTCCGAGAACCTGCAGAAGGCAGCCGAGATGCTGGGCCAGAGCGATGGAGCCCTGCACCTTCGGACGTTGCAGACCATCCGCGATATCGCCGCCGATCCGTCGGAAAAGATCATCATCTTCATGCCGAACAGCATGCAGGAGACTCTCGGCAAGATCGTCAAGGGCTAGAGCACATGCTGCGCCACATGATCCGTAAGCGTCTGGAGAAAGCTCAGCGTGACGGGCGCTTGCAGGGGCCAGAGGGCGAGAGACTGCTGGAGCTGCAGAATGCACTCCAACAGGGGGTCGGCGCACCTTCCTTGGTGTACCAATCGATGGTGAGCCCCGGCCATTCCAGGCTCGACAGCAGCTATCACTATCTGCAGCTCGCGTTCAACGAGGACGTTCGGCAGATGAGGCGCGTCTTGCCCTCGATCGTCCGCAACGAGCGCATCTTGATCGAGGCGGGCACCCCCTATCTCAAGCGCGAGGGCATGGCAGGCATCCGCGCCATCCGTTCAATCTGGCCCGGGCACATCGTAGCGGACCTCAAGGCCTCGGACGGCGGTGCGGAGGAGGCCCAGATGGCGCTTGAAGCGGGTGCCACAGCATCGACGGTGCTGGGCAACTCACCTATCGAGACCCTGGATCGCTTCATCGCTGCCTGTCGCGTTTCGGAGATGGCGTCGATGATTGATATGCTGGGTGTGCCGGATCCCCTGCGCGTGGTCATGCAGCTCAAGCTCCCTCCGGATGTCATAGTGCTGCATCGCGGCCGAGATGAGGAAAACACACGCGGGAAGGTAATTCAGTACAGGCATGTCACCCGTCTCCGCAGCAAGTTCGATATGCTGATCTCGGCAGCAGGTGGTGTCGATTTGCGCGAGGCGCGCAGCGCCGTCTTCAATGGGGCGAGCATTGTGGTGGTCAATGTGGTCTCACCCGGCAAGCCCTGGCAGGGCATCCCCGCCAATGGCGACGTGGGTGCCATGGCCCGTTCCTTCCTCGAAGAAATCGAGTAGTCTTCGGTCTGGTATGGTGGGACAGGCTCCCGATGCGGCGTGATTTGCCCCGGGCGCCTGCCCCACCTGAAGCCCGCATTTGCAGTTTGTCGACCTCGCGCCGTACAATCCGCCAACGCCAAGCGGAGTCCAATCGATGGTGATGACATACAAACAGGCCCTTGTCTACTTCTACAGCCTCACCAATTACGAAGTCAAGTCGGCCTCCGCCTATGCCCCGCAGTACTTCGACCTGTGCCGCGTGCAGCGTTTGTTGGACGCCCTGGGCAATCCGGAGCGCTCGTTTCGCACCATCCACGTGGCCGGCACGAAAGGGAAGGGCTCCACTTCGGCGGTCCTCGCCTCCATCTTGCAGCAGGCTGGCTACCGAACCGGGCTCTACACCTCGCCTCACCTGCACAGCTTTCGCGAACGGATTCAGCTCAATGGCGAGATGATTCGCGAGGACGAGGTGGCGCGACTTGCCGAACGGATACGCCCTATAGCCTTGGCTGACCCTGAACTGACAACCTTCGAGGTGGCCACCGCCCTGGCGTTTGATCACTTTGCCCGGGCCGGAGCCCAGGTCGTCGTCGTGGAGGTTGGACTGGGAGGACGACTGGATGCCACCAATGTGGTCCAGCCGATCGTTGCTGTAATCACCACCATCGGCCACGATCATATGCACATCCTCGGCCGCACGCTGGCCGAGATCGCTACGGAGAAGGCGGGCATCATCAAGCCAGGGACACCCGTGGTATGCGCGCTCCAGGAGGCCGCTGCGATGAGGGTCATCGAGCGCCAGTGCGCTGAGCGTGCCGCGCCTCTGCACGCAGCATCGCGGCTGTGGCGCTGGCGCGGTACGGACCGCACCCTCCAGTGTCAAGAGTTCACCGCCTCACGCCGCGGAGATGGAGCTCAGACTCTCCGTGACCTCTGCTTGCCCCTGCTGGGAGCGCACCAGCTTCGCAACGCCGTGGTAGCGCTGGAGACGGTGGAAGTACTGAGGACGGCAAACCTGGCGATAGACGAGCAAGCGGTGCGCCTCGGCCTGCGCGCCGTGCGCTGGCCCGGCCGCTTTGAACTGCTGGGAACGAGGCCCTACTTTGTCGTGGACGGAGCCCACAACGTGGACTCGGCCCGGGTACTGGCCAGGGCGATCCATGACTACTTCCCTGGAGTCAAGCCGTGGTTCGTGCTCGGGATCCTCAGCGACAAGGATATCCCGGCCATCCTGAAACAGCTCCTGCCAATCGGCGCAGGGGCCTTTCTGGCCAGCTCGCATCACCCGCGTGCCACCGAGCCTCACGAGCTCCAGCGCCTCGCGGCTCAGCATCATGTGTCAACCTGGGTGTGCGAATCCATTTCGGAGGCCACATCCCGTGCCATCGAGCAGGCCGGCCCAGACGGACTGGTGGTGGCAGCCGGTTCCTTCACCACAGCCGGCGCGGCACGCGAGGCCTGGTTTCGTCTGCGTGGGCAGCCTCTCCCTGCCCTGGACCCCTAGCCCTTCCGTCAGTCCAGCCGCACCATTCTGGCGGAGCGGATGCTTGGTAGAGCCAGCACCTGCTCCAGAACCGCGGGAGTGAGTGGGTCGTCGAGGCCCATTACCAGTAGCCCTGCCCCGCCGCGCTCCTTGCGCCCCACCTGCACAAAGTGGATGTTTAGGCCTGCGTTGCCCAGCAGAGTGCCCATGCGCCCCAGGATACCTGGCTGCTCTCGATGGTCGCTTACGAGCAAGAGGCCCCTCGCCACAAAGTCGAGCCAGTAGCCGTTCACCTGGATGACGTGCGGCTCCCCGCGCAGGACCGCTCCTGTAACGCTGCGCTTCACGCCATCGGCCTGCACTCGCAACTCGATCCAATGAGACCAGCCCGATGATGTGACCTCCGGCTCCAGTCGTGCCGCAAAGCTGATGCCGCGTTCTCTGGCCACCCATTGCGAGTTGACCCAGTTGATCCCCTCTTCGGCACTGTCCGCGAGCAAGCCCACCAGAAGCGACGACACCACCAGGTCGAGCCTCTGACCAGCCATTTCCGAGGTGCACGCCACTTCGAGAGAGGTGATGTGATTGCCGGACCACTGAGCGTAGAACCTGCCAAGTCGTTGCGCGAGATCAAGGTAAGGACCCACCGCGGCCAGCTCCTCAGCGGGCAAAGCAGGTGCATTGACAGGATACTCTGGTACTTCACCGTCCAGCACAGCCAGTACCTGACGCGCCACCTCCACAGCCGAGTCGCGTTGTGCCTCGGCAGTCGACCCGGCCAGGTGCGGCGTGAGAATCACCCGCGGATGGTGCAACAGTGCACAGTCCGGCAGCGGCTCGCGCGAGAACACATCCAGACCTGCCCCGGCCAGTTGGCCGCTATCGAGCGCTCGAATCAGCGCTGATTCATCCACCAGGCTGCCCCGGGCGCAGTTGATCAGATAGGCGCCCGGCTTCATTCGCGCCAGGGCTTGATCCCCGATGAGACCGCGCGTCTGCTCTGTATCCGGCAAATGCAGCGACACAAAATCGGAGGCGGCCAGCAGCTCGTCAAGTGGAACCCACGTGACCCCCATCTGGGCGGCTCGCTCGGGCGTAACGAAGGCGTCGTGCGCCAACACCTTCATCTCAAACCCGAGGGCCCTGCGCGCCACGGCGACCCCAACGCGCCCGAGGCCGACCAGGCCCAGCACTTTTCCGCGAATCTGAGTGCCCTCCAGACTCGTCTTCTCCCAGCGTCCGCCCCGCATCGAGGAGTCCGCCTGTGGAAGGTGGCGCGCCAGTGCGAGCAGCAGAGCCAAAGAGTGCTCGGCGACGGAGACCGTGTTGCCGTAGGGTGCATTTACCACCACAACGCCGCGATGGGTGGCTGCAGTCAGGTCGATATTGTCAACTCCCGTCCCCACACGCCCGATGACCTTGAGTCGCGGGGCGGCGGCGATGAGCGCCGCGGTCACCTTGGTCTTGCTTCGCACAAGGAGTCCGTCCACGGTGCGTACCTTCTCCAGCAGTTCCGCCGCGCTCAGTCCCGTGGCCAGGGTAACCTGCGCTCCGGTACGCAGCGTTTCCAGTCCCTCGTCAGCCAACGGCTCTGTGACCAGTATTGTGCTCATGTCCTCATTCACCTCAGACCGGCAGATGTAAGTTCGTGTCTGGTACTCGATCGTGCGCGGGCTCACACTGTGCTAACGGTACCGGCTGTTTGAGCGGTGCGTTGCACAGCTTCGATGGCATCTAGGCTTGCCTGGACGTCCTGGTCGGTGCAGAACCCCATGTGCGCCACCCGTATGACCTTGTCCTTCAACTCGCCCATGCCTGCGGCGATGACCACCCCCTGCTCAGCAAGCAGCCGTCTCTTGAGATCCGTGGCGGCAAGTCCTTTGGGCATCAGCGCCGCAGTCACGGTAGGAGAGGCGCACTCGCCCTGTGCCAGAAGCCCAAAGCCCAGTTGGCGCAGCCCTGATCGCATCTGAGAGGCCTGCCTTCTATGTCGTGCCACGATGGCGGGCAGCCCCTCGTCTGCCATCAGCTCGAGGGCCTCGCCAAGACCGGCCAGAGCGCTGACAGCCGGAGTGAACGGCGTCTGCCCCTTCCGGGCGTACCTCTTCGCCTCGCGCAGGTCCCAGTAGTACCTCGGGCATGACGCTGTGTCGATCCTTTCCCAGGCGCGCTCACTCACCGCCAGGAATGACAGTCCGGGTGGAGCCATCCAGGCCTTTTGCGACGCAGAGATCACTACGTCGCAGCCCCACTTGTCCATCGGCAGGTCCGTGGCTCCCAGAGAGCTCACAGCATCTACCAGCCAAAGCGGCCTGCGGGAACCAAGGCGCTCCAGCAGTTCCGCCACGGGCGCCAGGTCGTTGAGTACGCCCGTGGAGGTCTCGTTGTGCGTCGTCAGCAGCAGGCGGATACCCGAGTTGTCGTTCAGTGCTTTCGCGATGGTGCCGGCGCTGTGGGCCTGACCCCAGGGGACATCCAGTTGAGTCACCCGGGCACCGAATGCACGCGCGATGGCGGCAAAGCGTTCGCCAAAGTGACCCGTCGATACAGCCAGCACCTCGTCTCCGGGCGAGAGCACGTTTACGAGCGCCGCCTCCAGGCCGCCCGTTCCCGAGCCGGTCAGCACGAGCACGTCGCTCTGCGTTTGATAAAACTCCCTCAGTCGGTTCGAGCAGCGGATGAGCAGATCTTCAAACACCCTGCCGCGATGATCAATGACCTCTGCACCTGCCGCCCGCCTCACCGCGGCAGGCAGGGGCGTCGGCCCGGGGATCCTCAGATTCATGACGTTCCTCTCACTGCCCTGCCCCACCAACGTCGGGCAGTCTGGCCAGAGATCGGCTCAACTGCTCGTCCGTGTACTCCGTATCAGTCAGATTGCCTGCCAGATAGGCGTCGTAGGCAGCCATGTCGAAATGCCCGTGCCCGCTAAAGTTGAACAGAATGACCTTGGCTTCTCCAGTGGCCTTGCACCGCAATGCCTCGTCGATTGCCGCTTTGATGGCGTGAGCTGTCTCCGGAGCGGGCACGATACCCTCGGTACGCGCGAACATCACGGCGGCCTCAAAGACCGGGTTTTGGTGATAAGCGACCGATTCGACGTATCCATCCCTGGCGAGGGCGGATAGTAGCGGTGCCATTCCATGGTAGCGCAGTCCGCCGGCATGAATGCCGGCAGGCACAAAGGTGTGCCCCAGCGTGTACATCTTGACCACGGGAGCCATACGCGCAGTATCGCCATAGTCATAGGCGTACACGCCCCTCGTCATTGACGGGCAAGCCTTCGGCTCTACGGCGACGAATCGGGTGGTGGCACCTTCCTTGAGCACCCGTCGCATGAAGGGAAAAGCAATACCGCCAAAGTTCGATCCTCCCCCGACGCAGCCGATCACCACGTCAGGCTCCTCGCCGGCCATCTGCATCTGCTCCATCGCTTCCTGGCCGATGACGGTCTGGTGCATCAGCACGTGGTTCAGCACACTCCCGAGAGAGTACTTGGTGTCCTCATTCTGCGCCGCAACTTCAACTGCCTCGCTGATTGCCATGCCCAGCGATCCGTTGGAGTCCGGGTTTTCCGCCAGAATGCTCCGCCCTGCCGCCGTCTCGGTGCTTGGGCTGGGCGTGACACTCGCTCCCCAGAGCTGCATCAGGGACCGCCGATAGGGCTTTTGTTGGTAGCTTACCTTAACCATGTACACCTTGCATTCGAGGCCGAAGAAGTTGCAGGCCATGGCCAGAGAACTCCCCCACTGACCCGCGCCGGTCTCCGTCGAGATACGTTTCACGCCCTGCGCCTTGTTGTAGAAGGCCTGCGCCACGGCTGTATTTGGCTTGTGACTGCCAGCCGGGCTCACCCCCTCGTTCTTGTAGTAGATGTGCGCCGGCGTGTCCAGCGCCTTCTCCAGGCGCGTTGCCCTCACCAGCGGCGTGGGTCTCCATAGCTTGTATACCTCGCGAACCTCCGGCGGAATGGCGATGTAGCGCTCTGTGCTGACTTCCTGGCGGATTACCTCCATTGGGAAGAGGGGCGCCAGGTCGGCCGGCCCCGCGGGCTGGAGCGTGACGGGGTGCAACGTGGGTGGCAAGGGCCCCGGCAGATCCGCCTGAATGTTGTACCACTCGGTCGGTATCCTGGATTCGTCAAGTCGAAAGCTCCGTGTTTGCATCTTGGTCTCCTTTCATGATCTGCGACAAACAAAAAACCCCTCGCCCAGAACGCGTCTGGGACGAGAGGCTCACTCCCGTGGTACCACCCACCTTAGACTGGCAACTGCCAGCGTCCAAACAAGGGAATCCGCCCGTGAGGGCGGATTCGCTGCTGCTGGGACCAGTCTCACTCTGTGCAGGTACAGAACTGGCTGGAGTCCATCTCTGGCCCAGACCTGCCGATACCCTCAGCCGAGATAACGGTGGCGGCTCCGGCACGGGCTAATCGGCACCTCGCCTTTCGCCCTGCAACTCCCGAGTCCATTCGGCGTTCGTCCCGGCACCGGGTTCGCACCTGTTCCCCGGCTCTCTGAGCTGGAGCTCAAACGCCTACTAGCCTCGTTCTTCGTCTTTACTCTTCTATCCTACCACAAGCGGCGTCATGTGTCAAGCTGGGTCAACGTAGCCCCGAGAGCCTGGTCAGAAGTGCCACCAGCCCGAGCGCTGCCAGGAAGACGAAGCCCATCAGGAACAGGCCGAATCCCGCGGCGAGCACCCGGTCCATGCGAGTGCGCTTCTGTGACGGCCTCCAGCGATCCCGTCCGTGGTAGCGTTGGTCCGGATAGAAGCCGTGTCGTTCCAGGCAGCGTCGCTGCAGATCCTCCAGCCTCCCTCGCGGGTAGGCCGTGAGCGTCGCGGGATCTCCACGAAACTTGAGTGCCAGCAGGATAGGCAGTGGATCGCCCCCGCAGGACCGCTCAAAGACAAGGCAAGCCTCTCTCATGGCGGAGGTCTTTTCCTGTTCCAGGTACCAGTATCGACCGGCCATCTGCGGGTAGTGCAGCCGGGCGTAAATCTCTGCCAGCTTTGCTCTCAGGGAGATGTCGTCAGGGTACTGGGCGACCAGGCCATGCATCCGATCGCGCGCCTTGCCCAGGTCGCCCCGCGTCAGGTCGTTTTCAACGCGCGCCAGCGTTCGCGCTTTTCCCATGACGCACTGCTCCCGGCCCATCTCCCTTACCGCCCCGGGCACTCTGCTGCGATGGCCGCACGGATGCCCTTGCTTCCGTAGGTCTTGTCGAACGCCTTCGCAAAGTCGCCGGCCAGCTTGCGCGACTGATGCTCAAAGGCCGCCGGGTCCGTCCACGTGTTCCTCGGATTCAGGATCGCCGCGTCCACGTCGGGACAGCTCCGCGGAACCCAGAGGTGGAACAGGGGATCCAGATCGTACTCGGCCTCGCTAAGCTTGCCGCTCAGCGCGCTGTTGACCAGAGAGCGCGTCACGTCGATATCGATACGGTGGCCCACGCCAAAGATGCCTCCGGTCCAGCCTGTGTTGACCAGATAGACGTCCGTGCCATGCTGCCGCATCTTTTCGCCCAGCATGTCCGCGTAAACATCCGGATTGCGCGGCATGAACGGCGAGCCGAAGAAGCGGGAGAATGTGCTCTGCGGGTCAATGATCCCCGTCTCGGTACCCGCCAGCTTGCTGGTATAACCCATCAGGAACCACAGCATGGCTTGCTCTGGGCTCAACCTGGCCACAGGCGGCAGCACGCCGTTCGCGTCAGCAGTCAGGAATAGAATGGTGCGCGGATGGCCTCCGACTGGCGGCTCCTTGACGTTCTCCAGAAAACTAAGCGGGAAAGATGCCCGGGAGTTGGGAGTGAGCCGCGCGTCGTCGAGGTCGAAACGGCCGTCCGGGTACATCATCGCGTTCTCGACGATGGCGCCGTGTTCCAGGTAGTGGGCCTCGTGCAGCACTGCGTTCCAGATCTGAGGTTCCTTATGTTGACGCAGGTTGATCAGCTTGGCGTAGCAGCCGAACTCAAAGTTGGCCACCCCGTTGTCGCTCCAGGAGTGCTCGTCGTCTCCCAGGAGGGACCGCCGCGGATCCGCCGAGAGTGTTGTCTTGCCGGTCCCTGAAAGCCCGAGCAACAGGGCAATGTCGCCCTCCTTGCCTTCGTTGGCCGAACAGTGCAGCGGCAGGACGCCGACCCCGGGAAGGATGTAGTTCATCACGCTGAACATCATCTTCTTCACCGTCCCACCGTAGGCCGAGCCGAGGATGATGCCCACACGGCGGTCCATATCCATGGCCACCGCCAGATTGGAGGTCTTGCCCCCGACCTTTCGCAGTCGCCCATCGTATCGCGCGCGCTCCACCTTGTCGTACGGTGCTGCCACGAGTGTAAAGCCCCGGCTCGCCAGTATGCTTTGCCCCAGATCCGCGGGCACGGGCCGGAACATGTTGTCGCTGAAGAGGGCGGTCAGAGCACGGTCAGCCACGACGCGCACCGGCTGGGCGAAGCGAGTCTCCGCCACGAGCACTCGGTCCGTTACGTAAAGCGTGGGCTTGGCCGCCAGGACGGCGAGCACATCGTCCATCAGCATGTCGAACGTCTCTGGCTCCATCGGGATATTGTTGGGTGAATCCCAGTCTATGTCCTTCTCGCTCTGCGGGCGCCTCACCGTGTACGTGTCCATGGGACTGCGACCGCTCGACTCCGGAGGAGTCCATGTGGCCAGGCAGCCATTTGCCGCCACGATGGCCTCCCTGCGCGCCACTACCTGCGCGATCATTTCGCGCCGAGTGGGGTTCAGTCGCACGTCGCCGTGCGCGCCAAGCATCTGGCTGACTCTGGTTTCGAGTTCCATGCCTCGGTCTCCTTCTACGATGGCGTCGATGATTGGTGCAGTTGAGCTCGTCGTGGATCTGGCAGCCTTGCCACGGTCAAGATGGCAATCAGGGCCAGCGCCGCGCTGACCAGGAACACCGACTCCAAACCCCAGCGAGTGGCAATCCAACCTCCAAGAATCAGCACAAAGCTCACCACGCCGAGAGTCGTGTTCAACATACCCAGGTAGAGGCTGCGCTGGGCGGGGGGAGCGAGCTCCAGACCCATGCCCAGGAGGCTTATGTCACTGCCGCTCTGCACGATGCCAACCAGCGCGAATACGGCCGTGAAGCTGAGGTAAGACAGGTGTCTGCCCAGCAGGAGAGGAAGCAAGGGCAGTAAAAGCTGCCCTACGCTGACTACCTGAAGCACAACCCGGTTGCCGCGACGGTCGCTCAGCCGTCCCCAGAGCAGTGTCGATACCACCAGGGCAAGCGTCAGTGCGGCGGAGTACACCCCTGCCATCTCACCGGGCGCTCCCAGCCTTTCCTTGGCATACAGCGCGTAAAATGGCAACGCAACCGTCGCGGCTGCCAACGTCACACGTGTCGATAGAAACACCCGAAAACCACTATCTCGCAGCGGTACACGCCACGCCGCGCGCCAGTGCGAGCTCTCCACCGGGGGGGAGAGCGTGTCCGTCTCCTCCTCCGGCTCTGTGATGCGGCCGAACACGTAGTAGCCCGCTGCACCTGCCAGCCCCGCCGCAATGAACAAGAGGCCGAAATTGAGCGGGAAGTGAGCACCCCTCCGCTCGTCCAGGGCCAGCCGCACTAGCACCGATGCGCCAATGGCAAGAATGCCTCCGCTGAAATCGCGCCAGCCAAAAAAGCTCCCCCTCTGCCTCAGCGGGATGGCCTTGGCTACCACGTCGAGCCAGGGCAACCCCGATATGCCTGCCCCGAAGCAGAAGAGGGTGTAGAGCAGCAGGAAGCACATCAGGGTCAGGCCGGGGTTCCGATTCCCGATGAGGAAGACGATCCCCACCATCAGCGCCCAGATGGCCACGCGCACCGCGGACACAGCCCGGTAAAGGGGAAGCTTGAACCGCATGGGCTGCACCATGCGCGACATGAACAACTGAGGCAGGAACCAACCGCCGTTGGCGATGGGGATGAGCAGGCCGACCGCGAACGCAGATCCCCCGAGCTGAGTCACGAACCAGGTCAGCACCAGGGCAGGACTGGCCAGAGTGTCCAGAACACGCATCAGCGTGCCATTGAGGACGCCGAGTATCAGGTTGCGGCGCACTTGCCGCGCGGAGAGTGCGCTAGGTGTGGTCAACGATCCTCTCAGGGCTGCGCATCGGATTGTCACACCGGCTCATCGGCTCACCCGTCTCGCCGTGCTGCACTGCCACGATCTCCGCGAGGATGCTCACGGCGATCTCAGCCGGACTCTGTCCGCCGGTCCGCAACCCAATCGGGGCATACACCCGGGCCAACTTTTCCGCTGCCACGCCATCTTGCCTGAGGCGCTCGAAAACGGTGCTTACCTTGCGTCGGCTGCCGATCATGCCGATATAGGCGGCCGGCGAATCGATGACCTGTCGGAGTACTAGCTCGTCATGCTCGTGCCCCCGCGTCACGATGACGATGAAAGTCCGCTCGTTCAGCTCCACGTGCTTGAGCAGCTCCTGATAAGGCCCCACTACCAGCCTGTCCGCCGTGGGAAACCGCTCAGCACTGGCGAACTCGGGGCGGTCGTCTGCCACCACGGTGCGGAAACCGAGTTGGTGGCCGAATTCCGCCAGCGGTTGGCCTACATGACCGGCACCGGCAATCAGCAATGTTGGCTTCGCTTGGAGTACCTCGATGAATACGCGCGCATCCCCGCCGCACACACCCAGGTCCGTCTTGGATTCTCCCTGCAGCGAGTAGTAGCAGATGCGTGACTCGCCGGTCGAAAGGGCCTCTCTGGCATCTTTCAGGGCCGAAGCCTCCATCGGGCCTCCGCCAATGGTACCCACGATCGACCCGTTGCCGCGCAACAGCATTTTGACGCCTGCTTCGCGCGGAGTGGAACCGCGCGACTCGATGAGCGTCAACAGGCAGGCCGACTCTCCGCCCCGCAGGGCAGTCAGCACGGCGTCGTAGACTAGCTCTGTCTCGTTCAAACCCGCCTCCCAAATCACTACACATGGCCTCACGACGGCCGATCTGAACCAGCAGCGATTATACCACCAGGGTGCACGGCACGGAAAGCGTGAGCTCCAGGGCCGACTTCATGACGGGCTCTCTCCCTCGGGGCTCTCCGGTACCGCTCCCAATGCCCTTTCGCTGTGCAAAGTGCTCAGTCGCTCATCCCCTGCCGCCGCTTCGAGTGCCAGCAGCGCGCTGCGCTCCTTGTCCTTGACCTCCAGCATCACGTCCGCATCAACATCGTGGCTGCCCTGCAGAAAGACCCGCCAGTCGGTCAGGTCGATGTGCTCCACGTGCTCGCCCCGCCGTCCCCCGGGCTTCTGCGAGGAATAATCCACCATTGGCAGGCCGTCCCTGTCTCTCCACGTGCGTGCAGCCGTTTGCAGGGCAGTCTCCCAGTGCTCACCCTCGTTCTTGCCTCGATGGTGAAACACGTCAAACAGCACAGGCACTCCCGTGGCCTCATGGATTCGCATGCAGTCGGCAAGCGGATAGCTGATGTGGTCGTTCTCGATGACCAGCCGCGCCCGGATCGGCTGTTCCAGCTCTGCATATCGTTCAGAAAAGCGCTTCATGCTGGCCGTCCGGTCGCCGTACACTCCCCCGATGTGAATCTGGACCTTGGCGCTGGAATCCAGTCCCATCGTGTCCAGCAACCGGGTGTGATACCGGAGCTCTGCAATGCTGCTGGCTGCGATCGTGTCGTCGAGTGCGTTCAACAGAGTGAACTGGTCGGGATGCATGGAGATGCGCATCTGATGGCTGAGCACAAAGGCGCCGAGAGCGACTAGCTGAGGGCGGAAGTGCTCCCACCATGCAAACGAGTTGACCGGGTGTGAGGCGAAGGGAACGACGTCTGAGGAGATACGGAAAAACAGGAGCCCGTGCTCGACGTTGTAACGCAGAACCTCTGCCAGACAAGCCAGATTCCCGGCAAGGGTCTCCAGGAGCCGCCGCTCTGAGTAAGAGCGAAGTCGGAAGGTCCTGTTGCCCTTGCACTCCAGGGTTCGGTTGATACACGGATAACCGATTTTCAACCCTACAGCAGCTCTTCCAGGGGCACACCCCGGGCATCGGCACGTGCCTGCTGCCAGGTCTTGCGGTTCACGGGCGGTTCCCCCTCCGCCACGCCAGCGCGCCGGTCGAGGTGCAATGCATCGCTCGGACACGCGCTTACGCACAGACCACAGCCCATGCAGCGCGTCTCGTCGACGACGCAAACGCCATCCGGTACCGACAGGGCCCCAAAGTGGCACCGCTCGAGGCAAGCCTCGCACCCCACGCAAGAGTCGTTATCCACGTGAGCGAGGTAGTTGGAGTGAGCCAGGGCGTGCGCCTGGCCAAACTCAACCACCCCACGGAGGATGCCGCAGCAGCAAGGGCAGCAGTTGCAGATGTAGTGGATGTCCTGCTGGTAGTTGTATACCGTGTGCACAAGGCCCGCCTCTTCTGCCTCGCGCAGGATCCTCAAGGCCTCCTCTTTGGACACAGGCCTGATGAACGGGACGTTCGCGAACACGCCCGCGACGGGGGCGAAATTGACGCAGTTGAATTTGGGGTACTCGCAACGCTCGCCGATCAGTTCCCTCTGCTTGCGGCAGATGCACTCGCGCACCCCCCAGTCCTTGGCATTCTCCACGAGGTCGCTGACCCGCTCGTAGGGCGCCAGCTCTATGTCAGCGGGGACCGCCTCCTGAACCGGAATGACGCGTACCATCGACGGCCCCGGTCCGAGCATCCCGACCCCGCCCGTTTCCTGCACGAGCTGCTCGAAGAGCTCCGCCATCTCCTTGTCATAGTAGGGCAGCGAGTCTTCGTAAGACCCCACTACAAAGGGCTGCAGGCCGAAGGCCAGGCCCTTCTCCCCCCGGCCCACGCTCACCAGCCCCCGGCGCGCCATGTCCTTCAGCGTTTGCAGCGCGGCATCGTCAGACACTCCGGCTCTGGCGGCAATGACCCCCACGTCCTCGCGGGTCATTCGCATGATCGCACCGAGCTCTGCCTGCTCTGGCGTGAACATCTTGGCCAGGAACTTGAGTTCTGTGCCCTTGGGGCTGCGGGGCAGGCCGTTGGGCGTCCTGCTGAGGCGGTCGGCTAGTCTCTCATAGGCGGACGGTCTGTCGCTCACGATTGCCCTCCTGACGTCTGTGTTCGCCAATCCAGCGATACTCGGCGATTTTATCACACAGATGACTCAGGTCACAAGTTGGCCACGGAACTTGCTGCGACCTCAGGCAGGGGCACATTTGCCCGAACCTTGCTTCTGTGCTACATTAAAGTGTTGCGCCACCGCGATTGAACCGCAGCGCACGCGGGCGCGTATATGGCAGGTGCCTGGAAGCGACTGCATGTCAACGACCGACCGGACCCTATCCTCAGCAGAATATGACCTCAGCCGTGCCGTTCACCCCAATCGCCTGATCGGCCTGTGGCGCCTCTCGGCCGGGTTCCGCTGGCCCTACCTTGCGGCCACCCTGAGTCTGGCTCTCTCTGCCACCGGCCGGGCGGCAGCCAGCCTGTCTCTGCGCTACCTCGTCGATACGGTTCTGGCCGAGTCACGCTTCGGAGTCGAGCTTGCCCGCGTCGTGCTGGCCTTCTTTGGTGCTGCCCTGCTGGAGGCCGCTTTCAGCTACTTCAGCGGCATCTGGGCGGCACACACAGGCGAGGGTGTGGCCCGCCGTCTGCGCAACTACCTGTACGATCACATCCAGCGCCTCTCATTCGCTTACCACGATCACGCCCAGACAGGCGACCTGATCGAGCGCTGCAGTTCGGACGTGGACAGTGTGCGCCGCCTGTATGCCGATCAGGCCATCGGCATCGGTCGCATTGTCTCTCTCTTTATCATCAATATGGCCGCCCTGCTGCGCTTGAACGTCCCGCTTGCCTGGCTGGCCAGCGCGGTTCTGGCCCCGCTTTTTGCCGTCTCCGTGTTCTTTTTTCGTCGCGTGTCCTCAGCCTACCAGGCCTATCAGGCCCAGGAAGCACGCCTTTCCACAGTGCTTCAGGAGAACCTGACCGGTGTGCGGGTGGTGCGCGCCTTTGCCCGCCAGGACTATGAGCGCGAGAAATTCGACCGCGAGAACTGGGCCAAGTTCCAGCGCGGCAGGCGCCTGTGGACGATGCACGCCCTCTACTGGCCGCTGTCAGACGCCCTCTGTGGTCTGCAGATGCTGCTCTGCGTGTGGATCGGAGCGTTGCGGGTGGTCGATGGCACGATCACGCCCGGCGCCTATGTGGCCTATTCGGCACTCGTCATCGGCCTGGTCTGGCCGATGCGCAACCTCGGCCGACTGATAGTCAACATGTCTACAGGGCTGGTATCCTACGACCGCGTGCGCGAGATTATGCAGCAGCCGCGCGAGCCCTTGCTGGAGGGCGACGTTGCCCCATCCGGGCCGCTGCGGGGCGCCCTGGTCTTTGATGACGTTTCCTTCCACTATCAGTCTGGTCACGAGGCCATCTCCAACGTGAGCTTTGAGTGCGCCCCGAGCCAGACTATCGCCTTGCTCGGTTCGACCGGTTCCGGCAAAACGACGCTGGCGAATCTCCTGCCTCGCTTCCATGATTACGATTCGGGCCACGTGCTGTTGGATGGGGTCGAGCTCAAGCGCTACCCGCGACGCTATTTGCGCCAGCAAATCGGCATCGTCGAACAGGAGCCGTTCCTCTTCTCGCGTACCATTCGCGAGAACATTACCTACGGCGCCGGTCGCCCCGTCACGATGGAGGAAGTTGAGGCAGCGGCACGTACCGCCGCGATCGACCACGAGATCCGGTGCTTCCCGAACGGCTACGAGACTATGCTCGGGGAGCGAGGGATTACCCTCTCCGGAGGTCAGAAGCAGCGCGTCGCGGTTGCCCGCACCCTGCTCAAGAACCCGCGTATCCTGATCCTGGACGACTCCACTTCGTCCGTCGATGCCGAAACGGAAGCGCTTATTCGCTCCGCCCTGGATCGTCTGCTGGTGGGCCGAACAACGTTCATCATCGCCCACCGCGTGCAGAGTCTGATGAACGCCGACCTCATTCTGGTCTTTGACCGTGGCCGCGTTGTCCAGAGAGGCACTCATGCGGAGTTGATGACCCAGCCGGGCCCCTATCGCCAGATCTACGATCTGCAGGTACGAATTGAGTCAGAGCTCGAGCAAGAGTTGCGCTTCGTGCGAGGCTCCACCAGTGATTGACACAGAACTCGACGAAGAACTCAAGAGGAGCTCTGCCAGCGGCCGGACACTGCTGCGCATCTTTGCCCAGGCCATCCCGCACAGTCGGACTGTGACTGGCATGGTGGTGGCGGTGGCGGTCGTGTCCATTTTGGACTCGTACTACTCGATGATTCGCCGCGAGATCCTCGACCAGTACATCGCGGCAGGAAACCATGCTGTACTGGCGCCGGCCATGTGGCGCTACGGAGCAACCATCCTCGTGCAGGCCGTGGGCGTGCTGGCCTTCATCTACCTGGTAGGGGTTCTGGGCGAGCGGATCCAGTACGACCTGCGCCGCAGGATGTTCGACCATCTGCAGGAGTTGTCGTTCTCGTACTATGACCGCACGGCAGTGGGCTGGCTGATGGCCCGAGTCACATCGGACACGGAACGCATCTCGCAGCTGGTCACGTGGGGTCTGTTGGACGTCGCCTGGGGCGTGGTCAACATCGCCACCTCGCTTACCTTCATGGCCATCATAAACTGGAGGCTCGCCCTGGTCGTGGTGGCGGTTCTGCCACTGCTGTTCTTGGTGGCCATCCGATTTAGCGAGCTGATCCTGGCCGAGTTCCGCCGTGTGCGGCGCTTCAATTCGATGATCACCGCGTCCTACAACGAAAACATCACCGGAGTGCGCGTGGTCAAGGCACTCTGCCGCGAGGACGCCAATCTGCTCGAGTTCGCACATCTGACTGGCCAGATGCACGATTCCAGCTACCAGGCAGCACGGCTCTCTGCGCTCTTCCTGCCAGCCGTGCAGGTGATCAGTGCGCTGGCTGCAGCAGCAGTTATTGCCCTCAGCGGCTGGCAGACGCGCGTGGCCGGCCTGACCATTGGTGATATGCAGGCATTCATGCACCTGATCGGGTCGATGCTCTGGCCTGTGCAGGACCTGGCCCGCGTCTACGCGGAGATGCAGCATGCAGTCGCCTCCGCCGAGCGTGTGTTCAGCCTCATCGACTCGCCCCCCGAAGTACACGATCTGGACGGGGCTTCCGACCCCGGCACCATCCGCGGAGATGTGGACTTTGAGCAGGTGGGTTTCTATTACGACGCCAACAAACCGGTGCTTTCCGACTTTACGCTGCACGTCCGGGCCGGCGAAACGATCGCTCTTGTGGGCCCGACCGGAGGCGGCAAGTCGACGATCGTTAATCTGCTGTGCCGCTTCTATGAACCCCGCCGCGGTACCATCCGATTCAATGGCCGCGACTACACAGAGCTCTCCCTGCACGCGATACAATCGCGCCTGGGGGTGGTACTGCAGACGCCGCACCTGTTTTCTGGGACCCTGCGCGAGAACATCCGCTATGGACGCCTCTCAGCGACCGACGAAGAGGTCGAGTCTGCGGCGACCACGGTCGGCGCAGACGAGTTCATTCGCAAGATGGACAAGGGCTATGACTCACCGGTCGGCGAGGGTGGGCAGCTCCTTTCCGTGGGCCAGAAGCAGTTGATCAGCCTCGCCCGCGCGATTCTTGCTCAGCCCGAGCTGCTGATTATGGATGAGGCAACCTCATCTGTGGACACACTGACCGAAGCCCTGATCCAGAAGGGAATGGAGACGTTGTTGCGCGGCCGCACCAGCTTTGTGGTCGCGCACCGACTGTCGACAATCAAGCGCGCTGACCGAATCCTGTTCATCGATGGTGGTCGAATCGTTGAAGAGGGCAACCACGCTGAGCTGCTTCGGCAGCGAGGGCGCTACTACCATCTGTATACTCAACAGTTCCGCCGCGAGCTAGAACGAGAGCGGGACGAGCTGGGAACAGGTGCCCTGGCCTCCGAGGCGCCACTGCAGGACTAGGAGTTCTTGGCCCCGCCGTCGGGGGTCCGAAACGGTGCAAAGCACCCAAGCGACTTGCGCTATCTATGGGCAATGGGCAGGAACAGCCTTTGCCCCGACTCTGCGGGCGCGGCCAGGGTCGTTGTCGGCGTAGCGAGGGGAGGCTGCGTAGCAGTGGGCGCGGCGGTGACCATGATCCCGACCGACGCAAAGACTTCATGGCCAAAGGCATCCAGCACACGCACCCGGTTGATAATCGTACCGGTCTCCTCGCCCGTAACGAGCACGCCAAAGCTGATGGCCACGGATCCCCCGCGCGGTACCGCCCCCTCCCATTCAACAGTTCTGCTGTCCGCATCATATGTGCCGTCCGACCCCAGCGAGCCGTAGATGAACTCGACTCCCGGTGGCAGAGTGTCTGTCAAAGATGCCCGGGCACCGGGATCCTGGTCGCCCAGCATGTCGTTCATAATCACGAGAGTGTAGCGGCGAGTCTCTCCCGGCACAGCTGAGTCAACATCGACGAACTTGGCCGCCATCAATGAAGGCTGCCGAGTCAGGCCACGAACAGGGTTGAGTGTGCACAGCAGGCTCAGCAAACCGGCAAGGATTACAGTGATCCGCATCCGTGTGTTCGGCTTCAACGCACTTCCCCTCCGTCGAGCTGCATACACTTCCTTCCGTTTTTCGTAGCCGGGTGAGGTGTATCTCCGCGTTCGACGAATCCGTCAGCCGCGGCGAACTGCCCCATTGTAGCACACGGATTGACAACTCTGCCAGCCTGCCGCATACTGGAGGCCGGCCTTGACGAGACCGCCACAGGAGAGGAGCCATGGGTATCGCACATCTGGTCGTCCTGAGCGACGACGACAACGGAAGCGGCGCCATGATCGCCGCTGCGCTGGCCTCTGTCTCGCGCCACGACGGCTCTGTGGTGCTGGTCGATGCCGACGTGGAGCACGGTGGACTGGCTCAATTGCTGCGGGCGAGCACGGAGGAGACTCACGACTTTGTGGGTGCCCGGGTTGCCACCATCCTGCCGGACAAGTGCACCGCGTGCGGCACGTGCCTTCAGGCCTGTCGCTTCGGCGCAATCAAGTCGGGGTCGCCGCAGTTCCGTATTGAGCGCTCCCTGTGTCAGGCCTGCCACTCGTGCTACTACCAGTGCCCGGAGCATGCTATCACCATGCTGGAGCTGGAGTCTGGCCGCTGGTTTCTGTCTGCGTCTGCTTACGGAGCGTTGTTCCATGCCCGGCTCGATTCCGGGCAGACGAACTCGGGCAAGCTCGTTACTTTCGTCAAGCTGCAGGCGCGACTCGCTGCGCTGGCAAGGCAGCCCGCAACGCTGCTTGTTGCGGCGCCGGCTGGCAACGGCGGCCCGGTGCGACTCGCCTGCAACGGGGCGGACATGGCCGTTCTGGTGATTGACCCCAGAGGTGGCGTTGACTCGCTCGATTCACTTCTGGGGATAACCAACGAACTCAGGATACCGCCTGTGGTCATGATAGACGCTGGCGGGGTCGACGAGTCCCTGATTGCACCCATCCGAACCAGGTGCCGGTCGGTCGGGGTCGATGTTTTTGCCTGCGGGCCGGTCAAAGCGCCGCAGTACCCGCCTCGGGACGCCGTTCCCCACCTGGCTGACTCTCTGGTGGAGGTCTGGCGTCGCATTCGGCTTCGCTTGAGAGGCTGATCCACTTCGCGGTCCCGTGCCCTCCTCCTTCGCCTGTTGGACAGGCGGTGTCGGGACGCCGAGCATCACAGCGCGGCTCGCCACAGCTCTGCCAACAAGCTCTTCGCGTCGCCGGGACCACAGCGCACTCAGGCATTGTTGCGGAGGCCCATAGCTGCCTTATAATCGTCGCATGTACGAACGCTATGCGGAAGTCTATGATGAGTCCGGACAGATCGGTTTTAGCCTGCGGATGCTGGAATACCTCGATCGGGTACTCGAGCGTTTTCCGGCCCCCGGTCTTTCGATGCTCGACCTGGCCTGTGGTACAGGCACGGTCGCCCTGGCCTTTGCCCAGCGCGGTTGGGAAGTATACGGTGTCGATGCCTCAGAGTCGATGCTGCAACGGGCCAGGGCCAAAGCCGCTCAGATGGGTCAGTTCTTGTCGCTCAGCCGCCAGGACATGCGTGACCTGGTGCTTCCCAGGCCCGTTGCGCTGGTTACCTGCCTGTATGACAGCCTGAACTACATGCTGAGCCGTCCCGACGTGACCCGGGTGCTTCAGCGCGTCTCCCGGGCACTGCTGCCGGACGGACTGCTGGTGTTTGACCTCAACACGCGCTACGCACTGGAGCAGCTCTGGGGTAACAACTGCTTCTTCAGCGAGGGCAAGAATCTGGCGACGGTGATGGATAGCAGCTGGGACCACGCCCGCGAGCTTTCGACGGTGCATGCGGTCGGGTTTGTGCGCCAACAGGATGGCCTTTACGAGCGCTTTGACGAGGAGCACGTGGAAGCAGCGTTCGGGGACCGCGAAGTGCGTGCTGCCCTGTCGGACGCAGGACTGGTAGTGGAGGCCGCCTTCGAGTGCTTCAGCTTTGACCCGCCCCTCAGTGACTCCTCGCGCCTCCTGTGGGTGGCGCGCAAAGCAGGCAACCCTTGATTCGCCGACCGGAGTGATTATGTCCATATTCTACCGCTTCCTGGGTTTTTTTCTGGCGGTCGCTTACGCACTTGAGCGCGGCCGTTTCGGTTCGATTCGGCTGCGCTGGTTCGTTCTGATGGCCGGTTCGTACGCTTCCGTGGTCAGCCTGTTGGGGATCTGGCGCGGTGGCCTGACCGCCGCGGGTCTTAACTTGGTGGTCGCGACCTTGCTGTATTGCGCGCTCCTGTGGTGGGCTGAGCGCCAGCGCTTTGTGCTGTTCCGGCCCTCGCCGAATGCCATGCCCGCCCGCGGTGAGGCACCCGCCGCCGAGGAGAAGCTTCTCGTGCGCGGAAGCGGACTTTTCGAGGTCGGCGATCAGAAACGGCGCCTGGTCCACGTGCCTGTGGTCTTCTGGACCACGCGGCTTGGAGATCAAATACTCGCCGCAAGGGTGAGTTCGCCCAGCTTCCTGGGCATTGGCGTTCCGGCCCACGAGCGGGGCTGGTGGTACGCGTTCACAGAGCCCCGGCAACTGCTGGAGGTATCCGGGGGCGTGCTGTTCTTCGGTTTCCGTGCCCTGCCGGCCCTGTGCTTGCTCTACCAGGCCGGCAAGTCACGAGAGGCCGTCTATCTGACCTGCACCGACGCTGCGGTTCTGGGCCGGGTGAGAAAGGCGCTTCAGCCCTGACAGTATAAACGGGACGGGGCATCCCTCGGACGTCCCGTCCCGTGATCCGCCGCCCTGACTGCGGCCTACTTGCTGATTCTCGTCCCGGTCTTGCCGTCCAGCGCCTCGACTGCCTTGTCCAGCGAGGTGATGATCGCTCGCTTGCCGCCCCACTCCAGGAAACGGACGCAGGCCTTCACCTTGGGTCCCATACTTCCGGCCAGGAAATGCCCCTCTGCCAGGTACTTCTTCGCATCGGCCAGACTCAGTTCTCCCAGCTTCTCCTCACCCGGTTTGCCATAGTTCAGCCGCACCAGCTCCACGTCGGTGAGGATCAACAGCGTGTCAGCCTTGACGACCTCGGCCAGCCTCTCGCCGGCCAGGTCTTTGTCGATCACCGCCTCGACCCCGCGCAACGCCCCGTCCTCGTTCCTGACCACTGGAATGCCGCCGCCGCCTGATGCAATGACGATGATACCAGCATCCACCATTCGGCGGATCGCCTCATCTTCGCAGTTGGCGATGGGATCCGGAGACGCCACGGTGCGCCGCCAGGCCCTCTCGCCCGTCGGCTTGACCTTTTTGACGATGTACTCAGGGTGCTCCGCCTTGAGCTGCCTGGCTTCCTCCTCGGTCATAAAGTTGCCCACCGGCTTGGAGGCCACCTCACCAAAGAACTCGGGGTCGTCTTCCTTCACCAGTACCTGATTGATGATTGCCAGAACAGGGGTGCTCACCCCATGTGTGCGCAGGTAATCAAGCAGCGTCTGCTGCAGCATGTAGCCGATCTGCCCCTGCGTCATGGCGCCGACTATGTCCATCGTCTGCGCGGGAACCTGGGCCTTCCCGGCCTCCTGCTGCACCATCAGGTTGCCCGCCTGCGGTCCGTTGCCGTGGGTGATGATCAGGCGGTCGTCCTTCTTCATCCGCGCCACGACCTGCGCCAGCAGCTCCGTGGTGATCTTGCAGTTGCGGAATTGCTCCTCCGAACTGCCCTTTTCGTGGGCCTGCTTAATCGCATTGCCCCCCAACGCCACCAGTAACCTCATTGTCCTCTCCTTGACCGGTAAGAATGCAGGGACGTTGCCCTCCCCCTGTCCAGGCAGAGAAGGCAACGTCCCCGCAGAATCTAGCGCATGATCAGCGACATGACCGCTTTCTGAGCGTGCAGGCGGTTCTCCGCTTCATCGAACACCACAGACTGCGGCCCGTCGATCACCTCATCGGTGACCTCAAAGCCGCGGTCGCACGGCAGACAGTGCATGTAGATGGCGTCCTTGTCCGCCAGCTTCATCTTCTTGGCATCGCATAGCCAGCTCTTGTTGGCATCAAAGATGGCCTGGGCCTTCTTCTCGTCGCGGGTTCCGACGGGCGGGGCAAAGGCCGGTATCGCCGTCCACGCTTTGGGATAGACCACGTGCGCGCCCTTCAGGGCCGTCTCAAAGTCGTTCTCAACCTTGAATGACCCTCCGTACTTCTTGGCGTTTGCCTTGCAGGCGCTCAGCACTTCGTTGTCCAGCTCCATGCCCTTTGGATGGGCCAGGGTCACTTCCATACCCATCAAAGTGGCGTACAGAATCGCGCTCTGAGGCACGGCGCGCGGCTTCTCGATGCTCGGCGAGTAGGCCCAGCTCATTACGAACTTGACGCCCTTGAAACCGCCGAACTTTTCCTTCACGGTCATTACGTCCGCCATGCCCTGGCACGGGTGGTACTTGTCGCACTCCATGTTGATGACCGGGATGTCCGCCCATTTGGCGAACTCGCGAATCATGGCGTGCGATCCGCCGTACTCCCAGCCAACTGGGTCGCCGTAGCAGCGAATGGCGATAGCGTCGCCCATGCGCGACAGGGTGCGCGCCACATCCGACACACGCTCCGTCGAGTAGGCTTTCTCCCTGCCTTCCAGCGCGGGGGTGTAGATCTTGCTTGGGTCCAGGTAATGGGCGTGCCCGCCGAGCTGGGTCATGCCCGCCTCGAACGAGTTGCGCGTGCGCAGGCTCTGATTGTAAAAGATCATGAACAGAGTCTTGCCGGGCAAGATGTGGTTGTGCGCCTCGCCGATAGCCCGCCGCTTCTTGAGGTCAAGCGCCACGTCCAGAATGGTGTCTATTTCCTCGCGAGTGAAATCCAGTTCGCACAGAAAATCACGTCCCCGTAGCTTGTCCGTTCTCATTTCTTGTCTCCTCTGACGCGATATGTTATGACTAGTGACGTTCCACGAGCCACCGGCCGCCGATCCTGCCGGCCACCCATCGGTCGTCACTCTTCATGCCTTGTGGGCCAGTGCCAGGTAGATCTTTTCCGCCGTCAGCGGCATCTCGTTGAACCGAATTCCGATAGCATCGTAGATGGCGTTGGCAATGGCCGGAGCTGTCGGCACCATGGTGTGCTCACCCACACCGCGCGCTCCCCAGGGACCGTCATCCTGCGCCGTCTCCACAACCGCCGTGATGATCTCCTGCGGCGCGTCCAGGGTCGTGACGATCCGGTAGTCCACAAACGACGAGTTCAGCGGCTCGCCGTTTTTCAGCCGCAGGGCCTCGAACAGCCCTGAGCTCATGCCCTGTACCACTCCGCCTTCGATCTGGGCCTTCACCAGCTCGGGATTGATGGCCTTACCGACGTCGAAGGCGGCCGCCACGCGCAGCACTTCTACCTGCCCGGTGGCCGTGTCCACTTCCAGCTCTACAGCTTCTGCGCCTGTCGTGTAGTGTACCATACCATGCGTCCCCTGTCCAGTTTCCTTGTCCAGGTCCGTGACGTAGGTCGGCATGAATCGCCCGCGGCCCATGATGGGGCCGCCGATGAGTTCCCTGTCTCCTGGCATCGAGAGCCCGCAGATCACAAGCTTGTCGAGACCCACCGAGCGCTCACTCTTGTACGAGATGACCTCACCATTGCGGATGTCCAGATCAGCGGGGGTCTCACCCCAGCAGCGCCCCACCAGGTCGAGAATCTGCTTTCTGGCGTCGGTGGCCGCGGCTCTCACCGCATTGCCCATTGACCAGGTCAGACGGCTGGCCACAGTCTGCCACTCGTAGGGGCTGTAGCGTGTGTCCACTGGTCGCGCAACCCGCACCCGGTCCATGGGTACGCCCAGAACCTCCGCCGCCATCTGCGCCGCGACCGTGAATGAACCCTGACCAAGCTCCTGCCCCCCCACGCCAAGGTTGAAGGTGCCATCCTCGTTGAACACGACCCAGGCCTCCGAGGCAGCGTTGCGCGGCATGGCCGGTGCCTTCCACATGATGGCGATGCCCTTGCCGCGGAGCTTGTGCGGCGCCGAAGGCGGCTCTTTCTCCCCCCACTGGATGTCCTTCGCCACTCGCTTGATGCACTGAGACAGCCCCGTGGCGTGCATGGTCATTCCGCTGACCGTCTCCTGTCCCTCACGGATGCAGTTGAGCAGTCGGAATTGCACTCGGTCCATCCCCAGCTTCTCCGCCAGACGATCCATGACCTGTTCGATGCTCCAGTGGATCTCGGGCATGCCAAAGCCGCGCATGGGACCACCAGTAGGATTGTTGGTGTACACGCAGTACGAGTCGGTCATCACGCTGGGCACAAAGTACGGTCCCGTTGAGGAGTACCCTGCCGCTCGAGTGATGTTCGTTCCGTATTCCGTGTATGCCCCACCATCCCAGTAGTACTCCACCTGCAGGGCAAGCACCTTGCCTTCCCGAGTGGCGCCGATCTTGACCTTGGCTACCAATGCCTGCCGCACAAAGGAGCAGAAGAACTCTTCCTCACGCGTCAGGCGCACCTTCACTGGTCGCCCGGGTACCCTTCGCGCCATGGCTACCGCCAGGCCCTCCATCGTCACGCCCGCCTTGCAGCCAAAGCCTCCGCCGATGTAGTTTCCGATTACGCGCACATTTCCAGGTTCGATGCCCATCGCCGCGGCAATCATGCTACGTTGCGCGAAAGGCGATTGGGTAGCGCTCCAGAGGGTGACTTCGCCCGTCTGCTCCCACCGGGCGATGGCCACGTGTGTCTCGATCGGAACGTGCTGAATTTGCGGGGCGCGGTAGGTGTCCTCCAGGATCGTGTCGCACCGTCCGAATGCCCCATCCACGTCGCCTTTGCGAATCCGGAAATGGTGCGAGATGTTGGTGCCCGGCCTGGGGTACAGGAACGAGGCAACGTCATAGGAACCCAGGTCGGGATGGATCAGCGGGGCCCCTGCCTGGACCGCCTCAAATGGGTCAAAGACCCCGGGCAGCAGCTCGTACTCGACCCGGATTGCCCTGGCCCCGTCCTCCGCCGCCTGTTCTGTGCTGGCGATAACGCCCGCCACCGGATCGCCCACCTGCCGCACCCTGTCCGTAGCCAGGATGTGCCTGTCTCGCAGGTAGAGACCGATAAAGCCGGGCGTGTCCGCCCCGGTGATGATCGCCCTGACTCCGGGCATCTGTAGAGCGGCGGCCGTATCGATTGAGACGATTCTGGCATGGGCGTGCGGGCTGCGCACGACACGCCCGAATAGCAGGTCCGGTCCAAACTGCAGGTCGTCCGTGAACCTCGCCGCGCCTGTGACCTTTTCGAGAGCGTCCACTCTCGGAACACTGGTTCCCACAACCCGTGTCTGTTCCACCTGTCGCCCCATCATCCGGCCGCCTTCTGAACGGCGCGAACGATACGCGCATAGCCTGTGCAGCGGCAGAGGTTGCCCACCAATGCCTGGCGAATCTCCCGCTCGGACGGATGGGGATTGCGAGTCAGCAACGCTCTCGCGGACAACAGCATCCCCGGCGTGCAGAACCCGCACTGGACGGCGCCTTCATCGATGAAAGCCTGTTGCAGGGGGTCTAGCTGACCGTCGTGCGCCAACCCTTCGACAGTCACCACGTTAGCGCCATCTGCCTCCACCGCCAGGACCAAACACGAGTTCACCGGCTCTCCGTTGAGCAGCACGGTGCAGGCGCCGCACTCCCCTGCCGAGCAGCCGTTCTTCGTGCCCGTCAGGGCTAGCCTGTCGCGCAGGAGCTGAAGCAGAGTCCAGTTGGAGGCAACGTCGACCTGCTCTTTGGCGCCGTTCACGGTGAGCGTAATGGAGTGAGTGGCCATCCTATCGCCCCCTTCCCGACGACGCAGCCGACAGCCCGCGCCAGACTGTCTCGAGGCCTCGACGGGTCAGACTCTCTACCATCGCCCTTCGATAGGCGACACCCGAACGCACGTCGTCTATCGGGCGTGCCTCTTGCGCGGCAAGCTGAGCCGCTGCCGCAAAGGCCGCTCCTCCAGGTTTCTGGCCGGCCAGCAGCCGTTCCGCAGCGGTGGCGCGGAGCGGAACAGGCGCCACAGAGGCGAGAGCTATCGAGAAGGCATAGCCGGGAGGCACCTCGGAGCTTGGTGAGCCAAGAACCCCCACCCCCACCACTGCCAGGTCGCCTTCGCGGTTCCTCCCCAGCTTGAGGTACGTGCCACGGGCGCCTTGCCTTGGAGGAGGTAGCCGCACGGCCGTGAGAAACTCGTTGGCCTGGCGAGCGCTCTTGCCCGGTCCGAGGAAGAACTCGTCGATCGGCACCTCGCGTTCGCCCTCGGGTCCACACAGCACCAAACGGCCGCCCAGCACCATCACTGCCGGCGCTGTATCGGCGGCCGGGGAAGCATTGCAAAGGTTGCCACCCAGGGTGGCCCTGTTGCGCACCTGATAAGAAGCCACAGCGCTCGCGGCTTCGGCGAGGATGGCGTAGTGAGCTCTCACGTCGGCGTTCGATGCAAGTTGATTCATCGTCACAGCAGCGCCGACCGTCAGTCCTGCCGCAGAGTCGTATGCGATGGTGCGCATTCCCGGCAGGTGCTTGACATCGACGAGAGTCCTGGCCCGCACCACACCATCACGCATCCGCACCAGAAGGTCCGTACCGCCCATCAGCAGGCGCACATCCGGGCCGCCCGTAACGAGGAGGCGTACAACCTCATCGTGCGAACCTGCGCGCACATAATCAAAGCTTGGTAGACCAGGTCTGGATAACATTGAACCACCTCGACACGGGGTCGCACATGGCCAGGCGTGAACGTTGGCCGGAAAGGCGGCACCGGTCAACAGGGTCAGCTCATTTCCCCTGCCGCAGCACGAGGCCGTACACGTCCTCTCCACCCATCACGCGCACTGGCTCCCAGTGAGGCTTGAGCTTCATGCCCAGCTTCGGGGTTGCCACCTTCAGCCAGCCCATGGCCTTGACCCCGTTCGCGAACTCGACGATTCCCAGGAAGCGCTGTCTGTCGTCTATGCCCCAGGGCAGGGTCTGGTTGTCTGTGTAGGTGATCAGCCGCGCGTCGCCTTCGGCCTCAAACGGCTCGAACTCGCGCGCTTTGCAGCGCAGGCAGCGCCCGTGCTTTGGGTACATGATCAGGCCGCACTTTTTACAGCGGTAGGCCACCAGCTCCTTCATGCTTCCCTCCTCAACACGAACGCCGTGACGTTGTTGCCAAAGCCGCCAAAGTTCAGTGAGAAACCTACCTCCGCACCCTTGACCTGCCTCTGTCCTGCTTCACCGCGCAGGTGCCAGACCAGCTCGGCTACCTGTGCGACCCCCGTTCCGCCCAGGGCGTGACCACGCGCCTTGAGCCCGCCCGATGGGTTGATGGGCAGATCACCGCCAATCCGCGTTCGCCCTTCCTCCAGCGCCCTGGCTCCCTCGCCCTTCTTGAAGAAACCAGCGTGTTCGCTTTCGGCAATCTCCAGAATGGTAAAGGCGTCATGCAGCTCGGCCAGATCGACATCCCTGGGCGTCTGCTTGGCCATGGCAAAGGCCTGCTGCGCCGCCAGACGGACTGCCTTGAGATCGGTCGGGTCCTCGCGCTCCTGCACCGTCTGGGTATCGGTTGCCTGTCCGAACCCGGCGATCACTACCTTCGGCTTCTTGAACTCGGCTACCATTTCGGCGGGGCACAGCAGCAACGCCGCGGCTCCGTCGCTCACTGGACAGCAGTCGTACAACCGCAAGGGATCCGACACGATGGGGCTGTTGACCACCGAATGTGGGCTGTCCAGTATCCCCTCCTGAGTGATCGAAGCATGAATGTGCGCGTAGGGATTCAGAAGGCCGTTGTTGTGGTTCTTGATCGCTACCTGTGCCAGGTGTCTCTCCGTCACGCCGTACTTCTCCATATAGAGTCGGGTGAACATACCCGCCAGGGAGGGCAACGTCACTCCGTAGATGTACTCAGCGGTCGGGTGGGTCATCGTGGCGACCGTATCGGTCGCTCGCGGGCCGATGACATCGCGCATCTTCTCGCCACCCACGACGAGAACGAGGTCATAGTACCCAGAGGCGACGGCCAGAAGGCCGTTCTTGATCGCCGAGCCGCCCGAGGCAGGGCCGTTTTCAATCGTGTCGGCGGCGGCGGGCAGGAGGGCCAGGTAGTCGGCCAATGCACTGGCCACCGCCGACTGATGGTTGAACATCCCCGCCGCCATATTGCCCACATACAGGGCGTCGACGGCCCGGTCGCCGATTCCTGCGTCGTCCATGGCTCGCAGAGCGGGCATGGCCAGCATCTCTACCAGGGACTCCGACTCGTAGCGGCCAAAAGGAATCATGCCCACGCCGACAATAGCTACCTTCCTCATAGCTAGTCGCCTCCCTTCACCCCAAGGATCTTGTCCAGGATGTGCCCTTCGTCGGCCACTCGGATCTCGAGCTCGGCCTTGGCCAGAAGCTCTCTGGGAACGGGCCGGCTGCCGACGCACAACCTTGGCTTGGCCTCGTGCCAGATCGCCTTCGTCAACGAGTAGAAGGAGGCGCCGCCTAGCTCGTGCTGCATTCCTTCCTTCAGCTCCAGGCCGTACTCGATCATCCACCGTCGGAAACCAATGGGGCTCTCCGCCGTGATCCAGACTTCCTCCTGGCCGAGGTACTCCAGGTGGTACTCCATTTTGGCGGCAAAGAGGTGAGCCCCCACGCGCAGTCCACGGTCGATCGCCAGAGTATGATAGCTCATTCCGATCTCGGGGGTATACATCCGGCCATTCACGATCCCGACAAGTGCCCCGTTTACCTGGCCGGCCAGGCAGTAGTGGTCCTTGACCCGGTAGCGATACCAACCCAGAAGCTCAGCGTACAATCGAGCACCGACTATGTCGTAGTAGTCTCGCGCCACTTTCATCGTCGGCCGCACGGCGTTCAGCAGTGTCGGCACGTCGCCGCGCTCGAGCTGGCGCACCACCATTTTGGCGCCCGTGGCGAGGGTGATCCACTTTGGGGGATAGGTCGGCATTTGCGAAGCCGGGGGCCGCAGCAGGGCTTCCAGTTCCATGTCCATAGGCATAGGCAATCCTCCTTTGGCTTTCGTGCTCATCACTGTGCACCTGACACACTGCGCAACGGTAACCCCAATGCTACCTGAAAGAGCCGTCGTCGTCAACTGCCCGAATTGGCGCCATACCGCAGAACCGCATCTTCATCGGCTCATCCTTGATGGTCCTGGCTCTTCCGAATCCCCATCCAGGTCACCAGGGCCGCCAACAGGCTCATTGCCGATGTCACGCTCAACATACTTCCCAGTCCAATGCGCTCCGCCACAATGCCGCTGACCAGCGGACCGCTCCACATTCCAATTGCGTAGACCGCCTGGAAGACGCTCATCGCTGAGGCGCGCTCTTCGGACGGCACGGCTTTGATGCTTAGCCCTGTGAGCAGAGGGTATACAGGCCCGTAGCACAATCCGTACGCCCCTCGCGCGATCGCAAGCAGGCCCAGGCTTCGACTCATCCCCGCTGCCATGATCGACGCACTCAACGCCAACAGCGCTCCCACGATGATGCTTCGTTCTGACCTGTGCTTCACCAGCCACGCGGCGGCCAGAGCCGACACCGTTGCTGCTACCTGGCCGCCTGCCACAAGCCAGCCGATCTGCGGAGCGTTTGCGCCAAGCTGCTCGGCGTACACGGGCACGAAGCCGTTCACAGCGTAGTTCACGTACATCAGCAGCGCGCCAACCAGCGACACCAGCAGAAGGCGGGGTTCGGTGATCGTCTTGAGCAGGCGGGAGATGCGTACCGGCTCCTGTACCACCGTCGACTCCTCCGGAGCACGGCTGATCAGAAGCAGGCCCGCCGCAGCAAGCACCGCACCGGCATAGAAGGGACCGATGTAGCCAAAACGCCCCGCAACAACCGCGCCCAGGACCGAGGCAATCACCAGTCCCACCTGCTGGAAGAAAGCCACCAGGCTGACGGCCCGCACCGAATCCCTGGCCGGGAAGTAGCTGACGAAAAGCACGGAGGCCGACGACCAGACGGACGCCGCCACTCCGGCCAGAGTGCGGAACAGTGCCAGCCACAATGGGCCGGGTGCGAGTGCCAGACCCAGGCAGCTAATGACCACTGTGGTGAATCCGGCCAGCACAAATGGCTTGCGTTTCCTGAGACGATCCGACGTGACGCCGAGTGGGATACGAAGTGCCGACTGCACAAAGCCGTAGCCGGCAACGATGACGCCGACCAGCGACAGCGAGGCCCCAATCGACTTGGCGTAGACGGGCAGGAATGCCGAATAGACGTGCTGGGCCGCCCAGAAGCACGAGACGGCGACGCAGTACGCGGCAAGCATGAGGCCACGCCTTCGGGATAGTGTCATCACGCGCGTGAGAGCTTCTCGATTTGCTTGACGTGGCTCGGATCGAAGGCATCTCCGAAACGCGTCTTGGGCAGCTTCTTGCGGCGCGTTACAAGCTCGGCGTAATCCGCGTCGTCCACCATCGCCACGCAGCGCCCGATTGAACTCTCCCCGTCAACGAATCGCCAGGGGAAGAAACCAATGATCGTGCGGCGGTTCAACAGTAGGTCAATCTCGCCGCCGATGCACTCGGCGTGAATAATGCCGTGCGGGAACAGCTCAATGTGCATGAGCTGGTACTTGTCTGCAGTGAACCGCTCTTCCAGCGATTGTCCGTACTTGGTCCGGAACAGCCTGTCTGCCTCTGCCGCTTGCCGGGGCATCCATTGCCGGATAATGGTGTTCATCGGATGATCGGCACTCCCGCAGTCCACCCCGATCCAGCGTATCTCCTTGCGCCGGCACCACTCGGCAAACTCACGATCCGGGCCGGGATGCTTCACCATGTAGCGAATCTCATCCGCGGTCGGATGATCCCATCCGAAATGGTGGTACCCGGTATGGATGATCAGGATGTCGCGGGGGCGCACCTCGACCCGTTCCTCGATCATCTTGGAGGTGTAGATTTGATAGTCACCGGTTGCGTTCGACAGGTCAACCACTGCCGCCGGACCTACCAGAAAGCCGTTCAGTTCCAGTGAGGCGATGTCCTTACCCGGTGTGTAAAAGTGGATCTCTCCATCCATGTGTGTGCCGAGGTGGTTGGAGTGCGTCAGCAGTTGACCGTTTGCGCCATTCGGGGCGAGCCGTTTCATATACTTGAGCTGGAGCGGCTCGTAGGTTGGCCAGGGTGGCGTACCAACACCCAGCGGAATCGTCAGGTCAATCCATTTCATTGTGTCCTCCCTCTTGTCCTTCCTGTCCTGGCTCAGAACGTCGGCAAAGCTTTTTGTGCCTGGCCCCAGAACTCTTGCACCTGGCCCTGGATGGCCGAATCCGGGATGTTCTCAAAAAGGTCATCATAAGTGACCCAGCGCAGAGTCAGTGTCTCGATGCGTGCCGGCATGCTCGAGGGGTAGTACCAGCCCGGCTCGTGTCTGTGCTCTTCCGTGCGGCACGTGCCCATCAGATCCCACAGAATCGCTCGCCTGTCTGAAGAGTACTCTTCATACTTGTAGTGGTAGAGTCGCGACTTGACGGGTGCGCTCAGAAGAAACGCCGGTGTGACCAGAGTCACATAGACGCGCTCCGCGCAGCGTCCGTTCTTCTGGAAGCAGAGCGCATTCTCGATCACTCGCAGCAGTTGATTGCGGTGGCACAGGTGCCTCGTCTCAGGCGAGATATCCCTGATCCATTTCATCTCCGTCATACAGACCCATGGCGCCCGTACGTCCTCGATTTCGATGCCGCTGTCCGTGTCCTTGCGCCGTGTGATGGTACCCAGAGCCAGGTCGATCTGGGTGTTGCCTTCGCGCTTGAGCGGTGGAACGGGCATCGCCTCCAGCCATATTCTGGGTTCGTCCGGATCCTCCGGGCGTTCTCCCGTAAACAATTCCGTCAACAGCGCGACTCCCCTCTCCCTGGCAGCGGCATAGGCGCAGGCAAGAGCGAAGGTACGGACCTGCTCATCCCGCTGTTCCTCATAGTCCCTCTCCCAGCAGCGGGCCGTGATCCTTAGCAGATCCTGCCACTGCGCGTCGCTGCATTGCAGGTACTTGCGTACGGTGTCCTGTTCTCTCTCCAGTGCTCCGGACAGGTCCTTGGCTACCACAGTCCCTCCCTCATTCGGCTCGAGGCGAGCAGTCGTGACGCAGCACCTCGAACGCCTCCTGGAAGCATGCTGCCGGCGCGCGAAGTACGCCGGCGCCCACCATGCCAACTCCCGGCTTCCTGTGCGCGATCCCCGTGTTGAGCCTGGGCAGGATCCCCGTCTCAGCAACCAGTCGCACGTCTATGCCCAGGGGCGTACCGCGAAAGTTGAGCGCCGGGATAGTATAGTGCTGGTGCTCCGCGCAGCAGATCTCGTACATCGCCTCTGTGGTCTCCAACGCATCCTGAGGTGTGCCGCCAACGAACTTGGCTATGGCGGGCGCCGATGCCATGGCAAAGCCACCATAGCCGGCCGTTTCCGTGATTGACGAGTCGCCAATGTCCGGATTGGCGTCTTCGGCGCTGAATCCAGGCAGGTAGAGCCCGTTCACTATCCCGGCCGGGGCCGTGAACCAGCGCTCGGGCCGTCCTGCCATGCGGATCCCAAAGTCCGTCCCATTCCGCGCCATGACTGTCAGCACAGTTGACCCCTCGATGCCTTCGGCTGGCATGAGGCAGGCCTTGCCTGCCGCCATCGACAGGTTAAGGAAAAAGTGGTCGTTGCGCTCGATGAATTCGAATACCTGCGCCGCCCGCTCTTGATCCGGACAGGTGCGCAGGATCGCCGGTGTCAGCGCGCGCAGCAGGAGCGACGTGCCGGCCCGGTTGCGGTTGTGGCATTCGTCGCCCATGTGCAGCGCCTGGCTGATCATCACGCGAAGATCGATGGGGGTCCCGATCGAGCCCAGGTGCACGATCGCTTCGCAGAGTGTCGGGTAGAGTGTCTCGCGCATCCAGCGCAGACGCTGGTACACCTCGGGGCCAAAGGCGCCATAGCGCAGCACCCGGCCAAGGCCTTCGTTCTGACTGGCAAAGGCCAGGTTGCCAAAGGTCTCGTTGCGCACCACGAAAACGGGCATCGATGCGGAGATGATGCCTGCCATCGGCCCCACTGCGCCGAAGTGGTGGCAGGGCGCAAACTCCACCGAACCGCTTGAAGCGAGCTGCGCTGCCTCGTCTTCGTCTTTCGCCAAGCCCTCGTACACCAGGGCGCCCATCACGGCACCGCGCTGGGGACCGCACATTCGTTCCCAGGTCACAGGAGGTCCGGAATGCAGAATCAGGCGCTTGTGAAAAGCGGGGATCGTCTCGCCTGCCAGGCCCATTCCCACCAGCAGCGGACGGCCGTCGTTGATACGGCGAACGGCCCGGGCGTTGGCCTGGTCCATATCCAAGCCGGAGGCAGTGTGGCGCAGGTGCGGCACGAGGGGCGGTCTCCACTCAATGTCCAGCACCGCCCCCCCCTGCGCGGCCACACTCTCGGCGAACGCGTGAAGTCCGACATTGATAACGGCCAGGGGTCGAGCGAACAGCTCCTGCTTGAAAGTGCCCATAGTGCTCTACCCCCTCTCCTCTGCTGGCTTCAGGCCCAGTACAAGCTCGCCAGAAAGCCTGGCTGCAGCGGCGTTGCAGCCGCACACCACAGCGCCTGCCTCTCGCAGGGCCTGCACCTGCCGCTCCAGCCCCTGTGGGTCGTTTTCTGTGCCGGTTACCGAGGTCACTACCTGCAGGGTTCGTCCTGACTCAGACGCCAGTGCGCGGGCGCGCCCGATGGCCGGTCCCAGCACGGCCGCCGGATCGGCGTGGGCCCCATAGCCCAGCACCACGTCCAATACAATCACCGCGACCTCCGGGTCGGCCGCCTCCTGAGCGAGTCGACGCACGCGAAGGTCGTGGTCTATCATCGGGTGCGGCCGGCCAACGGTGAACTCCTCTTCTCCCAGGTCCAGAATGCAATGGCCCTGACACAGCGCCGTATCACGAAGCTGGTGCCTGCTGTCCAGCGCAGCGTTGGACCAGACCTTCAGTCCCAGGTCCCGCCACATCACCTGCGCCTCCGCAGCCAGAGTGCCCCCGCTGAACAGGCCCCGCAGCCACCTCTGGCCCGGCGCAAGCTGGCGTCTCAACTCCAGAGCCTGACCGCGCTGCTCTGCCGCGTCTCGCGCCAGTTCTGCGCGTGCGGCGGAACCGCTGCGCCCGGCGGCCTCGGCCGCAAACCAGGCCGCTTCTTGAAGCGTTGCGGCCCGGATCACGTTTGTCTGTGCCTGCCAGGGCGAAGACGAACCCAGGAAGCACACGACGGTGGGCTTGGCGCTCTCGCCGGCCTGCCCCAGCACTCGTTTGGCGACAAGATCCGAAGGGGGCTTGGAGATCAGCACGATCACCGCGGTGTTGGGATCTTGCTGCAGGGCCGAAAGTCCCTGCAGCATGGTGATGCCGCCCACCGACTCGGAGACGTCCCGGCCGCCCGTGCCGATGCCCTGCGTGATGCCGGTTCCGATACGGTCCAGCAGCGAGGTGACCTCCTGCAGCCCGGTACCTGCGGCCGCGACCACGCCAACCGGTCCGCGCCGCACGGCGTTGGCGAATCCGAGAGCCACTCCATTCAGGAGAGCAGTCCCGCAGCCCGGTCCCATGACCAGGAGTCCCTCAGCGGCAGCATACTTCTTGAGCGCAATCTCGTCATCGAGCGATACATTGTCGCTAAAGAGCAGCACGTGCAGTCCCTGGTTCAGCGCCTGCCAGGCCTCCCTCGCTGCGTACCGGCCCGCTACGGAGATGACCGCTATGTTGCTCTGCGGCTGTTGGCGCATGGCACCGCGCAGGGAGCGTACCGGCCTGCCCGTGCCGCGGTCGCAGGCGACTGCCTCAGGCCTGGCTGCCAGAAACAGCTCTGCCTGCGAGAGGGCATTGCCGGCGGCCTCGGCGCTATCCGCCGACACAACAAGGATCACGTCGGTCGGCAGCGCTGATGCCAGTTCCTCGTTCCACAGCCCGGCGCTCTGCAGTAAGGCGCGGTTCGCGTCTGTGGCCATCACCACGGCCGCATCGCGAACGCCTGGCAGCCGCGTGACCTTCTGCGCCGTCTGCATCAGCGTGATAGAGTCGTGATACTCGCCCGTTCGGATGTGCCATTGCACCACCACGGCGGCCTCCCGGTACAAAAAACACCGCTCCACCATCAAATGGTGGTCGGTGTCATCCTCTCACGGGCGCGCCATCCTGGCGCGCCGGCAGCTTTGCCCTGGGTTCGAGTGCCCTCGGCAGTTGCGGCTCATCGTCTGGCCATTTTAGCGCCGACTCACATCAGGGTCAAGTAAGCAGCGCCGGGACCAACAGGCTAGGTCAGCTCCCGCAGTCGACGACCGAGGTCCCCGGTGAAGTGGCGGTACGCTTCGCGCCGTGTTTCCTGATCAGCGGGTTCAGTCCCCGCGAATAGCTCCGGGTAATGCTGGTCCGACATGCCGTGGTAGGGCGTTCCAACTCGCACGCGAACCCCTTCCCAGAACTGCCGCCCCGGCTCGGCAAGCGCAACCGGTACAAGCGTCAATGGCTCGTGGGTGGTCTCAAAGAAACGCCGGGCGATGGCAGCGACGCCATGGGTGAGCGGCCGCAGGCCCGTAACGTTGCGGTGACTATCGTTTCCCCACTCCGGGGCAATGGTCACCAGCTTGCCGCCCAGCAGACTGGACAGCACCTGCTGACGCGATTCGGAGTCGTCACCCTCACGGTAGATGGGAATGACGTCGACACTACGAAAGAATCTAGGCACGACAAACGCACCTGCGCCCGCGGCAACGGCGGCCCAGGACCTCATGAGCGGATTGGACCCCGCAATGGTTGTCCTGGTATAGCCGCGAAAACGATCGGACTCCAGCATGTCGGCAGACACGACGAACCGGCAGTCGGCGCGGCCCACGTGCTGCATCAGAGCCAGGCAATAGAACAAGTCGGCCGGGCTCGAATGGCTGACCACCATCAGAGCTGTACCCTGTCGAGGGACGTTGTCCGGGCACTCGAACCTGATTCTCCGCAGGTACCGAATCAGCGTGGAGATGAACAGGGATGATGACATGTGTTCTCCTGTCTGCATAAACACCGTCTCTCCGAATAAGCTACGGTCGCGCGTGAAGGTCTGCGACGATGCGAATAAGACCTCTCCAAGCTACCCTCCAACTGCCCACAAAGACTCCTGACCGATTTGACTTCCTGGACAATTGTGCTACAATTGCCTGCTGTAGGACGAAGTGAGTTCTGGCCGTGACGTATAGACTGCCCTGAACTGCGGAGACTGGGCGGTCTCTTTTTATCCCCCGGTCCTGCTTCGCCTCAAATCTACGTTCGAAGGAGTATGTTCGTGTCGGATAGGGTTACTGGAACAGTCAAGTGGTTCAACAATGCAAAAGGCTATGGTTTCATCACTCGGGAAGGTGAGAAGGACGTCTTCGTCCATCACACCGCCATCGAGTCCGAGGGCTTTCGTACGCTCGAAGAGAACCAGCGAGTCGAGTTCGAGGTCGAGCAGGGCCCCAAGGGCCTGCAGGCCGTCCGCGTGCGGGCGCTCTAGCCTCCGCAAGCCATTCTTCACCCAATCAAGAGGAGATAGCAGTGACTAAGAAATTGTACGTCGGCAACCTGAGCTACAACACCACCGAGGATCGTCTGCGCGAGACTTTCGCCGCCCTGGGTGAGGTGCAGTCCGTGGCTCTGATCACTGATCGCGAAACCGGTCGCTCGAAGGGCTTTGCCTTTGTCGAGATGACCGATGACGCTGCGGCTGAGCAGGCCATCAGCCAGCTCAACGAGCAGCCGCTCGACGGCCGCAACATCCGTGTCTCTGAGGCCCGCCCCAAGACCGAGTCCGGGTCAGGCCCCAGGCGCGACAATCGCCGCTGGTAGTCATCGCCCGCTCACGCGGGACACACTAGCCTCGAAGGTTCGCTGACCAACACTGCCGCATGGTTCCTCCGCAAGCCATGCGGCAGTTTTCTTATCTGGCACTGCCGACCGCTTCCGGAAGTTCGTGGCTGGTCACCTGCTGACGCGCTTCCCGGAGCGCACGCCACGCCACGCTCTCTTCAACTTGCACCTCGTTCAGACGACGGTACAAGCCGTTCCTGGCCATTAACTCCTCGTGTGTGCCTTGCTCCACGATTCGGCTTCCCTCCAGCACGACGATAGTGTTGGCCGACCGGATGGTGGACAGCCTGTGGGCAATCACGATGGTCGTACGTCCTACCATCAGCCGCTCAAGGGCCTGCTGAATGAGCATTTCGGTCTCTGCGTCGACCGATGACGTTGCCTCGTCCAGAATCAGAATGGGCGCATCCTTTAGCACCGCCCTGGCGATGGCAATTCGCTGCCTTTGCCCGCCGGACAGCTTGACCCCCCTTTCGCCGATCAGCGTGTCGTAGGCGTCGGGCAGGGCCAGTATGAACTCGTGAGCGTTTGCTACCCTGGCCGCCGCGACCATCTCATCCTCGCTGGCTCCGGGCCGGCCAAAGAGAATGTTCTCGCGAACGGTCCCGTGAAACAGAAAGACGTCCTGCAGCACGATGCTGATCTGGTGTCTCAGACTGCGCAGCGTGAGGTCGCGCACGTCGTGTCCATCCAGAGTGATCGATCCGCCGCGCACATCATAAAAGCGCGGGATCAGCTTGGAAAGGGTGGTTTTGCCTACCCCGGTCGGGCCCACCAGAGCCGTAACGGTACCCGGTGCAATGTCCAGGTCCACGTTTTGCAGCACCACGTCACCCTCTCTGTACCAGAAGCAGACCTCGTGCATCCGGATCGCCCCGACGGCGCGCTGAACGAGCTCAACAGCGTCGGGCCGGTCCGCCACGTCCGGCTGCTCGTCCAGAAGCTCCGACACGCGTTCCGCGCCAGCGATGGCCTGCTGCACGCTGTCCCAGGCCTCGCTGAGAGCCCTGACCGGCTCGTAGAGCCGCTCCAGGTAGAGGAAGAAGGCCACGAGGGCGCCGATGCCCAGCGATCCTCGCAGTACAAGTCCCCCGCCAAAGTAGATCAGAACAAGGGTGCCAAGCCCGGAAAAGAACTCGACCAGCGGATGGAACACGGCCATCAGCCTGAGAGCGCGCAGTAGCGAATCGCGGTAGCGTGAGATGTGTTGGAGAATGTGCGAGCCCTCCGACTCTTCTCGCGTAAAGGCCTGGATCTCGCGTATGCCGGACAGGTTGTCATTCAGGGCGGCGTTGAGCTCGCCCAGCTCAACCTGCCTCTGGCGGAATGCAGGCCGTACGAACTTGCCATAGCCGCGCATAGCCACCACGATCAGCGGGATGGGGGCCATGCTCAGGAGAGCCAGCGTCGGGCTGATGCTCACCAGGACCAGCGTCACCCCGACCAACATCAACACATTCACCACCACGTCGGGGATCGCATGAGCCATCAACTGCTCGAGCAAGTCCGAGTCGTTGACCACCCGCGACATCAACTGCCCCGTCTGCTTGTCCTCGTAGAACGAGGGCGACAGCCGCTGCAGGTGCTCGTAGATCGCCAGACGCACGTCGGCTACCACTCCCCACCCGGCCACGTGAGCCATATAAGAGCGCACAAACCGCAGCACGAGCTGTGCCGCAAACACTCCGAGGCCAAGCAGGGCCAGCTGCTGCACCCGGCCCAAATCGACCAGGCTCGCGCCCGGTGCAGTCACTGTGTCCACCATCGACTTGACTATCCATGGCCCGGCGAGGCGAACAAGCGTGAGGAGGACCATGCTGACCACTGTCCAGATCAGGGGCCACCGGTACTTGCCTGCAAAGCGGGATACAAAGCGCAGCGACTTCAATTGGCATCCTCCTGGTGCGCCGTTGTCGATTGCCTCTCGTCCCCAACGATCATCCCATCGCGCAGCCGAATCAGCCGCCTGGCTCTCGCGCTGATCGTGGGATCATGGGTGACAATGATCAGAGTCAGGCCCTGCTCGGCATTGAGGCCCTCCAGGATGGTAATCAGCTCCTGCCCGGACTTTGTGTCAAGGTTCCCCGTTGGCTCATCAGCCAGGAGCATGAACGGATCATTCATCAACGCTCGCGCAACCGCCACTCGCTGCTGCTCGCCGCCTGACAATTCGGTGGGCCTGTGGGCGACGCGACCTCCCAGTCCAACCGACTGTAGGAGATTCGCGGCTCGCTTGTGGTTTCCCTTGCCGGCAGCGTAGTAGTGTGGAAGCTCGACATTGCGCAGAGCACTGAACCGCTTCAACAGCGAATAGTCCTGAAAGACAAAGCCGATGCCCATACCTCGCAACCGCGAAAGCTGCGTATCCGTAAGGGTGCGCACGTCCTTTCCGCGCAGTCTGTAGGTGCCTTCGGTCGGCAGGTCCAGGCAGCCCAGCAAATTCAGCAACGTGCTCTTGCCGGAGCCCGAAGGGCCCACGATCGCCAGGTACTCACCCTGCTCGATACAGAGATTCAACTCTTGCAGGGCGGGCACGCGCACTCGACCCATACGATACTCTTTGCACACGTCCTGCATTTCAACCAGCGTCGTGCCAACTTCGTTCATAGCTGGATCATCCCCTCCTCAGCGCCGCCGTCGGCAACAACGAAGCGGCTCGCCCGGCAGGATACAAACTGGCGACGACACCCACCACAAGCGACACAAGCATGGCGATGAGCACCACATCGGGCGAGACGGTGGCCATTCCCTTAACCTGCTCGATCAGCCGGCTCGCGATGTAGGACCCGCCGAGGCCGAGGGCGAGGCCGCCTGCACCGCCGGCCAGTGCGATCAGCACACCTTCGCCCAGGAACTGCAACAAGATATCGACCTTCTCTGCGCCCAGTGCACGCTTGAGCCCGATCTCCCAGGTCCTCTCTGCCACGCCTACGAGCATGATGTTCATCAGTCCGATGCTGCCCACCACCAGCGAGATCCCGGCGATTGCCGACAGGATCATGGTTATCGTGCGGATGATGCCCATGCTCTCTTCGCTCCACTGCAGAGTGTCCTGCACCATGAAATCCTCCGGCGATCCGGCCGCGATCCCCCGCCGCGCGCGCAGGATCGTGTTGATCTCGGCCACCGCCGTCTTTCTGACCGCGGAATCACGCTCGTCTACCCGCGCTGCGATGTAGCTGATCACCGTCTTGCCCTCTGTGGACAGGCGCATCTGCGCCGTATGCAGCGGCACCAGGATCGAGCGATTGGAGATGCCCACCACCCCTGGACGTTTGTTCATAACGCCAATCACCGTGTAGAGCTGAGGGACATCCTGCTGGACCATGCGCAGGGTTTCGCCCACCGGGTTGGCTCCCTTGCCCCAGACCTCGTCCACCACTGATTCGTCGAGTACTACTACCGCCGCGGCGAGGTCGTTCTCCTGCTGGGTGAAAAAGCGACCGTACTTCATGGTCGTGCGGAAAACGGTCAGGTATTCGGGCAAGACTCCCTGGACCCCCGGGTTGGGCACGTACTGCCCCTTGTAGACGATCTGGGCCCAGCTTTCGAAGAGCGGTGTCACCTCAACCACCCGCGTGGCGAGCTGCCGCAGTGCCACCACATCCATGGGCTCGAGGCTGCGCGGCTGAGTCACGGGCTGCGGGATCACCGGCCCTGGGAGAGTTCCGCCCTTCTCCACTGCGACCGCTTCCGCTTTCTCCCTAACGACCGAGCTCACGTCCATGTAGTAGGGCATATACTGGGGACGGATTTCCACCGTCCCGGCGGACCACGCCTCCATTTGTTCTTGAGTGGAGCGGCGCAATCCATTGCCAAGGGACACGATCATGATGACCGCCGCGATGCCGATGACAACACCCAACATCGTCAGTCCGGAGCGCAGCTTGTTGGTGCGCAGGTCAAGCACAGAAAACCAAAAGTTGACTAGGCGTCTCATTTCGACCTCAAGGTTCTCGGAGTACCTGCCGCCTCGGACGGGCGGTCAGGCGACTTGCCTTTCCTACTACCGGGGCCGCGCGGCTCATCGGTAGATGGGTCCAATGGGTGGCTGCAGGACAACTCGCACCATTTCGCCCTCCTGCAGACCCTGCACGATCTCAGTCTCGATGCCATCGCTGATGCCGGTCTCTACTGCCCTGCGGCTCGTGCGCCCGTTGACAACCACCAGGACGAAGTACCCTTCGGCGTCGCGCTGTACGGCCATGGTCGGTACCTTGACCACGCTCTCCTTCCGTGCCAGCGGTACGGTCACATTGGCCGACATGCCCGCGCGCAGCTCAAGAGCCGCCGGATCGAAGGCAACCGCAACGTTGAATACGGTGATCCCGTTCTGATAAGTGCCGTAGCGCGGGATCTCGCCCAGTGTGCCGCTGACGGACTGGCCAGGGAAGGCGTCAAAGCCGAGGGCAACCTCCTGCCCCTGGCTGAGCAGGCCGATGTCCATCTCATTGACCGCTATCGTCACGCGAAGTGACTCGGCACTCAGAAGCGTGACCAGCTGCTGGCCCGGTGTCACCGTTGCCCCTGGCTGTGCCGTGATTTCGCTGATGATCCCCGAGAATGGTGCCACAATCGTCGCTTCGGCAAGGCTTGCCTCCGCATCCGCAGCACGTCCCTGCAATTTGACCACCAGTGCCTCGGCTTTGGCCACATCCGGGTCGACGTCGCCCCCTTCCAGTGCCTTGAGCTGGGCCTGCAGATGCTCAACTCGAGCTTCGGACTGCTGCACTGTGGCCTGCCGCTTCTTCAGCCCGACGGCAGGGCTGCCGGCGGCGATCTCGTTTCTGAGCGTCTGCAGCTCGCGCCTGGCCAGGGTGACCTTCCGCTCAGCAGCCCGCACATCCATGTCATGTCGCAGCAAGGCCTGGTCGTACGCTTCGCGCGTGTTGAACATGACTATGCGCAGTAGCCACTCACTATCTCGATCCTCTTCGCTCGGATTCTGGATCCACGCGTAGGGGCCATGCTCGATCTCAGCGAGGTCCGCTGTGACGCGCTGGCTCTCCAGGGCCTCACGCGCCTGCTTGCCGTATTGAAGCTCATTGAGGGCGTCTTGCGCCGCCGCCAGGTCGGCACTAGCCTTGGCCAGGCGCTCCTCGGGAGTGCCCTTGCCCCTGCTGAATCTCTCCAGGTCGAGCTGCGCTTCCTGCAAACTGAGGCGCGCTTTGCGCAATTCCTCATCCAGCGTGATCCGTTTGCTCAGGCCGCGATCCTCCAGCAGCTTGTCCAGGTCGTTGCGCGCCGTCAGAAGCTCGCCGCGCACCTTGGCCAGCTCGCGCTGTAGCTCGGCAGCATCAAGCTCCAGGATGAGCTGCCCTTCCTGTACCAACTCCCCGGGTGCGGCATAGACCATCGCGATGCGGCCGGTCGCCGCACGAAAGGCCAACCTGGCCGTACGCTCCGGTTCAGTGGAACCGCCCAAGAGCAGTGCCTGAGTAAGAGGGCCGCGAGCCACCGGCACGTCACTCGTTACCTGTGGCAGACCGGCCTTGAGTGCCTCCTCAGAACCGCCCAACAGGCCGCTCAGACGCGGATACGCCCACCATGCGCACAGGACGAGTGCAAGCAGCGCCACGATGCCCAGGAGGGCCCTGAACCGCCTGCTGCGGCGTTCATCAATCTCGAATCGATCTTCTGCCATGCGCGGCTCCCATCGTACACAGAGTACTAGTACTTGATTCCGTAACGGCCGTAGGGGTCCGTCGCGGCTACCAGGGGCACCATCACGGTATCGCCTTCGGCCAGGCCCGCAACAACCTCCACCTGGATGCCGTCATTCATTCCGATCTCCACGGCCCGCTCCTCGATCGAATTCTCGCCCTTGCGCAGGTCAACGTAAGTCTCACCCATCGGATTGTAGCGAATTGCCGCCGAGGGAATTGTGAGGACGTTGTCGCGTTGGCCGATGACCACCCGCGCGTTTCCGTACATGCCGAGCCTGATCGTGCTCTGGCCATGCTCCAGAGTCGTGATGACCCGGTAGTACGCGATTCCGCTCTGGTTGATCGCCTGTCGGGGCAGGTCCAGCACCCTGCCGGTGAAGAGCTGACCGGGGTACATGTCGAATGAGACACGGACTTGCTGGCCTAACTCGATTTTCGGCACGTCGACCTCTGTCACCTGGGCTTCCAAACGGAGCTCGCGGAAATCGGCCAGGAACATCACTTTCTGACCGGGGCCCACCGTGTCATTGGCGGCCACGTAGATGGCCACAGCGGTTCCATCAAACGGCGCGCGCAATGTGGCTGCTTCCAGGCCCGCCTGAGCCGAGCCGCGGGCAGCCTGGGCCGCCTCGTATGCCGTTCGCGCCGCCTCCACCGCTCCGCTTTCCCCGCCGGCTCTCAGCGCATCGACTCTGGCCTGCGCCGTGCCAACCGCCTCCTCAGCCGCTCGATAGGCCAGGCGCGACGCGTCGGCCGGGTCGTCTGTTCCGGCCAGCACATGGTCGAGGTCCTCCCTGGCTCGATCGAGCTCACGCTGCTTTGCCTCGACCACCTCTCGCTCCACTTCCAACGCCGCTTCGCGCAAAGTACGGGCGCGGGCCAGCGCCTTCTCTGTATCGGCCAGGTTCTTTTGGACCTCAGCCCGCTGCGCATCGTTAGCAGGAAGGTCGCGCAGCACCCGCTGAAAGAAGGCTCGATCGTACTCCAGCTGCCTGATCGTGGCCTGTCCTTCGCCGATCTCCTTCAGACGAAGCTCGTCTCGAGCCACCTGCAAAGCATATGCTGCATCGGCCACCTTCTCGCGCAGAGGCTCCGCGCCGGCCTTTTCGGCCACTTCAAGCTCAAGCCGGGCCGCATCCAGTTCATAGGATGCATGGGACAACTCGGCCTCGGCTTTGGACAACTCGCTTTCCCCCGCTCCCTCCTGTGCTGTGGTCAGCGCTGCTTCGGCTGCCTTCAGGTCTGCCTCGGCCTCGCGCAGGCTGCGCTGCAACGAGGTGGTATCCAGGTGCATCAGCTCCTGCCCTGCCTGTACCTCCTGGCCGGTGCGAACCATTATGTCCACCAGACGGCCACTCGTGCCCGAGAAATCGAGCTCCAAAGAGTTGACCGCTACGACCTGTCCCGCCATCTGCACCACAATCGACACGGATCCGCGTTTGACCTCCGCCTGCGAGGCATAGGTCTCAGTAGATCCCGAGGTCTGTCGGCAAGCCACGAGGGACAATGCAAGGGTGGAACCAAGCAAGATGCGCGCAAAGACGACACGTTGTCTCATCGGCAACGATCCTCCTTCAGATACGGCTGCGGGTACTGGTGGTAAACGTCTGGTCTGGCGGAAAGGTTCCCTGCCCCATTCTAGTGTACAATGCGGCCCAGTGAAAAGCGACATGTCACACTCGACCCTCCAAGTCTTGCTCGTGGCCGACACGCACCTGGGGTTTGACCTACCGCTGCACCCGCGCGTAGACCGCCCTCGGAGGGGCCGGGATTTCTTCGCCAACCTGAGACGTGCTCTCGAGCCGGCCCTGCGTGGCGAGGTCGATCTGGTCGTCCATGGAGGCGATCTCCTTTTTCGGTCCCGCGTGCCTGACCGTCTGGTCGAGCTGGCCATGGAGCCGCTTATCGAGGTAGCCAGTGCCGGTGTTCCCGTCCTCCTTGTGCCGGGCAATCACGAGCGCTCGCGGCTTCCCCTGAGCCTCTGGACCGTTCACCCGCACTTGCACATCTTTCGCAGCCCTGCCACCCATTACTTCACACTCCGCGGGCTGCGTGTGGCCGTGGCAGGGTTCCCCTGCTCTCGTCAGGGACGTGTGGACCTGCCGGCCCTGGCCGCTCAGACTCGCTATCGCGACGAACCGGCCAACATTCGCCTGCTGTGCATGCATCAGACGGTAGAAGGAGCGCAGGTGGGGGTGCAGAACTATACTTTCCGCAGCGGCCCCGACGTGATCCCGGGACGCGATATTCCCGGCGATGTGGCCGCGGTGCTGGCCGGCCACATCCACCGCGCACAGGTACTGCGCCGCGATCTCTCAGGACGGCCTTTGGCCGCTCCCGTGGTCTACCCCGGTTCGGTTGAGCGAACCGCGTTTGCCGAACGAGAGGAAACCAAGGGCTATGCCGTGCTGGAGTTGGCACCCACCTCCGACGGTCGCGGCCGGTTGCTCGCTGTTCGGTTCGTCTCCTTGCCCACCCGACCGATGGTCGTGCTGACGGCCCCAATTGCCGACCTCAGCCGAGATGAGCTTCAGGCCGTCCTGGGCAATAGACTGATGAACCTCGACCCTTGCTCCATCGTATCGATTGATGTATCCGGAGAGCTGACGCCGCCTCTGGCAGAGGTCCTGACCGCCTCCGCTCTGCGCGCCCTGGCGCCGCCCACCATGAACGTGACGATCCGTTGGCCGCGAGAGAAAACCCTGAACCGAGGGCCCTGCGGGCGAATTTAGCCAGACATTGAATATATTCATGGCGGAGCAACGAAATTGACTTCTGCGCTGCAGCGCTTACAATCATATTGCTCTGCATGTTGATTGCTCTGGGAGGTTTCCCATGATAGCCAGATGCCGTGCGATGTATGGGCAGTACCCACGTTCGTTCTGGGTGCTGGTGGCGGGTACCTTCGTCGACGTGATCGGGGAGTCGGCACTATTCCCCTTCTTCGCCCTGTACGTCACCGGTCGCTTTCAGGTCGGCATGGCCGTGGCCGGCGGTCTCTTCGGCGTCGTGTCCCTGTCCGGTCTGGTTGGCGGGATTCTGGGGGCGCGCTTGCCGACCGGTTCGGGCGCCGCGGTGTTACCATCTTCGGACTGGCCTCCAGTGCGCTGGTGGCGCTTTCTCTCGGCTGGGTCAATCGCCTTTCACTCCTCTACTGGCTCGCCGTGCCGCTGGGATTGCTGGGCCACCTCGCCGGACCAGCCCATCAGGCAATGGTGGCGGATCTCCTTCCCGAAGATAAACGGGCAGAAGGGTACGGGATTCTGAGCGTGGCAGCGAACCTGGCCTGGCTGGTAGGTCCCACAGTCGGTGGTTTCCTGGCAGATCGTTCGTCCTTCGTTCTGTTTGTGCTCGATGCGGCCATTAGCCTGGTCACGGCCGGAATCGTCTACTTTTTCCTGCCGGAGACATACACAAAACACAGCACACAGACTCAGGGCAAAGGTCCGCTCCATACTCTGGGCGGCTATGGAAGGGTGGCCTCCGACGGCGCGTTCGTGGCCTTCTGCGCTGCGTCGCTGCTACTCTGGGGAGCGTACCAGCAGGTCTACACGTCCCTGGCCGTCTTCCTGCGCGACTTTAGGGGCGTCTCGGCGCAGGGCTATGGCCTGCTTGTGACGATCAACGCCATGATCGTGGTGTTCCTGCAGATGTGGCTGACCAGCAAGATCAGGTCTCGTCCGCCGGCCCTGATGATGGCCGTCGGAGCGCTGATCTACTGCTTTGGGCTGGGCGCCTTCGGCTGGCCTGTGCCCTTCTCTGTGATGGTCGGGATCATGATCCTGGTGACCGTGGGCGAGATGATCGTCGCCCCGGTCAGCCAGGCTCTGGTGGCGCTCCTGGCACCGGAAGAGATGCGAGGGCGCTACGCCGCCTTTTTCGGCCTGGCCGTGACTGTCCCGGCTATCATCGGTCCCTGGGCGGGAGGTCTCTTGATGGACGGTTCAAACCCGGACTGGCTGTGGTTTGCCAGCGGCCTGGTCTGCGCCGCCGCCGCCCTGTCCTTCTTCGCCCTCCACCTGACTTCTCACGGCAGGCTGGGCGCGCCTCCCGCGCCTACGGCTTGATCGCCCTCGTGGCGATGAATGGCCTCATATAGTCGGCCAGCGGGTCCTCGTCTCCCGGCGGGTAGTCATCTTCGAACAGGTGCGTCAGCAGCAGCCCTGCCTCGAGCTGCCCCCCAATCTGGCTCTCCAGGCTGTGGCTGAACTCCAGGGGCCAGCCTTGCCGGATGTACTCTTCCCTTTTCTCGGGGCTCAAGCTGGCAATGTCGGAGTAGGGCAGCCGGTAAGCTACTTTGATCTCCCTGGTCTTCTCAGCGAGGTCGTGGTCGAACAAATACCAGTCCGGGTTCATGAACCCGGCCATCACGACGCCGCCGTGTCGCAGTACGCGGTAGGCCTCCCGCCACACAGGCCGCACGTCCGGAGCAAAGACGTTCGATACAGGGTGCACAATCAAGCCAAAGCTCTCGGCCTCGAAGGCACTGAGGTCCGCCATATCGCCCTCGACCGTGCGAATGGCCAGTCCCTCGCGCTCGGCGACCAGCCTGTCCTGAGCCAGCTGAGCGGGAGAGTTGTCCAGCACAGTCACATTGGCACCTGCCGCGGCCAGGATGGGTCCCTGCTGCCCGCCGCCGGACGCCAGGCAGAGCACTTCGCAGCCGGCCAAAGGCGGGTACCATTCCCGCGGCACGGGTTTGAGCGGTGTGAGCACGATCTGCCAGTCCCCTTGTCGCGCCGAGGCGATCGCCTCGCGGCTAACAGGCACGGTCCACTGGTTTCCCTCCGCCACCTGGCGGTTCCATGCCTCGCGATTGTAGGAACGGAGGTCCTTCTCGGGATCGACGCCATTCTTCGCCCTGCCGGTCACAGCCATTCCTCGTAACCGGCAAGGTGCAGTTCGTCACGCACGGCCTGCAGCTCGCGGCGCAGGTTGGCGTTGATAGGGACGCCGTCCCTGCGGACGCGCTTGACGTTCTCGTATTCTTTCTCACCCGCCACAAAGATGCGGCTCTGCCCCGGCTCTTTTCGCGAGGCCTGCAGTTGACGCAAAATCTCGCCGCTGGTTCTTCGCGACCCTTCCAGGGGCACAAAGTGGGCAACATCCATCGCCAGGAAGAAGTGCCCCAGCATATGCGGCCGCCTGCGGCCATCAGCGTCAACGCCCAGCAGGTCGTGCAGGAAAGCGCCGCCGGCCAGTGAGGCGGAGAGGATCTCCACCATCGTGGCCAGTCCGTAGCCCTTGTGTCCGCCCAGCCCCTCCCCCTGCCCTCCCAGGGGCAGGAAGGCCGCGTTGCCCCTGTCGAGCTCTCTGAGGATCTTGCCTGCGTCTGTCGCCGGATGACCCTCGGAATCGATCATCCAGCCCTCGGGTACCGGTTTTTCTGCTCTGGCCAGGACCTCGATCTTGCCGCGCTGGGTGATGGGAGTGGCGCCGTCGAAGCAGAAGGGGAAGGGCCCGTCCGAAGGAGCGGCGAACGCGATGGGGTTTGTGCCCAGCATCGGCTCTGTGCCAAAGGTCGGGGCAATAGCAGGCCGGGCGTTGGTCACTGTCAGGCCGATCATCCCCTCATCGGCCGCCATGAGCGAATAGTACCCGGCGATGCCAAAGTGAGTTGAATTCCGCACTGCCGAAGCCCCCATGCCGTACTGGCGAGCCTTGTCCATGGCCATGCGCATGGAGCGGTAGGCAATCACATGGCCCATGCCGTGGTGGCCATCGATGACCGTGGTCGTCTCTGTGTCATGCACGATTTCGAGATTCGTTCGCGGCGACTGGATTCCGGCCTTGATGCGGTCATAGTAGTACTTGAGCCTTCCGATGCCGTGCGATTCGATCCCGCGCAAGTCCGAGGAGATCAACACGTCCGTGCAGATGCGCGCGTCGTCCTCCGGCACGCCCATCGCCTGGAAGGTGTCCATCATCAGGCGCTCAATCGCCTCGACGGGGACCCGCTTCTCCCCCCTGTTCTTGCCGGCTCCTACTGTGGAATCCGCCACTGGTGGTACTCCTCCTCCAGGAATGGCTCCGTCACGCCATGGAGCAGCTCCTCTGCCTCCGGGATCAGCTCGTTGTAGAAACGGTCGGCCACCTCAAAGAACCCGTGCCACTGCGTGTAGTCAGGTCCCATCATCGCGGACCCATGCCGGGCGCGCCGCCCTTCGTGGTGCCACAACAGGTAATAGGTCCACTCGATCTTTTCGTCAAAGTCCAGCGGCGTGAGCTTGCCTGCATTGCGCAGTTCCGTCATGATCGCGCCTGCGGGGACGGCGAACTTGTCGTTGTACAGCTCCACAGCATCGTCGTACTGTGCGAAAAAGTTCACCTGGAAAGGCGGCGAGTGGCACTGCTGGCAGACTGCCTGCATGCGCGCGCGTTTCGCGTCCGCGTCATCCAGTTTGACCGACACAGCCGGCCTCAGCGTCCAGGAAATGCGCTGTCCAACGTCGTGGTTCACCGCCAGTCCGGGCACGGCGCTCATATGGCAGGTGGCGCAGGTGGGAGCGGCGCCATAGTCCTCCCCCAGCACCCACGGGCGCTCGTCCAATGCCATCCGGTCGCGGTTGGCCTGGAAAGCCACACCGTGCTTGCTCTCTTCGTAGATCTCGATCTGCGGGTGGTCCGGACCCATGTGGCAGTTGCCGCAGGCCGCGGGTTCTCTGCCGACCGCCACGCTAAAGAGATGCCGCGTATGGCACGTGGAGCAGGCGCCCAGACTGCCATCGGGGTTGATACGACCGATGCCCGTGTTCGGCCAGCTTGCTGCGGTCGGTTTGTTGTCTGCATCCAATTCCACCACCGTTCCGTGGCATTGCTTGCAGCCCATCACCGCTGCCGCAGCCCCCTCCACTTTCTCGCCGAGGATGTTGTCCAGCGACGCCAGGATATTGCCCCCTTGCGCATGACGGCTCGAGGCGAACTGCCCGGCCTCCGTGATGTGGCACTCGCCGCAATCCTTGGGCGTCACCAGCAGACTGATGGTAAAGCCATTGTGCGCGATGGCGTCCGGATCAGTGGTCTGCGCTCCATGGCACTCGTAGCACGCCGTCCCTGCCTTGGCCATCACGCTGCGCTGCCATTCGTCCAGCTGCGCCTGGCCAAAGACATTCTGGCTGTGACAGGTGATGCACTGTTGCGATTGGGACGAGAGCTGCACTGCCGGCTCCCCCGGACTGGCTTTCTGCAGAGTGAATCCCCACTTCCACCAGGCCACACAGAAAAGAATGCCCAGCACCAGGAGCATGTTGAGGAAGGCAACGCGCACGAACATCCTGTGTGCCGATGCGCCCCTGTCCGCCGCCGGAGCCGCCGCGGACGCGCTGGCCGTCAGAGCCCCGGCAGCCAGCATGCGCTCCATCACCTCCGGTCCGTGCGGCGCGCCCTTCAGCGCCTCGGTCAGGTCCTGCCCGGCGCCGTGCTTGCGCATGTGCACGCCCTCTTTCCACATCCGGCTTGCCGAGACGTCATAGAGCTTGCCGTCCACCGCGACCAGCGCCTTGCGCCCCTCCTTGCCATCGAACGCCGCCAGGCTTTCGAGGGTTACGCCTGCGCCCTCGGCGGGCATGGCAGGCGCCGGCCTGGGCGCCCTCATACGGTGGTCCAGCACGATAGTAGCCACGCCTGCCATCAACACCAGCAGGCCATACTGAGCCAGCTTGATGGCAAAGACCGTGCCCCACGTTCCGCTGAACACAGTTCCCGTGTTCAGGTAGCGCAGAATGGTGAGGATGACACCACTAACACCCATGATCGCGATGCTGATCAGACCAAGTTTGCGCTCAGCTTTTGGGATGCCAGTCGTAAGCTGCTTGGGTTTGACGAAGAACTGGATATAGAGAATCGTCCCGAACCACAGGACGGCCGTAAGCAGATGGATGTAGCCCACTATCAGCTTGATCACACTCAGTACGGGTGAGGAGGGCGGCGCGGGAGCCACCACTCCCTCTGGCACAGGCCAGACATAGCCTCCCTTCACGTAGGCGGCACCCTTGGCAGTCAGAGCTCCGCCGCCCTCCGGTGACGTATGACAAATGCCACAGGGCTGACCAGTGCTGGCTGCATAGTCGGGAGTGGCGCGTGCTGCCGGGCGGGGGAAAGCTGTCCAGACCACGAGGGCGACGAAAAGGGTACAGACCAGGGCCAGAATCCGAGAGGGTTTGTTCATCGAATGGCCTCCAAGTGTGCTCAATACGCCGATTGTATCACCGCTTGCGCACGCGTCAAGACCGGGCCCCAGCCTGCCGGCACCAGGGGTGTTGCTCACCATGCCAGCCCCGGGTCATCTTCGCTCAGGTCCCGCCAGTCGGCGCGCAGCTCCTCCGCTCGAATCCGGCAGGCGCTCACCTGCTGGATCATTCGCCCCCACATCCCTTCGGCCGGCTGGCCGAACGTCAGGTAGGTTTCGCACAGCCAGTCACGGCTCTGAGCGGTCGCCTCGGCGACCTCGAGGGCCTCCAGCAGCCTGCTGTGAAAACCGGCCGCCTCTGGCGGGATTTCCAGCAGGCTCGCCGCTATCCCCAGATCCCAGAAGTGGAACGAGGAGCTGCTCTCAGTGTCAGCGCAGAGTACGTCCGCATCCAGCCCCCGCGATTGCGTGTTCGATAGGAGCGTTCGGTTCAGTTCCAGTCTGCGGACGTAGTCCACCAGAATGCCGTCTCGAACGGCACGCAGATAAGCACGCAGGATCAAGCTGTGCCCGGGCGCAGGCGTTGGCGGCGGGGGAGTGGCCGTGGCCGCTGGAGCAGGCGTGTCGCCTGGCACAGGAGAGACGGTCGCTTCCTGCGGGGCGCAAGAAACGACCGCGGCGATGGCCAACAGCATCAAGACGCAGACACGGAATCGGTGGTGCCCCATGCTATCCCCGACGGCAGGTTGCCCAGAAACCGTGGCGAGAACGAAAATGGTCCGCTTTTTACATCTGACAGAGCATCCGGTGCGCCGCGAGCGGCGTCCGGCTAGCGCACAGCCGCTCCGATCGCGTTGCGCAGCACCTTGCGGGCACCGTTTGCATCGCCGGCCGTCAGGCGATACTCGTACTTGCCGGACAGTGCTTCGATCTTGAGCTTGGTGATCGACGGGCCGTCCTCATCGTCTTGCTCTTCAATGCGCACCTTCTGGATGGTATTGTTGGGGATGAAAAAGTTCTCCTTGTTCTCAGCGAGCGCCGCGTCAGCGCCCATGGCCGTGTACTTTTCCACCAGCACATTCATCCAGCCCATCTGCGCAGCGATGACGCCGAAAACCCCCTTGCCCGCGGCCTTGGCGCGCCGGTTCATCTCCTTCACTGCCTCATTCATCATCTTCTGGCTCATGTCGGCGAACACCAGTCGCTGACTTGTTACGACAATGCTGTAGCTCTGGAAACCGAACAGCCCCTTCCGTCGCTGCGCGCCGGGAATCACCGCCAGGACCGGTTCGGCAAAGCCCGCAGCAGCCGACTGCGGGGCCGGAGACGCAGGGGCGGGTTGGGCTGGTGCGGTAGGAGACACCACAGCCGTTCCCCCGCACTTGCCGCAGAACTTGGCGGCCGGGTCCAATTGCGCTCCGCACTTGCCGCAGAAGCGCGGGGCATCCATTGGCTTGCCGCAGGACGTGCAGAACCGATTTCCCGCCGCGACCTGTGCCCCGCAGGCAGGGCAAGTGGAATCAGCTGATGTCATGAGGACCTCCGTGTGAGAACAGTGTATGCGTGCATTGCTGAGCCGATTCTACACGACCCGAGCGCCGCCTGTCAACGTCGTGCAGACGGGGCCTGCTGACTCTCTTCGTCCGCGCAAACGATGTCCTGGGTGCAATCGTCGGGATAGTAGTTTGACTCACCCGGGTCGTGGTTGGTGTACCAGACCTGCGCAAAGAAAGGATTGCGTCTGGCCTCGGCATCGAAATCCCAGGGGGGCGGAACGCACTGCGGACACCAGTGGCCCGCCTTGAGCACAGTGTACGGCCGCAGGCTGAACTCGTGCCCTGCCGCGCACCTCCAATTCAGAACGGAGTGCAAATCACCCTGCCATTCGGTGGACAGACATGCTCCCCCGCGGAAACAGGCGGCTCCCTGCAGGTCACTCAGCCCCAGCTGCGATCTGGATTCATCGTAGCCATGATCGAGCCCCCCGGCCTCAGGCTCCGGGTCGAACCGCGGCATGGACACGCCCCAAGGGGGGATCGCTTCATAGGTGGCATAGTCCTTGAAGAACGCGCTGATTCGCAGGTCGCTGCGGTGCCTGTACCAGTAGGCCGTGCCGTTCCGATGCTCTTCGACGAGACGGCGCATCCTTTCGCGTGTGATCTGTTCGATACGCCGCCGCAACGACGGCAATCGCCGGTTGGCGGCAGCCAACATCTTCATCGCCAGGGGCATGTCGTCCTGAATCAGTCTCCAGTAGTCGTCGAGCGAGTCCCGCCAGTGGTGCAGGTAGTCGTTCAGGACAGCACTGTCCTCATACCATTGCATGTGAAAGTTGCGCAACGCATACCAGTTGCGGTCCGTGCATGCCTCGATGCCCGACAGGCCGTTGAGTCTGTAGTTCTGCCCGGCGAAATCGTAGGCCACGCAGCGCATGGCAGGCCCCCCGGCCATGTTGTAGGCCCGCCGCCAAAAGTCAGAACCGTCCGGCACGTCGAGGCAGTTGACGAGTCCGAAGCCTGCGTCCCGGTCAGTGATGTTCTCCATGTAGGCATTGAGGGGCATATGGAAGGCGATGGGGTCCTGCAGCGCAATCAGTTCCCGGTAGGTGGTGGGCATGATGTAGGTCATTCGCAGCGAAACCCAGTGGCGGATAGCGGATTCCAGGACCGCCCTCTCGCCGGCGATCTTGGTGGTGGCGTAATAGTCGAAAACCGAGGGTTTGAGCGGGTCGCCCACCCGGCCGCGGTGAATCGGGGGAAGACGGTCGCCCGTCTCTGCCACAGTCCCCGTGTAGACCAGATGCGCTCTTTCCGCCCCGCCCGGTTGTGCTTCGATGGCGCGCACGATGTTGCGGATGCCCTCTGTGTTGACCGCATACGCCATGTCCGGATGATAGTCGGCCTGGGGCGAGATGTACGCCATCGCGTCCAGTACCCAGTCAGCGCCAATCAGGGCCAGCTCCACGTCCCTGTAGTCGGTTGCGTCGCCCCAGACGATGGTGAGCCCGCGGCCTTCAGCCCGCCCTTTGCGTACCTCGCGTGGCACTCTCGCCGCTTCGGCGTAGGGTGCCAGCAGCCGCCGATTCTTGCCGGACGGCCTGGTCAGCAAGACGATGTCGTACCTCTCTCGGCGCCGCCACAGCTCCTTCAATGCCTCCAGGCCCATCGTGCCCGAGGCACCGAACAGCACGACCCTGATCAGTGGTGGGTTCAAGGCGCTCCTCTGAATGCTCGAATTTGCGAGTCGGTGACACCCTACGCCAAGACACAACCCGTCACTCTCGCGCCTTCTGCACCTGCTCCGTCAGCCAGCGCAGGTCCACGTCGGCGTGCAAACGGTCGAGGTATTCTTTCTGGCTCAGGGCGCCCGCGGCAAAAGCCCGCACGTCTTCGGTGGTGCCGGTCAGGACGATCAGCTCCTTGCCATCTGTGTCTCTGTAGCTCACTGCCACCCGGGTAATTCCGAGCCGATCCACGGCGTCCGAGGCCGCAAGGCGATCCATCGTACGCAGAAGCGCGTCCTGGCTCGCGTGCTCACCCGTACCGAACCCCCGCGATGCATCGAGAACGGCGATGGCGGCTGTCTCATCTGTGCCTGTCAGGGGCATCACGTACAGCTGAAGGCCGCGCGTAGTCATCCCTGATTGAGCCAGAACGCCCATGAGCTCCTCGGCTGCTTCCCAGTCCGGTGGTCCGGACAGCATCCTCGCCGCTGCCGATTCCCGGAGACCTATGCGCTCCAGCAACCGCAGTGGCACCAAGGCTACCCATAGCAGAACGGCGGCCAGCACTAACAGAAGCAGACAACCGCATCCGCCGCAGCCCACCCGTCTTCCACGTCGTTGTGCCATGTCTGTTCTCCCAGGTCCGGCATCTCCCCTTTGCGAGGCGAGACGCGTTGGTCAGTTGGCCTCACTTGGAACACTGCCTGGCCTTCTCGCTCTGCAGTTGGGCAATGATCGCTTGAATCTCGGGGGTTGGCGAGTTTCCCAGGTACGCATGCACGTTTGTATAGCTCCAGATCAACTGGTTGTAGGTCCAGTCGCACTGTGCCCCGCTCTTCCAGCCCCGTTGCTGCATCTTCCAGCGCGAATCCTCCAGAACCTGGATGCCATCGCGAACGCAGGCGTTGATGACTGTAAAGCCATAACCCTCCTCCTCGGGCACGCGTACCCAGACCGTACCGTCGAATCCCTTTCGGAACTGCTGTTCGGCACTGACCAGAGAACCCTGCTCCAGGTACATTGCCCCTGCCTGGAATCGGTAGCGGTAATCGCCAGGGCGTTTCTCTGCGGCTTCCTCCGCCTTCTTAGGGTCGCCTTCCGCGCGGGCCTCCTCCATCAACTTCTCTGCCTCTTCGATCGCGTCCAGCTGGCTTCTAGCCTCGAGGAGTGCGTCGACCTCGGGGATGCCCGAAGTGCCTTTTGCCCTGTAGGCCGCAACTTCAGGCGCGAACTCGGCCGCTAGAGCCAACAATTCAGCCTCCAGCCCACACCCGCTGGTGCCCACCAGCAGCGCTATGAACGCGAACGCCAGGACCATCGAATGGAGACATCGTCGTGGCATGTTAGTCCCTCCTCTGCCAGCGGGCAATGCACCTGACCGCTGCTCTGCGCCGTCTCCAGTTGACCTACCTCGGCGAGAAACCACAGCTACCATACAGGTGAGAAGCCTGCCGCTCTTGATTCTACACTCGTCCCGCTCCAGTGTCAATGGTTTGGTTCGGCTTGCCCTTCCACTGATTCGGCGCTACAATAGCGCCTATCCAGGTACCCGGGTCCGGTGTCATGGCCTCTTCCACTCAACTAGCGGTTTCGATCATCATCCCGACTGCATGGGCCGACGATGGTCTTCGTCGGTGTCTGCTGAGCGTCACTCGCGCCAATCCCCCCGCCAGCGAGGTAGTCGTTGCGGTCGATGGTGCCGACAGTGCCGCCTGTGATATGGCGGCAAGCTTCGGAGCACTGGTGGTCACCACTCCGGTTCGCGGCGGCCCGTCCGGCGCGCGCAACGTGGGCGCTCAAGCGGCGCGTGGGGACATTCTGTTCTTCGTCGACTCGGACGTGCTGATCCCTTCCGATGCGGTCGCCCGGGTGCAGGAGGCCTTCGCAGCCCGGCCGGACCTTGCCGCAATATTCGGATCTTACGACGATGAGCCTGATGCCCCGAATTTCCTGTCTCAGTACAAGAACCTCCTTCACCATTATGTCCATCAGACAGGCCGCGAAGATGCTTCAACCTTCTGGGCAGGTTGCGGAGCGATTCGCAAAGAGGCACTGAAGGCCGTGGGCGGGTTCGATACCGCCTATCAGACCCCTTCGATGGAGGACATCGAGCTGGGCTATCGGCTTCGTGCCGCCGGTCGCAAGATTCGCCTGGTCAAGTCCTTGCAGGTCAAGCATCTAAAGCACTGGACGGCGGGCACACTCCTCAGGGCTGACTTTCTGGCACGTGCCCTTCCCTGGAGCCGGCTCATCTTGAAGAGCGGAGTTCTGATCAACGACCTGAACATCAACCGGGTGAGTCGTCTTTGCGCCGTGCTGGTGTACGGGCTCCTGCTCACGCTCGGACTGGCTGTGCGCTGGCCGCGGCTGCTGTGGATGGCACTCGTCCAGGTCGTGGCCCTGCTTGCGCTGAACTGGCCCCTGTACCGCTTCTTCTGGCGCAAGAGGGGCCTGCTCTTTGCCCTGGCTGTCGTACCCTGGCACTGGTTCTATTACTTTTACGGCGCTCTGGCCTTTGGGATTGCCTGGCTGGTTCACCTTTTCGGCCGCCCAGAGTCGCAGCCCGTCTCGCCTCTGAATTCATCTTCTCCTCGGGAGGGCAACGTCGATGGTGGCGGATAGCGCCCCGGTCGTGGTCATTGGCGCCGGGCCGGCAGGCCTGGCTGCGGCGCACGAGCTGGTCACACGCGGGCTGCGGCCCCTGGTGCTGGAGAAGAGCAGCCAGGTCGGCGGCATTTCCCGCACCGAGGTGCACGACGGTTACCGCTTTGACATCGGCGGTCATCGCTTCTTCACCAAGGTTCCGGAAGTGCAGCGCCTTTGGGAAGGGATGCTGGGAGATGACTTTGTCAGGGTAGCGCGGTTGTCCCGCATCTACTACAGACGGCGTTTCTTCAACTACCCCATCAGTCTGTGGAATACGCTCAGCAATCTCGGCCTCTGGGAGAGCGGCATGATCCTGCTCAGCTTCCTCCGCTGGCAGGCACTGCCCTATAAAGAAGAAGAGAACTTTGAGCAGTGGGTGACCAATCGCTTTGGACGCCGCCTGTACCGTACCTTCTTCCAGGGCTATACCGAGAAGGTATGGGGCATCCCCTGCACTCAGATCCGGGCTGACTGGGCCGCACAGCGCATCCAGGGCCTCTCCCTGACTCAGGCGATTCTCAATGCTATTGTTGGAACGGAGAGTGCCAAATCTCTCATCAGCGAGTTCCAGTATCCGCGGCTTGGTCCGGGGATGATGTGGGAACGCTTTGCGCAGACCATCGCGCGGAACGGCGGCGAAGTGTGGCTCAACAGCGAGGTGCTGCACCTGGAGCGCGCCGGCCAGCAGGTCACTCAGGTAGTGGTACGCAGAGGAACGGAAATACAGACGGTGGCCGCGAGCCATGTACTGTCCAGCATGCCCCTGCCAGAACTGATCGCCGATCTGTCTCCGACGCCCCCCACAGAGGTGGCCCGCGCTTCACGGGCGCTGCGCCATCGTTCGTTCCTGATGGTGGGCTTGCGTGTCGCTCGCACCCCGCTCTTTCCGGACAACTGGGTGTATATCCAGGAACCGGAGGTGCAGGCCGGAAGGATCCAGAATTTCGGAAACTGGAGCCCCCTTCTCGTTCCTGTCGAGGGAAACAGCAGTCTGGGAATCGAGTACTTCTGCAACGAGGGCGACGCCCTGTGGAATGCTGACGACGCGGACCTGGTCAGATTGGCCCGCCACGAGTTGGCCCAGATCGGACTGGCCGACGAGTCGGAGGTTCTGGCCGGCCCTGTGATCCGGCAGCCCAAGGCCTATCCCGTGTACGATCCGGAATATCGGGCGAATCTGAACCTGGTGCGAGGATTCCTGGCCGGGTTGGAGAATCTGCAAACGATTGGCCGCAACGGGATGCATCGCTACAACAACATGGACCACTCCATGCTGACCGGCATCCTTGCCGCGCGCAACGTCCTGGGCGAGCACAACGACCTGTGGGCAGTCAACACGGAAGATACCTATCACGAGCAGGTGCCCGACCACGCCGCTCGCGAGCATCGCGGGCTGTTCTGAGCACTCAGCCGCTCCTTCGTGAGGCAATCGGGTTCCGCAGAGATACTGATGGATGATTCCAGGTACCAGGTCCGGGCCTACCGTCCAGAGGACCGCCGGGCTGTGGCGGACCTTGTAGAGTGCCTCTACCACGGGGAGGCGTCGCGCCGGCTGGCCACTCTGCGCTGGAAGTACGAATCCAATCCATACGTTTCGTCGCCGCCGGCCTGCGTCGTGGACTACCCGGATAGATCTGCGCCGCGGGGCATCCCTCCAGTGGTAGGTTTTCTCGGCCTCACGGTCATGCGTTTCGCCTGCGAAGGCCAGCAGTTGCTGGTGCGTTCTCCAGGTGACGCAGCGGTGCACCCGGATCATCGTCGGCGGGGTATCCTGACGGAGATGACGCGTTGGTCGCGGCGCCAGGTCCAGGGCAGCTTTCCCCTCTACCTGACCACCACGGCGAATCGCCAGTCTTTGCCCGCCGCGCTGGGGGCCGGCTATTTTCCTCTCGCGTCCGGCGTCAGCCTCTGCCACAGCACTGCGTCGGGACTTGAGCGCTATCTCCTCGCGAAGCGTCGCGGGCAGGGCTCGAGCGAGACGCGCACTCTCCTAGACCTTTGCGGATCAGACAAGCTCCCCCATAGTGAGGCGATTCGCGTCGAGCAAGCGCCAAGGCCTGACGCAATGGCGGCCCTGGCCGCCGATCACCCGGGAACGGCGAAACGCATCCGTCTGGTTCAGGACACGGCCTTCTTCCAGTGGCGCTACGGCAACCCACTCGGCAAGTACGTGTTTCTTTTCCAGGAGGCGCGGGGCCGGCCGGTCGGCTACCTGGTCCTGGGTCTGGGCAGGAACCCCCAACGTGCCCACATCCTCGACTATGGTGCCGATCCGGAGGCGACGCTCAGCCTGGTGCGTTATGTCATCAGATCACGCCTGGCTGGCATTCTCTCCGTCCCCCTCTGGGGATTGGATTGCGAGCTGGCTTCCAACCTGACAAAGCTGGGCTTTGGGCAGGGTGGGCCGGCGGGCTGGCTGGTCAATCACGGCCCGCGGCATGATCTGCCCATCCTCGTCCGCCCTGGTAGCGAGCTTCCGGTGGCCGAGGACTGGTTCGTCGATGGTGTCGACGTACGGCACCCGGGCAATTGGTGTCTCAAGCCCATCGTGTCGGACGCCGCCTAGGAGGATCGAGTCTTGATCGCACGCGTACCGGTCCTGACATTCCACGACATCAGCTCGAGCGATGGGGTCATCTCCCTGGCCCCTGCCCTTTTCGAGCGCATGCTGGCCACACTCACCTCCGCCGGATGGAGGTGTCTCGGTTTAGAGGATCTCGCAGCCCTGCTGACATCGGGCCGTGAGCTGCCTGGGCGCACGTTCTGTATCACGTTTGATGATGGCTTTCAGTCTGTGTACGAAAACGCCCTCCCTGTCCTGCAGCGTTTGGGGCTGACGGCTACGGTCTTTGTTCTGGTGGGTGACCCGGAGGAGGCACGGACGTCCGTCCCCCCCCCGGTCTGGAAAGGGCACGCGCTGATGAGCTGGAGTCAGTTGCGCGACCTGCACGGCCACGGTATTTCCCTGGGCGCTCACACTCTCTCCCATCCAGACCTGACTCTCCTCACGCCGCAGCAAGTCGTGAGGGAGGCGCTCGGCTCTCGCCGCGTCCTGGCCGGCCGCCTGGATGTCCCCGAGACAGCGATTGTCGCCTTTGCCTACCCCTATGGGCGTAGCAATGCAGCCGTACGCGCTCTGCTTCGCCCTCACTTCGCCTGTGCCTGCAGCGACTATCTCGGGTTCGTGACTGCCCGGAGCGACGTCGCTGCACTGCCGCGGCTCGATTCGTACTACCTGCGCCATCCTGCGATGGTCGACCTGATGCCCGGACGCTGGCTGCTACCCTACATCATGGCTGTTTCTCTGCCGCGGCTGGCGCGTCGGGCGCTGGTTTCTGCTTTGCACCCACGCCCGCCGGCGAGGCGCTAAGATGGCCCTGACCACCGGTTTTCTGTGGCCCCTGCCTCCACTCGCTGCAAGGGCTGACCCGGAAGAGGTTCACGTCTGGCGCATTCCGCTCACGCCGCCGCGGCCTGAAGAGGCAAGCAGCCTGTCTCCCGAAGAGCTGGAGCGCGCTTCGCATTACTACCTGGCAAGGGACCGCGATCGCTTTGTGACGGCCCGCGCGTCGTTGCGCTCTATTCTCGGGGGTTATCTGGACTCGGATGCGTCCCAGATCGGCCTGCGTCAGACGCCGTGGGGAAGACCCGAGCTCGATCCCGCCGTGCATCGCCAGGAAGCCAGGTGCGCTCTCGATTTCAACCTGACCCACTCAGGAAACCTGGCCCTTCTCGCGGTGACCTCGGGACGGAAGATTGGCATCGACCTTGAACAGATTCGCCCCCAGGTGGTGGAGGACGCTTTGCTGCCGCACGTTTGCTCCGCCAGCGAGCTATCCCTGCTGCTGTCGCTGCAGGGTGAAGAGCGCGTGGCCGCCTTCTTTCGCTGCTGGACGCGCAAAGAATCGTATTTGAAGGCCAGGGGCGAAGGGCTTATACTGGCACTGACATCCGTGTCCGTCTCCCTGGGGAAAGATGAGACTCCGGTGCTGCGCTCCGTGGCAGGTGATCCGGACGAGGTCAGCCGCTGGTCTCTGGTGGATCTGTCACCCGAGCCCGGCTTTGCTGCCTGCCTTGCAGTGAGCGCGAGCACAGCAGATATCCGCGTGCGCCAATGGAGGATGGATCGATGAGTGTAGAGACGCAGGAGTCGCTGATCTACAAAGTCGTGTTGAATCATGAGGAGCAGTATTCCATCTGGCCTGCCGACCGCCAGAACCCACCGGGCTGGCGCGATGCCGGGAAGAGCGGTACCCGTGCCGAGTGCCTGGAGTACATCAAGCAGGTCTGGACCGACATGCGCCCCTTGAGCGTGCGCCGCAGAATGGAGGATCAAGCCTAGTTCGGGAAGGCAGCGAATCGGAGTGGCTTTGCCCCTCTGACCCACTGCTGCCCGTTGCCGGCGTTCAGCGAGGATGAACGATCATGCTATGCCAGCGCCAATGACGATTCCCCGCATCCTGTCGACCTGGGCGGAGCTCGCGCCGATGGCGCCTGCGATATGCGCTCCCGGGCGGCCGGCCATGGGCTATGCCGCCCTATGGCGTCAGGTACAGGACGTCTCCCGTCAACTCCGGGAACTCGGGATAGGCCGCACCGACCGCCTGGCGCTCCTTATGCCCGGCGGACCCGAGATGGCCGCAGCCTTTCTCGCGGCCTGCTCAACCTGCGTTGCCGTACCGCTGAATCCCAAACTGGCCGAGAACGAGCTCGGGACTCTTCTCTCCGACCTAGAGCCAGCGCTCGTGATGACCATGAGCCTCCCTGCGCTCAAGCTGCAAGTCCCGGTGCTCACCTTGGCGGCTGCCAACGGAGATGCTGATCCGGCCGGAACGTTCTCGGTCACCCCTCCGGGTTCCACGGCCGCTGTCGAGAGGGTGACGGTGGATGACAGGCGTGTCCAGCCACAAAATGCCCATCCAGACGACATCGCCCTCTTGCTCTCGACATCCGGCACCACCTCACGTCCCAAGCTGGTGCCACTCACGCACGGCAATCTCTGCTCGTCGGCGGCCAGCATAGCCTCCACCCTGCAGCTCACTTCCGCCGACCGCTGTCTCGGTGTCCTGCCCCTGTTCCACATACACGGCCTGGTTGCCGCGCTGCTGGCATCGCTCCTGGCAGGTGGCGGCACTTGCTGCACGCCCGGCATCAGCGCAGGTGCGTTTTCTGAGTGGCTCGAGAGCTGTCGTCCTACCTGGTACACAGCAGTACCGGCCATTCACCAGGCCGTTCTCTCCTCCATCCATGCCCGGGAGCCCAGGTCCACGCTGCGCCTCATCCGCTCGTCATCCGCCCCCCTGCCGCTTCGGATTCTATCTCGACTGGAGGAGACATTCGGCGTGCCGGTCATCGAGGCATACGGAATGACAGAGGCATCTCACCAGGTGGCCTCCAACCCTCTGCCACCGCTCGCACGCAAACCCGGCTCTGTGGGTCTTCCTGCCGGGCCGGAGGTGATCATTCTCGACTCAGCCGGCAGCCCGGTTCGACGCGGAGACGTCGGCGAGGTCGCCGTGCGTGGACCGGGCGTGATGGCCGGATACTTGGACAACCCACTCGCCAATGCAAGCGCCTTTTCCGACGGCTGGTTCCGCACTGGCGACCTGGGACGATTCGATGATGACGGGTACTTGTTTCTTCAGGGTCGCTTGAAGGAAGTCATTAACCGGGGCGGCGAAAAGGTCAATCCCTTCGTCGTGGACCGCGCCCTGCTCGAGCATCCGGGAGTGAGCCGCGCCGCCACCTTCGCCGTGGCCCATCCCACCCTGGGCGAAGACGTGGCCTGCGCCGTCGTACCGCGATCCACAGACGCGCCCTCCGAGGCTGAGCTGCGCTCCTTCCTCTTTGACCGACTCTCGGCCCACGAGGTACCCTCCAGACTACTGGTGGTCTCAGATATTCCATCCGGTCCAACAGGCAAGGTCCAGCGCCGGCTTCTGGCGGCAGCGCTGTCTGACCAGCTGCAGGAACCCTATGTCGCTCCCCGCGATTCTTTGGAGCGAACCCTGGCGGGCCTGTGGGAGCAGATGCTCGACCTGCCGCGAGTGGGGATCAATGACAACTTTTTCTCTCTGGGGGGCGATTCGCTGCAGGGTACCAGACTGACGGCGCGGATCCGTGCGATCCTTGGCGTCGAGCTGGCCCCCGGTACACTCTTTCGCTCACCCACCATCTCCGACCTGGCTCAGCACATCAGACCCTGTCTCGACCCTTCTGCGGCGACCCGTCCCGCCGCCTCGTCGGCTGAGCAGGGATCGCTCCCCAGGACGCCGCCAGCTTCCGCGCCGGTCATACGCCGTGCTCCTCTGGAGCAGGAGCTGGCAGCCTTGGCTGCAGCCGTGCTCAATCTGCCGGGTTTGGGAGTCGATGACAATCTCCTGGTGGGGGGCGCAGAATCCCTGGAGCTTGGCCAGCTCCTCATTCGGGTTCAACAAGTCTATGGCGTCACCATCAGCCTGCGCGCTTTCTTCCAGGCGCCGACCATTGCGGGCCTGGCCAAGCTGATCGAGCAGAATCGAGGAGAGCACGGTGTGCACTGATCAGGACACCACCCTGGACACCCCCAAGAGCCCCGTTGTCCGGCCAGGCGGCCGGCAGTGAGCCTGCGCGACGCTGGCGGCTCGAATATGGCACATCCCGGAACGCTCATGACGCGTTTCGACTGGGTAGCGGATCACTACTCGCATCAAGCAGCCATCGTTGACTCGCAGGACCAGTGGACCTATGAGCAACTCAAACAACAGGCCGACGCCATCTCAGATCTGATTGTGACCGACGGCGACTCTGCCAGTGAGCCAGTGGCCTTGCTGCTGGGCAACGGTCCGCGCATGATCGCCGCCATGCTGGCGGTACTGAGGGTCGGAAGGTTCTATATGCCGCTCGATCCGGCAAGTCCACCGGCCAGGCTTGAGGCGATTGTAGAAGACTCAGCTTCAACGCTCTTGGTCACTGACCGGGAGAATTTACCTTCTGCCCTGTCCCTCAGAGACCACATGGGTTCACTGGGAGCGCTCATTAGAGTGGTCAATGTGGAGCAACTCCCCCCGTGCGCCCCTGACGCGGACCGGCGTCCGGCGGCTGACCCGGACGGGTTCGCCTGGCTGCTTTACACCTCCGGGTCGACGGGCAAGCCGAAGGGTGTTCTGCAGACCCATCGCAACGTCCTCCAGTACGTCTCCAACTACACAGAGGGCCTCCGGATCAGGTCGACAGACCGATACGCACTGCTCTTCTCCTGCGCGGTGAACGCGGGGGCCCACGTGATCTATAGTACTCTGCTCAACGGGGCAACGCTGTGTCTCTATGACCCACGCAGGCAAGGCCTGTCTGCACTTCCGGAATGGCTCGAAGATCGGCAGATCTCTCTGTACGCCTCCGTCCCCACCCTGTTCCGCAACTGGATTCAGCACCTGACCCCCGGGCGGTCGCTCCCGAGACTGCGCGCTGTGATGATGTACGGCGAGCCCGTCTATGACAGGGACCTGACGTTATTCCGAACGCTCCAGGCGCCGGGTTGTGTGTTCGTGAATCGCCTTGGCAGCACCGAGACGGGATCCACCCTGTGGTACTTTGCCAAACAGGACACGCCCTCGTGCGGCGCGCACGTTCCGGTTGGATATCCGGTTGCGGGGAACGAAATCCTTCTGCAAGATGACGCCGGGGAGGCCGTCCCTGCGGGTGAGATTGGAGAAATCGTTGTCCGAAGCCGCTATCTCTCGCCCGGCTACTGGCGTCTACCCGAGCTCACTGCGCGCTTGTTTCGCCCTGATCCCTCGGGCAGGAACGTGCGCCTCTTCCACACGGGAGATCTCGGAAGAGTTCTTCCCGATGGGCGCGTGGTGTGCCTGGGAAGGCGCGACTTTCAGATCAAGATCCGTGGCTATCGTGTCGAGCCGGCCGAACTCGAGTCGGCCCTGCTGAAGCACCCCGGGGTGAAGGAGGCTCTGGTGCTTGGCCGGGTCGCTTCGAGCGGTGATGCGCGTCTCGCCGCCTACTACATCCCGGCGGACGGCTCACCTCCCACGGGCAGTGAGCTGCGCCGCTGGATGGTGCCGCTGCTGCCCGATTACATGGTTCCCTCCTTCTTCGTGAGTCTCGCCGCGTGGCCCCTGGCTCCGAACGGCAAGATCGACCGCCGCGCTCTGCCTCCGCCCGGTCACGAGCGGCCCGAAATGGATGCGGCGTTTGCCGCTCCACGTTCCGCTCTGGAGAAGGAAGTGGCCGCCGTGTGGCAACAGGTCCTTGAACTGGAGCCGATTGGCGTGAACGACCCGTTCCTCGAGCTCGGCGGGACTTCTCTGCTGGCCATGCGCATACTGGCGAGGCTGTTCGACCGCTACCGAGTTCGCCTGCCGTTGCGCTGGCTCATGGAGGCGCCCACCGTGGCCATGCTGGCGAAAGCTGTGTCGGCTGCAATCACCGAGCGCGAGGAAGGGAAGGGCACGGCCAACCAGAATGGTGTCCCCGACGACACTCGGGAGGCTCAATGACGAGTTCGGGCGGGAGACCTGACGGTCTGGATCCGAGGCAGAGCCGCGCCGTGGACTCAGGGCTGCCTGGCGCCGAGCAGGAACCCGGGGGGCGCTTCATACCCCGTCGTTCACCCGACTCTCGTGCCCCGGCATCCTTCGCCCAGGGTCGCCTCTGGTACATCGACCAGTGGCAGCCGAACAGCCCGCTGTACAACATGCATGCCGTCTATCGCCTCGGGGGACCCTTGGATGTCGCCCTTCTGGACCGCTGCCTGACTGAGATCGCCCGCCGCCATGAGGTGCTTCGCACGCGCTTTGTTGCGCCGGATGGAGCGCCCGTCCAGGTCGTCGAGCCGCCCGGCTCGGTTGCCAGCTCCCTGTTGGATCTCAGCTCGAACTCGCTGGAGGAGAACGAGGGCCGCCTCCAGGGACTGCTCACCTCCTTGGTGCGGCAGAGCTTTCGTCTCGACCGCCTTCCACTCTGGCGCAGCGCTGTGATTCGGCTCGCACCGGACGAGCACGTCTGGGTTCTTACCATCCACCATGTGATCTGCGACGGCTGGTCGATGCAGATCCTGAACCGGGAAGTCTCCACCCTTTATGAGGCGTTTGGCCGCGGCGAGGCCTCGCCTCTGCCCGACCTGCCCATCCAGTACGCCGACTATAGCATCTGGCAGCGTCAGATGCTGGGGGGTCCGCTGCTGCAGGAGCAGCTCAAGTTCTGGATGTCCAGGCTGTCCGGTGCTCCTCCCCTGCTGGAGCTCCCGCTAGACCACCCGCGACCGTCGGAGCTCACCTCGTCCGGTTTCCACTTGCGTAGCGCTGCTCCCTCCGGGCTGGCGGCAGCTCTCACCACATTCTGCAAGGCACGCCGGGTCACTCCCTTTATCACGCTGCTGACCGCGTTTGCCGTACTCCTGCGGCGCATCACCGGCCAGGAAGACCTGGTCATCGGCACGCCGGTGGCCAACCGCTCGTACCTCGAGCTCGAGCCGCTCATCGGGTTCTTCGTCAACACCCTCGCGCTGCGTATCGATGTGTCCGGGAATCCTACGTTCGGGGAAATGCTGAACCGTGTGCGCTCCCTGGCTCTCGATGCCTATGATCACCAGGACTTGCCCTTTGAGCGCCTGGTAGAAGAGCTGCACCCCGAGCGGGCTCTGACCTATACGCCGGTCTTTCAGGTGCTCTTCCAGGCGGACGAGACAGCACGCACCCGCCTCACACTGCCTGGCCTCACCGTGAAACCGTTGGCCGTCGATTCCGGCACAGCGCGCATTGACCTGACTCTTGCCATTCAGCGTGACGCCGACGGTCTGCACACTTCGTCCGTGTTTAACTCGGATCTCTTTGAGCGCTCCACAATCGAAGAACAGGTGTCGGCTTTCCACACCCTGCTCGAAACCGCGTTAGATGAGCCGGACACATCCATAGCCGCGCTCCCCCTGCTCTCGCCTTCCCAGCAACAGCGCGTCCTGATTGAGTGGAACCGGACTGGGGCCGCCTACCCGTCGTGTCATTGCCTTCATCATCTGTTTGAGGAGCAAGCGGCACGGTGGCCAGATTCACCTGCAGTCTGGTCCCGTGGGCGCACCCTGACCTACGATGAGCTGAACCGCCGCGCCAATGCCCTTGCCTTCGAGCTCATGGAACGCGGCGTGCGCCCCGAGGTACCAGTGGCCATTCTGATGGACCGCGGCCCCGCGGCGATCGTTGCTTTGCTGGGGGTGATGAAGGCGGGCGGCGCCTATCTTCCTCTGGATACTTCGACTCCCGCGGACAGGCTGCGCCTGATCCTTCAGGATGCCGGAGTTTCTCTGGCTCTGACCTGCGCGTCCGCGTCACAGCTCCTTGAAGGCACTCCGGTGGAGAGCATTCTTGTTGACCTGGAGAGGCCCCTGCCGGACCATGGGCTTACGGTCAATCCGATCACAAGTGTTACGCCGGATAATCTGGCCTACATCATCTACACCTCCGGGTCCACCGGAGTTCCGCGGGGTGTCCTCGTTGCTCACCGCGGCGTGGTCAACATGGTCGCTTTCGATCATCGCACCTTCGACCTGGGACCTTCCAGCCGGGTCATTGACGTTGTGTCGCTCAGCTTCGACGCCGCTACGAGACACATCTTCCTGGCCCTTGGCGGCGGCGGTTGCCTGTATATGCCTGATGCTGAGACGATCCTGTCTCCCCCCGCCCTCCTGGAGCTGATGCGGGAGCAGGCCATCACCCACGCACCCTTCATTGTCTCCGTGATAATGGCCCTTCCGTGGGATGAGCTCCCCGCCTTGCGCGTTGTCAACGTTGGAGGGGAGGCGTGCCCCGCCGAACTGGTCGCCCGCTGGGGAGCTGGCCGTCGCCTCTTCAATGTGTACGGGCCAACCGAAACATCGATCTTCGCGACCCTGGCAGAGTGCGCTGCCGACGGCCACCCACCGCCCATCGGCCGCCCGATTGCCAACTCGACCGCCTACGTCCTCGATGAGAACCAGCAGCCGCTGCCGGTGGGCACGGTTGGTGAGCTCTGTCTTGGCGGCATCGGCGTTGCCCGCGGCTATTTGAACCGGCCGGAGCTGACCGCCGAGCGCTTTCTCCCCGATCCCTTCTCCAGTCTTCCGGGAGCCAGGCTTTACCGAACGGGTGACCTGGCTCGTTTCCGGCCCGACGGGAATATCGGCTTTGTCGGTCGCAGGGGCTTTCAGGTCAAGATACGTGGCTTTCGCGTCGAATTGGGCGAGATCGAGGGCGCCCTGAGCGCACATCCCGCCGTGCGGCAGGCAGTGGTTGTCACATTCGGTGACGCTTCCAGGGAGCACTCGCTGGCCGCCTACGTCGTGTTACACGAGCACGCGTCAGCGGCGACCGACCAACTCATTGATTATCTGGCAGGCCTGCTTCCTCCCTACATGGTGCCTGCGTCACTCGCAATCCTGCCAGCGTTGCCGCTCACTAGCTCGGGAAAGATCGACCGCGGCGCCCTGCCTGCGCCTGCGCGCCGGGAGACCCCAGGGACCTACCATGAGCCGCGTACGGAAATGGAGCGTTCCGTCGCTGCGGTCTGGCGCCGCGTACTCAACCTCGACCGTGTCGGCACGCAGGAGAACTTTTTCGACCTGGGTGGGCACTCACTCCTGGCGATGCAGGTGGTTGCCCAACTCGAAGGGCAGTACGGCGTGCGTCTCAGCCCTCGCGATTTGCTGCTCGGCACACTGGCTCAGGTGGCGGCCTCCCTGGAGCGCCAGAGTCACGGCACAGGGCAGTTCGGCGCGCCGGATGCTCCCCGGGCCGGAGCTCCGGAGCGGCCGCACGGCATACGAGGTCTGTTGAGACGCCTTCGCGTTCGCGACGGGGATCCACGATGACCGCGGACAACTCAGCACCCAGGGTAGCCGGATGACCTATCAGGGCCCACCACCGGTCGTCGAGCCCTTCTTCTTCCGCAGTGAATCTCCGCTCTACGGTTACCTGTTGCGGCCGCAGGGCCGCCCGCGCTCAACGGCTGCGATCCTGTGCTACCCGTGGGGAGACGAGTACACGCGCTTTCACCGCGCCTTTCGCCAGTGGTCGCTCCTTCTTGCCGCCGAAGGCTTCTGCGTGCTGCGTTTTGACTTTTCGGGCATCGGTGACTCGGCCGGCCAGCCTGCCGGGTGGAGTCTGAGTCGATGGAGGGACGATGTGCTCGCAGCTGTCTCCCAGCTGCGGAGCAGGGTCGGACCCGGCCCGCTGGCGCTGTGCGGGCTTCGCCTCGGTGCCACACTGGGAGCCATGGCGGCACCATCCATCCCTGGCTTGCGGGCTCTTCTGCTCTGGGATCCGATCTGCGATGGAGCTCTGTACGTGCAGGAACTGGGTCAGCTGCAACAGACGATGCTGAGTCGCGCGCACGCTCTTGCCCGAGCCCCTGGAGGTGCCGACGACGACCGCTTTGCGTCGCCCGACCCGGGCGATGAGGTGCTGGGTTTTCCCTTTCCGGCGACCTTGCGCTCCGAGCTCGCCTCCCTGCGCCTGACTCTGCCAATACCTCATCTCCCTGTTCGCACGCTGCTGTTGCGCACCCGCCCGGACCAGGAGCCGCTGCCCGCTGCAGGTCAGGCATCGGATGCGGGGACATTGGAGCGCCTCGAGGTGCCTCTACCAGAGGCGTGGCAATGGCAGGAAGCCCTCGCACGTGTTCTGGTTCCCACGCGTGTCGTGCAGCAGGCAGTCTCGTGGCTTTCCGGGGTGTGCCCATGAGAGAGACCGCCCTCTCGACAGGCCGCAACGGCTCCCTTGTGGGGATCGTGACCCACCCCGAACCTTCCCCCGACGGCCGCCCTCCTCCGGGGGCCCTGCTGCTCAACTCGGGCTTTTTGCACCACGTAGGGCCGCACTGCTTCTACGTGCGCCTGGCTCGCGAGCTGGCGGATCTGGGCTTCCTGACCTTGCGGCTCGACTTTTCGGGCCTCGGCGACAGCCTCGCCAGAACGGATGATGTCGATCCAACGGAGAGCCATCTTTCGGAAACTCGCGAAGTCATGGACGACCTGTCCGCCAGGTTCGGCTGCAGTCGATTCGTTCTGCTCGGTGTGTGTTCGGGAGCGCGCGAGAGCTTCGAGGTAGCCTGGCGGGATGACCGGGTGATTGGCGCGCTGCTCATCAACCCTTGGGACCATCTTCACGACGGGCGCGACGAGGGTTTGACCTCTGAGCTGCGCTCTCGCGCACTGCGCCGTCACTACCTGCGCCTTGTCTTTGGCAGCTCGTTTCGCCGTCAGGTGTTGCGCCAGGCCGCGAAGGGAGACCTGAACTTTGCCCTGCTGCTCAAGGCTCTCCGAGGGTTCTTGTCTCGATCCTCTGGCATGCCTGCGCCGTCCGCATCACACGACGCGGAGTCACCCCTGCAGCGAATGCGCGCCCTCCGGGCACGAGGCACGAACGTCCTGCACGTCTATTCAGAGGGTGACCCTTCGGTGGATTACTTTCACGTCGTGCTTGGCTCGTCGGTCTCTGAGGTCCCCTTCGAGTTCGTCCGTGGCACCAATCATACCTTCACCCCTCTCTGGAGCCGGGAACCCCTGTCCGCCGTCGTCCTGCAGTGGGCGAAAAGGGTGCTGGAAGAACACTCTCAGCCGAGCGGGACTGGTTACCCATGAGCCGTCAAGCCCCGCTCCTCACGGCCCTGATCTGCACCTGCTGCAGTCCGGACAGAGTCGGCACTGCGGTGCAGAGCGTGCTGGCACAGACCCTGGAGGACCTGGAGATCCTGGTCATCGTGGACGGACCCGATGAGTCCACACTGAACGTCCTGGGTCGCTTCGATGACCCTCGCCTGAGGGTGAGCGTGCTGCCGTCGCGCGGGGGAGTGAGGCAAGCGCGCAATGCGGGTTTGGATCTGGCCCTGGACCCCTGGGTAGCCTTCCTGGATGATGATGACGGGTGGCCGCCCTCCAAGCTGGAGCGGCGGCTTGCAGCCGCTCGAGAATCGCCGCACCGTTATCCCATCCTTGCCAGCCGCTTCGTCGCCCCTGAAGGACAATCGGAATTCATCTGGCCGTTGCTCTCTGAGGCTGTTCGCGGCGCCCGCCGCTCCTCGCCCGGGCTGACTGTTCATCTAGCATCCTCGCTCCTGCCGCCTGGGTTGCGAGTGGGCATCGCGGGGGTCTTTCCTCGCCGGAGTGGACCCTGTGCCTGACCAGCAGCCACTCGTGTCTGTGGTCATACCGACGTACGACCGCCCGGAGCTGCTGCGTCGTGCCGTCAGAAGCGCGCTCGGCCAGACCTGCCAGGAGCTCGAAATCCTTGTGGTGCTCGATGGTGCCAGTGAGGACAGCTACAGAGCGCTGAACGATATCGCCGATCCGAGGTTGCGCCTCGTGCCCCTCGAGCAGAATGTGGGCGCTCCAGCCGCACGCACAGCCGGTGTCTCGGCCGCACGAGGGCACTGGATAGCCCCCCTCGACGATGACGACGAGTGGATGCCCTCCAAGATAGCCGAACAGCTCCAGGCAGCCAGAGACTCCCGGTTCAGCCTTCCTGTGGTCGCCTGCCGTTTTCTGGCCCGCACGGACGAGGCCGAATTCCTCTGGCCGCGCCGCCGGCCAGACCCTGAAGAACCGCTCAGCGAGTACTTGTTCTGCAGCTCCGGGCTAGCTTTTGGAGAGGGGGTATTGCCGTCGACTGTGCTGTTTGCGCCGCGCGAGCTTTTTCTGCTCGAACCCCCCCGATGCTCTGAGGCTCGCCACGATGACCTTGATTGGCTGCTTCGCGTTGCTGGGCACCCGGGAGTGGGCATCCAGTTTGTGGCGTCAGACGAGCCTCTGGCCATCTGGCATCGCGAGAATCGCCCCCGCCCGTTGTTGCCTCCTGAATGGCTTCCTTCCGTCACGTGGATTCGCTCCCACTTCGCTCGGGTTACTCCGCGCGCCTACTCGTCGTTTGTTCTGCGCTGGACAGGATCCGTTGCCGCCAGGTACCGGAAGTGGGACGCCTTCTGGCCCCTGCTGGCAGAGGCGATTCGCCACGGTCGACCCTTGCCACGCGACGTGCTTGTGTACCTGGCGTACTGGCTCGTTCCAGTCCGCATGCAACCTGCGCTCGCTCGCTGGTGGGCGGGCAGACGCGGCTCGCGGGCGTCCACAGCGGATCGAGGTGCGGCCTGATGACACGGCCACTGCGTTTCGCGATGGTGACCACTTTCTATCCGCCCTACCACTTTGGCGGCGATGCGATCTACCTGCAGAGGCTGTGCCACGAACTGGCCGACCGGGGGCACCAGGTCGAGGTCATTCACAACCCGGATGCCTACCGCGTTCTGACCGGGCATGAGCCCGCCGGGCAATCGGATCGGCACCCCAACATCACGGTGCACGAGCTCACCGGACGCTCGCCTCTGCTCAGCATTCTGGCCATGCAGCAACTGGGGTCGCCGGGTATCCATGCTGACCGTCTGCGCGAGCTTCTGGGTCGTGACCTGGATGTGATCCACTACCACAACGTCTCGTTGGCGGGAGGACCAAGGGTTCTGTCCTACGGCACCGCTCCCAAGCTGTATACCACACATGAGTACTGGCTTGTATGCCCCACCCATGTGCTCTTTCGCTTCAACCGTGAAGCCTGCACGCGACGCACCTGTCTTGCCTGTCAACTCAGCTACAGAAGGCCGGTGCAGTTGTGGCGCTACGGCAACCTGCTCGCCGAATCGTGCCGGCAAGTAGCCGCTTTCCTCACTCCAAGCGCGTTTGCGGCAGCCAAGCATCAGCAGCACGGATTCACCTTTCCCATGTTGCATCTCCCACTCCCTGGCGCAGGGACGCAACGACTGGAGAGCCGGGCGCGGGCGGCGCCGCCCTACTTCCTGTACGTCGGCCGCCTGGAGCGACTGAAGGGAGTGCACACGCTGCTTCCCCTCTTCCTGCGCCATCCCGAAGCGCAGTTGTGGATCGTGGGCACAGGCAGCGAGGAATCCCGGCTGCGTGCCCTTGCCGGCTCCGCCAGCAACGTGCACTTTCTGGGCTGGGTAGGTGGAGATAAGCTGCGCGCCCTGTATCGCGATGCTCTGGCTGTGATCGTGCCCTCCCTGTGCTACGAAGTGCTCTCTCTGGTCCCGTTGGAGGCCTTTCAACAGGCCACGCCAGTGCTCGCCCGCGACAGCGGCTCTCTGCACGAACTGATCACCGTCAGCGGTGCCGGGGCACTGTACCACTCGGACGACCAATTGTGGGAAGCCATGTCACGCCTGCTCAACGATGCCACGCTTCGCGACGAGCTCGGGCAGCGAGGCTACCAAGCCTATCTTGATCAATGGACGCCTGAAGTGCACCTGTCCCGCTACCTTTCGCTTGTGGACCGGCTGACGCACCATCAACCCCTTGCCGAGATTGCACCCCCGGTCGCGGCTGGGCCAGCACCCGGACCTTATCCCTCGCCGGAGACGAGAGATGACGCAGGGGAATAGCGAACCGCTGGCGCTGATCGGCGAAGAGACCCTGCCTCCCATCGGAAAGGGAGAGCGAGGAGAGGGCATGCGCACGGCGGTCGGCACAGCGCAGCTGCTGTCCGTTCAGGTCCTGGGACTCGTGATGGGCTTTGCCATATCGGTCGTCCTCACCCGCGGCCTGGGACCAGAGCGCTATGGACTCTACAGCGTGGCCTTCAGCACAGCGATGTGGGTAGAGATCAGCGTGGCCGCCATGTTCCGCCAGACCACCATCAAGTTCATGGCTGAGGCCGACGACTGGCAGACTACCGGCGCCGCCCTCATGCAGACCGAGTTCACGGCCGGTTTGCTGGGTGGGCTGGCACTGGTCTTTCTGGCACCTTCGGCCGCCACCCTGCTTCACGCACCGGCTCTGACTCCCCTTTTGCGCCTGATGGGTTTGTACATTCCCCTGCGCGGTCTCTCCCACTCCCAGTCGTCCATCCTGGTGGGCCGCGGCGAGTTCGGACGTGCCGCACTCCCTCCTGCCTTCTACTGGCCCGTTCGCCTCGCCTTGGCGGCCGGGCTGATCCGTGTGGGCCTGTCGACTGAAGCCGGCATATGGGCGGTGATCGGCGCATCCACCGTCGAGATCTGCGTCCTGTACTCGCTGCTGCGCCTCTGGCCGTTTCGCCGCACCACGTTTCCTCGTCGCAGAATCCTGGGTTACGCGCTTCCTCTCTTCTTCAATGGACTGGGCCTACGCTTGCTTACCCGCGTCGACCTGTTGGCGGTGCAGGCCCGCGGCGGGGATGCCGCCTCCGGTCACTATGGCGCCGCCCAGAACATCGGACTCTTGCCGTTCAGCTTCCTGGGGGGTGCCCTGTCCGCGCCGATGCTGTCTACCATCGCCCGACTGACCCGCGAAGGGCAGAGGGAGTCAGCGGGCCGCATCATCCATAACACCCTGCGTTTCCTGGTTTGCCTGTTACCCCTGGTCGCCGTTGCGGCGGGTGCGGCGGACGAGATTGTCAGCCTCTTGTTCGGCCCTCTCTTCCTCCCCGCGGCGCCGGTGCTGGCCTGGCTCGTCTTCGCCGGACTCGCACTCGACCTCGTAAATGTGTCCGGCTCCCTGCTTACTGCCGCCGGCAGACCGTCCTGGAACCTCCTGCTGACCGCCCCGGTGCTGCCCCTGGCCCTGGCGGGACACTGGCTGCTCGTCCCAAGGTTCGGAGCCCCGGCGGCGGCCGCCGTCACGGCCGTGCTGGCCGTGGGGGCGGCTCTGGCGACGACCGCCGTGATGCGCACCCTGTGGCACGTCTCGTTTCCCTGGATCAGCACGATGCGCAGCTGCCTGCTTGCCGTTGCTGCCTACCTTGTCTCGGCCGCCTGGCCTGCCCCCGGGCTGTTTCTGCTGCTCAAGCTTGCCGTTCTGTCGCTCGCCATCGGCGGAGTGTTTCTGCTCTCCGGGGAGCTGGGTCGGGAGGAACTGTTATCCCTTCGCCGCACCCTGCCGCGTCATCGGCCGTGATGCGCGTTACCGAGCCAGCTTGCCCTTTCCGTGAGACTGTGGTAGACTCCCTCGAGTAACGTGCGTCGGCAACGTATCTGAACTGGCCACTCTGCGTCAAGAGAAGTAGGAGTGCATTCCGCTCTCGAAGGAGGGGCTATGACCCGCAAACCGGCCCGTTCCGCTTTGTTCTGCAGCTTGTTGCTGTGCCTCCTGTTCGCCCTCTGCCTGGTCTGCTCACCGGGTCTGCCCACACTGGCCCTGCCACGGTCCGGCCTGCCCGGGGCGCAGGACATCTCCCCCGCCCCTACCGTTGGCGATCCAGAGGTGCAGCCGCCTTCGCTAGCGAACCTCGGCCCCTGGCCTACGCTGACGCCACAGCCCCTGCCCTGCGACGGAACCCCGGTACCGGGCGCCGAGTTGATGGTTCTCCAGCAGGGTTTCGACGGTTACTACGGCACAGAAGACACGACCCTGCGCGCTGACTTTCCTGAGCTCAACTTCTCCTCCACCTGGTATCTGCACCTCGGCTACAAGGCCAAGGACAGCGCTGTCATCAAGTTCGACCTGTCGCCTATCCCGCCCGGGTCCAAGATCATCTGCGCAGCCCTTAACCTCTTTGCCGAGCGCTACAGTGGCGAGGACGATTTCCACATCGACGTTTCGATGTTCTACGTCAAGCGGCCCTGGTTGAGCACCGAGGCCACGTGGTGGTGGTGGGCAGGTTTGAGCCCCTGGACGCAGGGCGGCTGCAATGGTCTGGCGGACCGTTCCCAGACCCCTCTGGCCGTGGTTCCCATCGAGCCGATTTATCACTGGTACGAGTTCCCGATGACGGACCTTGTTCGAGACTGGTACACCGGGTCATTGCCCAACTATGGAGTCTCCCTGCACGCGCTGAGTCAGAGCGTGACCGACACCCAGACCGTATGGTTCGATTCGGCCGATGATGTCAACTTTGACGGCTCGCTCGAGCATCGCCCCAAACTGGTGATTCTCCTCGTGCCGCCGCCGACACCGACCCCCACTGCGACTCCGACGAGCACGGATACGCCCACAGCGACACCAACGGCCACGAACACGCCTACGGCTACGGCCACGGCAACGCCTACGGACACGGCAACGCCGACGCCAACGGCCACTCCGACGTCGACAGACACCCCCACAGCCACACCGACGGACACGGCCACGCCTACAGCGACTCCCACATCAACGTCTACGCCCACGTCGACGCCGACAGACACGGCGACTGCGACTGCAACTGCCACCCACACGCCAACTGCGACGGCGACCAGCACTCCAACAAGGACACCTACCGCCACGGCTACGCCCACGCCTCAGGACCTCTACATCCCGCTGATCCTTCGCTACCGCAGCGAGCGCTGTCTGACCTGGGGCTACACTTTTGACGAAGAGTTCCTGGATCCTGCTCTGACCGGCTGGACCGTTAGTCTCGCCGGAGGCCAGCAGTTGGTAAGCAGCAGCATCATCCACCAGTGGGTGGTGGGCAACTATGACCGCTTCCCAATGGTATGGCGAAACGACCTCTTCGAAGGTGCAGGCGACGATTTTGCCCTTGAGGCACGGTTCCGCTACACGGACCTCAGCGCCTACGGCACGACCATCGCGCTCAACTCTTCGGCCTTTGACGGCACACGCGTGCCCGCATCCACGGATCTCCCCGCCGGCATTGAAGATATGCTGAACATCCACCACGTCGTTGACCCGGCCGGCGGCATCTACCGATTTGACATCCAGATGTTCAGGAACCAGGTCGGCAAGGTCGTATGGACTGGCGTTCCCGGCGACACCACCTGGCATACGCTTCGCATAACCCTGGAACATGGTGACCTCTACACAATGTATGTCGATGATATCCTGGTTGGCAGCACCATTTCCACGATTCGTCCATCCAGCATCTACATCGGCAACCCCACCATCCAGCCATTCTGGGGTGCCTGGACGAACCTGTACGTCGACTACATTCGCATCTCCAGGTGCCAGCTCTGGGGCTGGTAACTCCCGAAAGATGCCGTGCGCGCTGTCGCTGAACGGCGCGCACGGTTTTCTTTGCTCCGCCGGTATTTTCGCCTCAAGGCCGAATGCGAGTACAATCCCCACCATGTGCGACGAGTCTTCTATAGCTCAGTGGCCAGAGCCACCGGCCGCCGGCCTTGCTGTGGTTCTGGTCACCCCCGACCGCTGGGACACCATCCGGCAGACTGCTGGGCTTGTGCAGGCTCAAACGGTGCGCTCCGGCATCGAGCTGGTGATCGTGGCCCCCTCGGCGGAGGTCATCGATCTCCGGGCGCCCGAGCTGGCGGGCTTTCACAGCATCCGCGTGGTCGCCGCCGGGCCGATCCGCTCAGTGGCTCAGGCAAACGCTCGCGGCGCCCTGGCCGCGACAGCGCCTGTGGTGGCCTTCATCGAAGACCATGCCTTCCCGGACCCGGACTGGGCCGCAGCGCTGATCCGGGCCCATGAGGGCCCCTGGGCGGCTGTCTCCCCTGTGGCCCGGAACGCTGCCCCGGACAGCGTCGTCGCCTGGGCAGATCACCTTGTCTCGTACGGCCCCTGGATGGACCCTTCGCCTTCCGGCCCGCGTGATTCCCTGTGCTGGCACAACGTTTCCTACAAGCGAGAGTTACTTTTCGCCCTGGGCGATGAGCTCGAGGCGCAGCTCTCCGCCGAGACCAACCTGCACAACCGCCTGACGGCCGAAGGCCGCCAACTCTATCTGGCCGGGGACGCGCGCATCGCCCATCTGGGCTTTGTCTCGTTTCGGGGAGCGATGGATGAGTCTCTGTACAATGGCATCACTTTCGCCTCCGGACGTGTGGTCGGCTGGCCTTCTTGGCGGCGCGCACTGTACACTGTGGGTGCACCCCTGATTCCCTCCCTTCGCCTGGCACGCCTCGTGAGGCAGCTCCGCGCCAACCCCGGCCAACGGAACGGAGTCCCTATCGCGGCCTGGTCTGTGGTCGTGCTGATCCTTTTCGCCGGCGCCTTGGGAGAGCTGCTTGGCTACTCTGGTCGTGCTGGCGATATCGACGCAAAGGCGGCTCGCTACGAGTTCCGTCGCCGCCGGGCCAGCCGGGTGGTCGCGGGCGAAGGCGGTTCTGCGGCAGGAGGCCAGGCGTGAAGATCAGCGAACGGCTGCGCGGTCTGGTGCGCTCTCCCTGGCTGACCTACCAGGTCCTGCTTCGAGGCCGCTACGACTTTACCTACGACCTCATGCCAGTGCACGTCCACCAGATGGGGGCGGCAAAGCGGCGCAATCTGGCCAAGGCGGGGACTCTCCTGCTGCATCGCCAACTGCACCCGCGCAACTGGCCTCTGCACATGCAGTTCGAGCTAACCAACCACTGCGACCTCCACTGCCCGGTCTGCCCAACGGGATCCGGGAAGCTGTCCCGGCGGCCGCAGGCGATGGACGTGGAGCTCTTCGAGCGCGTATGGCGAGAGGTGGGCCCCAACCTGCTGACCGCATCGCTGTGGGGCTGGGGTGAGCCTCTACTGCATCCGAGGATCGCCGACATTTTGGGCATCGCCAGCACCCAGCCCGTGGCCACCCTGGTGTCAACCAATGGGCAGTCACTATCGCGCGAGACCGTTCGGCAGGCGCTGATCGACCACCCTCCGACCTACCTGATCGTGTGCCTGGATGGGCTTACCGACGCCACAAACCAGGTCTACCGCCGCGGAGCCAGTCTTCAACCCGCGATTGAGGGGGTCAGCCGTCTGGCCGCGCAGAAGCGCGAGCGTCACCAGCGCTACCCGATCCTGCACATGCGCTACATCGTGATGAAGCACAACGAGCATGAGCTCGCCCACGCCGAGGAATTCGCTCGCGATCACGACTTTGACCTGCTCACGATTCGCACTCTGCTGATCACCGACGCCTCTCCCGGCGACCATCAGGAGCTGCTCCCTTCCGAAACGCAGTGGCGTGCCTACGACTATCAGGGTACAGAGCGCGTTCGCCGCCGCGACTATGTCTGCCAGCAGCCCTTCTGGTTCCCCACCCTGTTCAGCGACGGAACGTTGATGCCCTGCGACCAGGATAGCGACGCTCGCCTGCCATTTGGAGTGGTCACGCCGGAGCGTTCGTTTGCCGAACTCTGGTTCGGCTCATCCGCGGCCGCAGTACGGCGCGTGATCCGCGATTCCCCTGACACTCTGCTCACCTGCCGGCATTGTCCCTTCGCCGACCAGCCGGCCGAGGCAGGCAGCGTCCGGGCATATCACCTGCGTGGCCCTGTCGTGGCGGAGGTTGGCGTCCCCGGAACGGCGGGGTGGAGTGAACGTCCGTCTGCGAGCTGCGGATGACGGCCGACTTACCGGACATTACCCTGATCATCCCGACTCGCCAGCGGCCAGAACAGCTTGCGGGCTGCCTGGCAAGTCTGCGCTCCCTGGACTACCCGCGCGAGCACCTGCAGGTCATCGTGGTGGATGATGGAAGCGACCCGCCGGTCAAGTCCGTGGTCATGCCGTACCAGGGGCACTTGCCCCTGGAGCTTGTGGTTCAAAGCGGGGCTGGGCCTGCGGCTGCTCGCAACCGCGGTGCAGAGGCCGCCCGCGGCGAGTTTCTGGCCTTCACGGACGATGATTGTCGGCCGGCAGCGGACTGGCTTCTGCGCCTGGCAGAGCGACTAATGCGCTCACCCGAGCGAGCGGTGGGCGGCCTGACGCTGAACGCCCTGCCGGAGAACATCTATTCTTCCGCCAGCCAGATGCTGATCGACCACCTTTACGCCTATTACAACCGCGACCCGGAAAATGCCACTTTCCTGACCAGCAGTAATCTTGCCCTGTCGAGAAGCCTGTTTCGGCAGGTGGGGGGTCTTAACCCGAACTACCTCCGTGCCGCGGGCGAGGATCGCGAACTGTGCGATCGCTGGCTCCAGCGCGGGTGGAAGATGACCTTTGCATCTGAAGCCGTGGTCTACCATCGGCATTCGCTGACCCTGGGGAGCTTCTGGCGGCAGCACTGGACCTACGGGCGGGGCGCCTGGCATTACCGGCTGGACCGCGCCGCCCGCGAGCGAGGACCGGTGCGCGTGGAGCCGCCGCGCTTCTACACCCGGCTGCTAGCGCGACCTTTCACGACGCATCAACCTCCAGGCAGGTGCGTCGCCCTCGTCACGTTACTGACCTTGACCCAGGTCGCTAACGCCGCGGGGTTCTTGTTCGAGGCGCTGCTTGGCGGCAGCCGGCGTCGTTCTGAGGCCGAACAGCATCCGGAGACGTAGCGTCCACCCGGCTCCATTCGCGATACAGGAACCACCCACCCTTGCGGTCGCCGGCACTGGGAGATCGGTCGTAATAGAGGTCGAACACGCGGCCATCCGTTGTGCGCACGCGAAAGCAGCTGCGCCCCACGCCCCATGACCCTCGACGCGATGCCGCGCGCAGGTGCGCCGGGCGCATGTTCTCGGCCATTTTGTTATGCCGCTCATAGCTGTGCCACTCGCTTACCAACTCCGTCACGGAGAAGGCCCGGTCTCGCCAAACAAACCGGTTCGGGCAGTGCGGGTCCTTCTCCAGCAGCGGCGCCTCGTCGAACTCGACGGTGATCGGCTCAGCGATGAAGTGAGACGCTGCCAGGGGAGTTGCTTCAGGAGTCGAATCGCTCATGGCTTCTTCCCCTCCACCCTGCTCCGCTCAGCGCCCAGCCCGGCCCCCCGCCGCCACTGGCGGTAGAGCAGCTCATTCAGAGGCCAGCGCTGGCGCCCGTACAGGTCGCATGCCCAGATGGCCAGAGTACGCGGCAACCCTTTGAGGCCGAGCGCGCTTCTCTCAGCCAGGATATCCCGGTTGGACAGGACAACCGCCGCCTCAGACAGCAGCTGTTCCCGAAGCCTGTTCGGGTTCTCGCACATCGCCCGGGCGTAAGGCGTCTGTGCTGGTTCGCCTGGAGCGGCGTAGGCCCGCCACGTTTCGGCAGGGAATTTGACCGTCGTGAGCTTGTTGTGGAAGGCCAGTCGCGCTCCGCTGTCCTTCACTCGCTGCAGGAACTGGGCGTCGTCACCCAGGCGTACCCGAACATCGAACGGTCCGATTCTGTCAATCAGATCCCGGCGATGCAGCCAGTTGCTCGGGGAGAGGGGGCGAGTCCAGCGAAGCGGCTCCTCGCGTATCGTGAAGGAGCTCGTCACACCGTTGGGCCCAGTGCAGACGGCCAGAGAGTAGCCGAAGTCGGCCTGCGTCGCTTCGAGTGTGTCCACCAGTCCGGACAGGTGGTCGGGGAACCACAGGTCATCGTGACCGAGGTAGGCAACATAGCGGCCGCGCGCGACCTTCAGGGCCTCGTTGCGTGGACGGGCCGGCCCGCCCGAGTTGGTCTCCAGATTCGTCCACCTCACTCGAGGGTCGCTGACGGCGGAAACGACTTCTGCGCTGTCGTCCGTGCAGGCGTCTCCCACCACCCAGACCTCGAGCTCCTGCAGATCCTGTCGCAGAGCGCTCTCCAGGGCCAGGCGCAGCGCCGCGCTCGAGTTGTAGGTAGCGATGATCACTGTCACGAGCGGCATGGTCTCACTCATTGCCCACAACCGACCTTTCTACCGCTACTGCCTACAGGAGGTGCGGGTACAGGAAGGCGTTCGGCTCCGCCGCCCAGGCCAGCTCGTCGAACCTAGTTCGTCCGTCGATCAGGCCCTGCACAAGACCGCTGTATAGCACTCCCCTGTGGCGGCTGCCGATCGGCGGGTAGCCGGCGCTCTCTGTCGCCTGAATGCGAGAAAGACGGCCCTCTTCCCACAGGAAGGCGGGACGCCATCGTGCCCCCGGATCGGATATTGCGTAGCGCTGCTGGTACTTGACCTCCGCGCCCAGGTAGTTGACTCCGTTGGCACCAATAACCAGAAGGAAATGCGCCGCGTGGTATCCGCGAAACTCAACCGACCGGTCGACGTAGCGGTCGGCATAGGTCAGTGCCCGGAACCCGTCCTTGTACCCCGGTCGCAGCGCCTCTATCGCATCCATCACGCCATTCTGGCTCACGCGCGAAGGGGCACCGACGTCCCAGTTGACACAGGTCGGGTGAAAGTAGATCCAGTGTGCCCCTGCGGCCTCCGCTTCTGCAGCGAGCCTCTCCAGCCCAGTTGCATTCTGCTCCGTAGTCAGAGCACTCACACCAATCTGCAGGGCGCTGCGCTCCCGCTCTATCTGCCGACGGAGTCGCTCGACGCTCTGCAATGCGGAGCGCGCACCCTCGCTCGATGCTGCCGTCCAATCGTACAGGGAGACGCGCACCGTGGAGACGTGGCGCAGCAGCGCTTCCATCACGCTGGGCCGCTCCAGCAGGGAGCCGTTTGTGACCACCCCGACGTCGCTGAATCCCCTCTCCCGGGCGAGCCTGACCGTCTGGCCAAAGGTCGTCGCCATGGTCGGCTCCCCACCGCTCAAGAGGAGGCCGTGAGTGTGCCCTTCCAGCAGACCCAGCAGGCGGTCGACAAAGTCCAGATCGAGGGCGTAAGAAGCGAGGCTCCCGGTACTGGGGCAGAGTCTACACCGTCTGGTGCACGCGCCTGTGAGATCGAGCTCGAGGCTGGGCGGGTAGACTGGAGAGCCGCTCAGGTAGTCCGCCAGCGTCTCTCTGTGATGGGCGATTTTGAATGTGGATGCGATTTCGGGCAAGGCTCGCGTCACCTCGCTAATGGGATGCGGGTCCGTGTGTTGCATGGACAGCGATGTTCGCGGGTCTGGGGCGGCCGTCACCGGCCACCTTCCCTGGGTCCCAGCCCTTGACTCTGGCCGATGGGAGTCACCCGATACCCTGCCCATCCCTGCCAGTGCTCGCGAAAGACCACATCAAAGGGCGCGCTGGCGCCAGGCAGGAGCGAGGACGGCTGGGTGAAGGCGCTGTCGCAGTTGATCACCTGCCCTTCTGCATCGAGAAGGGTCACTACGGCCTGCACCAGGCCTACTTCGGCCGTGCCCTGGTTGGCCACTTCGCCCAGCACATGCAGCCATCCCTCTCCGTCTACCTGGTACGTCGCGTTGAAAGGCGCCAACGGTGCGGGGCTGTCCGCAGTGTGTTGCGCGTCGGTACTGACTACGACTGATGTGGCTTCCACAGGTCCGGCCCGTACGATGATCCGGAACGGCGCGACCTGGTCAGGCCGCACTACATCCGCCAGGACAGGCGCACTGGCCACGTTCACCACAGTGCCCGTGCCATCATAGAAAGTCATCACGGCGCGCACCCAACGAATGCTGGCCACGCTCTTGTTCTGCACCTCACCGACGTAGTAATGCCAGCCGACTTGATCCACCCAGCCGGTCAAGCCCCTGACATTCAGTTGAACCACCGGATCGTCCAGGATCGGGACAGCATTGACTACCAGCCGGTAGTTGGCCAGAGATGGAATGTCCAGATTCATCAGGTCGAACGGCGAGCGCTGCCCTGGCGCCAGGATGGTATGTTCTGCGAACCCCACGCCTGTTCCCAGCACCCTCTCCTCAGAGTCCAGGAAGGTCGCTGCGACTTGCACTTGCTCCACATTCGCCGTGGTGTTGTTGAGCACTTCTCCCACTAAGTGCAGGTAGCCGTCTTCTCGATACGCGCTGGAGCTCATCAGAACAACCCCGGCGGTTGGGCTGGCGGTGGGTTGCGCTGTGGTTGTCGGTGTTGCGGTGCTGCCCTGAACAAGGGTGGCCGTTGGCGTTGCGGTCCAAGTCTCAGTGGCTGTCGGCGTGGTGCTGGGAGTGGTGGTGGGGCTCGGTGTCGCGCTCGGCGTGTGCGTCTGTGTGGGCGAGACCGTTGGAGTGTTTGTTGCGGACAGAGTCGCACTGGGCGTAGATGACGGGGTCGGCGAGGCGGTTGGAGTGCTCGTCCGGGAAGCCGTCGCGGTCGGGGTGTCGGTGTCGGTCGGCGATGGGGTGGCGATTCTCGTGGCCGATGCCGTTGCAGTGGGGGTGTCCGTTTCGGTCGGCGGTGCGGTCGGAGTGGACGTCGCCGCAGGCGTCGCGGTCGGAGTGGCCGTTGCGGTAGGCGTGACGCTTGGGCTGCTCGTTGCGGTAGGGGTTACCGTCGGCGTCTCACTCGCTGTCGACGTTGGAGTGAGGGTACTCTCAGGCAGAGGAGGGTTGGGTGTCAGTCTGGCGAGGTCGGCGCTGCGCAGCACGCAGGGCAGGTTGGCGACGAAACGCGCCCCACCCTGGCTCGATGCACCGGGGCTCACCAGCACTCCCAACAGGCCAAGGCAAACCATCGTTATGCCCGCTGCCCTTCGACCTCTTTGCCTGCCCCTGCCAATCCCTCCCGCTCTGATTACCACGCTGCAATAGGCCTCATTCACTCGATCATCAGCAGGGCGTAGCGGTTCATTTCCTGCGATGGATCGCGCAGCACCTCGATAGGCAAGCCACATGCGCGAGCCGTGGCAAAGACGTCCACTGCCATGGCCTCGGGGCTCGGCCGCGAGGCCCGGGGCAGCTTGCACTTGCTGCGCTCCCCGGCGCACTCACTGCACAGGCCGCTCGAGTCCATCGCCAGGAGGAATGCCTTGTAGTAACCGGCCAGAAAGACCTCGCGCTCCAGAGCCAGAAGACGCGAGTTCACCTCCCTGGACCATACGTGACGATCCTCAGGCCTGGCCACGGTCTTGGGAAAGTGCAGCATGACCGCACTGCTGTATCCGCCGATAAAGTCGCGGCATTCCTTCACCGAAGGAGTGTTGGGTGGACAGCTAGCGTTGCGTCCGTACTCGGCGCAGCCAAAGGCGCACTTCAGGCGTACCCATTGGGCCACCACGATGTCCTTTGGATCGATCCAAACCCAGTCGCCAAAGCCCATCGTCTCGATGATGAGACCCAACTCCCGGCGCTCTGCCTTCTTCATCTCTGGCCTCTTCCTTGTTCAGGATCTTGTCGGGCTTGCGGCGCCGAACGGCCTCATCGTGTGGCCAGCCTGAGCAGAAGCGGCAGGTACAGGTCCCATCGCGACGGAGGCGGCGTTTGAGTTGCGGTCGTGATGAGTGTTGCCGTTGGCGCAGGCGTATCCGTGATCGTTGCCGTGTGCGTGGCCGTCGCGGTTCGAGTGGCAGTCGGCGTGGGTGTGGTTAGCTCCGTCGGCGGGTAGAGGCCATAGCTGGTCCAGCCTTGATAGGCCTCCGGAAAGAGTACATCGAAACTGGCCTTCTCGCCCGGCTCGAGTGCCGAGGGGTCAGCCAGGTCGTAACTGGCGTTGACTACCGCACCCTGAGCGTCATAGAGTGTGACCACCGCTCGAACCTGGCTGACACGACCGGTACCCAGGTTCTGTATCTGGCCTGTGAAGCGAGGGCCTCCCCCGGGGCCCACGAGCTGCTTCACTCCAAGCGATCGAAGAATAGGCGGCGGACTGCTTGCTGGTCGCGCGTTGGTCGTCAGGGTCCGCGTCACGTAGCTCGAAGGGCCGACGAAGATCGCCAGCTGGAAGGGTCCTTTTTGTCCGGGAGCCAGGACGTCGTTGAACAGGAACGCATAGTCGACGTTTGACACCGTGCCGCTTGCGTCGTAGAGGGTCAACACCAGCTTGACCTGCTCGACGGCCACCAGACTCCCGTTCGTCACCTCGCCCACCCAGATACGAAATCCATAGCTATCCACATAGTCACGGATCGATCCCAGGGACAGCTGGGGTACGGGGGCAGTCTCGCCCGGAGACCACTGGGTCAGGAGTGTGTAGGAGGCGAAGCCGGCCGGCACTTCCTGCTCAATCACAAAGGGAGATATCTGGCCCGCGGCGAGAATGTCGTGCTGAACGAAGGCAAAGGCCGTCCCGAGGGTAGCGTTTTCGGCGTCGAGGTAGGTCGCCGTGACGCGCACCAGCTTGGCGTTGCCCGGGGTATCGTTGCGCACCTCTCCAACGATGTAGAGGTACCCGCCCGACTCGTAGTAGCTCGAGCTGACAATCTCAACGTCGCCATCCACGGCAGACGCGGTCCGGCCCCCAACCGCGACGGCACACAGGGTCAGCAGAAGGATCGCCGCCGCATAGACCCCGGGCCGCCAACCAGTTCGTGCGCGCACTGCTCCCATTCCCTTGCCTCCTGTCTGCGTCACTCCATCTCCATTATAGACTCGCGGCGCCGCCTTGTCTAACGCACGGAGTGTCCATCGCATGCGATCTGGCAACTTGCGCCGTTCCAGTCGTCCGAGGTGCCACAGCGACTTTACATGGCGCCGCAGCTCGAGAGTGTGCGGCTTCTGCCTGGCGCATTATGTCACCCGCAAAGCTGCGGGACTCTCCGCAGCGGCATTGTTCGGTCAAGTGTTGACCACCGGCTCGCGGACGACCAGACTACTCCGCCTTTGCTCTGCTGAGCATTGCCGGGCTGAAGGTGTGTGGGGGCGGAGTCCGGATCACATCTGCTCGGAAGGGATCCTCTGGGGGGATCGGGGTTTGCCGTACCCGATCGCGGGCGAGGTAGACGTCACGCTCGCGGCTGCAGCAACAGAGCGCTTGCCGTGGCTGCTAGCCGGGGCGGGTGCTCTCCTCCAACGCAGCCAGATAGGCCAACGCATGCTCCATGGTCTCCCCGCACATCTCTTCGTTGGCACGCAAACGGCGGCAGACTTCCGGCCGCTCCGGCTGGCCATAGATGAGACAGCGGTTATCCGCGCCAAGCTGAACGCACCGCACCCCCGCCGGCTTGCCTTCCGGCATCCCGGGAATGGGCGAAGACAGGGAAGGCGCGATACAGCAAGCCCCGCAGCCAACGCGGCACTCCACGCTAGAGCCGTCCACCCGACGGGGGATAGGAACGCCCTGCCAGTAGATTCAGCACGGGCAGGAACAACGGACTGGGCAGAGCATCCGGGCTGAACCAGCCTACTGCCGCCACTTCGTCAGATGCCTCAACACACGGCTCGCCGGCGGCCAGCGATGCCTCCATCCAGAGGGTTATGTAGTGCTTGCCTGGCTCAGCGAAGACATCGTTGGTGACGGCCCGGAACGACACGTCTTCGACCTCGACGCCCACTTCCTCTTTCACTTCGCGGCGGGCGCACTCTTCGGGGGTCTCACCATATTCGAGGTGGCCGCCGGGCGGTGCCCAGGTGCCTGCACCGTGGGCGCCTTTTCGCAGCAACAAAAGCACATCACCCTGGCGGCGAATCAACACGGACACACCCACGTGGGGCCGCTGCTGCAGAACCTGCGAGGTGCCGGTCAAGGGAGGGCTGCTTCTCAGGCTCATTGCGGCGTGAACCCCGTGTAGCCCAGAAAGGTCCAGCCGATATAGTCCGTGCTCACCGTGATCGGAACATAGATTCCTGCCTCCAGGTCAGCCACGTGAATCGCACACATCCCCAGCTCGAACTGCACTTGATTGACGCAGGTCTGCAACGCGCCGCCCTGGTGCCAGTTCACCTCCATCATCAGTCCGTTGATCGGCGTTCCGTAGTTGAGGAGGTTGAAGAACACGCTGACATCGGAGCCCAGGGCAGGACTGCTATCGTCCACCCAGCAATCAATAGCCAGGCCCGGCGGCTGAGTTGGGGTGGGCGCCGGGAAATCGGTGGGGGTCTTGCTCGGCGATCCACAAGAGGCCAGCAGCGTCGCTGCAGCCAGCCATACGATCCACCGCCGGGCCGCCTGCCACATCATTGCGGCGTAAAGCCTGTGTGCATGGTGTAGGCCTGGTCCAGATACTTGATGGTGGCCGTGATCGGCACGAATACCCCCCGCTCATAGCCATCTGTCGTTATGTCGCAAATGCCGCGGTGGTAGATGACAATGACCCTGCAGATTTGCTGCTCGTCGCCCTTCCACCACTCGGCCTGCAGGTCTCCACCCAGCCACTGCACGCTGTTCTTGATGAGGCTGACGCTGAGGGTGGTCTTCGTGCCAAGCGGCGGATTGGGTCCCGGCACAAACCAGGCGTCCATGTGGAAGGTTTCCACAAACCCGAGCGGGGTAACGCGCCTGCCCACGAAGACGGCACCCGGAATCGGAGGGGGCGGCGTTGCCTCGAGAACCCCGGCCACTGTGGGTTGCACGACTGCCGAAGATGCCGGTGCGGGGGTGGCCGCGGGCGCAGTTGCGGGTTCCCGGGTGGGCGCAACGGACGTCGAGCCCGGGGTGGGGAGTGCGGTACAGGCGGCCAGCGAGACACAGCCGATGACCAGGACTAGTGCCAGACTCTTCAAGATTCTTCCCTCCTCAGGGAAAAGAAAACCACCGGAATCAGTCAGGTTACGCCTGCCAGGCTCGACTTTGCCGCCAGGCCGCTCTGTCTCGATTTCCCGTGGTATCGGTGTCACTGCCGTCAGGTAGTGAAAACGCCCCTGGGGCGACTCGAACGCCCGCACACGGCTCCGCAGGCCGATGCTCTATCCACTGAGCTACAGGGGCAACGGACAGCAACTATACCACAAAACAAGCCATATGCCAAACCAGTAGCCCCCGCATGCGCGGAGCCTACAGGCCAGCGCCTAGGCCTTTGGCTTCTCGAACCGCCCCTTCCTTGGATTCCACTCCACATTCACCTTCAGCTGACCCCCGAACAGCCTTGGCAGGTGCTCAAGCGCTACCACCATATCCTCGCGGGTTTCGAATTGCAGGGTCAGCTTCTGCTCCCGTGTCGTCAAGATCCAGCGTCCTACGTGCGGACCGTGCTGCGGAAAGGCCGCCGGGGGCTCGATGCTGGTCTCGACGATGTCCGTCGCGTCGACCCGCATGTTGTGCTTGTGATTCCCCAGGAGTGTTTGCGGGCCCTGCAGATCGGCCGACGCGGCGCGACGGTCGTCCTTGCTCGGGTTCCTGGATAGGAACGAGCTCAGCACCGCGCCAACGGCGCCGCCGAGAGCACCGCCCGTAAGGGTCAGTGCATCCAGACCGCCCTGCCCCCCGATGCGGATCAGGTATAGAGCATCCTGAATGACGTAAACCCGGTACATTCTGTCGCTCTTCAGGGCAAAGATCGCCCGTGCGTTAAAGCCGATGCTCCTGCCAGCCATTAAGCTTGTCCCCCTGTCCGACGTTCTCCGTCAGCTCTTTGCGGTAGCGCGGAAAGCGCTTGACGACACGAAAGCCCACACTTTCGTACAGCCTCCACGCCTGCTGCGGATTCTCCTCCAGAGTACGCAATCTGGGCAGCCCTGCACTCTGCGTTCGCAGCGCCAGCAACCCCTGCCCGATGAGCGCTCGTGCCAGGCCGCGCCGGCGGTAGGTTGACCTCACGCTGACCTCCTTGATCTCAGGGCGCCCATCGCGCACCAGTGCTTGAACCTGAGCCGCAATGCGACCACTCTGTTCGTCCCAGGCCACGTGCCAGCTGCTCAGGTCTGTCTGGTGCACCGCCCAGTTCTCGAACCGCAGCACGCTGGAGTAGGGATGGTCGCTGTAGGAGCTGTTCATGGAGTGGAAGAGTTCGGGCAGGTCGAGTGGGCTCAGCGGTCGGCTCACGAAACCGCTGGGCAGCGTCGGGTCCGGGAGATCCTGCCAGTCTTCCAGGCCCATCTCCAGCAATGTGAAGAAGACGCGGTAGCCCTCGTTTCGCAGCAACTGGGCCGCGTCCAGCTCCGTGTCCGAGGCGTTTCCACCGTAGAAGGCCGGTCCCGGTCCTGGAAAAGCCGCGTCAATCTCCCGGCAGCGCCTCTCCGCCCAGTGTAGCAGCTTCGTGCCTATGCCCCGCTTGCGCCATGCGGGATCAACCCAGCCCAGAGCCAGGAAAACCCGGGCCCCATCTGCCTCTACCCACCAGGTCACCAACCCGTAGCCCGTCACGAGGCCGCTGCACTCGGCCACACGCAGGTCCTGACGCGGGTCGTAGCCGTCCTCCGCTGCCAGATCGCCCCTGAGGTCTTCTGCGGCAGGAACTCTCTGCACGATAGATAGGGGATCCACCCGGTCCACCATCGAGCAGGCCCAACGCACGCGGGCAAGTGCCGGCAGGTCGTCCTCGCCCCGAGCACAGCGCAGCGTTAGTCCATCGATATCGAGTTGAGACACGGGTCCTTCGCCTTCGCCGCCCGATCGTCTAGCTCAGCAGCGCTCCCAGCAGGTAGGGCGCGAGTACGAGCAGTCCCATCGCCGGATGCCCGCGTCGCGAGAGGTTGCGGCTGTCCCAGTTGAAGAGGTAGATGCCCAGGCCAAGTGCAAGAATACCGCTGCTCAGCAGCACGGCCAGCGCAAGCGCAGGGTTCATCACCGTTGTCTGGTCGTAGGCCAGTCCCTTGTACGCCTGCATCGTATAGGTGGCCGGCAATAGTCGCGCCAGGGGTTGGATGGCCGCCGGAAGGATCTCTGTGGGGACCATGAATCCTCCCAGGATCATCGACGGCAGGAAGATGAGCTGCGAGTAAAGCACGGTGGAGCGCGAGTCTGTGGCGACCACACCGATCAAGGCACCCAGAGCAGCGTAGCTGAAAGCGGTGATTACGGTCACCAGCACAAACCATGCCCAGTGCACCGGAAGCTCTCCCTTGAACAGGGGGGCCGTCACAGTGATGACGGCCGCAACGATCAGCACCGGAAACAGAGTGCTGAGCGCTGGGACGGCCAGGATGGATGCAGCCGGCACCCCGTTGATCTTGAAGGAACGGTAAATGCCCGCTTCGCGCGACTCGACCAGGGTGCCGGGCAAGCCCAGCAGTGCGCTGGCCATGGCCGCCACGGCGATCATCGCGGGAACCATGCTGGCAGCGAAGAGAGGATTGATCGGCACCATGACCGCGCCCATCATCACATAGAAACCGAGAGGGAAGAGATAGTTCATCAACAACTGCGTTGGGTTGCGCAGACCGGTCTTGAATTCGAAGGCGAAATGGTTGAGGACGGCCTTCATGACACGCCTCCGCCCTGCGTGATCTCCAGGAATCGTTCCTCCAGCGTCGGGCGCTCCACACGCAGGTCGATCAACCTGTCTCCCTGCTCGGCCACGTAGGCCAGGACTGCTGACACGGTAGGACCAGGGTCTGTGCTGTAGAAGGTCACATAGTCCTCCCTCAGCACGCGTTGCCGCACTGCGGGCAGGTCCACGTCGTCCCGAGCGAGTACCCTCCCCTCTGTTCGCACGGCGACTTTCGTCAGGCCGGCGCCCGTAGCCGTCAGCTCCCGGGGGGAGCCCGACGCCACCACCTTGCCGTGCAACAGGATGGAAACGCGGTCGGCCATCTTCTCCGCTTCGGCCATGTCGTGTGTCGCCAGAACGATGGTCGTGCCCTCTGATCTGAGTTCGTGCATCACGTCGTGCAGCTGAGTGCGCGACTCAACGTCCAGACCCGCGGTCGGTTCATCCAGCAGGACGAGCGGAGGCTGGTGGGCCACAGCCAGGCAAAGGGCCAGCCGGCGCTGCTGACCCGTGGAGAGAGACACGTACTGGCTGTGCCGCTTGTCGGCGAGGCCGAGGCGGTCAAAGAGCTCATAGCGAGGTGGCACACGATGGTAGGCGCAGAAGAACTCCATCGCCTCATCAACGCGCATCGCCGGCGGCAACCCGGAGGTCTGCAGCTGCACACCGATCAGTTCGTAGAGACGCTGGGTGCTGCTGTTGGGATCGACATCCAGTACGGACACCTTCCCTCCGTCCGGGCGGCGGATACCTTCGACGCACTCCAGAGTGGTGGTCTTGCCCGCTCCGTTCGGACCCAGCAAACCAAAGATCTCACCCCGCTCAACCTGCACATCGATCCCGTCCACGGCCACAGATGCGCCGTAGACCTTGCGCAGCCCTCTGACTGTCAGAACGGTCTCGGTCACGCCCTGCCCCTCTTCCTGGCGGCCCCCTTAAGCACTTCCACGGCACTCTCGACAGATGCCCTGTCTTGAGCGCTCAAGGAGGCGTCTTTCGCCCACCTCTCATAGCGAGTCAACATTCCGGCGAACGATGGCAGCGATTCCCTGGACATGCTGCGAATCACGTCACACAGGATCCAGGTGCCGGAGGGTCCCGTCGGCGGAACGTGGCGGGCCAGAAAGCCGACCACGGCAGCCACCTCGCCACGTGCCGACATGCGTATGGCGTAGCTGACGGCCTTGCGCACCTCCGCCTCTTGATCTCGCAGCAGCCTTTCCGAAAGGTCCAGACAGCGCCGGGTCATCTCGGCATGCTTCATCGGGACACGCCCCAGAGCCGTGACGGCGCAGCGCCGCACCCATCTGTTCTCGTCCACCAGCCATGGCTCAAGGGATGCTACGCCGGCTGCCGGCTTAAGATTCACCACCGGCCCGAGAGCGTCCATCGCCAGGCGGTCGGAGTCCTCCCAGGTGACGGAGGTGCGCGCCGCCTCGCGTAACAGGGGCAGGACCGTATCCGGGTTCGCTTCTCCCAGCGCTCCCAGCAGGATCGCGCCCACAACCCGCCCTTCGCGGCCGAATTCGTCCCACAGAGTGCGCGCCAGGGGCAGAAAGTCGCCCACGCGCTTTCCTGCCGCCGCAACGACGGCGTCTCCAATCTCCCTCAGAGCAGGGATAGCCACGCCCGCCGTCTCCTGCAGCTCACGCTGCTCCGCGGCAATGCCGGCCGTGCTCACTTTGTCTGCCTGCTTCCACAGGTCGCGCAGAGCCTCAGCCGTCACGCGTGGCGTAGCTGAATCGTAGGTCGTGAGAATCGAAGAAGCGGACTTGAAGATGCCTGTCTCCACGGGGTACCCCTTTCAGAAGCGATCTCCATCCGTACCGACTGTGCCGGAAGTCTGCGGGTAACGAATGGGCCTTGGCAGCCCTGCCTGGTGCGCCGTGTTGCTCTCGTGGCGCAGATGACGCCTTATTATACACACCCGATGCCCAATCGTCAAAGCGCTCGCGCGTCACCCACTTGCTGACGGGCGGTCAGCGGGTTTGGACTCGCCCCGGTCTGGACATCGCGCATATCCGTCAGGGCCGCTCCACCGGTTTGCAGCCACGCCGACTCTGTGCTATCCTATACAGGATAGCCGTCTGTGCCTTCTCTGCAGGCAATTGGCGTTGCGGCTTCAGACTAGGATAGTCGCCAGGTGTCCCTGACCGTGGAACTGTTGCTCATATTCCTGCTGATCGTAGCCAACGGGCTCCTCGCCGGGTCCGAGATGGCGATCATCTCCTCTCGGCGCTCACGCCTTGAAACAGAGTCCGACGAAGGCGATAGGCGCTCCCGCTCTGTCCTCGACCTGCTGGAGAAGCCTGGCGTGTTTTTGTCCACCGTCCAGATCGGGATCACCCTGATCGGAACGCTCGCCGGCACCCTGGGCGGCGCAGCTCTGGTGAAAAGCCTGGCTCCTCTCATCGCGACTCTGCCCGTGGCGGCGCTGGCCACAAACGCAGACTCCATCGCGTTCGCTCTGGTGGTGATCGGTATTACCTACTTCAGTCTGATCCTCGGGGAGCTGGTGCCCAAGCGAATCGCCCTCTCTCGCCCAGAGGCCATCGCCAAATCCGCGGCACCCTTGATGCGCTCGCTGGCTGCCCTGACCCGGCCCCTGAACTGGCTGCTGGCCAACTCAACCGACCTGGTCCTCCGCCTGCTTGGCCAGCGCTCTCAGGAACCCTCTCCGGCCAGTGAAGAAGAGATCAAGTACCTGATGGCCGAGGGAGCCAGGGCCGGAGTGTTCGCTCGTGACGAGCGAGACCTCCTGGAGGCCGTGTTTGACTTCGGCGATCAGCGCGTCGGTGAGCTGATGCAGCCCCGTTCCGAAGTCCTCGGCATCGACGTCGAGATGTCGGCAGAGCAGATACGCAAGCTAATCAAGATGGCCAGCTTCTCGCGATTTCCCGTCTACCGGGATGACCTTGATCATGTGCTGGGTGTAGTTCACGCCCGCGACGTACTCCTGCAAGGCGAGCAGGTCAACCTGCAAACCATCCTCCGGCCTCCACTGTTCGTCCCGGAAAGCCAGGAAATTTCGGACACCCTTCACGCCTTTCAGAGCACACACAGCCACATGGCCATCGTCGTGAACGAGTACGGTGGAACGGAGGGCCTGATTACGCTCGAGGATGTGCTCGAGGAGCTGGTGGGCGAGATTCAAGATGAGCATGACCGTGCAGAACAGAGCATCGTTCGCCGCGAGGATGGTTCAGTGCTGGTCGACGGGCTTTTGCCGGTCGACGAGCTGAAGGACCTGCTCGGCGTCGAAGAGCTGCCCAACGCGCAGGAATACCAGTACAATACCCTGGCCGGTTTCATCATCGATCAACTGGGTCGCCTTCCGCGAGTGGCGGATCATGTTACCGCCCTGGGGAGACGCTTTGAAGTGGTTGACATGGATGGCCGCCGCGTGGACCGCGTGTTGATTACGGACGCGCCCGAGCCTCCACCGCCCCCGCAGGAACAGGATCCAGAGTAGACCCTCGCCCATCGCTCCGCGCGCGGGCTAACCCCCGACTTGTCCCCGGATTGAACCCTTCCTTGGCCCTGTGTGTATGGATGGTTGGGCGTGGCGCTTTCGTCGCAGCCCACGCTCATCCCCAGGAATGAACCGGGCGGCGCGCAGTGTCACTACTGCCCGGCGTTCCCGGTGCCAGGAGGGTCATCATGTCCGCTGGATGGCGAAGCATTCTCATCGGAGGCCTGGCGCTGTTGCTGGTTGCCGCCTGCGGCGGTCCCATTCCCACTGCCACGCCTGCCCCCACCCCCACACCTGTGCCGCCCGACGGCGAAAAGGTCACCTTCGTGACGGAGGACGGCGTTACGCTGGCCGGGACTCTGTACCCTGGTGGCGGCGATCTAGCCGTTGTGCTCGCCCATCAGGGGGTGGGCCAGACTACGCAGAGCTCGTGGCGTGCCTTCGCCGAGGTCGCCGCCATAAACGGCATCACCGCCTTCCCGTTCAATTTCCGGCGCGACTTTTGCGGGCCGCTGGATCAGGGCGTACTGGCGGCCATCCGCTACCTGCGCAGCCGCGGGTACACTCGCATTGCCTGTGTTGGCGCGAGCATGGGGGGCACCTCCTGCCTCAAAGCGGCACTCACGGAGGAGCTGTTGGGGGTGGGTGCGATCGGTTCCAACTGGAGCACGGGCGGAGGAGTATCCCTCAGTCGCGAGGAACTGGCCAGCCTGGCCATGCCCAAGCTGTTTGTCACCACAGACAAGGACCGATTCCCGGCCGTTCCGGTCAGCATGAAGGAAATGTACGCACAGGCCCCCGATCCAAAGCAGTTCCAGGAGTACAGCGGATCGGCACAAGGCACGGAGATCTTTAGCACACAACACCGCGACGAACTGCGCACGCTCCTGTTCGAGTTCCTGGAGCAGCTACGCTGACACCGGTGCTCCGCCCCCACTGCCGTGGAGCGGCTTCCTGACCGGACCCCCTTCGTCCTGTCGGAGTTGGCGATTCCGCTCAGTCGTGCTAGACTGGACTCCGCAACTCAAGCGGCGCGGTTCAGGTCGAGCAGGAGTCAGGGGGACAGATGGGATTGCACGGTGCCTGGAGGGGGTTCATGCACGCGAGCGACGACAGGCCCAGGGTGACCTGGACTCTTCTCCGACGCGTGCTGCGCTATGCCCAACCCTACCGCTGGCACACGATTGGCCTGCTGGCACTGATCCTTGTCCAGACCGCCCTGAACCTGGCCACGCCGCTGGTTCTGCGCGACCTGATTGACCACGCCATCCCCTCCGGCGACATGCGGCGTCTCGTTGCCCTGGCCCTCGCCCTGCTGGCCATTCCAGCCATCGGCGGCGTCATTTCCGTGATCCAGCGCCGCCTGAACTCGTACATTGGTGAGGGAGTCATCTTCGACCTCCGTGTGGCCCTGTTCGGCCACCTGCAGCGCATGTCCCTCCGCTTCTTCACCAACACCAAAGTCGGCGAGCTCATGAGCCGCCTCAACAACGACGTGATCGGAGCGCAGAATGCCGTAAGCAGTACCCTCGTGGGCATCATCACCAACCTCGTGCAGGCGGGAGCGTTGACCCTGGTGATGGTATCCATGGAGTGGCGACTGACGCTGATCAGCGTGTTTGTGCTGCCGCTTTTTGTCCTCGCGGCGAGACGCATGGGCCATCGGTTGCGCGACCTCGCCCGTGAGCAGATGGACGCCAATGCCCAGATGAACGCCCTCCTGAACGAGACCTTGAACATCGGCGGTGCTCTGCTGGTCAAGCTGTTCGGGCGCACCACCGTGGAGGTACAGCGCATGCGTGGCCGAGCTCAGACGGTGCGCGATCTGGGCATTCGCCGTGCCGTGGTTGGCAGCGCATTCTTTGTGATCCTCGGGCTCGTGAGCGCCGCAGGGACTGCCCTGATTTACGGTCTGGGTGGTTACTTTGTAATACGCGGAGCCTTCACCGTCGGCACCATCGTGGCGTTCGTGTCCTACATGCACTCTCTGTACGGGGCCCTGCAGTCTCTGGCCAACGCCCCGGTCGAGTTTTCCACGTCAGTGGTTAGCTTTGAACGCGTCTTTGAGGTTCTCGACCTGCCCCTGGAAATCGCAGACCGGCCGGGCGCCCTTGCCCCTGAGCAGGTGGCCGGAGACCTGGTTTTCGACAACGTGTCCTTCCGCTACGAGGTTGGTTCCGACGGACTGCTCACTGAAGTGCACCGCGCTGGCCGCATCGAGAACGTTACGGCCGCGCTCACAGGCGGCACGACAGAGGCAGGTCCTGCGCCGGGACGCTCACAGGCACGAGAGTCAGCCCTTGAGGATATCTCGTTCCGCGCCGCGCCTGGGCAGCTCGTGGCCCTGGTCGGTCCCAGCGGTGCGGGCAAAACCACGCTCACCTACCTCATCCCGCGTCTTTATGACCCGAGCGAGGGCCGCATTCTGCTCGACGGCCACGACCTGCGCGACTTGCAGCTCGAGTGGCTGGGTTCCCAGATAGGTATGGTCACTCAGGAGACCTACCTGTTTCACGACACCATCCGCACCAACCTGCTCTACGCGCGGCTGGATGCCAGTCAGGAAGACCTGGAATTCGCGGCCGAGGCGGCGAATATCAACCGCTTCATCCAGGAGCTACCTCAGGGCTATGACACCATCGTGGGTGAAAGGGGATACCGTCTGAGCGGAGGGGAGAAGCAGCGCCTGGCCCTGGCCCGCGTGATCCTCAAGAACCCCCTCCTCCTCGTCCTCGACGAGGCCACGTCATCGCTGGACAGCGAATCCGAGGCGCTGATCCAGGAGGCGCTCAAGCGCGTGATGTCCGGCCGGACCAGCATCGTCATCGCCCACCGCCTGAGCACCATTCTTGCAGCGGACCTGATTCTCGTGCTCGATAGAGGCCGCATCGTCGAGCGGGGCACGCATGGCGAGCTCCTCGATATGGGTGGTCTCTACGCGCATCTGTACGACACCCAGTTCCGCAGCCGCGACACGTAGGAGTGCCCCCCTGGTGGCCGCCCTCTTCGGCGGCCTACGGCGCCCAGCGCAAGATCAGCGGGATGATCAACCGGTGCGTCTCCAGGCTCAGCGCAAACACCCCCGCGCGGCCTGCCGCCGCATAGATGCGATCCCCGTAGATCGTGATGTCATAGACAGCGTCGTAAAGATCCGTTTGCCCCAGCAAAGCTGGTTGCTGCGGATCGTTGACGTCCACCACCTGCACGCCAGTGACGCCCACAAAGGCACGGCCACCCGCCACCGCTACCCCGCGCGTGACAGTCGTCCTGTGCAGGCCGACCGGCACTGGATTCGCGGCGTCCTGAACGTCCACCACGCGCATCCCGCTGACGCTGCCGTACACGGTCAGGTAGGCGAAGTTGCCCTCCACTGCCACGCGCCGGCCGTAGGAAATCCCGCAGGACCCGATGGCCTGAGGATGGGCCGGGTCGCTCACATCCAGCACGTACAGCCGGTTCTGCGTCATCAGGAAGGCCCTCTCCCCCTTGACGGCTACGTCCCGTGGCAGATCCGTCGCGAAGAAGCCCACCTCGACGGGGTGAGCCGGATCGGCCAGATCGAGGATGCGCATGCCTAGGTTGTGGTCCAGCACATAGGCATAGTTGCTCTGCCGGACCACTGCCACGGCTGTGCCAGGCGTATCGTAGACGCCTATCACCACCGGTGACGCGGGATCGCTCAAGTCGAACACCCGCACTCCACTTTGGCCATCGGCTAGCAGGGCATGCCCGCCTCCCGCGTATACGTCGCACGCAGTGCCCTCTGTGTCCAAGAAACTCGTCTCGCTCATACCATCGGCGTCCAGGGTGTCCACTGTATGCAAACCGTCGCGGTCCGCCGCGTACAGGTGCTGCCCTGCCAGGCTGAGGCCTTCGGCGCTGCCCCACGCACCGTAGATCCCTGCCTCAACCAGGTTCGTTGGCTCAGCCAGGTCGATGATGTGGAGATCGCCCCCGAGGTAATAGCCGTCCTCATACGAGGCTCCGTCCTTCGCGAGGTACATCCTGCCGGAATCGCCTGTCATGTCGACCGTCATGCCCGGCGTGGAATAGACGCTGGCCAACGTGGGGTGCGCTCGGTCCGTCACGTCAAGCACGTGGACTTGGTCTTCGCGGTTCGCCAGGTACACGTATCCGCCATCCAGCGCGACGCGATTGTGGCGCTGGGGAGAACTGTAGCCAGGGACGTCGAACGTGCCGCTGAGGGTAGGGGAGGCTGGATTGTGCACATCCAGTACCACCAGGCCTCGTCCGGCTGCTACGAAGGCATAACCGTCCGCCGCGCGAACATCGTACGCGTCCTCGACTGGCTCGTACGATCCCAGCAGTGTCGGGTGGGCCGGGTCGCTGACGTCCACGATATGGAGCGTGCCCGAGGCGTAGTAGAGAACGTCGCCGTCGACGTACACCCCGTCTTCCAGGGTGTAGCTCCCCGAGTAAGAGGCCACCAGAATCGGGTGCGCCGGGTCAGAGACGTTCAGAATCTGGATGGCCTGCCCCGGTGGCGTGGATCCGTAGACCCATGAAGTCACGTACGCATAGTTGCCCGAAACGGCCACCCGTCGGGTGAACCAGGAAGCGGAGGGCTCAAAGCGACCCGCCAGCGTCGGCGACGTCGGATCGGACACGTCCACGATCCAAACCCCGCCCTGCCCCCCGGCCACGTATGCATAACCGCCCTGCACCGCAATGCCCATGGCCAGTCCGGGTGCCACAGGAGACCTGCCGAGCAGGACAGGATTCGCCGCATCGGTCACGTCTACGACGTGCAACCTGGGCCCACAGCCCACATAGGCAAGGTTGCCGTTGATCGCCACAGAAAGGGCCGCTCCCCCGACGTGCCCTACCACTGTGGGAGCGATTGCCGCAGCACCCGTCTTAAGGGGAAGGTTCAGGGTCTCCGGAGCGCCTGCCACAACGGGGCTCGGGAACGAAGGCAGAAGAACCGAAAGCAGGAGAAGGAACGCGGTCACACCCCTCATCCAGAGCCTCCTCTTCGTATCTCACTTAAAGCGACCTTGACAGGTGAGTGCAGTGGCTGCCGACGAAGTAGAAGCCGCAGGAAGCCGCGCGAAAGAGCAGCGCCATCTTGCTGCTTGCAGGATACCGATTTTGCCAGGAATGTCAAGACAGTGACGATTCGTTGGCGTGATGACCGTGCGGATTTACCAGCCGCTGCTCCCTATGCCATCACCGGGCGTTAGGGTCTTTGAGCACCGGCGAAGGTGGACGGTGAGACGCCCCGGATTGGGATAGTTGCCACATGGCATTGTGGGTTGAGCTGCTCCTCATACTGTTACTCATTCTGGTCAACGGGCTCCTGGCCCCTGCTGGTGGACGGACTCTTGCCGCTCAACGAGCTGAAGGAGCTGCTGGGCGTGGAGCAGCTGCCGTATGAGGAGCAGTACCAGTTCAACACGCTGGCGGGTTTTGTCATCGCGCAGATCGGACGCCTGCCCCGTGTCGGAGATCAAGTAGAGGCTCTGGGCCCGCGCTTTCTGCTCTAGTTCCGCCTGACTACCTGTGGCAAGTACAGGCTCGCCGCTCCCTTCACCCTCATCTCCACGGCCCGCACATCCGATGCACTCGCGTACGTCACCCTGCCGAGCACTGTGTAGACCCCCGGAGGGTTGCCCGCGCTGACCCAGCTTGTGCTCCAGCGCTGTGTTGCACCGGGAGCCAGGTCCGCGAAGGGCTGCGCCCGGTCCGCCACCACCGTCGTTCCGCGCCTTACCGCTACTCCGACTTCGCCTGCCAGGACGGTCGTGCCGCTGTTCCTTGCCTCCACGGTTATGTATACCGTTTCCCCTATCTTCACGGTCGACGGCGTTACGGTGAGTGCTGTGAGTTCTCCCTGCTGGGTCCCAAGACGAAAAGTGCACGTGTGCTGGTCCAGCAGCTTGCCATCACTCGTGCGCAGCTTCACCTGGACCTGATAGTCGCCGGCGGCACGCCCTGCGCTGTTCCACTCTGCAGAGAACTCGGCCGGTCCGGTCAGTCCAGGCAGACTCCGCAGTAACAGGCCGTCCACATAGTCACCACTGAACGTGTATATGGCCGCCTCGACGACCGTATCCACCGGCGTGTCCCCGGCCCTCAGGCCGAGGTTGACAATCACTGGATCGCCCGGCTCGTAAGTTGATTTCTCGGTCGCCAGATGGGTCAAGGTTACCCCGGGCGCTGTGTAGTCGAGGGCAAAGGCATAGTCCTGGTAGAATCGCGCGTCCGTGGTGAGCCGGTTGTACTGGAAGGGATAGAGCGTTACCAGCACGGATGTCGACCCATCCCCTTCCTGCAGCACCTGCCAGTCGAAATCGCGCCCCGGGAACCAGCCAACCGTGTTGCTGTCTTCTTCGGCTGTCTCGGCCATGGCGGCGGTCGCCGCGCTCATCCCATCCGTCACCGGCACAGCGATAGGCAGGCTCAGTCCCAGTGTGCCGTACAACCCGCCGCGCGAGGTCAGGGCCACGTCTTGCAGTCGGTAACCCAGCGGCAAGGTGACGACCACGCCGTACATCGGCACCTGCGGCTGGTAGTCCTCCGACGTCGACTCTCCACCCGGGAGGCTGACCACGTCCAGCCCGTTCACCTGCTCAACGTTGTACATCGGCACGTGCACTTGCAGGGTGGTCGGGGGAGCCGCCGCGACGGCCGCGGCAAGGGCGCTCCCGCCCCCTTCCGGAATGCCCCGTGCCCCGAATTTCGGGTCTCCGTAATAGTTGTACTCCACGATCCAGAACTTCCAACGGATCCCATCGTCTGCGCGCAGCCGCTCGTAGCGCGTGAAGGCCTTGCCAGCCCGCGTGGTGTCCGGATTCCAATGAGACTCGAAGAACCCCCTCATCGCCGGTGTGTTCTCGTTGGCCCCTGACACTTCCGTCGCGCCGACAAAGGCCGCGGCACCGTGATCGAACAGCGCTTCGGAGAAGGTCTCGTCCATCCGCAGGCCATCTTCGTAGTCTCCTGTCAGGCAGGAGAAGGAGAAGACAAACGGATGCTGGCCGAAGGTGCCCCACTCCCCGGAGAAGGAGGTGCCGATGGGTGAGGCCCCTCCCGGGTTGCCATGCCCGTTCACCACGATGATGCTGCGATTGGCGCCTACATCTCCCAGGCGCTCGTTCGCCAAGCGGTCCAGGTCGTGCCAGAGGGGAACGACTATCCGCGCGGTGCTTGCAGCGCCGTTCAGGTTGCGCAGCACCACGATACGCTCGCCGGCTCCCGCAGTGACATGGCCAGCGGCAAAGCCGTCGTGCCGGGTCTCACTCCCCGTATAGCGGGTGCCGATGAACCAGTCGCTCATGAGGCGTGTGTACATGCGGCTGCCATGCCAGTTGCCCGCCCAACTCCAGTACTCGATGCTGTACAGCTTTTCATCCTCGTCGCACATCATCAGGATCTCGTCCCGACCGCAGCCGTCAATGTCTGCCAGCTCAAACCCGTCGTACAGGGTGTAGCGCGTATCCCTCTTGTCGTCTCCGTCGACATCACGGCCAAGGCGAGCCAGCTCCGTGCCGACGGCATTGTAGATGTAGATGGTCTGGTCGTCGTTTCGGACGATCACGATCTCGTCTCGCAGCCAGTCGCTGCGTACGTTGCCCACGCGCATCCTGTCGTGCCGCGTAAAGTTCACTCCCGTCCAGGCGCCTTCGTACGCTATGTGAAGCTGGTCGAGATCGGTCAGCCGGTAGGTCGTCACAGAATCCGTGCTCTCGTCGATCAGCACAACCTCGTCGCGTCCTCGGTCATTCAGCCATGTCCCGCCCGCCCAGCCGTCCCCCAGCACATCGCCCACGGCCAGATCATCCCACTCATCGAAACTCACCGTGATCTGTGAGACCAGGCTGCCGTCTGCCTTGTACACCGCCAACTGCCCGAAGGAGGCGTCGTCATTACGCGCCACCACGATCTCGGCCCGCCCGTCCGCATCCAAATCCCCTGCCGCCAGCCCGTCATAACGCGAAAAGACCGAATAGAAGTGCCCCGTTTCGCTTCCCATGGGCTCGACAATGCGAATCTTGCCGTCCGCGTCCTGGGCAATGATCAGCTCTTCGATCCCGTCGCCATCCACGTCACCCAGCGTCAGGGCATCGTAGTGGGTGAAAGGTACGGTCCATTCGCCGTCCACCCAGTTGCTCCACTGGATGGTCGCCGTGCTCAACCCGAGGTCGGCCAGGTCAGCCGTGACGTCCAGCGCGTTGTGGTAAAAGACGTCCGAATCGCTGCTCTCGTACCCGCCGATGGCAACTGCGTGGCTGCGGTCAAAACCGCTGCCGTTGTGCACGGCCAGGCTCGACAGGATTGGCGTGACCATCTCTTGCGCCGTGTTGCCCACGATACGGCCCACGGTCAGGTCCGGGAAAAAGTCCGGGCCGACCACGTCTGCGTAAAGGTGATCGCTGCGCTTGAGGCGCGTGGTCTGAGACCCGTCCGACCAGCTGATGTCCCAGCCCGAGATGTCCAGGGTGAAAGCGGGTACGATCTCCGTCTCGCCCACGATCAGCAGGTAGGCCTCGTTTCGCGTGGGGTGAGGCGCGGTGAACGCCGGGCCGAGCTGGCCAGCCCATTCGCCGCCGGGCATGATCAGGTCCCGAACCGCGCTCGGATCGCGCATCGCCGGGTCGTTGGGGAGATACCCCAGCACACCGAGTTTCTCCTTCGCCAGCTCGGCCATGGTGCACAAAAGCTTGCTCACATCTGTGATGGGACAGGTGAAGCGGTGTGGGTTGGTCATGATCAGGTAGTTCGAGGCCTGAAAGGCACGGGCGCGCTCTTCGGACGAGGACCAGCTTGTTCGCGGCACCAGGTTGTGCCTCTCGCCGTAGACCTCGAAAGAGAGCCGGAAATCGTCCCCAATAGTCGGACCGGCCACGTAGTCGTCCCCGCCGAACAGGATCGGAACCGCGTGGTAGCGCAGCCGCATCGTGCTGCCTGGTCCCAGGGAGTCCCACCAGAAGACCAGCTCACTGGAAAGCTCCCTGGTCAGGTAGGCAACCGGGTACCCGAGGGGGGAACTGAACGAGCCGCCATCTATGCTCACCGAGCATGCGTTGAGGGTCTGAAATCCTAGGTTGCGATCTGTCACGGTGATGGCTAGCAGCGGCTCTGTGCTGCGATTGCGGACCGACAGCGTGACTTCAAAATAGTTGTTGACCCGATTGACTTCCCGGGTCACGTCGACTCTCGGGTCCGGAGGGTCCACCCTTAGCCTGAGGCTGGCATGCCCCCAGTTCCCGCTTTCGTCCCGGGCGTGCACCTCTACGATGTGCTCGCTGTACAGGCCCAGCCCTGCCGTGCGCCACACGGCACTCTCCTGCAGGGGCGTCGTCCCGCAGGCAGGAAAGTGGACGTAGCGTCCCCACTCCCCGCCGAGGGTTGCTGAGCAGGGAGGATAGTCCTCGTGGGACAGTTCCACTCCATCCACCTCGAACTGCACGTACTTGATGGTCGAGCTGTAGTCGTGAGTCACCTCGGCCGCAATGGACACGTCTCCCCAGACAGCCTGGCCGTTGGCCAGATCCAGAAAGCGGATGTGCACAGGGCTCAGCTCGTCCCCAAAGCGGTTACGCACCGTGGACTCTGCTGCGGTCTCGGTCACGTTTCCGGCCACGTCGAAGACGCGAACCAGCCAGACGTGCGGGCCGTCGTCCAGCCGCCGTGTCTCGCAGTCGAAGCCAAAAGGCATGCTCCAATCCGTGTGCACCAGTTTGTTGTCCAACCAGAACTCGACCCGCCGTACCCCCTGATCGTCCGTTGCATCTGCGCCAACGTGCTGCTTTCCCGAAAGAGTGGTGCCGATGCGCAGGTTCAAACTGGGCTTGTTGCTCTCAGGGCGTGGCCGGGTGCCGAAGGTTTTCGGCTCGCTGCGCACACAGTTGCCGCCAGAGTCGCACGATTCGACGACGTACTCATAGGTTGTATCGCGCCCCAGTTCGTCCAGGGTCAGGCAATGCCTGGTGACCAACGCCGGGTGCTGCAGCCAGCTCGCCAGCGCCCCGGATCGTTTGTCGAAACGAACCAGGCTGTGGCTGGCCTCGTCCGTGTCCCAGCAGATCAGGACGCTGGTCTCCGTTTGCGCGGAGACAGTTGGGCCGGAGGTTATGGTCGGCGCCGTGGTGTCGCAGCGCCAGGTCTCTTCGCGAGAGTTGTTCAGCTCGTTGCCTTCCACGACCGTCCCCTGATGGTCGGCGGTGGCTTTCACCTTCGCTTCTACCCCCGCGCACGTCCACGAGTAGTTGAAGCAGCGATTCAGCCGTTCCCCGGGTGAGAGGGCTACGTCGACCGGATCCTGCGCCGCCGTCTGCCCGTTGACCTGCAGCAGGGTACTGTGGCCCGCCGCAGCCGCGGCCTGACCCAGATTCTGCACCTGGTAGCAGACCAGCGGCCCTTCGCCCCACAGGTCGGTGATGACCAGGTCCGGCAGTTCCTGTGGAGTGACTGTGGGGGTAGCCGTGTTCGTCGGGACACCTGTCTTGGTTGGCAGGGACGTCTGGGTGCGAGTTGTCGTCGGCGCGGGCGACAGAGTGGCCGTGGGGACCGGCGTCTGCGTGCGGGTTGCCGTCCGGGTCGGCGTGCCGACTGTGTATGTGATCACAAGCTGAGGATCGTAACTGTGCTGCAGAGAGCGCTCGAAGAACGAGCGCATCCACGAGCCGGTCGTGTTGGGCGTCAGGATGAGGCCATCATTCGTCAACCCCTGCACCAGCCAGCCCTCTACCAGCTCGGTAACGTCGTACTGGCGCCAGCCCGCTCCGTCATCCACCGTGCGCAGGAGCATCGGCTTGAGGCTGTCGGGACGCGTAGTCCAGGTGACCTTGGCTTCGTCCCAGGACTTGGAAGCCCGGGCTATGTCCATATCGCGCGTGCCGGAACCGACGTAGGCCTGCGTCAAATACATACGCAGCATGGCTGACTGCACGGATCCCACGTGGACCAGATTAGAGAGCTCGAACCTTACCAGGGTGTGGCTGGAGCATTTTGCCGGTAGCTGATCCCTCGCGACGTAGAGCGTGCCGGCCTGATCATGGTTCTTGTCCGGGTTGCAGCTCTCAACGGACACGTCCGCGCTGGCCTCAAACGTAATGACAGAGGCACCAGAAAGAGGCGACTGAGCAACGGCTCCGGCAACGAACCACAGAGACACAACAGCGAGGAGTGCGACGAAGGGTATAGCGTGGGGCAGCCACCGGCGCATGGTTCACCTCCACTTGGCGAACGCAATGACTATGCTGGCCGATAACTCCATGGGAGCGGCGTGAGTTTCGTGGTCATGCCACCCGGACATAAGACGTCCGAGACGGCTTCCGACTGACGCGGCCTTCGCAGCGAGAGGCCACTCATCAAGCACCTGCGGCCCGACCAAGGTGTTCCAGTAGCGCCTGGAACACAAACCCGTACCTTCTGGCAGGGCCCTCTTCCAGCAATCCTCCCCTCCGCGCCAGCACGTCCACTGTCGCCTCGGCGACGCCCGGCTTGCCAAACATGAGAGGAGTAAGCTCGGCCAGGAGGTCGTCCTTGCTGATCCCCTTGCGTCCATCGACGAGCTCACCCTTGCGCCGGATCACATCCGCGCACCATTCCAGCGCCCCTTCGAGGTGCTGCGGTGACACGGGATGGCGCGAGGGCACATCATATCCGAGCCGATTCTGCGGCCAGCGCCAGAGCAGCAGCCGCGCTGCCTCACGACAAAAGACGGCCAGATTCTCTGGGAGGGGGTCGCGCTGGGCCTGGAAAAGCACCATTTTGGCCAGGAGGAGCGGGTTCGCCGCCATCGGCCGGATCAGGGGATCTCGAACCGCCGTCTGCAGGCCGGACGCTGCATGGAGGGCAGCCGGCTGGCTCATCAGACCGGCTGCGGCCGCCCGTTCATACCAGGTTGTTATCCATCGCTCCACCTGCGGCCCATCCACGTAGCGAGGGTGGAGCCCGACTTCCAGGCGCTCGTCGAGCGACACGATTCGTGCCCTCGCCAGATCTGGCAGCCCCGGACCTGCACGGCAGGCCGGCTCCGTCCGCGACAGCACTACCAGCCCATCGTCCGGCCGACTGGCCGCCAGGTCCCTGATGGCAGCCAGGGTCCAGTCCAGAGCCAGATACTGAAGCTCATCCAGGCCATCCAGCACCCACAGTAGCCCTCCTCCGCTGCAAGCGTGCAGTCCGGTTGTCGCACCCTCCAGCCCTGTCGAGGCTAGCTCTTGCTCCAGCAGCTTCCAGAGGGTCTCCTTCGTGCCAGGCCCGTCCAGCAAGTGCCCGTTCACCAGCCCGCGCAGGGGCAGGTAGATGGGCACGGTCAGGCCGCCTCTCCACCAGGTCAGGTCAGCGATGCCGATCTTGCCTGACGCGGCGAGCGCCAGGCCCGCCACCACCTGACCTGCGCTGAACGACTTGCCTGCACCGTGGTTTCCCAGCAACAGCAGTCTGTTGTGGCAGCCGATTGCCTCCAGCGCCGGCAGAGGTGGCAGCGGCAGAGAAAGCGGCGACGGCGACCAGGTGGGACAGCTCGTCGTGAGCTCGCGGAATTCTCTTTCGTCAGGGCACGGTCCTGATCCGTATAGAGCTGTATGTGCAGCGCCTCAGGCGCCAGCGCTTCCGGGTGAAAGAACTCGGCGGCGTACGAGTCGATGGTCTCCCACGGGATCGATGTGGCTCGCTGCGCCACCCACTCCAAATAGCGATGCAGCCCGGCGTCGACCGGACCATCCAGTCCGGCATGAGGCACAACCCGGCCGGTTCTCAGCAGCTCGCCGAGGCCGAGCGTGCTCACCCCCTGGCTGCCAGCAGTCTCCGACACGACCGTGTCCATGGGGATTGCTCCATCGTCCGGAAACGGCAGGTGCATCAGGTCGCTCAGTCCCTGGAGGGGCAGCGGAGCAGGCGGTTGCGGCACAGGGGTCATGCGCCTTTCGCCCGGCTGTGAATCGGCCACAGTGAGACCCTCGAGAACGAGGTCGGTGAGCTCGATGCCGTCCGCAAGCAGCATCTCGCGGGCCAGCGCAAGGGCCAGCGCCCCTGTCTCCTGCAGCAGTGTCGGAAGCTCACCCGCGGGCCGATCCAGCATCACCAGGGCCTGCGGCAGCACACGGCGGACGGCATCGCGAACACGCTCGCGCAGATCATTGCTCAGCCCGGTTTCACCGGGCGGCAGGATGACCACCGCGGTGCCAAAGCTGCGCACCCCGGTTGGCTCCGGGTTGGTCATCGATGTGAACACCACGGGGTTGACCGTTCCCCAGCGCACGAGAACGCCGGGCGGAATCGGATCGGGACGGGATGGCGTGGACATCTGGCTGTGCTCCCCAAACAGACAGAAAAGCTGTGCTGCGCCAACGGCGCTTGGACCATTCTAGCACTAGGAATGGCCAGCACCAAGCGGAATCCCGGGTCGTGGCGGAGCGATCAAGGAGCCATCCAACGTCCCGACCTAGGGGCTGGTCTCCAACCGGGATAGCAGCGCCGGTAGCTCGCGCAGACCTGCCAGGCGATGGTACCCCGCTTGCCCGGGCGGAGGTTCTTCCGCTGCCTCGTGCTCCCAGGTCAGCTCGTAGGGCACCCACACCGCCTGCGCTCCGAGTTCCAGAACCGGCCAGACATCCGAGCGCAGGGAGTTGCCCACCATCAGGAAACGCCCGGGAGGCAGGGAGTGCTTGCCGAGCACCCGGGCGTAGGTCTCGCGCCGCTTGTCGCTGACCACTTCGATGTCGCGGAAACAGCCGCCCAGTCCGGAGCGACGGATCTTGGCCTCTTGATCCAGCAGGTCGCCCTTGGTGATCAGCATCAGGCGGTACTGACCCGCCAGCGTGGTGACCGTCGCCCGGACATCATCGAGCAACTCCGTGTCGGCGCTAAGCATGTCCTTGGCCAGGTTGACCAGCGCCAGTACCTCGTGGCGCGTGACACGACCCTCGGTCAGTTGCACCGCGGTCTCGATCATTGACAGGGCAAATGCTTTGATGCCGTAGCCAAAGTGCTCCAGATTGCGTTTCTCCGTCTCGAACAGGCGATCCCTCATCCACTGTGAGTCGTGGTAGTGGCTCAGCAGCTCGACGAAACGGTCCTGGGCCGCCGCGAACAGACGCTCATTGTGCCAGAGCGTATCATCCCCGTCAAAGCCGATCACATCGATCACGCTATGCGCCATTCCTTCCCTCGAGCTGCCAGGTCGATCACGGCGCATCCGGCGCCGGGAATTGACCACCGCCCTCCACGGTTCCGCCAGGCATCAGGGGAACACCGCGGTCGATCAGCACGTGGCCGAAGATGTCCGTCACGCGGACATCATACGGACCCGGGCCCATGCCGGGACTGACTTGCACGAAATAGTTCCACCTGGTGCGGGGCACACTGATCCACTCGCCGCCCGCATCCCGGTACTCGAAACTGGCCACGGGGTTACGATGGTTGCGGATCTGAATCCCTGTCCACCACTGGCTGGCTCCATCGGCAAATCGGTAGGTCAACGGCCCGCTGAGGTCAGGACTGACCAGCCGCCATGTGACGGACACGCGCCCCTGAGCCACGTCGGCGATTTGCGCAAAGGCCTCCCGGCTAAGGTCCAAATCCAGGCCTACGGCCTCACATCCAGGGCAGAGGTCCACGATGCGCACCGTGACCTGCCCTCTGGGTCCCGTCACCTGCACGAACGCACCGCACCAGTCGGCGCTGTCGTAGTACGACGAGTTCATCGCCGCCACCATCAGGTCCTTTGGGGAAGGGTCGAATGAGCAGGCGCCCCCACCCGTGGCCTCGTAGTAAGTGGCCTGGCCAAAGTGCATGTCTCCGGCAGCAGATGTCGCCGTTGGCGAAGGTGTCGGTGTCGGCGGGGGAGCGGGCGTGGCCGCCGCGACCACCAGGGGCAGCGACAGGTGAGAGGGCCCCGGCATCACACTGCGGACCGGACGACAGGAGAGGACTGTCATGAGCACATAAGGCAGCGCCGTGGCGGCAAGCCATCTGCAAAGCGTGGCATTTCCCATGGCGTCCATGATAGCCACACGGCCCGTTTCGTCAAGGGCCCGAAATTGGCCCTGTTAGGCACAGTTGAAATCTGG
>DCVA01000051.1 GCA_002327925.1 Anaerolineales bacterium UBA2200
CGGGATGGATCAGCAGGCTCCCCTCACCGCTCTACAAAAACTGGGCTACAATGGCGACAGCACTATCGCCCTGCTCCCTCCCATTCTGCTCGACCCGATCAGCTCGGATCTACTCCTCTCTTGTGACCGAGAGGCTGGTAATGATCTGTTGGCCACTTACAACCTAGCGGATGACCTCTATGCCACCCATGTATGGTCTCAGTACCTCCGGCACCACCACGCTTCCATCGCTCTGCTGGTAGTTCTCGATCACTGCGATCAATGTACGCGGGAGAGCCAATCCTGATCCGTTGAGCGTGTGCATGTACTCGGGACGCGCGCCTTGCTCGCGACGGAAACGCATATTCCCGCGCCGTGCCTGGAAGTCAGTGCAGTTGGACAGACTTGAGACCTCGAGCCATTCTGCGCACCCGGGGGCCCACATCTCCACGTCATACTTCTTGGCCGCGACAAAGCCCAGATCGCCGGTGCACATGAGTATCACACGGTGCGGAATACCGAGCAGGGCCGGGACCTCTTCCGCCTGTGCCACCATGGTTTCCAGGTCTTCGTAGCTCGACTCAGGCGTGGTGAACTTGAACATCTCGACCTTGTCGAACTGATGTCCACGCTTGATGCCACGCACGTCACGTCCGGCACTCATTTTCTCGCGCCGAAAGCAGGCCGTGTAGGCAACATAGCTGCGCGGAAGGTCATCCAGGGTGAGCGTCTCGTCGCGATGCAGGTTGGTGAGAGGAGTCTCGGCAGTGCCAATCCACCACAGATCCTCTTCCGCATCATGATAGATGTTGTCGCGGAACTTGGGCAGCTTGCCGTCGACCCAGAGACACTCCTCGCGCACCACGTAGGGTGGGTAGATCTCTGTGTAGCCGTGCTTTGCCACGTGCAGGTCGAGCATCCAGGTGATGAGCGCCCTCTGCAGCCGGGCACCCGCCCCCTTGAGCAGGTAAAAGCGCGTGCCGGACATCCGCACGCCACGCTCAAAGTCTATGATGCCCAACGTGGGGCCCAGATCCCAGTGGGCCAGAGGCGCAAAGTCGAACTGGCGCGGCTCGCCGACCGTTCGCACCACGACGTTGTCCCGGTCGTCCTTACCCGCGGGCACGCTGTCGTGAGGTAGATTGGGCATCTCGAGCATTGCCGAATTCAGCTTGCCTTCCACGCTCTTGACGTTCTCGTCAAGCGCCTTGATCCGCTCCCCTATGCTGCGGCTCTCATCTTTCAACGGCTCCGCGCCCGGTCCACCGCGAAGACGGCCGATCTCCTTGGAGACCTCGTTCCGTCGCGCCTTGAGCGCCTCTACCTCCGACAGTATGGCGCGCCGATCTTCGTCCAGCGCCAGGATTGTATCGATGGGAGCTTCGATGCCCAGCGACGCCACCGCTGCCCTGACCAGGTCCGGTCTCTCACGGATCAAGCGCAAGTCCAGCATTACGCACCTCCACCAAGAAATGATAACGCCCCCTGCCTCGAAAGGACGGGGGGGCGTTCGTGGTGCCACCTTTCTTTGCCCGGGAGGAACCCCTCCCGGACCTCAACGGCCCTCTATCGGGAGCCAGTCGGCGCGGCGCTCTGAATCAGCTCGCCGGCGGCTCGGGAGCGGATTTCAGCGCCTTTGGCCCGTCGCCTTCCACCCCCGGCGACTCTCTGGGGAGCCTTCACGCGCTTACTTGTTCTCCGTCAACGCCTTGCGTTGCGATTCTAGCACGTCCTGCCCGGGATTGTCAAACGGCGAACCACCCGCGAGGCTAGTCGGAAACGACCACAATCAGGTCGTCGTCCGGCACCGCCAGCAACACGCGCCGGTTGACCGGATCGAAAGCGATGTCGGTGACATAGTAGTAATCTCCAAGGTCAACCTCACGCAGACTCGAGTTGGTACCTCCGTCAAAGACGTATAGACGGTTGCTCTTGTGGACGTAGATGCGGTTGGTCATCTCATCGACGGCAAACAGACCGGCGCGGTTTAGCGTTCCGACCTCGGTGGAGCTGGTCAGGTTGACCACTACTGTGTCCGTCTGGCCCCGAACATAGAGCCTGTCGGTCGCCGAATTCACCGCCATCCAGGGGTCGGACGGCCACTGGGCCATCTGGCTGACCCCTAGGCGGCCGAGCAAGACAGCGCCGGGTCCGATAACGGCCACCCTGTCGTCGCCCGTATAGGCTGCATAGGCCAAACCGGTCGCCGGATTGACGGCCAGACCCAGGCTCTCATAGTTGACACTCAGACCCAGGTCCACCGTGCCCACCAGGGCGTTGGTTGCGCCGTCAAATACCTGGATCTTGTCCTGTTGGTCGATGAACACAGCCGTGTCTCCGACGTAGACCCGATGATCTGCCGGGTTCACAGCCAGCTCGCTCGCCCCGTAAGGTCCGGTGGCCAGTTCACCCTGAAGTGAGTTGTCACCGCAAGAGAAGACATAGAGTGGGTTGCCGTAGCCTGCGTAGCAGCGGCCAAGGCCGCTGTCGACTCGCACTACTGACGGATCTTCATCCAATGGTCGATTGGTGATCCACCCGTAGGTGCCCAGGTCGAGCACGGCCACGTCTCCGGCGCTGTTCCTGGCCACGTAGAGTCTGCTATTGCCCGTGTTGACAGCCAAACTCGACGGCGCACCAGGAAGCGACACCAGTCGCACCCCTCCGGGCACGCTGGTCCGAGTCGGCGTGGCAGCAGGCGTCGTGGGGGTTTTTGTGGGAGTGGCGGCCGGCTGAGTGGTGGTTGCCGTAAGGGTCCTGGTCGCCCCGCCCGTAGGGGTAAGCGTAGCCGTGGCGGCCACGGTAGGCAAAGCGCTGACATTGACGCGCTTCAGCAGGATTGGGATGCGCGCCCACGCTACAGGAGTGAAAGGTTTCCAGGTCGGCGACGGAGTGAGGGTACGGGTAGGAGTGTGCGTGATCGTCGGCGTGGAGGTAGGAAGCTCTACCGGATCGCCGGTGCGCAAACGAATGGCCAGATCGGCATTCTGGCTTTGCCCCACGTCACGCCACGATCCTGAAGAGCCGTCGGGACTGTGGAACGTTCGGCCCCGCTGTGATGGGCTGTAGCCATCCATCGCCAGGGGATAGGTCGCTGTGGCATTGCTGATGCGGACCACCACAAAGACGTCGTTTCCACCGTACAGCGGCACCGTGGGGTTCAGGGCCACCGAATGGTAGCCCGCCTCGCTGAAGGTCAGGTTCTCCCGACTCCAGAGCAGGTTGCCCACGCTGGTTCCATCAAAGCTGTCATAAAGGTACAGGTCCACGTCGGAAGTGACATCCGTGGTCCAGAATTCCACGCGCGTCCCCCGGGTGTTCCGCGGCGGAGTGAATCCCGCCAGTCCCCAGTCTGTCCGGCTACCGACCCAACCCAGGGTACCATTCATTCCCGCCTCGTCATAGTGCAAGAGGCCTCCGGTGGCGTCAAAATCCATCCAGGCCGAGACGAATCCCGTGTCCGTTCCGATACGCGCCGAACCGTAGGCAATGGTGAAATACCCGCCGCTGCCCCACCCAGTGCCCCAGCTATTCTTGACGATCCAGGCCCCCTCGCCGCCGGCGTGCGAGAGGTTGTCATCCCACCCAACGATGAGCACGCCGTGATTTGGCCGCTGGGCGCCGGAGTAGTACATGGTGTAGGACCCGTTGTAGTTGCTGAACTCGGAGTCCCATGCGTCCTTGTAGCCCGCATAGAGCGAGGTGTGCAACGGCCCGTAGGTCTGGATGTAGCCCTTGAGGATGCCCGGGTCCGGGATATTGTCGCCGTTGATCAGGTTCCAACCCAGGAGAGTCTTCTGATAGGGACAGCCAGTGTTGCAGGCCACGTCGCTCGCGGAGTAGGGATCGCAGGATTCATTGACCGTGCCAAAACGCGCGTACTGGTTCGCCACCATGTACCCGTGGCCTCCGTCACAGCTGCCGATCAGGTTGCCGCCCGGGTGATAGTTGTTCACCTCTTCCCAGTTGCATTCCTTGCCGTTGTTCTCGGACCAATCGAACAGGCCAGCGCCGTCGATAAGAAGGCGGGACTCAAAGGCGCCGTTGAGCGAGAAGGCATAGCACGCACCGCATGAGCCCTGGTTCTTGACCGGGCTGACCTTGCTCGCTTCTCGCCAATCCCAGCGTGACGGCAGCGCTGCAGCAGAGATGCCCGCTGCAAGACGATCGGCTTTCAGGTGGGAAAGGTCAATCGGCATACCTATCTGACCCTTGTTTGGAGAGGTCAGTCCGAGGACGGCGGCAATCTCGGGGGAGCGTTGCTCAACCCAGACGGTCACGTCCTGCGTTACCGATGTGGGCAGGGCCTGAGCAGAACCTCCAGGCTGCAGGGGGAGTGCCAGAAGTCCCAAGACACAGGCCAACCAGAGTGCGCATACGACCGCGTCCCTACGAGGCATAGCTACAGACTCCTTTCGATGTATGAGGGCACAGGAGGCGCGACGTGCAGGCAGGTCAAACCAGAAGTTGAGCGAATTGTGCGCCCATCGCCTCGAGCCCGGCTACCAGGTCGGGCGGCAGCGTCTTCAGCTCGCTGTCTTCTCCCAGTGTCCGGGCGATGGTCAGAATCTTGCCAATGTGCTCTACCGTCAGCGTCAGGTTGGCAGCCGAGCGCAGTGTCTTGCCCACGGCCAGCATTCCGTGGTTTTGTAGAAACGCACCGGGCCAGTCCCCTATGTTGTCCAGCACCGCCTGCGCCAGTTCTTCTCCACTCATCGCAAACGGCACGACTGGCAGCTTGGAGACAAGGAACCCGTCGAAGCAGATCGGCGGCACGCAGACGCCGCAGAGAGCCATTGCCGTCGCGTACGGAGCGTGACTGTGCACCACAGCCAGCACGTCCTCTCTCGCCCGCATGATCCCCGTGTGCATCGGCGCTTCCACCGAGGGCCTGGTCTTGCCCTCCAGCATATTGCCATCCAGGTCCACGCGGATCAAGTCGTCCGTGCTCAGACTGCCTTTGAACATTCTGGTCGGAGTGATCCAGACAATGTCGGTGCCCTCCAGCCGGGCGCTGATGTTGCCTCCGGAAGCTGTGATCACGTCAGCCGCGAACAGCTCGTTAGTGACGTCGACGATTTGCTGCTTCAGGGCAGCCTCTTTGCGCTGTAGCTCTTCGATCATGGCATCTCCTCTTTGCTTCAGACTAGTCGTTCGCAGGCCGTCTGGGGGCCTCCAGCCGGAAGCCAGCCCACACCTCAGGATTCAGCATGTTCAGGGGCCTCTCCCCCCGCACCAGGCGCTCGATATCAGGAACCAGGATTCTTGTTTGATGCACGGCCACCTCCGCAGTGTTGCCACCTATGTGCGGCAAGGCCAGCACGTTGTCCAGTTTGAGCAGCGGATTGTCGGGCGCCGGCGGCTCCTGCATGAAGACATCCAGTGCCGCTCCGGCGATCTGCTTCTCTTGCAGGACACGCAGCAGAGCATCCTCATCGGTCATCGCGGCGCGCGCGAGGTTCAGGAAGTAGGCTGTCGGCTTCATCAAAGCAAACTCGCTGGCGCCGATCATGCCTGTGGTCTCGGGAGTCACCTTGGCATGCAGCGAGACATAGTCGGATTCACGCAGCAGGGTTGTGAGATCTACTGAGCGGACGTTGAGGCCGTCGAACACATCGGCGGACACGTAAGGATCGTACGCAACAAGGTGGGTTTCAAATCCCGCCAAGCGCGCGGCCACCTTCTGCGCAACTGCGCCAAAGCCGATCAGGCCAACCGTCTTGTCCCACAGTTCCGTGCCCTGCAGTCCAAAGTACACCTGCATCAGGAGAAGCATCGGGTTCTCCGCTACATCGGGGTCCGCCATCAACCTCATCAGCTGTGGTACCCTGCGCCCCAGCATAATCATCATGCAGACCGCCAGATCCGCAACTGCGTCGGCGTTCCGCCCGGGAGTGTTGAGCACCAGTACGCCGTTCGCCGTCGCCGCAGGGACGTCGATGTTGACAGCCCATCCGCGACAGGAGACAACTACCTTGAGAGACAGTGCCTTCTGCAGCACGTCGGCGCTCACCATATCAGCTTCGGTGATGAGCACCTGCACTCCACGCAGCTTCTCGATCATCTCCTCGCCGGCGAGGATCGTTTGCGTGTCGCGCATCGGCTCGTACAGAACCTCACCGTTTCGACGCAGTTGCGCCAGGCCCGATTCCTCGAGGGTGGCGGTAACGAGTATCTTCATAAGATTCTCCTGAATCCGCTAGAACATCGCTGGCACCTGCGCCAGAACCTTTCGGGTGTTCATCCAGTTTGCGTAGCACGCGTCGTACTGGCTGGCCTCAGCGGGTACCGGCTCAGCCACGTGCTCAGCGCGTGCTAGCGCGGCCATGCCCTCTTCAAAGGTGCGGTAGACACCCGCCCCCACTCCAGCACAGATGGCGGCGCCAACTGCCGTGCCCTCCTTGTAGGTCGGAACGACCACGGGCAGATTCATGACGTTGGCGAGAATATCGACCCACAGTTGGCTCTGCGCCGAACCGCCACAAACATGCAGCCGGGCCGGCCTGCGTCCGCACACGCCGCTTATCTGTTCGGCATTCGCGCGGATAGCGTAGGCCATACCTTCGAGCTGGGCACGCAGTATGTGATGCCTCCCCTTGTCGTCGCCCAGCAGAGTGAACGCGTTCATCAACAATGCGCCGGTCACTCCGGTCAGGTTCTTGGCGTCAAAGATGTTCGTTCCCAGGAAGGCCTGGACGCCTGCTGCGCCGATGGGTGATTGAGCCGCCTCGTCGGACATGATCACGAATGGATCCCGGCCAGTCTCAAGGGCCTCGGCGCACTCGGCATGGCAGAAGGTGTCCCGCATCCACCGGAATATGATCCCGGTGCTACCGGCGTTACTCTCTAGCACCCAGCTTTTCGGCGGGATGTATGCCCCCGTCCACAGGCGTGTCTCCGGGTCGATGACCACCTCGTCGAGCACCATCTGCACAGGTGTCGTCGTCCCTGCCACAGCAGCCAGATCGCCATCGTGAATTGCCCCGGCGCCGAGGACGCCGCACTGCGTATCTGCCGCTCCAACCACTACAGGCGTCCCTGCCAGTAGTCCTGTCTCACTTGCCGCGTGGGCTGTCACCCCGCCGAGCACATACCCGCTGGGCCGCACTGGTGGGAAGATGTGACGGGCCAGGCCGATATCCGCGATGAGTGGCCAGTCCCAGTCGCCGTCCCGCAGGTTGTACACGGCTGTCTCGCTGGCATTCGTTGGCTCGCAGGCCAACTCGCCGCACAGGCAATAGAGCATCCAGTCATTGATCATCTGAACGTGGGCTATGCGCTCGTATAGCTCCGGAGCATTGTTGCGGTGCCAGAGCAGCCTGGCCGGAAGGAAGATCATATTGAGGTAGTGACCCGAGATATCGTAAGCTCTCTGTCCGAACTGCGGAATCAGTTCAAAGCCTTCCAAGAGAGCGCGGGCGTCCATATTCGGTCCGGAATAGAGGACCTGCCCGCCCTTGTCCAGAAACACGGCACCTTCGCGTTGGCTTGTCGAGCTGACAGCCGCTATCTGCTCCGGTTTGATGCCGCTCTTCGCCAGCACTTCCCGGGTGGCATCCGCAAGACACTTCCAGTAGTAGTCGGCATCAAAGGAGCGCCCCAGAGGCTCCAGCCCCGGCACAGGGGTCGAAGCCCACTCGCGGTACGCTGACCAGGTCTGACGCCCTTCTGTGTCGATGAGGAAACACCGTCCCGCACCCGTTCCGGCATCCCATGCCATCAGGTACTCTTCGTTCATTCTTGGCCACGGCCTCCTCTCATCATGCTCGCACCAGGCAGCTCAGCTTGAACACGCCGACGATGCGTGGTATAGCGAAAGCGATCCAGGCGAAACGTAGCTTCGGTGTACTCGACCGCGCAACCGTTCCCGTCGTACGCGGTGCGCTGGAAATGCCAGACAGGGGCAGCTGCATCCAGTCCCAGGGCTTTGGCCTCTGCAACAGTAGGTGGCCCGGCAGCAAACGAGTCAACAGCTTCCTGCGGGAGTGACCCATAGTGATCCTCGAGCAGGTGGTACACCGACCGGTTGGTCAGATCAGCCGACGCCAGGAGAGGGAACCGGTCATAGGGGAAATGGGATACTTCCGTGGCGATTGGCTCGCCGTCTACCACTCGAAGTCTGCGCAGGACGACCACACGCGTGCCCGGCGGCACATGCAGCTGCTGGGCGGCTCTGCCCGCGGCTGGCACCACGTCCTGTGTGAGAACGCGCGTCTCCAGGCGCTGCCCATACGCCTCAGCCTCCTCGGTGAAACTGCGCAGGCCATCGGCCGCAAAGGGCACCTCCCTTCGCGACCTGGCCACAAAGCTGCCCTTCGCGCGACGACGGTAGATAAGACCGTCCTTGACCAGCTCCGCCAGTGCCTGGCGCACAGTCATCCGGCTGACGCCCAGTTGTTCACGCAGCTCTGCTTCTGTCGGAAGCTGTTCCCCGGTTCTGAGCTTGCCCGTCTCGATCAAAACGCGCAGTTGCTCGTGTATCTGAATATACCGCGGAACCGGGCTGTTACCGTCGATCGCTAGATCCGGCATCAGGGCTCCTTCGTCTCGCCTGCAACTCGGCCAGCCGACTCTCAAATGTACGTACATTATACGGCAGACAGGTTAGCCTGTCAACCTGTTCGGCGCAGAACGGGCACTTGACACTTGGCGGACGACTCGAGCTGCGCTATAATAACCCGACCAGACAAGGAGGGAGCGATGAACAAGGACCTGCTGAGCCTCGCAGAACTGACCGCTGATGAACTGTGGCACCTGCTCAACGTTGCCCAGGAGCTGAAGGATGAATGGAAAGGCGGCGGCAATCAGCCAATCCTGATGGGCAAGACGCTGGGCATGATCTTTCAGAAGCCATCCCTCCGCACGAGAGTCTCCTTCGAAATGGCCATGCATCAACTGGGCGGTCACGCCATGTACCTGTCGCCGGAGGAGATCCAGCTCGGGAGGCGCGAGAGTGTCCCCGACGTCGCGCGCGTGTTGAGCCGATTCGTCGATTGCATCATGGCCCGCGTGTTCTCCCACAAGGATGTTCAGACCCTCGCCGAGTACTCGCAAGTACCCGTGATCAACGGCCTCTCGGATCATTCCCATCCCTGCCAGGGCCTGGGCGATCTGCTTACCATGATGGAACACAAGGGAAATCTACGCGGCCTCAAGCTTGCCTGGTGCGGCGATGGTAACAATGTACTTACGTCGCTGCTCTTCGGGGCAGCCAGGCTGGGCATTGATGTCGCCGTCGCCACCCCCATCGGCTTTGAGCCCCCCAGCGATGTCCTTGAGGTAGCCTTCCGCTTTGCGCAGGAGAACAGCTCCGAGATCGACATTGGCCACAATCCCAACGACGCCGTCCGTGATGCTGACGTCATCTATACCGACGTCTGGACGAGCATGGGGCAAGAAGCGGAGAAGGAACAAAGGCTTCGCCTCTTCCCTCCGTACCAGGTCAATTCCACCCTGATCGCCAATGCCAAGCCCGACGTCATCGTGATGCACTGCCTGCCGGCACATCGCGGCGAAGAGATCACCGATGAAGTGGCTGATGGACCGAATTCTGTGCTCTGGGACCAGGCGGAGAATCGAATGCACGCCCAGAAGGCTGTACTTGCGGTCCTTCTGGCCAATAAGTAATGCTCGTGATAGGTCGATTTCGCCAACCGGTCACGATTGAAGGCGGAGCGTGGCTCTGAGTGTCTGATATCCTGTGGCTCGTTTCACGGATGCGCTTCAGCGACGCAGTGGACATCCTGCTCGTGGCCCTCATCTTCTTTGCACTGCTCCAGCTCATCCGCGGCACGCAGGCAATTCAGCTCCTGCGGGGTGTCATCATCTTCATCTCGCTGGCCATTTTGTTAAGCAGCGTGCTGAGATTGACTGCCTTCAGCTGGTTGCTCAAGAATGCAATCCCTGCCCTACTGGTCGCTGTCCCCGTGATCTTCCAGCCGGAACTTCGCCGGGCATTCGAACGACTCGGCCGCGCAGGGAACCTGATCGACAGACCAATGCGTGAGGCAGCAGCGAACCGCACCATCACGCAGGTAGCCAGAGCTGCCCGGATGCTGTCTGAGGCCCATCAGGGCGCGCTGGTCATCCTTGAGCGCGCTACCGGCCTGCAGGCCTATGCAGATACGGGCGTTCCCATTTACGCCCAGGTTTCCAGCGAGCTTCTGCTCACTATCTTCTTCCCGAGCACGGCGCTGCACGACGGCGCAGTCATCATCCGTGAGGATCAGATCCTGGCGGCAGCCACCGTCCTGCCTCTATCCGGCAGCCGCCTGGCAGACCGCTACCTGGGAACTCGCCACCGCGCCGCTTTGGGGATCAGCGAGCAGACTGACGCCATCGCAATCGTCGTCTCAGAGGAAACGGGCACCATCTCAGTAGCGCACAATGGCCGCATGGTGCGCCACCTCGACGAGAGTCGGCTAAGAAGCATTCTGCAGAGGCTTTATCGGCCCTATAGCTCCCAGTTTGACATCGGGACCTGGCTGCACGAGCGGCGCAAAGCGAATGGCGCTTCACGCGATGTGAAAGAGCTGCAGGAATGATGGCCAAGCTCTGGCGCGCCTTCGCGTCGAACATCACCTCCGCTCTACTGGCTCTGTTGCTGGCACTGGTTTCCTGGCTGGCGGCCGTTTACGAGGCAGCGCCTCCGCGAACGGACTACCTGCCTGCTGTCCCGCTGAAGGTGATAAACCTCGGCGAGCAACTGATCATCTCCACTGAGATTCCCAGCGAAGTCAAGGTACAGGTGCGCGCGCTATCCACCACCTGGGAGCAGCTCTCGGCAGCCAAGTTCACGACCACCCTGGATCTTGCCGGACTGGGTGCGGGAGAGCACTCGGTGCAAATCCAGCTCGCCACGACAGACCCGGACGTGGTCCTGCTTGGATCTGAACCAGAGCAGGTGTCCGTGACCCTCGAGCAGACATCCTCGCGCAAGTTACGAGTCCGGGTCAAGGTTCTGGATGAAGAGAACATCCCCTTGGGTTACATCTCTAGGCTTCCTGTGGTAAGCCCGGACCAAATAACAGTCAGTGGCCGTAGCAGTGGGGTTGCGCTGATCGCAGAGGCAGTGATTGAGGTGAGCCTGAAAAACGCCCGGGAGACCGTCGTGAAACAGGAGGCGCCCACCCTTCTGGACGAGGAGGGCAATCGGGTGCAGGGGCTGGGGATGTCTCCCGGATCGGTGACCGTGACGGTTCAGATCGAGCGGCAGGTCGGATACCGTGACGTAACGGTGCGTGCTGTGACGACCGGCGCGCCGGCGGCGGGCTACTGGACAAGCAACATCACCGTTGAACCGGCGCTGGTCACGGTATACGGCCAGCAATCTGTGATTGAGGGGTTGCCCGGCTACCTTGACACCCAGGCGCTGGACGTACAGGATGCCACTCGCGACATAATTCAGCGCGTCGCTCTGGCTCTGCCTGAGGGGGTTCTGGTGCTGGGCGACGGAGCGGGAAAGGAAGGCATCCTTGTCCAGGTGAGCGTGCAACCGCTGCTGGGAGGTCAGACCATGCGGCGCGAGCTCACCATTGAAAACCTCCGCGCCGGCCTTCAGGCGACTTCCTCTCTCACTCATGTGGACGTTATCCTCTCAGGACCATTGCCGGCACTGCAGGAGCTGAAACCGGAAGATGTTCATGTCACGCTGGACCTTTTGGGTCTGCCCAGGGGCACGCACAAGGTCACTCCGAAGATCACTCTTCCTGAGGGGTTAGGACTCGAGGTCAAGAGCGTCGTGCCGGATGTGGTCGAGGTGGTAATCGAGTAGGCTCGGATGAGCAACCAGCCGGCTCAGTAGAGATCTCGACGACAATAGAGACCTCAGATGTCGAAGTGACGTCTGAGGTCTCACTTTGCCTGCATACGACGAGGCGAAGGTCGTGCCCCGTCCATAATCAGCCAATTCGACTCAGCGCTCCTGCCGGAAATCCCCGCCTGCAGGAGCGCTGGAGTTTGGCCTTGATGCCAGCGGTCCCCGAATGGGACTCTAGCGCTTGGTGTACTGAGGTGCCTTGCGTGCGCGCTTCAGACCGGGCTTCTTACGCTCCTTGGCCCTCGGGTCTCGAGTGAGGAACCCGCCCTGACGCAACGCCGGGCGCAGCTCAGGGTTCGCAGACTGCAGAGCCCGCGCGATGCCGTGCGAGACAGCACCCGCCTGACCCGCCACTCCACCCCCGCTGACCTTCACAGATACATGATAGAGGTTCTGAGTGCTAGTGGCTCGAAGGGGTGCCAGGACCGTGCTCACGTCAGCCTCGCGCGAAAAGTACTGCTCGATGGGCTTCTCGTTGACTACGATGGCGCCCTCGCCAGGGTAAAGTCTCACCCGAGCGACGGAGGTCTTGCGTCTTCCCGTTCCGTGAACATACTTGCTTGACATTCGGCGATTCTCCTTGGAAAATCCTGCTGCCTAGAGTTCGAGCAGCTCGGGTTTTTGCGCGGCATGCGGGTGCTTGGGGCCCGCGTAGATCTTGAGCTTCTCCACCATCTGGCGGCCCAGGCGATTCTTCGGTAGCATTCCGCGAATGGCATGCCGAAGCACGCGGTCCGGATGACTACGCAGCTGCTCGCCGAGCGAAACACTCCGCAACCCGCCCAGATGGCCAGAGTAGCTGTAGTATTGCTTGGTCTCGAGCTTGGCGCCCGTAACCTGCACCTTCTCAGCATTGATGATGATGACAAAATCGCCGTTGTCCACACTCGTGCTGTAGGATGGCTTGTGCTTCCCACGAAGAACACGGGCGACCTGGGTGGCCAGCCGCCCCAGCGTTTTGCCCTGCGCATCCACAACGTACCAGCGCCTCTGGACGGTCTGCTTCGTTACCTGTTGCGTCTTCACTTAGCAACTCCTCCTAACGTTCGCCTTCCATACATGGACTTGCTTCCACTCTGGAAGGATTGTCAATGATAGCCGATACGGCTAGTAGTTCACGTGCACCAGACACAGGCCCTGCGGCGGGGCATCCACTGCCGGCGTGCGCCTGTGTCGAAGTGTCATCAGTTCCGCGAATCCCTCCACGCTCAGGGCTCCTGTGCCCACAAGAATCAGGTTTCCGGCCAACCTCCGCACCATGCGACGTAAAAACGCGTCGGCCTCGATGTCGAACACGACCGTGTCCCCTTCGCGACGCACGCCAGCGCTGAAGACGTTGCGGACAGTATTCTCGCCGCCCGGAGGCCAACCGAATGGCAGGAAGTCGTGTCTACCAACGAGACAACGACAGGCCCGATCCATCATCTCCTCGTCCAACGGTCTGCCGCAGTGACACGCGCGGTGCCGCAGCAAGGGCGACCTCACGCCGCAATCGTAGACCGTGTAACGGTACTGGCGACTGCGCGCACTAAAACGGCTATGAAAGCCGGGCGGTGCCTGGCTCAGCTCGCGAATCGCCACGTCCTCTGCCAGTACAGCGTTAAGAGCGCGTTGTAGATCCACCGGTTCGTGTCGCCATGGCACTCGGAAATGGATCATCTGACCCAGAGCATGCACGCCCGTGTCAGTGCGACCAGCACCCACCACACGACATGTGTGCTGCGTCACCTGGGCGATGGCCCGCTCCAGTTCTCCCTGCACGGTCCGACCCGTGCGTTGTATTTGGAATCCAAGGTACTCGGTGCCGTCGTATTCCACAACGGCCATCCACATTCGCGAAGCCACGCGTTCCGGCACGTCCTTGCTCTGCTCCTGGCAGGCACTGGCCAGACCGCGTGCCTTTCCAAGGCTCACTTCACCAGCTCGAGCAACACCATGGGAGCCGCATCACCGCGTCGAGGTCCAACCTTGATCAAACGCGTATATCCACCTGGCGTGTCCTTGTAGCGAGGAGCAACCTCGTCAAAGAGCTTCTTCAGCAGTTCAGGGTCAGCGACCGTCTGCGATGCCTGCCTGCGTGCCACAAGATCCCCGCGCTTGGCCAGAGTGATGATCTTTTCAGCATCACCGCGCACCGCGCGAGCTTTGCCTTCAGTGGTCTCGATTCGCTCGTGGCGAATCAAGTCACAAATCAAGGAACGGAAGAGGGCTCGTCGCTGCCCCACGGTTCGTTTCAGAATTCGGCCTGCCACACGATGTCTCATGGCGAGTGGCCTCCTTTCGGTTACAGTTGGTACGGCCGCGTATCGCTATGCCGTTTCCTCGTCGTCTTCCTCGGGCTCTGAGGCCACTTCTTCCGCAGCCCCCTCATCCTTTGACGACTCCATATCCTCGGGTGGAAGGTAACCCTTCTCACGCATCTTGCTCAGTAGCTCAGCCAGCGACTTTTGCCCAAAGTTGCGGATGGTGAGCAGTTCACCAGTTTGACCCTTCGACCATCGGTCCAGGATCTCGCCGACCTTGGTAATTCCGGCTCTCTTCAGACAGTTATACGCGCGCATCGAGAGCTCCAGCTCCTCAATGGGCCGATCGTACACCTGACTGGGAACAGCTGGTCGCACGATGTCCGCTTCCTTCAGCTCCTCCATGGGTACCTCACTGAAGCTGGAGACGGGCGTCAGGTGGCGCACCAGAATCTGAGCGGCCGAGCTCAAGGCCTCCGAAGGTCGGACTGTGCCATCCGTCCAGATCTCCAGATTGAGTCGATCATAGTCGGTCACCTGCTCGACTCGGGTAGGCTCTACCGAGATGCTGACCTTCAGGATCGGGCTGAAGATGGCATCGATTGGGATCTGCCCAATAGGAAGCTTACCACGTTCCTCCGCGGGCGAGTAGCCCCTGCCACGCTCCACCACGAACTCGATGTCGAGCTCCGTTTCCGATGAGTCCAGGGTGAGCAGATGCAGCTCCGGGTTGATGATCTCCACATCCGGCGGTGCCTCGATATCGGCCGCAGTGAGCTCAGTCTTGCCGTGAGTGCTCACCATCAGCCGCACCGGTGCATCGGCAAAGTAGCGTACTCGCAGCTTTTTCGTGTTCAGGATCAGGGTGGTCATGTCCTCTTTTGCGCCGGCAATGGCCGAGAACTCATGATACACGCCCGCAACGTGTACTGACGTAACGGCCGCACCAGCCAGTGACGAGAGCAAGACCCTTCGCAACGCATTCCCAATGGTCACTCCGTAGCCAGTCTCCAGAGGACTGACACTGTACCGGCCATAATTCTTGGTACTGGCGTCACATTCGATTTTTGGCAGAACCATCTTCAACAACTTTATCCTCCAGTCGCGTTACGAGTGACATGGTACAGGAGACGGGTGACGGGCCGAGTGACCCGCTGCTCCATCGCCCGATACCCATGACCCTTGACCCACGACCCCTGGCCCACGACTAGCGCGAATAGTATTCGACAATCAACTGTTCACGAAGCGGAGTGTCAATCTGCTCGCGCGACGGCATATTGAGAACGTTCCCCTTCATCTGAGCCGCGTCAAGTGACAGCCACTCAGGCGCGGTGACGTGCTCCAGGATCTTGGACATATCCTTGAAATAGGCCTTCTTCCGTCCAGCCTCGCCGACGGTGATCACGTCGCTGGCCTTGACCAGCAGAGAAGGAATCCGTGCCCTCTCGCCATTTATGGCAAAGTGGCCGTGCAACACGAGCTGTCTGGCCTGCTGCCGAGAAGCGGCAAAACCCAGTCGGAAAACCACATTGTCCAAGCGGCGCTCTAGCGTCTGCAGCAGATTGGCTCCAGTCATACCCTTGACACGCAGGGCGTCCGCAAAGTACTTGCGGAACTGGGCTTCGAGCACGCCGTAGATCCGGCGCGCTTTCTGCTTCTCACGGAGCTGCAGACCATAGTCCGATGTCTTGCGGCGGAACGTCCTCTTCTGACCATGAGGGCCAGGGGCGTAGGAGCGCCGTTCGAAAGCGCACTTGGGTGAAAAACAGCGATCACCCTTGAGGAAGAGCTTCTCGCCCTCCCGTCGGCACAGTTTGCATTTAGCAGCGATGTATCTCGCCATGTGTTAAATCCTTCGCTTCTTCGGTGGTCGGCAGCCGTTGTGCGGAATCGGCGTTACGTCGGTAATCGACCGCACTCGCAGGCCAGCCTGTTGAATCGCCCGGATCGCAGCCTCACGACCTGGGCCCGGGCCCTTCACGAACAGATCCACCTCTCGCACGCCCTGCTCCATCGCTCGCTTGGTGGCTTCCTGAGCCGCCATCTGCGCGGCGTACGGAGTGCTGCGTCGCGAACCGGAGAACTGCTCGTTTACGCCCGGCGTTGACCACAGCAAGGCGTTGCCTTCCGGGTCCGTGAACGTTACTATCGTATTGTTGAACGTAGCCTGAACATAGGCGTGAGCGCGGGGCGTGAGCTTGCGCTCGCGCTTTCGTGAACCCGCTCTCTTTCCAGATTCCTTCTTTGCCTGTGGCATTTGACCTCCAACGCAAAACTCAAATCAGCTGGGCCGGGAGATGAGCCAGGCTGCAGTTCATGCGGCGCCCTTTCAGCCGGTCGCCTTGCAGCCATGGCGCACATCACCCGCTTATTTCTTGGCGCGTGAACGCTTGCGGCCGGGAACCGTCTTGCGAGCGCCTCGCTTGGTGCGAGCGTTTGTGCGCGTGCGCTGACCTCGAACGGGCAGACTGCGCCGATGGCGCAGGCCACGATAACTGCCGATCTCTGTGAGGCGCTTGACGTTCATTGCCACCTCACGACGCAGATCCCCCTCGACCTTGAACTCCCGGTCGATCATGTCTCGGATCTTGCTGACCTCGGCCTCGGTAAGGTCCTTGACTCGCGTGTCAGCGTTGATGCCCGTAACTTCGAGGATCTCCCGGCTTCGGGAAGCCCCGATGCCGTGAATATAGGTCAGACCCACCTCGACCCTTCTGTCCCTCGGGATATCAACTCCCGCAATTCTTGCCACTATCGTCCTCCTGTGAAAATGCCAAACGCTCGCGATGCTTCCAGTCGCGCGCCCTCAGCCGAAACAGCACCGGCGCGCACACGCCACAGCCTCAAGCCAGTCCGCCTAACCCTGGCGCTGCTTGTGTCGCGGATTGGTGCAGATGATGCGCACTACGCCTCGTCGCTTGATGATCTTGCACTTTTCGCATCGTTTCTTCAATGATGGCTTGACTTTCATTACACCTTCTCCTCGCATGCCGGCTTCGGCCAAATACCACATGGCATCGGGGCCACTGCCGGCTGGCTGTTGTCGTCCTAATCCACGCAGGTCCGACACTTGTCTCGGTCCAGGCGCTGCTGGCGCCCTGCGCGCTGCACAACAGCCAGCAACCGGGCCTGGACATCTTCTATTCTTGCCTCACCGTCGATATCCACCAGGAGATGTCGCTCCCGGTAGAACTGCACCAGCGGTGCCGTTTGTTCAAGGTAGACCTCGATCCGACGCTTGTGCGTTTCTGGCGAGTCGTCGGCTCTCTGATACAGTTCCCCACCGCACACGTCACACTTGCCCGCCTCTCGCGGGGGTTTGTACAGCAGGTGATAAACCGCCTGACAGATCCGGCAAGTCCAGCGCCCCGAGAGGCGCGCGAGCAGAACATCCTCACCCACATTCACAAAGGCCACGACCGTGACCTGCTCCCCCCTGGCCGCAAGGACACCGTCCAACGCCTCGGCCTGATCGATGGTTCTTGGAAAGCCATCCAGCACTGCCCCACGCTGGCAGTCAGCCTGGTCCAATCGCTGGGCAACCATCGCGATGGTCAGCGCATCGGGAACCAGCTCGCCGCGAGCCAGGTACCCCTTGACCTCGCGGCCAAGTTCAGTATCCGCCTTCAGGGCTGCGCGGAAGAGATCACCACTGGAAACGTGAGGCAACTGCAGTGCCTTCCCCAGCAGATCCGCCTGAGTGCCCTTGCCGGCCCCGGGCCCCCCCAGCAAAACGACGAACAGCCCCATCGAGACTTAACCCTTGATGAACCCTTCGTAGTGTCGCATCAGTAGCTGCGCCTCAAGTTGCTTCATCGTGTCGAGCACCACGCCCACTACGATGAGCAATCCCGTGCTCGTAACCAACATCTCCCCGGTTCCCGTGATTCCTCGCGTCAAGAACGGAAGAATGGCCACGACTCCGAGGAAAAGGGCGCCGACCAGCGTGATGCGCCTCAGCACGCCCTGCAGGAAATCCGCGGTGCGCTTGCCCGGCCGAATCCCCGGAATGAACCCGCCCTGCCGCTGCAGCATCCCGGCGAGATCTTGCTGCTGGAACATCATGTCCGTGTAGAAGTAGGTGAATCCGATCACCAGCAGGAAGTACAGGATCCAGTAGATTACACCTTCGGAATCAAACACGCCGTACACTACCTTGGCAATAGCTGCAACCCAGCTCATGCTCGAATCGACAAAATAGCTCGAAACCACTCCCGGTAGCAGCATGATCGATACGGAAAAAATCAACGGGATCATACCAGCCGAGTTCACCTGCAGCGGGATGTGCGTCGAAGCACCGCCATAGACTTTGGTTCCCCGGACGCGCTTGGCGTATTGCACCGGGATACGCCTCTGGCCCTCCTGGATGAAGATGATAACCACTATGGTCACCACTGTAATCGCGATGAAGAAGAACAGGCCCGGAATGTTGCCCAGAATCAGCGATCCAATGCGGGCCGGGATCTCAGACACAATCCCGCTAAAGATAATGAGCGACATGCCGTTTCCGATCCCATCCCGATCAATTGCCTCACCGAGCCAGATGGCGAACATTGTCCCGGCCGTCAAAGTGGCCAGCGTGGCGAGTGTCGGCAGCAACGTCGCTCGGGAAAACCCAAAGTTCTGCAGCGCACCGGCGCGCTGCAAGAGCGTCGCCTGGCTGAAACCCTGCAGCGTCGCCAGAGGGATCGTGATGGCCAGCATGTATTGATTGAGCTTGGCCTGTCCGGCCTCACCCTCCTTGGACAGCTCCTCCAGAGCCGGGATCAGAGGCTGAAGTAACTGAATGATGATCGACGCGGTGATATAGGGGTACACTCCCATAGCCATGACCGAAAAGTTGGACATGGCGCCACCCGAGAACATATCCAGCATGCCCAGCAACTGATTGGCCGCAAAGATCTTGCGCAGCTCTTCGGGCAAGATGCCAGGCACCGGAACATGCGCCGCAAGCCGAAACACCACCAGGATGAGTAGTGTGAACAACAGCTTGCGCCTCAGGTCCGGCAGTTTCCAGGCATTGGATATGGCCTTCAGCATGATTCCTCCGTATCCCGCAATCGGCAGTCCAACAAGCTAGAGCCCCAGCTCCACTATAGTGCCGCCTGCCGCCTCAATCTTCTGCCTGGCAGAGGCAGAGAACTTGTGCGCCGACACAGTGAGAGCCTTCTTGATCTCGCCGCCGCCCAGAACCTTAATCAACTCACCCGGTGACTTGACGAGCCCGGCTTCCGCCATCGCCACAGGATCCACTTCGCTACCAGCCTTGAAGCCGGCCAGACGGTCGAGGTTGATGACACTGTATTCAACTCTGAAAATGTTGTGAAACCCGCGCATGCGCGGCAGCCTGCGGTACAGCGGCAACTGCCCGCCCTCAAAGCCGGGCCTGATGTTCCCGCCTGCCCGCGCCTTCTGGCCTTTCATACCTCGGCCCGACGTCTTGCCGTGACCGGAAGCAGTGCCTCGCCCCACACGCTTCTTCGACTTGACCGTCCCTGCCGGAAATCGTAGATCGTTCAGTTTCATCTCACTAGCCCTCGATTTCCTCTACCTTCACCAGGTGACTCACTTTGGCCACCATTCCACGAACCACCGCACTGTCAGCGCACTCCACTGATTGGCCGACATGACGCAATCCCAGCGCCTGAACCGTGCCCTTCTGGTCCTTCGCGTAGCCAATCGAGCTCTTTACGTAGACAATCCGCAGCCGCTTGCTTGCGGGCTTCTTCCTAGGCATTCTGCTTCCTCCAAGGCGCGCTGAGGTCTTTCAAGGTCTTGCCGCGCCTCTGTGCCTCTACCTCGATGCTCTTCATTGACCGCAGCCCCAGCACTGTGGCGTATACAACATTGATGGCGTTTGAGCTGCCCAGGGACTTGGTGAGAATGTCCTTGATGCCAGCCACTTCCAGCACGGCACGCACGCCACCTCCGGCAATAACGCCTGTGCCCGGAGAAGCAGGTTTCAACATCACCTCAGCCGCTCCGTGCTTGGAAAGTACCGGGTGCGGAATGGTCGCGCCAGTAACGGGCACTTTGACCATGTCCTTCTTGGCGCGCTCCACACCCTTGCGGATTGCCTCAGGCACTTCGCGAGCCTTGCCGATTCCCACGCCGACGCTTCCTCGTCCATTTCCCACGACGACAAGCGCACGGAACCCGAAGTGGCGTCCGCCCTTGATTACCTTGGAGACGCGGTCAATATTGATCAGCCGCTCCTGAAGGACTTCTTCTTCTGCGGGCTGTCCGACTTCGCGTTCTACACGCTCGAGTTCTTCTGTCATGCGTTCCTCGCTTTCGAATTAGAACTGCAGACCTGCGGAGCGGGCACCTTCGGCAAGAGCCTTGACGCGGCCATGGTACTTGTACCCTGCACGGTCAAAGACCACCTGCTTAACACCCTTCTCCAGAGCACGCCGGGCGAGCACCTCACCGACTACCTTGGCCTGGTCACCCTTGTTCTTCTCCCCGAGTTGCTCGCGGACCTCTGCGTCCAGAGTGCAGGCCGCTGCCACGGTCTGGCCAGCTGTGTCGTCAATGAGCTGGGCGTACATATGCCGCAGGCTGCGAAACACGTTCAATCGCGGGCGTTCGGCCGTGCCATGCACGCTGACGCGAACGCGGCGGTGTCTCTTCTGACGTTGTGGTTCAGTATGCTTCAGATCACCCATGGTTGACTCCTCCTAACCCGCCGATACCTTGCCGGCCTTACCAGCCTTGCGTCGAACCTGCTCCCCCTGATAGCGGATGCCAACACCCTTATAGGGCTCGGGGCGCCGAATGGCCCGTATCTCAGCAGCCACCTCACCCACGAGCTCCTTATCGATACCGTCCACATGGATGATACGATTTCCCTGCTCTACTGCCATGGCAATCCCAGAGGGCGCCGTGAAACGCACCGGATGTGAGAAACCCAGCTGCATGACCAGATCGTTACCCTGGATCTCACCTCTGTATCCAACCCCGACGATCTCAAGAGACTTCCGGAAACCCTCCGCGACACCGGTAACCATCAGCGCCAGCAACGCGCGGGTCATCCCGTGGAGCGCCCTCACATCCGGCGAATCGCTGGAGCGGGTCACTACCAGTTCTCCGTCCGAAAGCTCGACCTTGATCCGCGGATCATAGGTCCGCGAAAGAGACCCCTTCGGGCCCTTGACCGTGACTGACCGACCCTCCAGTATGACCGAAACGCCCTGCGGGAGCTTGATTGGCAAGCGACCTATCCGTGACACTCGAATACCTCCACCATTTGCTGTCGCGTCTGTCTGCGAACCGCTTACCAGACGAAACAGAGAACTTCGCCACCCAGACCGAGCCGATACGCCTTCTTGCCGGTCATCACACCACGCGGCGTCGACAGCAGGGCGATACCCATCCCGCTGAGAACGAGCGGGATCTCCTGGCGCTTCGTGTACACACGCTTACCGGGCTTGCTGACGCGCTGGATTCCACTCACGACCGGGCGATTGCCCTCGCTGTACTTGAGCTGGATGCGGAGCAACGGCTGCGGCCGGTCTCGACTCACGTCGAAATGTTCGATGAACCCCTCGGCGCGCAGCACCCGCGCCACCTCCACCTTGAGCTTGGACGACGGCATGACCACATAGCGTTTGCGAGTCATGAGTCCGTTTTTCATCCGCGTCAACATGTCGGCGATTGGATCGGTTACGACCATAATAGCTCTCTCCTCTGTTAGCCGCTTCAAAGGCCGCCGCTCCTGAGACGGCGGCCGTCTGAGCTACCAGCTAGACTTGATGATGCCGGGAACTTCGCCCCGGTTTGCCAGCTCGCGGAAGCAGATCCGGCACAGTCCGAACCGCCGGACATAACCGCGAGAGCGGCCACATTTCTGACAGCGGTTGCGAACCCGCTCCGGGTATTTGCGATTCTTCTCGCGCGCGATCATGGACTTTTTAGCCAATTTCGTTCTCCCTTGCCCTGTTCACCGTGGCTATGAATCTCATTCTTTGCTGAACGGCATCCCCATCAAACGCAGGAACTGCCGGGCCTCATCGTCCGTCTCGGCAGTGGTCACGATGGTAATCTCCATGCCGCGGACCTTGTCGACCGTGTCAAAGCTCATTTCAGGCCAGACCAGCTGCTCTTTGAGCCCCAGGGTGTAGTTGCCCCGGCCGTCGAATGAGTCCGGCGAGATGCCCCGAAAGTCACGCACGCGTGCCATGGCCACATTGAACAGACGGTCAAGAAAATCGTACATCCGTCTGCCACGCAGGGTCACCTTGAGCCCGATAGGGTTACCCTCTCGTAAGCGGAAGGTCGCAATTGACTTCTTCGCTCGCCTGACAATCGGCTTTTGACCGCTGATCGCCGTCAGGTCTTTGGTAGCGGCATCAAGCGCCTTAGGATTCGCCAGTGCCTCTCCGAGGCCAATGTTGACTACCACCTTGACCAACCGGGGAACCTGCATGACGTTGCCGTAGTTGAACTCGCGCCGCATGGCCGGGACAACTTCCTTGTCGTATCGTTCCTTAAGTCTTGGCATTGTTGCCATCATTCGTTCTCCTCAGCCACCGGCTAGTCCACTGTCTGCCGACAGCGCTTGCAGATGCGGACCCTCTCGCCGCTCTCCAGCACCTGGTAACCCAGACGGGTTGCCTTCTGGCAATGAGGGCACACGAAGGCAACGTTGGAAACGCGCATCGGAGCCTCTCGCTCGATTATGCCTGCTTGCGTCTTGACGTCGCCGGTGCGCCGTTGATGCTTCTTGACCATGTTCACCCCAGAGACCACCAGGCGGTCCTTCTCCGGGTTAGTGCCAACCACGCGCACACCCTTTGGTGTATGCCCGCGGATGACCTTTCGGCCAACAATGACCCGGTGGACCGTTCCACGCTGCCCCTTGTCGTCGCCGGAGACCACTTCGACCGTATCGCCCTTCTTAATCTTCATCCTACAAAACCTCCGGTGACAAGGAGACGATCTTCATAAAGCCCTTCTCGCGTAACTCGCGGGCCACAGGACCAAAGATACGCGTGCCTCGCGGGTTGTGTTCCTTGTCCAGAATCACGGCGGCATTCTCGTCAAAACAGATATAGGAGCCATCGGGCCGCCCGTACTCTTTGGCCGTCCGCACCACGACAGCCTGTACTACTTCGCCCTTCTTCACCAGACTGTCAGGTGTCGAGGACTTGACTGCCGCAACAATGATGTCGCCGACATGGGCATACCGGCGACGGGTGCCACCGAGAACCTTGATGCACATGATTTCGCGGGCACCGGTGTTATCGGCAACCCGCAACCGCGTGTACGTCTGAATCATTCGACACGCTCCAGCACTTCTACCACCACCCAGCGCTTTTCTTTGCTGAGCGGACGGCATTCGGCGATACGTACCATATCACCGCTATGGCTTTCGTTACCCTCGTTGTGCGCCTTGTAGTTCTTCACGGTGCGGATGGTCTTGCCATACATCGGGTGGCGTTTGAGTGTCTCCACTTCCACCACCACGGTCTTGTCCATCTTGTCACTGACTACGCGCCCCACCATGGTCTTGCGCTCTGCCTGCATGCTATGCCTCCTGTGGTGCACGAAGCTGGCGCTCGCGGACCACGGTCTGCATCCGCGCAATGTCGCGGCGCACTACCCGTATGCGACCCGTGTTCTCGATCTGTCTGGTCGCCTGGCGAAAGCGCAGGTTGAACAACTCCTGATAAGCCTCGTGTAGCTTCTGATCTAGCTCGACGTCGGTCAAGGAACGTAAGTCTTTGGCTGCAATCACGCTGACTCACCTCCCGCAGTAAAGTCCTCGCGGGAAACAAACTGCGTGCGAACGGGCAGCTTGTTGCCGGCCAGACGGAAAGCCTCACGCGCGGCCTCTTCCTGCACACCTGCAATCTCGAAGAGCACGCGGCCGGGTTTGATCACGGCCACCCAGTGCGACAGAGCCGACTTTCCACCACCCATGCGGGTTTCGGCCGGCTTGGCCGAGATTGGCTTGTCGGGAAACACACGCACCCAGAGCTTACCACCACGCTTGATGTGATGCACGATGGCGCGGCGGGCAGCCTCCAGCTGTCGTGCGGTCAGCCAGTAGGGCTCCAGCGTCTGCAAGCCAAATTCGCCGAACGATACTTCAGCTCCCCGGGTGTCCCGGCCCTTCATACGTCCACGATGGACTTTTCGGTACTTGATCCTCTTGGGCTGCAACATAGAACTATCTCCTGAACTAGAATGCTGAGTGAGGGCTCAGCGTTAGGCTTCGTCCGCCACTGGTGCCGGCGCTTCCCGTGATTCCATGCTCTCGGGCAGGAGTTCACCCCGGTACACCCACACCTTGATGCCAATGCGGCCCATAATCGTCGAGGCCTCGCGACAGGCATAGTCGATGTCAGCACGCAGGGTTTGAAGGGGAATGCGGCCATCCTTAACCCACTCACGGCGCGCCATCTCGGCACCCGCCAGACGCCCGGCGCAGCGAATCTTGATCCCCTTGGCACCAGAACGCACGGCGCGCGTCGCGGCCTGCTTCATGGCGCGCTTATGCGAGACGCGCTTCTCCAACTGCTCAGCGATGCTCTCGGCAATCAGCACAGCGTTGAGCTCGGGCTTCTCCACTTCCTGAACCTCGACCCACGCCTTCTTGCCCGTCAGTGCCTCGAGCTGCTGGCGCAGTATGTTGACGTTCGCGCCCTTCTTGCCAATGACGACGCCCGGCTTGGCCGAGTGAATAGTGACTCGAATCTGCTTGGGAAAACGCTCCACCTCAAGATGCGAGATAGCCGCCTGCCCAAGAGTGGTGTGAATCATGCTCCGAATGGCAAGGTCCTCGTGGAGCAGCTCGCGGTAGCGCTTGCCCTCCGCGTACCATCGCGCGCCCCAATCCTTGTTGTAGCCGAGCCTAAAGCCCAACGGGTGTACTTTTCGACCCACTAGCGCCTCCTTGATACAACTCGCCTGAGATTGCCTGGCCTACTGCGCAGTGGCCTCTGGCCCAGCCAGAACCACCGTGATGTGCGTAGACCGTTTCAGAATAGGTTTCATGTGCCCACGACCCCCGAAGCGCATTCGCTTGTAGGTCGGGCCTTCGTCCGCAAAGATCTCACTCACTACCAACTCGGTGCGTGCCAGCCCAAAGTTTTCCTCGGCGTTCGCAGCCGCCGATGCAATCGCCTTCGAGACTGGGTCCGACGCAGCCTTGGTGGAGTACTTGAGCAACGCAAGCGCCTCATCAACTGCCTTGCCACGCACCATGTCCACGACGAGCTTGACCTTCGTCGGCGACATCCTTATGTACTTCGCCACAGCCTTCACTTCAAGCGCCATAACCAATCACCTCAATCCAGTCTAGTAAGCAGCGCGCTGCCAACACCGGGCGTTGACCTGCACAATGCCCGTCGGTGCCTGACCGAAGCTACGACGCGGCTGGTGTCGTTGCCGCAGTAGCCGCGGAGGCGACGGCCGCCGACGCTGCCTCGGCAGCAGCGATCTTGGACCCGTGACTGCGGAAGTAACGAGTCGGAGCGAACTCGCCCAGCTTGTGCCCAACCATGTTCTCCGTGACGTAGATCGGCACGTGGCGTCTGCCGTCGTGCACAGCGATCGTGTGTCCGACCATCTGCGGGAAGATGGTAGAAGCGCGAGACCAGGTCTTGACGACACGCTTGTCGCCAGAGCGATTCATCGCTTCAATCCTGTTCAGCAGCTTCTGTTCTACAAAAGGGCCCTTTTTCAGTGATCTGGACATGTCCTAGCTCCTAGCGATTCTTCTTCTGACGTCGACGCACAATCATGTTGTTGGTATCCTTGCGACGACGGGTCTTGTAGCCAAGGGTGGGCTTGCCCCACGGCGACTTGGGTCCCGGAAATCCGATCGGGCACTTGCCTTCGCCGCCGCCATGGGGGTGATCACGGGGCGTCATCGCCGAGCCCCGAACCATAGGCCGCCGGCCCAGCCAACGAGCCCGGCCAGCCTTGCCCAGCTTGACGTTGCCGTGATCGACGTTTCCGACCTGTCCGATCGTGGCCTGGCAGCGGGTCGAAATGAGCCGCACCTCGCCCGAAGGCATGCGCACCTGCGCATACACGCCCTCTTTGGCCAGCAACTGAGCCGATGCGCCGGCTGCCCGCACCAACTGGGCGCCCTTCCCTGGCTGCATCTCGATGTTGTGAATCATTGTTCCGAGGGGGATGCGGTCAATCGCCATCGCGTTGCCTGGCTTGATGTCCGCAGTGGGCCCGGAAGCCAACTGGTCTCCGACTTTGACTTCAAGAGGCGCAACAATGTAGCGCTTCTCACCATCCGCGTAGACCAGCAGTGCGATTCGAGCTGATCGATTCGGATCGTACTGAATCGACTCCACTCGAGCCGGCACGCCGTACTTCTCACGCCGATAGTCGATTATTCGATATTGCTTCCTGCTCCCGCCGCCCCTGTGTCTGACCGTCACAACACCACGAGCGTTGCGTCCCGCGTGCTTCTTGACGGCGACGCACAGAGAGCGCTCCGGCTGTGTGGAGGTCACGTCGTCGAATGTGATGCTGGCCAGACCACGCCGGCCAGCTGACGTCGGCTTGTATGTCTTGATGCCCATAGCTAAACCCCTTCGAAGAACTGGATGGTTTGCCCCTCAGCCAGCGTGACTGTGGCCTTCTTCCAGTCCTTGGTATGGCCCAGGATACGACCCATGCGGCGCTGTTTGCCCCGCACGTGCCTCACGTTGACGGCCACGACCTGCACCTTGAACGCCGTCTCAACCGCATCTTTGATCTGCAGCTTGTTGGCGGATACGTCCACCTCGAAGGTGTAACGGTGCAACTTCTCGGCCTGCAGGTTGGACTTCTCTGTGACGATCGGACGTCTCAAGACTTCGTAAGAATTCATGGCAGAAACCATTCTCCTCTGCTGCGCGGTAGCCTGGCTGTGACGTTAGCCCAGGATCCGCTCTATGACTTCGAGCGACTTGATCGGCAGGATTAGTGTGTCGAACTTGAGAATATCGAATACATTGAGGCAGGTAGCCTGTAATGCCTTGACATCCGGAAGGTTGCGCGCCGACTGCTCCACGTTGTCATTGCGCTCGGGCAGAATCACCAGCGCGCTCGACTCGACATTCAAGTTCCCCAGAATGCCCTCAAAGTCGCGCGTACGAGGCGCCTCCAGAGCCAGATCATCGATCAGCACGATCTGATTCTCAGCAGCCTTTGCCGACAAAGCGCTGCGAAGCGCGAGCCGGCGCATCTTGCGCGGCATGCGCATCGTGTAATCCCGTGGGTGAGGGCCGAAAACCACTCCACCACCCTTCCAGTGCGGGGCTCGGGTAGTACCCTGCCTGGCGCGGCCCGTATGCTTCTGGCGCCACGGCTTCCTGCCGCCACCGCTTACTTCAGCCCTGGTCTTCGTGTCGGCTGTGCCCAGGCGAGCATTGGCCAGCTGCCGCAACACTGCCTGATGCATCACCGCCACGTTCGGCTCCAAACCGAAGATTCCTTCCGGAAGATCGAATTCCCTGACCGTGTCACCGGCCATATTACGCACGCTAACCTGCATGGCTTTCTCCTCAAGAATCGGTCATCCCTCTGCCAGCCACCATCATCTGTTCCCCAGAATGGCGCCTGGCAGGACGGATGTCCAAGGCCGACTACTTCCTCGTCGGAGGTGGTGTTTTCACGACCTTGGCGACTTTCAGGGCGCGCCTGATGCACAGCAATCCCTCAGGGGCTCCAGGCACGCCACCCTCCACGGCAAGCAAGTTCCGCTCAGCGTCGACCAGTACGACCCGCAGGTTCATCACAGTCGACCGGGCATTGCCCATGTGTCCGGGCATTCGCCGCCCCTTCTCTACCCACCCCGGCTGGTTGGTGGTGCCGATGGACCCCGGGTGGCGCTGGCGATCCGACTGGCCTCGCGTGGCAGGCCCACCTGCGAATCCGTGGCGCTTCATGACACCGGCGAAACCGCGGCCCCTCGACAGACCGATCACGTCAACCAGGTCACCGACCTTGAAAACGCCCACGTCCACCGACTGGCCCACCGTGTATCGCCCTGTGTCGTCGGTTCGCACTTCATGCAGATGCTTCACCGGCGTTGCCTTGCTGAGGTGACCACGCTCCGGTTTGTTGAGGCGCTTGGCTGCACCAAACCCGAGCTGAATAGCATTGTAGCCATCGGTGGCGGCGGTCTTGATCTGCGTGACATAGCAGGGGCCGGCCTCGATGACGGTCACAGGTACCACCTGCCCACGATCGTCAAAGACGCGGCTCATGCCTACTTTCTTCCCGAGCAATCCTTCTCTGGTTCCCATGTTCACTCCACATTGCTCATCCCGCCGTCAGGAGGGGGCCCAGCGTATGACCCACGATCCTGGCGGGATTGCCTAGATCTTGATCTCGATGTCCACGCCCGCCGGCAGGTTGAGCTTCATCAGGGTCTCGATCGTCTTGGTGTTCGGTTCCAAGACATCGATAAGACGGCGATGAGTACGAATCTCGAATTGCTCGCGCGAATCTTTGTCGATGAACGCGGCGCGCTGCACACAGAACTTTTCAATTCGAGTTGGCAACGGCACAGGCCCCACTACCGCTGCTCCCGTCTGCTCTGCCGTGTCAACGATCCTGCGCGCTGACTGATCGAGCAGCCGATGATCGTACGCCTTCAGTTTGATGCGAATTCGCTGTTTCTTTGGCATCTGTCCTCCACAAGCGCTGGGTGGCGGGACCACGCTCGCCCGTCCCCTTCGCCTGCATTAGATTACTCGATAATCTTGGTTACCACGCCCGACGCTA
>DCVA01000018.1 GCA_002327925.1 Anaerolineales bacterium UBA2200
GCCCCGTCTTCGCGGGGCGAACGGCTATTGACGTGCTCGCCTTTTGCCTGTACAATGGAACCAGGTGGCGGGCCGAGTGATGCAGAAGCACAGATGGTTCCCGCCCGGGTCTTGCCACAGACTGCGGTCCCTATCGGTGTGGTCAGGGTGACCGTCGTTTGTGGTTGTTGTGTTCGCGTCTGCGTGCCCTGTTTAGGGCTGTCGCGCGCTGGAAAGCAGGCCAACACTGTTCTGGGAGAGCGATGATGAGACGAAACACCCTGCTATTCATCTCCGTTTTCATTTCCGTGCTCCTGTTCGTATTCACGGCCAACACCGTAGCCCGTGCCACCCCGATCGGCGTTACCGAGGCGTGGGTGTGTCCCACCGGTCTCTGCGGACACACGGGGAGCGAGTTTAGCACCCTCCAGGCTGCTTTGACCGTTGTGGCCAAGGGCGGCACGGTGCACGTGGCCGCGGGTGACTACACCGGGCCGGTCGTGATTCTCCAGGACGTGACCATTCTGGGAGCGGGCCCGGCCGACACGATCATCCACGGTGCATCGGCCGTCTTTGACATCACCAGCGGCACGGTCGTGCTCGATGGCGTCGCCGTGACGGGCGGCTATGGCTATCTGGCCTGCGGAGGCGGGATCCGTGTCAATTCCTTTGCCACGCTGACGCTGAGCAACTCGTCGGTCTATAGCAACACGGGTGAGAATGGCGGCGGCATCTGCAACTGGGGCCGGCTGTTCATGAGCAACACCAGCGTGATGAGCAACTCGATTGGCGCGGGAGGCCCTGGTTACGCCGGCGGCGGCATGAGCAACTATGGACGCGCCGAGATCACCGGCAGCACGTTTGTCAACAATTCCGCCAGCAGCTTTGGCGGCGGCCTGGCCAACGCGGCATATTGCACCATTACCAACAGCAGCTTTGTTAGCAACACCGTCGGCAAGTACGGTGGCGGAATCGCCAACGGCTGGGAGCCGGATGAACCGGCAGAGCTCGAGCTGAACGACGTGACCTTTGATCACAACGTGATGACCTTTGACGACTATATGGATTACTATGAGCCGTTCCCGGGTGGCGGCGGGCTGCTCAACGGGGTGCTGGCCATCGTCACCGGACGGGGAGTGACGTTTACCGACAACGTCGCCGTGATAGGCCCGGAGGGCGATGGCGACATCTACCCACTGGCTCAGGGCGGCGGGCTCTACAACATCATGGGCGGCCAGGTCGATCTGCAGGACACGTACTTTTCCGGGAATCAGGCCAACAAGGGCGCCGGCATGGCTAACATGTCCATGCAATCGTGCCTGACGGAAGGGACTACACCCGCAAGCTGGACTGAGGGACGTTTGGACCAGCCCGTGCAAGCGCAGATGATCCCGGTCTCTGACATTCGCAAGCCCTGCGCCGTTACGCTGACCAACGCATCGTTCATCGAAAACGAGGCCACTTTCTGCGGCGGCGCGATCCTAAACACGGCGTGGTTCCTGCCAGATAATGACTACGCCCCCGTAGACCGGGCGTCGGCCCAGGGCGGCTCCATTCTGTCGAAAGACGCCGTGCTCGTTCTCATTACCGCGACTCTGCACGCCAACGAGTCCACGCTCTTTGGCGGCGGCGTGTGCAATGGGGCGACGCTCACCGGCACCAACGTGTGGCTCAGTGGGAACCGGTCCGGATGGGGTGGCGGCGTAAGCAACCTGGACTCGGGGTTCATGGCAAGTTTGTACTTTTACTTTCTGGACGGAGGCACCGACTCACCGCCGGATGGGTCCAGTTCAGCCGCTCCACAAGGCGAGTCGTTGCTGTCGACACTGACCCAGCGAATGGGGCAGGCCAGCACAGCCGAGGCCGACGGGTGTACTCACCCGGCGTCGCTGGACCTGACCAACGCCGTATTCGACCGAAACCAGGCGTGGGGCGCACCTGTGCCGATCTTTGGCATCAGCCAGGTGCCCGGCGCAGGAGGCGCGCTGCTGAATGGGATGGTACCTGGCGTTTTCGGCATTGGCGGCGACAGCGACATGGCCAGGCTGACCAATGCCACCTTTAGCTCTAACGAGACTTTCGAAGTCGGTGTCACCGAAACCGTGGAATCTCTCGGTTCGGTTCTGATGAACCTGGCCAATGGGGAGATGACCAACTGCATCGTGTGGGGCAACCGGGGCCTGCAGCAGATCCTCAGCATGTCAGGACCACCGACCTTTACCGTGACCTACTGTGATATCGAAGGAATCGCGCTGCCCCCCCTCAACGTCATCGACGAGGACCCGTTGTTCGTCGATCCACTGGGTGCGGACCTCATTACCGGCACACTGGACGACGACCTGCGCCTGCTGCCAGACTCGCCGGCGCTCAACGCGGGCAATGACGCCGCGCTTCCGCCCGACAGCTACGACCTGGACGGCGACGGCAACGTAACCGAGGCCCTTCCGATCGACCTGGATGGCAGCGCGCGCATTGCAGGCAGCGCGGTGGACATGGGTGCCTACGAGTACGGGCTCGCGGCTCTGCCACTGACCATCACCAAGACCGACCTGCGCGACCCGCTTCCCGCGACGTGGCGAATCCGCTGGACCATCTACGTGACCAACACCACCGGCGCAGTTGCGACCAACGTCATCGTCACTGACACACTGCCGGCCGGCATCGCCCTGTACTCGGTGCAGACAAACCCCGCGGCCTCTGCGGTGAGCGGGCCAACCGTTGTCTGGGTCATACCGACGCTCGGGTCAGGCGAGAGCGTCCAGTTAGAGATCAGTGCGGTCACCTTCTCGAGCGTCCGCGGCGTGATCACCAATCAGGTTGCGGCCAGCCACGATGGCGCTCCCGCAGCACTTGGTGAGCAGCAGACCACGATCACCGAGCCGCCGCCTCAACCGACGGCCACTCCTACGCCAACGCCGACGCCAACTCCCATACCATCCGGCACCACCGTGGTCATCAAGCGCGGAGGGCCTGGCTCAAGTCTCGATACCTACATCTACCGCAACCAGCCCTACAGCAACTACTGGCTCGAGCCGCTCCTAAAGGTCGGCTACAAGCAGACCAACGCCAGCCTGATCCAGTTCGACCTCTCCCCCATTCCGGCGGGAGCCATAGTAGACGAGGCCTGGCTGGAGGTTTGGGCGGCGGGATGGAGCGGACCCTTCTCCGACATCACCATTGGCGCCTATGCCATCAGTGAGACGGTGCAGATCAGCCAGACCACCTGGGTATCCCCCGAGCTGGGGAGCCTGTGGACCCTGCCCGGGGCCAACGACGTGGTGCTCGACCGGCGTGCCGTGCCCGAGTCCACCGTCACCACCACCGGACCGTTGCTATGGTACCGGTTCGACCTGAGCAATCTGGTGCGGGAGTGGCTGGACGGCGGCACGGCCAACAACGGCGTGTTGCTGCGCTGCGAGTCATGTACGGGCAAATTCCTGGCCGGGTCCCCCGACTTGGCCCCTCCGGCAGACGAGTTGAGGCCACAGCCATATCTGGGCCCGCTGCCGGGTAACCTGTGCCCGTACACCTACTTCTTTGCTTCCAGCGAGTACAGCAATCCGGCCGTCTGGCCGCGGCTGGTGGTGAGGTACCAGTAGGCGGTCCGGCCGTTTGGCAGGAGCGGAGAGAGAAGAACCGGGTTCCCCGTTGGGGAGCCCGGTTTTGTTGTTGGGGGGCCTTTTGCCGTTACCACGGCAGGGCTATAATGACCTCGTGAGACAGCTCGGCGCTTCGCCGGGCTCGGTTGTCGCGGTCACGATGAAGTGGGCGTCGCAGGATTTGGCTTGATGAGTCACCCGTCCACTGCTTGGGATGGACGGGTTGTGGATTCTCGCGCCAATGACGCGCCTCGGCCAAGCAAGGCGCATTCCCCCTTGGGGGTGTCAACGCAATTCCTTTCGGTACGGATTGCCCAGGTTGCCGAGAGAAAGGGGACCCTCATGCCACGACTGACCGAGCAAGAGCAACAAGACATCCTCCGCTACATCGAAGCCGACAAGCCCCTGCCCGACAAGTACCGCTTCTTGCTCTTTGCCGACAAGCGCGAAGTCGAACTGGTCTGGAACGGCAAGACGAATGAAGTCTGCAACATCGTCCTACCCTTCCAGGTCATCGAGCAGGTCGACGAGCCGCGCGCCGAAAAGCCCGCAGATGCAGCCCTGCAACTGGGGCTGTTCGACGATCGAGGCCGCCAGCTCAAGGGCTGGACCAACAAGCTCATCTGGGGCGAGAACAAGCTCATCCTCTCTTCGCTGAAGAACGGCCCCCTGCGGGAAGAGATCGAAAAGCAGGGCGGCCTCCAGCTGATCTACATTGACCCGCCCTTTGACGTGGGCGCGGACTTTTCCATGGACCTCGAGATCGGCGACGATACCTTCACCAAGAAACCGAACATCCTCGAGGAGATAGCCTACCGTGACACCTGGGGCAAAGGCGCGGATTCCTTCATTGCGATGATCTACGAGCGCCTGGCGCTGATGCGCGACTTGCTCACCGAGGATGGCAGCATCTACGTTCACTGCGATTGGAGGGTCAACAGCTTCATCCGACTCGCGCTAGATGAGGTCTTCGGTGCCTCGAACCTTATCAACGAGATCACATGGCACTTCCCAAGCATGTCTGCTGCGAGGAACAAGTTTCCTGTCAAGAGCAACACAATATACCGCTATGGCAGAGGCGCAGACTCGATCTTCAATGCGGACGCAGTGCGAGTGCCATATGAGGAATCCTCTCTTGCGGTGATGAGCGCAGGCTATGGCGGCGGCCTGGCAACAGGCGGCACATCCGTTCGGCAGGCCTACGGCAATGAGGGAGGAAAGGTCCCTGATACCGTTTGGCGCATTCGTCATGTTAGTAGTGGGGCGGAAAATGTCGGGTACCCCACGCAGAAGCCCGAACCTCTCCTCGAACGCATAATCATGTCTTCGTCAAGCGAAGGCGACCTGGTCGCCGATTTCTTCTGCGGTTCAGGAACCACCGCCGTCGTTGCAGAAAGGCTAGCCCGCAAATGGATCGCCTGCGACTTGGGCAAGTTCGCGATTCATACCACGCGCAAGCGCATGATTGGCGTGCAACGCCAGCTCAAAGCCGAGGGCAAGGACTATCGAGCCTTTGAGATCCTCAACTTGGGCAAGTACGAGCGCCAGCACTATGTCGGCGTCAACACCAACCTTCGCCAAGCCGAACAGGAACAGCAACTCCAAGAGAAAGAAACGGCCTTTGTCGACCTGATCCTCCGTGCCTACCGCGCCGAAAGAACGCAGGGCTTTGCCACCTTTCACGGCAAGAAGGGTGGGCGGTTGGTGGCCGTGGGGCCGGTGAACCTGCCAGTCACACGCCTGTTCGTGGAGGAGGTCATCCTGGAGTGTCGCCAGAAACACATCACCCGTGTCGACATCCTCGGGTTCGAGTTCGAGATGGGCCTCTTCCCCAACGTTCTCGATGAAGCCCGCTCCAAAGGCATCGACATCGCTCCCAAGTACATTCCGGCCGAGGTCTTTGACAAACGGGCCGTAGAAAGGAATCAGGTCGTCTTTCACGACGTCGCCGCCATCGAAGTCAAGCCCCACATCAAGAAGAACACCGTGGCGGTGCAACTGACCGACTTTTCGGTCTACTATTCGCAGGATTCCATTTCCTCTGCCGAGGCTACGCTCAAAGACAAGACCAGCAAAGTCGTGGTGGAGAGGGGCCAGATCGTCAAGGTCAGCAAGGACGCCCATGGTTTTGTGAACCGTGAAGTCCTGACCAAGAAGTGGACAGACTGGATCGACTACTGGGCGGTGGACTTTAACTTTGAGAGCAAGCGCGAAATCGTCCGGGTCAAGGACGAACAGAGCGGCGCGTGGGAAGAACGATGGACTGGCGACTATATCTTTGAGAACGAGTGGCAATCCTTCCGCACCAAGAAGGACCGCTCCCTCGAGCTCACCAGTCCCTTTCACGAGTGCACCCCAGGGCGCCGCAAACTCGCAGTGAAGGTGGTCGACATCTTTGGCAACGACACCATGACCATCGTCGACGTTGCCGTGGGAGGGACAAAGTAATGGCCCTACACAAGGACTTTCCCGAGTCTCCCTATGCCATCCTCGACCCGTCAGTGCGTTGGTTTCCCGCAGACGAGTCGCTCCGCGATACCAGCATGGACAAGCTCATGCCCCCGCTGGTGGCAAACCTGCGAAAGAAGGTGAAGGATTGGCGAAACGGTGGTTACGGCGGTGCCACAAAGACCAGCAGGAGCTTGCTGACATGGTGGTTCAAGACTCCGCACCTCCTGCCCAAGCCCGATGGTACGACTGCCGAGTTTCATTACTACTTTGCTCAGCGCGAGGCACTCGAGACCATCGTCTATCTATACGACGTGGCCGCCGTGCGCGACAAGTTCGACCTGATGCGCTATGACAGTTCGGGCGCTGTTTCTGCAGGGATGTTTGACGAGACGTGGCGACGCTTTGTGGTGAAGATGGCGACTGGTACAGGCAAGACCAAGGTCCTAGGGCTAGTCCTCGCCTGGAGTTTCTATCACAAGCTCTATGAGCCGGCATCCGAGCTGGCACGCAACTTTTTGGTGATCGCCCCCAACATCATCGTCCTCGACCGGATCTACAGGGATTTCCAGGGCCTACGCATGTTCTTTGAGGACCCGGTCATCCCTGACAATGGCGTCGATGGGCACAACTGGCGCGACGATTTTCAACTCACCCTGCACGTGCAAGACCAGGTGCACATCACCCGACCAACGGGCAACATCTTTCTGACCAACATCCACCGCGTCTATGCCAGCAATGACACCACCCCCTCGGCTGACGACGACGACGTACGAGACTATTTTCTGGGCACGCGTCCCACAGGCGCCACAACCGACTCCAAGGTGGACCTGGGCATCATCGTCCGCGACATTGATGAGCTGGTCGTGCTCAATGACGAGGCGCACCACATCCACGACCCGCGTATGGCCTGGTTCAAATCCATCGAAGACATCCACAACAGGCTCAAGCAAAAGGGCGCAGCGCTTTCCCTCCAAGTAGACACTACCGCCACGCCCAAACACAACAATGGGGCCATCTTCGTCCAGACGGTGGCCGATTACCCGCTGGTGGAGGCGATCTCCCAAAACGTGGTCAAGCACCCCGTGCTGCCCGATCCACCGAGCCGTGCCAAACTGGCGGAGCGGCAAAGCGCCAGGTTCACCGAAAGATATGCCGACTATATTCACCTCGGCGTGATCGAATGGCGCAAGGCCTTCGCTGAGCACGAAAAACTGAACAAGAAAGCCGTCCTCTTCGTGATGACCGACGATACCCGCAACTGCGACGAAGTGGCCGAGTACCTCGAAGCCCACTACCCTGACCTCAAGGATGCGGTCCTCGTCATCCACACCAAAGACAATGGTGAAATCTCGGAGGCGACCTCGGGCAAGAGCAAAGACGAACTCGACGAGCTTCGCCAGCAGGCGAACGAGATCGATGGCCTGGACAGCCCCTACAAAGCGATCATCTCCGTGATGGTGCTGAAAGAGGGTTGGGACGTGCGCAACGTCACCACCATAGTAGGCCTCCGCGCCTATTCCGCCCAGAGCAACATCCTCCCCGAACAGACTCTAGGTCGCGGTCTGCGCAAGATGTACACCAGCACCGTCGAAGAATACGTCAGCGTGGTGGGCACAAACGCCTTTATGGACTTTGTCGAGTCGATTCAAGCCGAGGGCGTGGTGCTGGAACGCAAGCCGATGGGCGAGGGCACCGGCCCCAAGACGCCCCTCTTCATAGAGGTCGACAACGAGAACGTGAAGAAAGACATCGGCGCACTGGACATTGAGATCCCGGTGTTAACGCCCCGCATCTACCGCGAATACAAAAACCTCGCCGCCCTCGACCCAGCCACACTCGAGCACCAACGCGTGGCCTACCTGCAATTCAGTCCTGAGGAGCAGCGAGAGATCGTCTTCAAGGACATCACCACTGGCGAAGTGGACCACACGACAATACTGGACTCGGCGGGAGTCCCGGACTATCAAAGCGTCATTGGCTATTTCGCTCAGACAATCATGAGGGACCTCCGGCTGGTGAGCGGCTACGATGTGCTCTACCCCAAGGTCAAGGCATTTGTCCAACACCACCTCTTTGACCAGAGCGTGGACCTCGAGAACCCCAACACTCTGCGCAACCTGTCCGAGCTGGCCGCCACAAAGACAATTCTGGAGACGTTCAAGGGAGCCATCAATGCCCTTACGGTGCAGGACAAAGGTGACGCCGAGATTCGGGACAGTATCAAACTGCGGGAGACGCGTCCATTCGTAGTAAAGGAGCAGGGGTACCTAGTCCCGAAGAAGAGCGTCTTTAACCGCATAGTCGGCGACAGCCACTTCGAACTTCTTTTCGCTCGGTTCCTCGACGACTGCGAAGACGTCGTTGCCTACGCCAAGAACTACTTCGCGGTGCACTTTAGGCTGGACTATGTCAATGCTGACGGCGGAATCTCGGACTACTACCCTGACTTCTTGGTCAAGACATCTAACAAGCGCATCGTGGTCGTCGAGACCAAGGGACCAGAAGACTTGGACGTGCCACCGAAGATGGCCCGACTGCGGCAATGGTGCGAAGACATCAACCGTGTTCAGTCGCGCACAAAGTACGACTTTGTATACGTGGACCAGGAAAGCTTTGATCGGTTCAGGCCTGCGTCGTTCGCGCAGTTGGTCGATGGCTTTCGCGAATACAAAGAGCACAAATGATGAAACCATAATACCGGCGCTGATTGCGGCGGGTACTACCGGCTACTCGTCAAGCAGGGGACGTCCATGACATGCTTGCCGCTTGCGCCCAAGCGTAGGCAGTCGGTCGTCACGCGCCAGGCGCGAGCTGTGAACGCCCATCCACGCACCGTCAAGGAGGTATCTGATGGACGTGCCAGGAACTCACACCGAATCGGTGTGGCTGCAGCCGAACGTCTCTGGCTACTACTTCCTAGCTCTCAAAGGCATGATGACGCGCCTGTCCGCAGGGACCGCAGCGCGCAATCCTGAGTTCATTGCATTCGTGATTACGCTGGCAGCAGCGCTCGAATCCCTCCTGAATGATTTGATTATTGGGCAGATGGCCTACACCTTCGAGCCGGAACACTACCGAAAGTACGCCGAAGCGCTCATCGGCATGTCGGCGCGAAACAAGCTGGAGTACATCGTCCCGCTGTGCAGTGACAATCAATTTGTGCTCAAACGGGACAGTAGCACCTATCAGCAGCTGACCAAGTTGGTCAGCCGTCGCAACTGCCTGATGCACAACAAGGCTTACTTGCAAGAGTACCAGGCCGAGTTCCATCCAATCGATGCCGCCACTTGTAACATCAATATCAAGGTCCCGTACTCTACCATGGATCCGGCACTTGGCATCACGCTGCAGGAGTGCACAGACTATTTCGACGCGCTTAAGAGCTTTCTCAAAGTGATGTCGTCAAAAGCTTGGCTCGAGAGTGCCTTGATCTGCAGGAACCCAGGGGCCGCTGATAGCCCCGGCGAGCAAGTGTCCCCCGCGCCTTCCAGCTGAACCGGGCAAGGGTAGCTTCGAACTGATCCCTCCAAAAAACACGGCTGACCCTCTCGGGCCAGCCGTGTTGAAGTCATGACAGGCGAATGCTCCTCTACGCGGCGGTCGTCACTCCGCCATTCTCATCCTTCCGGAACTGCCGCTGGTACAACCCGTAGTACACGCCCTTCTTCTCCAGCAGGCTGGCGTGCGTCCCCCGCTCCACAATCCTCCCGCCCTCGATCACCAGCACCTGGTCGGCGCTGCGGATGGTGCTGAGCCGGTGGGCGATGACAAAGCTGGTCCGCCCCTTCAACAGCTTGACCAGGGCGGCCTGGATCAGGCGCTCGGTGCGCGTGTCCACGCTGGAGGTGGCCTCGTCCAGGATCAAAATCCTGGGGTCGGCCAGGGCGGCGCGGGCGATGGCGATGAGCTGCCTCTGTCCCTGCGACAGCCCGGCTCCGTGCTCGCCCAAAGTCGTGTCGTACCCTTTGGGCATGCGCTGGACAAAATCGTCGGCGTGAGCGAGCTGCGCGGCGGCCTTGACCTCGTCGTCCGTCGCCTCGGGGCGGCCAAAGCGGATGTTGTTCAGCACCGTGTCGCTAAAGAGGAAGGTGTCCTGCAGCACCATGCCGATCTGCCGGCGCAGGGTAGCGGCTTGCACGTCGGCCACGGAGAGGCCGTCGATGCGGATGGCGCCCTCGGCCACGTCGTAAAAGCGCGGGATGAGGTTGGCGATGGTGGTCTTGCCCGCGCCGGTCTGGCCGACAATGGCCACGGTCTGGCCCGGCTCGGCGGTGAAACTGACGTCCTTGAGCACCATTTCGCCCGGCACGTAGCCGGCGCAGACGCTCTCGAACTCGACCCTGCCCTGGATGGGCGGCATCTCGACCGCACCGGGCCTGTCGGTGACTTCGGGTTTGGTGTCCAGGATCTCAAAGATGCGCTCGGCCCCGGCGACGGCGCTCTGCATGTTGGTCCACATCATGGCGATCTGCGAAATGGGCTGGTTGAAACGCTGGACATAGGCGATGAAAGTGATGATCAACCCCAGCGAGACAGTGGCGCCAAAGAGGGACTGGCCGCGCAGCAGGGCTATGCCGCCGACGATGGTCACGAGGGCAACGGCCACGTAGCCCAGCGCTTCGAGGATCGGATGGAGGGCCGCGGAGAAGGAGACGGCGCGGATGTTCGCGTCGCGGTTGGCGGCGTTCGAACCGCGGAAGGCGGCGACGTTGGCGTCCTCGCGGCCAAAGGCCTGCACTTCGCGCACGCCGGCGAAACTCTCCTCCAGCGAGGCGTTGACGCGAGCGATCTCCACACGCGTGACCCGGAAGGCCTTGCGCGCCTGATTGGATATGTAAAGCGTGGCCAGCAGCATCAGCGGAGCGACGGCCATGCTGATGAGGCCGTAGACCAGGTTGAGACTGAGCATCTTGACGGCGATCCACACCAGCAGCAGCGTGCTCGACAGCACCTGGACCAGGGCAAAGCTGACGGCCTGCTGGATGGTTTCCACGTCGTTGGTGATGCGGCTCATCACCGCCCCGGCTTCCTGCTCGGCGTAGTAGCCCAGGCTGAGACGGTGCAGGTGGCGGAACACCTCGCTGCGCAGGCGGCGCAGCACGTGCTGGGATGCCCAGGACATCAGGTAGAACATCAGGCCGTTCATGATCGCGCCGGCGGCGTAGAGGGCCAGCACCAGCAGAACGAGGCGGCCCAGCCCGGCGATATAGTCCTCTGTGGTGGCCGTGGCCGGCAGTGTGGCATACCAGCAGGTCGACTGGCTGGCCCCGTCTGCGCGGGGCGCAGTAGCGGCCGTAGACCCGCCCATCAACTGCGCCAGCTGCGAAGCTCCCGCGCCCCCCTGCTCCGCCATGCGCGCGGCCATGGCCGGGGTGACAAAGCAGTCAATGCCCTGACCGGTCAGCTCGGGCGTGCGCACCTGCGTGTAGGTGGCGCCGATCATCAGCACAACCACCAGCGCGAGCACAGCCAGGAAGGGCCTGAAGTAGACCAGCAGACGGCCCAGGGTCGCGCCGGCGTGTCTGGGCTTGCTCACCTCCTGGGTCATCATGCCCATCGGGCCGCCGGGTCCGTGTCCTCCACGCATGGCCATTATTGGACCTCCTTCGCCCCTGGCGCGTCTTCCACCAGCTGCGAGTTGTAGATTTCGGCATAGGCGGGGCTGTTTTCCAGCAGGTCTTCGTGGCGCCCGCTGGCCACGATCTGCCCCTTGTCCAGCACCAGGATCTGGTCGGCCATGCGCACCGTGCTGATGCGCTGGGCGATGACAAAGCTGGTGCGGCCCTTCATCAGGTGGGTCAGGGTCTGCTGGATCTCGTACTCGGTGACGGCATCGACCGAGCTGGTCGAGTCGTCCAGGATGAGAATGCGCGGGTCCATCAGCAGGGCGCGGGCGATGGCCACGCGCTGCTTCTGGCCGCCGCTCAGCGTCGTCCCGCGTTCGCCGACGCGCGTGTCATAGCCCTGAGGAAAGCTCATGACAAAGTCGTGCGCCAGGGCCGCTTTGGCCACGGCGATGACCTCGTCCAGGGTCGCCTGTGGGCGGCCGAAGGCGATGTTCTCGCGGATCGTGCCGCTGAACAGGGTCGTATCCTGCAGCACGATGCCGATTTGCGAGCGCAGCGAGTCCAGGCACACGTCGCGTATGTCGTGGCCATCGATGAGCACCGCACCCGAGCTCGCATCGTAAAAGCGCGGGATCAGGTTGATGATGCTGGACTTGCCTGAACCCGTAGCGCCCAGCAGGGCCACGGTCTGGCCTGGTTCGGCCACAAAATCGACGTCCTTCAGCACAGGCTCGCCTGAGCCAAAGTAGCTAAAGCTGACCTTCTTGAACTCGACGCGGCCCTCCACGGGCGGCAGGTTCTGGGCGTCGGGCTTGTTCACCACGTCGCTTTTGGCGTCCAGTATCTCAAAGACGCGCCTGGCCGAGGCGCTGGCCATGGCCATCTGGTTGATGATCATGCCCAGCATGCCCAGGGGGAAGAACACGTACATCAGGTACATGGTGAACTTTTGCCATTCGCCCAGAGTCAGCGTGCCCAGGATCATCTGGCGCCCGCCAAAGTACTGCAGGGCGGCCTGGCCCAGGTTCATGATCAGAAAGACCAGCGGAAAGATGAAGGAAAAGATGCGCGAGACCTTGATGTGCTGCTGCATCAGCGAGTCGGCGGCGGAGTCAAAGCGCGCCTGCTGTTCCGGCTCGCGGGCAAAGGCCTTGATTACCTTGATGCCGGCCAGGTTTTCCTGCAGGATGGTGTTGAGGTGCGCCATGCGGGCCTGCACCTCGCGGAAGAGCGGAGCGGCCATCCCCGAAAAGACGCCAAAGATCAGCATGGCCACGGGCAGGAGAGGCAGCACCACCAGAGCCAGCCGGGCGTTGGTGGCAAAGAGCAGCACGAGGCTGGCCACCAGCATCACCACGGCCTGGGTCATCATCAGCAGGCCCTGGCTGATGTAAATGCGCACCTTTTCCACGTCGTCGGTGGCGCGCACCATGAGCTGGCCGGTCTGATTCTGGTCGTGATAGCTGAAGGATAAACGCTGGATCTTGCTGAACAGGTCGTTGCGAAAGTCAAAGGCCACGCTCTGCGAGACCCGCTCGGACATGTAGGTCTGGGCATAGGCGAAGAAGGCGCGGGCCACGGCAAAGGCCACGATCAGCCAGCCGGCGTTGATCAGGGCCGACTCGGCGCCAGCGCCATAGCTGGCGTACTGCTCGGCGGTCCAGCCCAGCTTTTGCAGGGCCAGGGGCAGAAAGGCCGCGGGAATCCCGGCCAGTTGTTTGGCCACCACGCCGTTGGTCACGGCGTTGATGATGCGCTGCATGAGCTGGGGAACCATCAGCATCGCCCCTGTGGCGATGAACAGCGACAGGTAGGCCAGCAGAGTGTACTTCTTGTAGTGGCCCAGGTAGCGGATGGCGCGGCCCAGCGCGGGGGGCTGTCTTTCGCCCTTCGCGGGGCGGGTTCGACGGTGGGCCATGCGGGTTGCGAATGATGTCACGTGTACCTCCGAACTAGACGGATCGGGCACAGCCGAGGCTGGCGAAGAGGGAGCGGCACAGCTTGTCCAACACGGTGATGGCCAGCTCGCGCTCGTGGCCGGTGAGACTGGAGGCCAGCTCGTTGAGCTGCCTCATGCGGTCCGGGGCTTTGGTCTGCACCAGGCTCCGCCCGGCGGGAGTGAGCTGGATGCGGAAGAGGCGCAGGTCGGCCGCATCGAGGGCGCGCTCGATCAGCCCCTGCTCCTCCAGACCGCGCAGCAGAGAGCTGATGGTGTTCTTGGAGACGTTCTGGAAGCGGCTGAGGGCGGTAGGCGTAAGGCCGCTCCGGCCGCCGTGCCGCTCTTCGACAAAAAGGCGCAGCAGCAGGCCGAAGCGAGCCGCAGAGACGGCCTCATCGCCCGAGGCGCGGTTCTCCAGGGCATCGCTCAGGTTGGCGGCCATGCGCAGCAGCGAGATCAGCTCGATGCCGCTGACGTCGTCCAGGCCGGTCATCTGGCGCACGTGCTCGCGCATTTCGTAGCGCTGCGGGGTCATGTGGTTGGGTCTCTGGCTGGGGTCCATGGGTTCGCTCCTGTTTGTTAGGCGCGGAACTGTACCACATCGTACTAATTTTGTCAAGTGAAGGGGGTTCCTTGACACCTGCCCTCCGACGGGCCACAATGGCGGCACTATGGACGAAACCGCACTCACTTCCACTCTGGACCGCACCATCACCCTCAGCGCCCTCTCGATGGACGAGGCGCGGGAGCAGGCCAGGGCCATGCTCGCCCCAATGGTGGAGGTGCAGTACCTGGCGCCTTCGCTCTACTCCTTCACGCTGGGCCCGAAGCGGGTCTACAACCTGGTGCGCACCTGGGGCGGCCACGGGCAGAGGGTGGAAGAGTTCTATGCACCTGCCGGCATTGCTCTGGATCAGGCCGGAAGGGTCTATGTGACGGACAACGGGCTGTACATGAGCAAGAGCGGCACGCTCAAGCAGCCCTACTCGCGCGTGGTCAAGTTCGACGCCAACGGGCGCTGGCTGGCCATGTGGGGCGAGCGCGGCGAGCGAGAGGAGCAACTGCTCGAAGCGCAGGGCCTGGCCATCGACGCAGCGGGCAACGTATGGGTCGCCGATGGCGGCTCGGGCAAGATCGTCGTGTACGAGGCCCGGATGAGGTGAGTGCGCTCCTTTGGCAGCAAGGGCAGCGGTGAGGGGCAGTTCTCCGGCGGCACGCTGCACGTGGCCCTGGCGCCGGGCGCGAACGTGTATGTGTCGGACCGCATGGCCCACCGCGTGCTGCGCTTTACCCGTGAGGGCGAGTACGTGGGCTGCTGGGGCGAGCGGGGCAAGGGCGAAGCGCAACTCGAGCGCCCCGAGGCCATTGCCGTCGACTCGCAGGGTACGGTCTATGTGGCCGATGGCGGCAACGACCGCATCTGCAAATTCACCGCCGACGGCACCTATCTCGGCCAGTGGGGCGGTCGCGGACCTGCGGGGGCGTCGGCCAAGGATATGCCGGACGGCAGTCTGGCCGTGCCCAAGGGCATCCGCTTTGACCGGGCCGACTTCCTGTATGTGGTCTCGGCGGGCATCCCGGTCAAGTCCCCAGCGGGGGGCGGTTCCTGGCGCGCTGGTACACGTTCAAGCCCACGACGCGGTCGAGCACCAATCCGCTGGATGTGGCGGTGGATGGGGCGGGGCGGGTGTACGTGCCAGAGGGGAGCCGCAAGCTGGTGGAGAAGTACGAGCAGGGGGCGCTTGACAGATAGGCTAGAGTCTACTAGAATCGTCTGGAGACTGCTAGTATCAAAAGGAGTCGACTGATGACCGATGCCAAACCGATCCTCACGCCGGATGAAGTGGCGGAATATCTGCGCCTGGCGCCGGACACGGTGTACCGGTATATCCGCCAGGGCAAGCTCGTTGCCTCGCGTTTGGGGCGGCAGTACCGGGTGACCCGTGAGAGCGTCGAGCTGTTCCTTGTGAACTCTGAGACGGCAAGGCGCGTCGAACCGGTGCGAGTGGTGGCTGAGGAGATACCCGTGTACTCCCTTTCCGAGCTGTTGGAGGGCCTGACCGAAGACAATCGTCACGAGGAGACGCAGATGGGTCCCGCTGTGGGGGCCGAGGTATGGTGATTGGCAAATCTTCTGTCCCCGAGCGCGGCGACATCGTCTGGTTGGATTTCGATCCCCAGGCGGGGCACGAGCAGGCCGGGCGCCGACCCGCGCTGGTACTTTCTCCTGCCGAGTACAACGGCAAGGCCAGCCTAGCCATCGTGTGCCCGATTACGAGTCAGGTTAAGGGTTATAACCTGGAGGTGAGCCTGCCGCACGGTTTGCCAGTGCAGGGAGTGGTGCTCTCCGACCACATCAGGAGTGCGGATTGGCGGATCAGAAGGGCAGAACTGATCTGCCGCGCGCCGCGGACCGTCCTGCTCGCGGTACTTGGTCGGGTGCGCACGCTGCTATTCTAGACCGGAGAATTCGGCGCGCAGTGGCGGAGGACACGCACAAGGCTGACCTGGCGCTGAACCTCGCGACGGCCGCGGTGGTATGGATGGGTGACGCGCAGGATCAAGGAGGCAACGTGGCACCTGTCACCCGCCGGAGACGTGTCGGCGTTCTCACCGTTCTGATGTGCTTTCTACTGCTGGCCGCGTGCGGCCAGACCGTGGCCGATTCCCCTACCCCACCCCCGCCCACGCCGACCCCTACGGTCGTCCCGTGGTCGCCACTGCCGAGCACCCCGGTCCCATCGAGATCTCGTACATCGACAACTCTGGCTTTTTGATCGTGGGCGGCGGCAAAAAGGTGCTGATCGATGCGCACCACCTCGCCGTGCCGGAGGACATCCGCAAGGCCATAGAGACCGCAAGGCCGCCGTTCGACGACGTGGACCTGATCGTGATCACTCACAACCACGCCAACCGCACAGAACGTGGGCTTTGTCCTGCATCTGGCGGGGAAGAAGCTGCTGCACACGGGGGACATCCTCAATACCGCCCAGTTGGCCCCGTACGACCTGCAGGATGACCACCTCGACGTGGCCTTTTTCGAGGTAGTGTGGCTGATGGAGAAGGCGTATCCCAGGAACGGGATCGCCGCGATTGTCAACATCCTCGGAGCGGAGTGGATCGTGCCCATGCACCCGTCGCCGTACCGGTTCGGGTCGGAGGAACTGATGGCCACGCTGTAGCAGCAATACCCGAAGAGTCTGCTCTTTCGCGCCCCGCTGGAGCCGCTGGTCGTGCCCCAGGAGGGAAGGGAGGGGGGGTCCGCCAGGCTGTCGGCGCCCCACACGGGTGCATTGGCCTCCACGAGGAGGTCTGTAGCTTGCCTACCCTCGGGAGGCGGTGTAGAATAGCCTCGGCGAAGCTGAACCTGCGCCCTCGCGGTCCGATGTGGGCGCAACTGCCCGGAGCAAGGGAGGCAAGATGTACACGTCGTTTACCGTCCGCAACTACCGGTGCTTTGAGGAGCTGGAGCTAACCGGCCTCAAGCGCATCAATCTGGTAGCGGGCCGCAACAACGTGGGCAAGACCGCGTTGTTGGAAGCGTTGTTTCTACATATTGGGGCCTACAACCCCACCCTGGCGCTGAAGGTTGAAGCGTTTCGCGGTCTCGAGTTCATCAAGGTAGAACTGACTAGCTGGGCTGAGGCACCCTGGAGCTCGTTGTTTCCCGATTTTGATTCGGCCAAGACGATCGAGCTCGTTGGCCGTGACACCTCACGCGGCAGAAGCTCGGTTCGAATCAGCGTGCCGGACCAGGAGCCGCAGGTGGCGCCCGTGCCAGACGCCGGGCCGAGCGCCTACGCATTCGTTCGAGACGAACCTGCTGGCTATGAACGGTTCCCGGCTCTGCTGCTGGAGCACAAGGGACCCAGGGATAGCCAGACCTATCAGCTGAGATTAGGGCCTGACCTTCAGGTTCGACCGACCCCGCCACCTCCCCCCTTCCCCGGAGTCTTTCTCGGGGCCAGGAATCGCGTGCCTCCGTCTGAAGATGCGCGGCGATTCAACGACTTGCAGATGGCTGGTCGCGAGCACGTGGTTCTGCCGGCCCTTCGGCTGCTAGAACCTCGCCTGAAGCGCCTGACTCTGGGGATCACCCGAGGCGTGACCACCCTGCACGGCGATATTGGCCTCAGCCGGCTGCTCCCCTTGCCAGATATGGGCGAGGGCATGGTGCGCGCCGCAAGTCTCGTGCTGGCCATCGCCAGCTCCCCGGGCGGCGTTGTACTGATTGACGAGATCGAGAACGGCCTTCACCACTCGCTGCTCGGCCCCATCTGGCATGCGCTTGGTGAGGTGTGTGCGGCCGCGGATGTGCAACTTTTCGCCACCACGCACAGCTGGGAGAACATCGTGGCCGCACACGACATCCTGGGCCGTGGGCGCGAGGCAGTACTGGAGCTGATGAGACTGGACCGGGTCGACGGTTCGATCAGAGCTGTCCGGTACTCACCACGCCTGCTCCAGGCGGCCATCGAGGGTGCCGTGGAGGTAAGATGACTGCGGACACGGCCGGCGATCCGAGTACGCCCACGCAACAGCCCGAGTCCATCTCGCACCCGATTCTCGTGGTCGTCGAGGGCAAGGAGGAAGTCGCGCTCTTCGACGCACTGGCCAAGCACATGGGGCTCTCCGACATCCAGCCAACGGACACCGGGGGCAAAGTAGGATTGGCTGCGAAGCTAGAGTTGCTGAGACGGGGCTCAGGGTTTGAGCGGGTGAGGGCGATTGGAGTGGTGCAAGATGCCGACAGAGACCACCAGGGCAGGTTCAAGAGCGTGTGCGGGGCCCTGCGCAGGGCGCGGCTCCCCGTGCCAACTTGCGAACTTGAGCCTGTTGGAGAACACCCGCGAGTGGTTGTGCTAATTGTCCCAGGCGAGGGGCGCCCCGGAGCGCTCGAGGACATCTGTCTTGAAGCCGTACAGAACGAGCCGGCGATGGCCTGCGTGGAGAGCTTCTTTCAGTGTCTGAAGGGTGCCGGCGTCCCCGCGCCGCGCGAATTGTCGAAGGCCAAGACCCGTGTCTTCCTGGCGTCAAGGCCAAAACCAGACCTGGCGCTCGGCGTGGCGTGTGCAGAAGGCTATTGGCCGCTCAAGGGGAAGGCTTTCGACGACCTGCGCAAGCTTCTGTCCCTGCTGTGCGCCTAGACTGCCCTGGAGTGGCACTCATCGCGCTAGCTCTGCCCCTCGACGATTGCGATCTCTTCCTCGGTCAGCCCGTACAGCTCATCGACCAGCGCATCGATCTCCCTGTCCGTGGCGGTGATCTGGCGGGTGTACAGCTCGCGGTCGGCTTCGGTGCGGGCGGCGGCCAGGTGCTTGTGCAGCTCGAGCATAAGGTTGACCAGCTCGACCATGCGGGCGTGGCGGGCGGCGTCGGCCGGGTCGGAGAAGTCGATGGCGCGGATTGGCAATTGCTCAATGTATTGCTTGTTCGCCGCATAGTAGCCGCCGTGAAACCTGCTGGCAAGGCGCCTGAACTGGAAGTCCAGCAGCGTGGAGTTAAGGAGACCACACAAGTAAATTAACCCCATTGGCGAGTCTGTGACGAGGCCGTACCCGCCGGTGGTGACGTTGATGAAGTACAGATCCTCGGAGAGATCAAGGTACGCCGAAAGCCGGCTGACCATGTAAGGTACCATCAGCTTGCTGCGCTCCCAGGCGCCGAGGTTCTGTGTTCTGCCGAATCTGTACCATCGAGCATCCTTGAAACTGCCATGCTCACGATCCTGCAGCAGGCCCTTGTTGGCGCTCAAGTACGCCCAGGCGAGCGGGTACCGCTCACGCAGCTCGGTGGCTGAGATCAGCTCGGCCGTTCCCTCCGCAATGTGGTATGGAAAGAGCACATAAGCAGATGCGACGGCATGGTATCGGCCGATATCTCCGCTGCGAACCACGGGGCGCAAAATGGAGGACTCGAGCTCTACCCAGCGGCCAAGCTCCTTCGACAGTACCTCGGTGACGGCGGTCCTGGCGCTCGGGCGGCTTTCCTTGAAGAGCATGACTGTGTCAGCGCTCGTTATGGGCCCCTGGTAGATGCGAGCCGCCACGGTTCCCAGCTTGACCGGCATGGCAGCCAAGCGACCGAACAGGGAGCCTTCCAAGCCCACGGCGAAATTCCAGTCTTCTCCCGTCATGCTCTTTGCGGGAACGTGACCACTTGTCGCCGCGCCCGACGCCTGCCACTCCGACAAGTCGATGACCTTCCGAACGTCGACCTGCTTTGCCCCTGCCTTGTCCAGAAACATCAGGCAGGTGTAGGTGGTAGCTCCCGAAAAGACCTGTTGGTCCCCAAAGTGCACCACGTGCGAGAGGTGCTTTCCTTTGGCGATCAGCTCGCGCAGCGGCCTTCCGTACTGGGCGTTGAAGAACTTGTGCGGCAGGATGAAGCCAAGCCGCCCGTGCGGATTGAGCAGACTCAGTCCCTTCTCGACAAACACGACATAGATGTCATAGTTGCCCTTGCTGGCCGCGACATAGTGCTGCTTGTACAGCTCGACCTCGAGGGGCGCCCACTCCTTCATCGTCTGGATACGAATGTAGGGCGGGTTGCCGATCACGACGTCAAACCCGCCCGCCTTCATCACCTCGGCGAACTCCTTTCGCCAGTCAAAGGCATTGACCCTACGCTCCTCCTTGTCATCGTAGAACAAGCTTCGGGGCACCTGGTCCGGCCCAATGAGCGAGTTGCCACATTTGATGTTCTTGCCCAAATCCGGCAGGGCGCGCTCCTGGAACAGCTTGAGCTGTTGTCCCAGCGTCTGCTCGTTCTCCCCCTCCAGCACCTTGAGCAGGAGGTTCAGCTTGGTCACCTCCACCGCCTGGCGGTCGATGTCCACGCCGTAGATGTTGTTCAGCAGGATGCGTTTCTTTTCGGCAGTGGTCAGGCGCCACTCGTCCTTCGACAACCGGCGCACGGGCGGCTTCTTGGCGGCAGCCCACTTTTCCAGATCGTGCCGCGTGTACCACTCGAGATGGTAATCCAGCAGGTGCTGGTAGGCGCCGAGCAGGAATGACCCCGAGCCGCAGGCCGGGTCGAGTACGCGCAGTTTGCTGATCTGCTCGGGGGTCTGGTCCTTGATTTGCCCGCCCACGGTGTGCTCGACGATGTAATCGACGATGTAGGTGGGGGTGTAGTAGACGCCGCCGGCCTTTTTGACCTCGGGCTTTTCCTCGACCACGGCCCTGTGCGCCGGGGTGAGGCGGATGACCTTGCCCAGGAACTGCTCGTACACCTGGCCGAGGATGTCCACGGGTATTACGTCGAACATGTACTTGGAGGCGGGGTAGTACAGGGCCGAGATGATCTCCTTCAGCGGCTTGTCGTCGACATTCAGGTCGCGCGAAACAGAGTCCTTGCTCAAGTCAAACAACCCCGAATTGTACCTGTCATTCGCACGGCCAATCAGGGTCTTGACCTGTTCGTAGATGTCAGGTTGGCCAAGCAACTGCTCGAGTTGGCGCTGAGGCTCGCAGCGGCGGTCCTCCGCCACTCGCAGGAACAGGATTCGATCGATCGTCGCCTGCACGGCGTGGTTCATTTCGCTGACTGACAGGGTCGGGTTGCGCAGGGCGAGGCTGCGGGCCAGCATATCGCGCCACTCCTCGATGTCCTTCAGGATTGACTGGTCGACCGTGAAGGTGCCGCGATGCTTTGCCGCTTGTTGGGCAAAGCGGTCCAGCGAACCATTTTCAACCGACCACTTGGAGAAGGTCTGCCAGAGCAGCGACCAGGGTTCGTCTTCGACGTACTGGTCGAAGGTTAGCAGGTGCCGCCGTGCGAAATCGGCGCTGTCGGCTAGGCCGGGCGGACGCGTGCAATCATAGACGGCAAACTCTTCGAAATCGGTGAGGATGGAAAGGGGGAGCCTCAGGTTCCAGGCATAGGCGCGCACCTGGAGAGCCGGACCGGTTCCTGCAGTGATGTGAACGGCTGGCTTTTTCGCCTCGACCAGGAATTTGCGCTTGCCATCGATGCGAAAGCTATAGTCGGGCGCTCTGACGGTGTCGGAGTCACGCACGGACTCCTCGCGAACCACGTCCTTCAGCAGCTGCGAGGCGCCCGACCGATTGTGCACGTCCCAGCCGAGGGCCTCGAAGAAGGGGTCGATGTACTCGACGCGGACCTCGGTCTCATGGTACCCCGAGGAGCGGTAGCTATCGAGGTGGCTCCGGAAGCGCTCGACCAGGTTGGCGACGTCGCTCCTGGCCTTGTCCATTGGCTCTGTCATTACGGCCCCCGCGCGCGGTGATAACGCCCAGTGTAGCGCAGGGCGGGCAAGAGGCCAAACCGCGCCAGCAGAGCTCGATCAGCCCCCGACCCTCCAGACCCAGCAATTGCGAACGGAATGGAGGCTTCTTGACACCTGCCCTCCGACGGGCCATAATGGCGGCACTATGGACGAAACCGCACTCACTTCCACTCTGGACCGCACCATCACCCTCACCGCCCTCTCGATGGACGAGGCGCGGGAGCAGGCCAGGGCCATGCTCGCCCCAATGCAGGTAATCGTCGCTGAGGCGCTGCTGCAGGCGGGGGAGACCGACCTGCTGCAGGGTCAGGGCGTCACGGCCCGGCTGGCCATCCTCCAGGCGATGCAGCAGGCCCCTGTGGGCAGCCGCGTGGTCAGCGCCCGCGAGCTGGACCCGGCTGTGCCGCGCACCGAGTTTGTCCTGGCGCATGGCGAGGAGCAGGCGCGGCTGCAGGCAAGGCGTGGGCTCAAGCGCGGGGAGGTTCTCGTTGAGCTGGAGCTGACCGCCGCGGCGGAAAAGGGCAAGCTGGGGGTGGGGCGCAAGCCAGCTCAGTACCAGGCCTCCATCGTGCGGCAGGCGCGGGTGGAGGTGCAGTACCTGGCGCCTTCGCTCTACTCCTTCACGCTGGGCCCGAAGCGGGTCTACAACCTGGTGCGCTTCTGGGGCGGCCACGGGCAGAGGGTGGAAGAGTTCTATGCACCTGCCGGCATTGCTCTGGATCAGGCCGGAAGGGTCTATGTGACGGACAACGGGCTGTACATGAGCAAGAGCGGCACGCTCAAGCAGCCCTACTCCCGCGTGGTCAAGTTCGACGCCAACGGGCGCTGGCTGGCCATGTGGGGCGAGCGCGGCGAGGGCGAAGGGCAGATGCTCGAGGCGCAGGGCATCCAGGTGGGCCCGGACGGCCATGTGTGGGTGGCGGACGGCGCAGGGGCGAAGGTGGTCGAGTTCGATCCGCGCATGCGCCCTGTGAGGTGGTGGGGCGGCCGGGGAGAGGGCGAAGGTCTGTTCTCCGGCGGCGCCCTGCACCTGGCCCTGGCGCCTGACGGCAGCATTTACGTGTCGGACCGGCTGGCGCACAGGGTATCGCGCTTTGACCGCTCGGGGGCTTACCTGCTGGGCTGGGGCGGCAACGGCAGCGACCCGGGCCAGTTCGAGCGGCCCGAGGGAGTGGCCGTGGACTCGGCCGGCAACGTCTACGTGGCCGACGGGGGAAACGACCGCATCGGCAAGTTCACCGCCGAGGGCGCCTTCCTCACGCAGTGGGGCGGACGGGGCGTGGCGGATGGCTCCCTGGCCGTGCCGCGCGGCCTCGCCATCGACCGGGCCGACTGCCTGTATGTGACCTCGGCGGGCATCGCGGTCCAGAAATTCAGCACAGAGGGCGAGTTCCTGGCCAGATGGGCCACCTACCAGCCAAAGAACCAGCCGCTGAGCAATCCCGTGGACGTGGCCGTGGGCGGTGCCGGACGGGTGTACCTGCTCGAGGCCAGCCGCAAGCTTGTCGAGGTGTACGAGTAGGCCCTTCATTCGCCGCTGCGTGAGGTGGCGGGTCACTTCTCTTCATCCGGGCCCTGCTCCTGAGCCGGCGGCGACAGACCACTTCCCCGAACAAACCCCTGTTAACTTAAGCCGTAATCCGCGTATGATCACCCGGCCCATCTGCCGCCAAGGCATTGGGCGAGAGGAAGGTCCAACCATGTGGCAGTTCGTTTTGGCCGTGTTTGTTACGATGGTACTGCTTTTGTTCCTGTTCCTGACGGTGCGCTTCATCCCCAACAACCGGGTCGGCGTGGTCGAGAAACGCTTTAGCGCCAAGGGCTCTGTCAAGTCGGGCTTGATCGCGCTGAACGGCGAGGCGGGCTTTCAGCCCGAGGTGCTGCGCGGCGGCATCCACCTGCTGATGCCGATTCAGTACCGCGTGCACACGGTGCGGCTCATCACCATCCCGCAGGGCAAGATCGGATACGTCTTTGCCCGCGACGGCGTGCCGCTCGATGGCGGCCAGGTTCTGGGCCGCCTGACCGAATCGAACAACTTTCAGGACGTCCGCGCGTTTCTCAAGAACGATGGCCAGCGCGGGCCGCAGCGCCAGATCCTGCGCGAAGGCACCTACGCCATCAACCTGGCTCAGTTCGTGGTGATTACCCAGGATTCTGTGCAGTACCTCCGGCTCAGCAGCGACGAGACGGCCACGTTCCAGCGCATGGCGGACATCATCACAGAGCGGCAGGGCTTTCAGCCCGTGGTGATCAAGGGCGCGGACGACAATGTGGGCATCGTGACGGTGCACGACGGGCCGAGTCTGCCGCAGGGTACGATCATCGCGCCGACAGTGGGCGACGATCCGGGCAGGCCCGACGTGTTCCACAACGGCTTTCAGACGCCGGAGAGTTTCCTGCGCGCAGGCGGCAGGCGCGGCCGGCAGCTTCAGGTGCTGGTCGAGGGTACCTACTACATCAACCGGCTGTTCGCCACGGTCGAGGTGATCCCCAAGACGGTGATCGACGTCGGCTGGGTGGGGGTGGTGGTTTCCTACACCGGCGAAACGGGCACCGACCTGAGCGGCGAGGACTATAAGCACGGCGAGCTGGTGCAGCAGGGCCAGCGCGGCGTCTGGAGCATTCCGCTCATGCCCGGCAAGTATGCCTTCAACACCTATGCGGGCAAGGTCATCGCCATCCCGACCACCAACTTTATCCTCAAGTGGGTCGCCAGTGAAGTAGGGGTGCACCACTTTGACGAGGACCTGTCCGAGATCCAGCTCATCACCAAGGACGCCTTCGAGCCGTTGCTGCCTCTCTCGGTGGTCGTGCACATCGACTATCGCAAGGCCCCTCTGGTGATCCAGCGCTTTGGCGAGATCAAGCGGCTGGTGGACCAGACCCTGGACCCGATGGTGGCGGCGTACTTTAAGAACAGCGCCCAGACGCGCACGCTGATCCAGCTTATCCAGCAGCGCAGCGAGATCCAGAGCCGGGCCAGCGAGGAGATGAAGGAAAAGTTCGCCCACTACAACCTGGAGCTCGAGGAGGTGCTGATCGGCACGCCGCTCTCCAGGGCGGGCGACCATAACATCGACCTCATTCTGCAGCAGTTGCGCGACAGGCAGATCGCCGAGGAACAGGTCGAGACCTACGGCCGCCAGGAAAAGGCCTCGTTCAAGGAGCGCGAGCTGCGCGAAGTGGAAGCACGCGCGCGCCAGCAGCAGCTCCTGACCGAGTCGGAGGTCAGCATCAGCATCCAGGCCAACCAGGGCAAGGCCGAATACCAGCGCTCGCTGCAGCAGGCGGCGCAGATCCGTGCTCTGGCCGACGCGGAGGCGGAAAAGATAGCCCGCATCGGCATCGCCCAGGCCATGGCCATCGAAGAGCAGGTTCGCGCCTACGGTGGGCCACGCTACCAGGTGGTGCAGCAGGTAATGAACCGCTTCTCGGAGGCGGTGGAAAAGAGCAAGATCGAAGTCGTGCCGCGCGTGGTGGTGTCGGGCGGCGGCAAGGACGGCGGCCAGGCCATGGCCGGGGGCAACGCGCTCGAGTCGCTGCTCACCGTGCTGCTGGCCGAGAAGATGGCCGAGCCGGCCAGCGCCGGCACGTCGCCCAGGTCACCCGAGACCGAGTCCCTGCGCGAGCAGATTCGCCAGGGGCTGAAGGCAAAGCAAGAGGGCGACAAGGCCTAGGCCGCCCTCCCACAGTTCACCGAACGTGTACCCGGCGCGGTCAACAGAGTGACCGCGCCGGGTTCCTCATCCCGGCAAACGGCCGTCCGTTCCGCCTGCAGCGTCGCCGTCACACTGCGGGTGATGGCTTACAACGCATCAGCGGCAGGCCCGGCCGGAGAAAGGCCTCCACCTGTCGGGCTATGTCCTCCGCTGTGAGCTGGTAGCCGCGCAGGCGCCAGTACTTGACGCAGGCAAAGCTGGCATAGATGGTCACATAGCCGTACATTTCGGCGTCCACGCCGCGGGTCTCGGCGGGGGGCAAGGGATGGATGCGCTCCTTCAGCAGCAGTGACAGCCGGCCGCAGAACTCGTCCAGGGTCAGCCCCGGAAGGCGCGAATCGAGGATGGCGTCGTAGAGGTCGCGATGGTCATAGATATGCTGATAGTGGTCCACCTGGACCGCCAGAGGCAGGGAGCCGTCTCCCCCCTGCTCCAGCGCCCGCACATAGTCAACCGTGTGCTGCACAAAATGCGACAGCTCGTGTTCGATCATCCTGCTCGCCAGGTCGTACTTGTCGGCATAGCGGGCGTAGAAGGCGTTCCGGCTAAAGCCGGAGCGAGCCAGGATATCGGTGACGCGCACGTCGCCAAAATCCATCTCCTTGAGCATGGCGGCAAGCGCGGCGGCGAACGCCTTCTCCGAACGGGTTAGTGGTTTCTCCCACACGGCATCACCCGGCCCCGGCCAGGGGCCCCTCCACTCCACGCAAACACCACCCGGCAGTACTGCTCTTTCCTCCCAAAATGGGACGGAATCGCCGGATTTGTCCATTGACGGCGCGATTGAGGCCCACTATAGTGGTCACCAGCGAGCCCATCAAGCCGCAGGCGGCGGCCGGGCGCGCCGGCACCCGGAAGCGAGTGCCTCAGACCAACCGATGGGAGATGAAAACGATGCCAGTCACGATCGACAGCAAGCTGAAAAACATTCTGGACGATCCGCAGGCCAGGGCCATCCTCGAGGAGATGAGGCCGGGGTTTGCCTCGAACCCGATGATCAAACTCGCCCTGGGCATGAACCTGAGCGCCCTGCTCAAGTTCCCGCAGGCGGGCTTTAGCGCCGAGCAGGTCGCCACGTTGACCGAGCGGTTCGCTGCGCTGGGCAAGCAAACCCCGCCAGCCACGGCCACGTCCAGTGACGCTGCCCCGGCGGCCGCCGCTGCGGACGAGCCCCAGGCGGCGCCCAGGCTCGGCTTTGAGAGTGTGGCGGGCAAGGTTGTCATCGTGACCGGCGCGAGCCGCGGCATTGGCGAAGCGATCGCCAGATGCTATGCGCAACACGGTATGAAGGTCGTGTGCGCCAACCGCAAGCCAGCCGATGGAGAAAAGCTGGCGGAGTCGATCAAGGCGGCGGGCGGAGAGGCGGTCTACTGCAAAACCGACAGCAGCGTTCCGGCCGAGGTCAAGGCGCTGGTCGAGTTCACCGTGGCCACCTACGGCCGGCTCGATGGCATCGTCAACAATGCCGGCTTGGGGCTGGGAGCAACCCCGCTGCACGAGTACACGCTCGAAGACGGCGACAGGATTGTGGACCTCAACCTCAAGGGCGTGTTCGTAGGGATGAAGTACGCCGCCGAGGCCATCTTCAAGACGAAATCCACGGGCGGCTTTATCATCAACATCGCTTCCATCGCCGGCATTATGCCCCAGTCCGGGATGAGCCTGTACACGGCCACCAAATTCGGCGTGGTGGGCATGACCCGGTCGGCAGCGCTGGACTATGCGCCGCACAATCTGACCGTCAACGCCATCTGCCCCGGTCATACTCTGACCTCGATTTACGACATAGCTCCCCCCGAGGCCATGGAAATGTTCCGCGGGCAGTGCCCCTCCGGGCACATGTGGGAGCCCCAGGACTGTGCGAACCTGGCCCTGTTCCTGGCTTCCGACCTGGCTCGCAACATCACCGGCGCGGTGATCCCCGTGGACGGGGGCCAGGCAGCGGGACAGCGCAGCATCATGATGTGGCGGCATCCCGAGATCGTCGGAGAAGGGGACGGGTCGATCAGCTCCGACAGCACCATCGCGGCCATCCTGGAGGTTCCGGGGGCGGCGGAGATCGTCGACAGGTACCTGCCCGGCTTTTCGACCAACGAAGAGGCCAAGCCCGCGTATGGCCTGACGTTCAAGGCGCTCTGCGAAATCCCCGCCGTGGGTGTTTCCGCGGAGGATGCCAAAAAGCTCTGCGATGAGCTGGACGAGCTGGGCAAGAGACTACGCTAGGGGCCGGCAGCCAGGCCCCAAGTTCGGAGGTGAGATACCAGACGGCCGGGTGACATAGAGTGTCACTCGGTCGTCTGCCCTTAGGAGGAGATTGGCGNNGGGGAAAAGTTGTGCAGATTGTGTGGAGTCGAGCGTGCGGAGTGCCACCTTGTCTGTTCATAGGTGGGGGGCCGGATTTGACAAATTAGAACGTTTGTGCTAGTATGGGCTCCGGAAGCACATCCAGGAGCCAGGGATTGGGCCATAAACGGCCGGAGATAGGGAATCGAGTCGCCCAACGGCGCTCGCCACAACCAGTGGTGAGCGCCGTTTTCTTTTGCCTTTCACACAGGTGTGCGGCGGGAGGCGGGCGGTGACCTTTGCGTCGCGACGCTGTGCCAGGCCGGGCTGCCGCGCCTGGGCCAGACGCGGAGGAACGCTGTGCGCCTCCCACGAGCGGCAGGTCAGGGCAGCCGCCGGGAGGTCTCCTCACGCCGAAGGCGGCGGGGCCGCTGGCAGGCCTTCCCGCAGCAGTGGTGACGAGGCCGGCGTGCCCACGAACCTGGAGAGGCAGCGCCTGCTGCTCGAGTTCTTTGCCGGGGTCTTTACGGAGGAAGAATACCAGTCGGTGCGCGGGCTGGTGGAGACCAGGAACCAGCCGCTGGAGGTGGAGATGGCCCTCATCCGCGTACTGCTGCGCCGGGTGATGGAGCGCATCGGCGAGGACGACCCGGCCAAGGCCATGCCGATGGTGCGTCAGGCCCTCGACGTGATGTGCCGCACGCTGCGCACGCAGCACCTGCTCAGCGGAGACGCGGCCGACACGATCACCGCCTCCATCGCCACGCTGGCCGAGCAGGTGTCGCTGGCGATGAACATGGGCGAGTCGAGATGAGCGGTGAAGAGCGACTGCGGGAGGTCCTGCGCCGCCTGGCCCTGGAGCGCACAGGGGCAGGCCGGCCGCCCGAGGAGGAGCCGGGGTGCACCTACGGGCTGTTGATCCGGGAGACGCTGGACGACCTGCGCGGTGACCTGGACGACGTCAAGAAGGAGCTGGAATGGATCAGAAGGGTGATCGTGGTGGCCATCGTCTCGGCGGGGATCGGCACGCTGCTGCAACTGGCAGGTTGGACGCAATGAAAGACGCAGGAGATCGCCACGCCGGGAGCACCCGGCTCGCAATGACGGGCGCGGGAAGTGTCGTCGCCGGGGAACAGCGCGGCTGGCTGGCACGCCTGCGCCACGGGCTGGCGGAGCGCTGGTTCGCAGACGTGATCACGGCGCGGGTGGAGAACGCCGTACGCGTGCTCGACGACGAGTACTGGACGCAAATCCGCGGCGGGGCGCCCACGCTGGACAGGGAGTGGAGCGTCAGGCGGGAGAACCTGGACGACGCGCTGGAGGCCTGGCGCGCCAATCCCCTGGCGCGGCGCATCGTGGCCCTGACGACGGACTATGTGATCGGCTCGGGCATCGCCGTGCTGTCCGACTCGGACTGGGTGCAGCGGTACGTGGACGAGTTCTGGGCCCTGAACGGGATGGCGGCGCGGTTGTATGCCTGGTGCGACGAGCTGACCCGCTCCGGCGAGCTGTTCATCCTCCTGCGCACAGACCCGGTCAGCGGGATGAGCTTTGTGCGCGCCCTGCCGGCCCAGTGGATCGACGAGGTCGAGGTCGATCCGGACGACTATGAGCGGGAGCTGCGCTACCACCAGTCGCCTCCCGGCGCCGGCGGGGACGGCGGCCGCTGGTGGCCCGCCGTGTCGGAAGGCAACACGGGTGAGGAAGAGGTGATCCTGCACCACGCCATCAACCGGCCTGTGGGCTGCGTGCGCGGCGAGAGCGACCTGGGCCCCATGCTGCCCTGGCTGAGGCGATACCGCGACTGGCTGGAGAATCGCGTGCGCCTCAACAAGTTCAAGACCGCCTTCTTGTGGGACGTGACGATCGCCGGCTCACCCGGAGGCGCCGAGGCGCTGCGTCAAAAGCGCTTTCGTTACCAGACCGCGCCGGAGCCCGGCTCGATCATCGTGCACGACGACTCGGAGACCTGGGACGCGGTTACCCCCAACATCGACGCCTGGGACGCCAAGGAGGACGGCAAGGCCATCCGCCTGATGATCGCGGCGGGCGCAGGGGTGCCGCTGCACTTTATGGGCGAGGGTGAGAGCGCCACGCGGGCCACGGCCGCCGAGATGGGCGATCCCACCTTCAGGCACTACTACGGCCGCCAGCTCGCCTTTGGCGACCTGCTGCTGGACTTGCTGCGGCACGCCATCCGCCGCGCCAATGCCAGGGGCCGCGGGCGCCCGCTCAACGACCTGAAGCTGCGCTGCTCCTTCCCCGACATCACCAAACACGACAATCTGGAGCTGGCGCAGAGCGCGGCGGCCATCGCCGGGGCGCTGGAGGTCTATGCCCGGCAGGGCTGGGTCGACCGGAGGACGGCCATCGAGCTGGCCATGCGCTTTGCGGGCGAGCTGGTGGATGTAGAGCGGGTGATCGAGAGGGTAAAGGAGGAAAAGCAGGGAGCATGAGATACGAGAAAAGGTCGAGACAAAGAGAGCAGCAGCAAGGGGAGATCGAGTCACTGCTGGCGCCAAGACGTTACGCCGTGCGGGCCATCTCGGCCGGCGTGGGCAACGGGCTGCTCTATCCGCCCGCGGTGCTCGAGGCAGCGGCGCCCCTGTTCGAGGGAGCGCCCGTGTTCATCGATCACTCACAGATGGGCGAGCTGTGGAGCCAGACGGGCGGCAGGAGCGTGCGCAATGTGCTCGGCGTACTGGAGGGGGTCTACGCGAAGGATGGCGCCGTGTGGGCCGACCTGCGGGTGTACCCGGGCCAGGATGCGGATTGGTTCTGCGCGATGGTGGATCAGTACCTGGTTGACGTGGCGGACGGACGGGCCAGTCCGAGGATCGGGCTGAGCGCCGTACTGGACGTGGTGGTGAAGGAGGGAGAGGTGGGGGAGGTCGAGAACGTGGAGAGCGTGGACGTGGTGTACGACCCGGCGAGAGGGGGCGAATTCGTGAGGGCGTTGAATCAGAGGAGGGAGGGAGGAGTGGAGGAGATGGAGGACGAGGGTGCGAAAAGAGAAGCAGGTGCCGCAGTCAGTGCGTGCGCCGAAGGCGGGCCGTTCGCCCCGAGTACGGCCCCCCGCGCTGTCGCGCGGGACGCAGGAGCGGCCGCAATGGCAGAGAGTGGAGTCGCGGTCGCCCTGTCGGACCAGTTTCTGGCCCTGCGGCTGGGGGCGAGCAACTTGCCCGAGGCGCTGAGGGACGCGCTGCGGGACGAGTTCGGCGGCAGGGTGCTGGACTTGAAGGCGTTGGATGGGCGGATCGAGGCCCTGCAATCGGCCTGGGCCAGGTCTGTGGCGCCTGCTCCGGGCTTCACAGGCCTGAAGGGACAGGTCGGCGAGGTGGTGAACGAGACGGATCGCCTGCAGGCGGTGATGGAGCAGCTCTGCGGGCTCAGGCCCTCTTCCGAGTCCCTGCAGGGCATCAAGCCGGTCAGCGGCATCCGCGAGCTCTACCTGATGCTCTCGGGGGATTTCGAGTTCCGCGGGGCGTTCGACCCGGAGCGGGTGGCTCTGGCCAACGTGACCACGAGCACGATGACCAGTCTGGTCAAGAACGCATTCAACAAGGTGATCCTCGACTACTTCAACACGGTCGACCGCTGGTGGGACCGCATCGTCGGCACGGAGCAGTTCGGCAGCATGCAGGACCTCACTCTGATCACCCTGGGAGGGTTCGGAGACCTGCCGACCGTCTCGGAGGGCGCTGCCTATGCCGAGCTGGCCTGGTCGGACAGCGAGGAGGTTGTGTCGTTTGTCAAGAAGGGAGGTTATGTCGGGGTCACGCTGGAGATGATGGACAAGGACGAGACACGGGCGTTCCGGGCCATCCCGAGAAAGCTGGCCATCGCCGGGTACCGCACTCTCTCGGGGATGATCAGCAACCTCTGGACGGCGAATTCGGGCGTCGGAGCCTACTGGCCATCGAGCCAGAGCACCTACCGGCTGTTCGATGCCACATACGGGAACCTGGGCACGACAGCCCTGTCCGCGTCGGCCTGGGATGCGGTCATCCAGGCCATGTACAAGATGACCGAGGCAACGTCGGGCAAGCGGATGGGCATCCGGCCTGCTTTCCTCATCGTGCCCATCGAGCTGGAAAAGACGGCTCTGACCATCATGCAGAGCGAGGGAGAGCCGGGCACGGGGGACAACGATGCCAACGTCAGGCGCGGATCGAGCCGGGTGGTGGTGTGCCCGGACATGACGGACGCCAACGACTGGCTGGCCGTGGCGGACCCGCGCATCTGGCCGAGCATCACGGTAGGCTACCGCTTCTCGCAGGTACCGGAGGTATTCATCGCCGGCGAGGAGACGGTGGGATCCATGTTCACCAACGACGAGATGAGGATCAAGGCGAGGTACGTCGTGGCTGTGGGTGCCGGGGACTACCGGCCCCTGTTCAAGAGCGTGGTGGCGTAAGCAGGAGATTGCCACGTCGCCCGTCAGGGCGCCTGGCAATGACAGGACGTGGAAAGGAGAATCATGCAGATCGATTGGGGGGTTGTGTGGCGCTTCGTGTGGCCGATTCTGAAAGAGATGCTGGTGGCCTTTCTGATCGCCTTGCTGGCTCTGCTGGGTTATGACAAGTACGTGCCGAGCCGCTTTGTGCGGCGGGCGGATGAGCCGAGGGACGGCTCGTGGGCGGCGATGTTTGACAGGCGGCTGGGCACCGTCGCGGATGCGGTGGTAGCGCGGCGGCGGGCGGCGGAGGATGCGGCGGGGAAGGTGTTGTCGGAGAACATGACGATGGGTGTGCGGGATCCGGGTCGGGGGGCCGCGGGAAGCGCGGCGACGTTTCGGCCGGACGCGCGGAAGCGGAGGGAGTGAGCTATGGCTGACGGTGGCGGTTCTAAGTGGCGCGCTATCCTGTGGGCGCTTCTGCGGCCGGCGCTGGTGGCGGGGATCGTTGCGCTTCTGGTAGCGCTGGGGGTGACGGGGCTGACCAAGCCGTACTCGGACGTGGCGGTGGACGTGGCGTCGAACACGCGCTTCTCGGGGCCGCTGATTGTGGCCGGTGGGTTGCAAACGGGTAATAACTTGACCATGACCGACGGCTCGCTGATCAACTCGAAGGGTGCTGTGACGGTGACTGACGGGCTGGCTGTGACCGGCCCGGTGGCCGGCGTCTCGGCGGTGTGGAGCGGGAGCGAGAGTGTGGCCGGGGCTCTGTCTGTGAGCGGGGCGACGGCGATGGTCGACCTGCTGGCGCTGGGGGCGATTACGACCGAGGGTTACCTGAAGTACGGGACCTGGCTGGGCGGGGCGATTCCGTCTGCGGCCTCGGCGATCACGGTGACGACGGGCGGTTACATTACTCCCACTGGGACGTTCTGCAAGCTGGCGAGTGGGGGGACGGTGTTCACGGACAAGCTGGCCGCGGGCACGGCGGGCCGGTGGCTGGTGTTGTGGAACTCGAGTGCGACGAGTGTGACGATCACGGATACGGGTACGATCATGTTGACCGGGGACTGGGCAGCGGGGCAATACGACTCGCTGATGCTGTTCAGTGATGGTACGAACTGGATCGAGCTGGGCCGCAACGACAACTAGGGAAAGCAGGACGGCTGCGCCCCCCTAACGGGGGGGCGCAGCCCCTGGGCCGGCTCCGTCACCTGCGGTGCGGAGCGGAGTACCGGCGAGTGGAGGTGTGACGGATGGCCTGGATTGACTACTACAAGACGGTGACGGAGCAGCTGGCGATGCTGCTGAGCGGTGAGACGGTGGGCGGGGCGGCGATCCCGGGGCATCCGGTGACGGCCGGGTTCTTTGACACGGTGGTGACGGTGACGCCGACCTGTGACACGGACGCCTATGCGAGCGGGGATCTGATCTTTGACGCGACGGAGATCGCCAACGCGGTGCGGGCGGTGGGCGGGTGTGCAATCGTCAACAGCATCACGATCATCGACAAGGATGATCAGGGGGTGGCGTTGACCCTGCTGTTCGCCAACGCGGCCACGGATTTCGGGACACTCAACTCGGCGCCGGATCCGGACGATACGGAGTGCGCGACGGTGATCGGGCATGTGGCCGTGGCGGCGAGTGACTATGTGGACCTGGGCGGGGCGAAGGTGGCCTGTGTGAAGAACATCGGGCTGCTGCTGAAGGCCGGTGCGGCGACGACCTCGCTGTACGTGGCCTGTGTGAACGGGACCGGCACGCCGACGTACACGGCGGCGGGGCTGGTGCTGCAGATCGGGCTTTTGAGGGCATAGCGGTGGCTGACCGAGGGGAGACGTGGGAGCGGGAACCGCTGGGGCGGGGCCTGTATCGCCACACGCAATATATGAGGCCGGAGTTCTACGAGGACATTGGCGGGCTGAGGCGGATCGAGCCGGGCTGGGGCGATTCCGGCATCCCCGACTTTCCTCACGTGGTGAGGGCGAGCCGGCTGGTGGTGAGCGTGGGGGATGGCGGGATGAGGCGGATACACCCGACCAGGGAGGCGGACCGCTACATGGAGATCGGCGGGCCGTACGTGAAGGTGGGCGGGGAGTGGACGCGGGTGCCGTTCGCGTCTGCGACGCGAAGCGGCAGCTCACTCACCTGGCACAGGAAGCAGGCCGACCTGCGGATCACTCACACGGGGCACGGGATCAAGCTGGACCTGGAACTGCTGGGCGGCTATGTGCCGGAGGGGGGGCTGATTGCCTTTCCTGTGGGCCTGAGGGGCCTGACCCTGTCTGCGCAGGGCGCAGCCCTGCTGGCCGACGGGAGGCCGGTGGCGCGCTTGCGGGCGCCGGTGGTAGTGGACGCGGGCGACCCGATGGACGGGAGGCCCATCGGGTGGAAGTTTGCGAGTGTGGGCGGGCAGGTATACGTGGTGCTGACCCTGCCGGATCTGGCGGGGATGAGCCGGCCGGTGGTGGATCCGACGCTGACGCTGCAGCCGAGCGGGGCTGTGGGGCAGGATACGTTCCTGGCCTCGAACTATGTGACGAACAACTATGGGATTCATACGTCGTGCGTGTACTCGACCGCGCTGTCGAAGGGCCTGATGCGGTGGGACCTGTCGAGCATTCCGGCCGGGACGGTGGTGAACTCGGCTGTACTGACGCTGAGGGTGAACACGGCGATCTTGGCGGACAGGACGCTGACGTTTTACCCTGTGTCGGCGGCGAACGGAGACTGGACCGAGGGGGCGGTGAGCCACGTGCAGGCGCAGGCCGGGGAGCCGTGCTGGAACGCCAAGTGTGCGGACGGGAGCGGAGGGGTGACCACGGCGTGGGCCGGGGCGGCCGGGATGGCGACGGCCGGGGTGGACTATGTGGACGCGGTGATGGGGAGTGCGGCGTGGCTGGCGTCTATGAGTGCGGGACAGACGCTGGATGTGAGTCTGGACACGAGGGTGGTGGCGACGTGGCTGGGTGCGGTGACGAACGACGGGATGATGGCGGTGGTGCTGCCGACCATAGGTGGGATAGCGCTGCTTGACAGCTCGGACAGCGGGACCAGCTCGGCGCGGCCGAAGCTGGTGGTGGTATACGGGATGGTGTTGGGTGGGGGGCGATTTCATGGCTATCGAAGGTAGGATGAAAGGGGAGGGAGAGGAATGGGGGAGGGGAGCAGCGAGATCAGGCACCTGCGCGAGAGGGTGCTCTTGCACGATGACATGCTGAGGGCGATGGGCGAGCGGATCCGGCTGTTGGATGAGGCGGTCCATGCGCTGGAGGCGGCGTTCGGGGAAGCGGGCGGGCCGCCCCCCGGCGCAGCTTTGAGCGTGGCTGCGCCATCCAGGAGCAGCCCGGGCAGGAAGAAGTAGTGGGCGGCCAGCGCAGGCCGCCGGCGGCTCTGTGGGCCGTGGTCGGATGGCTGGCGGCGGCAGGGCTGGCCCTGCTGAGTCTGGCCCCTGCTGCGCCCGTACCGGATACGGGAGTGGAGAGCCTGTACCTGCCGCTGGCGATTGGCTGTCCTGGCTGCGGCGCAGAGGGAACGAGGGTGGCCCATCTGGCGGCCACGGTCGCGGTGTTTGAAACGATCTTGCCAGAGGTGATGCAGACGGCAGGTGCCTTGTGGGACGAGTGCTTTGTGCGGCAGACGGCTGAGGCGCTTTCATCTCAGCCGTCGCCCGCAGCTCGGCCGGAAGGAGAGGGGAGGGGTTTGAATGGCGGACATTGACACCCTGCGCGAGAGGGTTGAGGCGCTGCTGGCCGACCCGGCCAACGCCGAGTGGAGCACCAGCGAGTTGGACCAGGCCATCCGGCTGGCCCTGGCGGACCTCAGCGTGGCTCTGCCGGTAGAGGCGGCGGCCACCCTGGACGCGGCGGACGAGACATGGGAGTACTCGTTGGGCACCATCAGCGGCCTGGTCGAGGTCACAGAAGTATGGTACCCTTACCTGGCCGGAGACGTGCTCTACAAGAGAGCTCATCCCATCCCGTGGCGCCGGATCGACGACTCGACCCTGATGATCGAGCCGGCGGACGATCCGGACGCCTCGTACGACCTGCGCGTCTTTTACACCCGGTGCCAGACTGTGGCCGGGCTGGACTCGGCAACGACAACCACGGTGAACGAAGCGGAGAAGGCCCTGCTGGTCAGGGGCGCGGCCGCCTTTGCCGCCCTGGCCAGGAGCAGAGATGTGACCAACGAGGTCACCATCGGTTCCGCTGTGCCGGAGCGGCTGCGTGAGTGGGGCCTGGCCATGATGCAGCGCTTTGTGAACGGGCTGGAGGCCCTGGGCTTGATGGCCGCCGCGGCGGAGGACCCCCGGGTGGGGGCATGGGGACGGGAGGGGGTGTGAGGCGGCAACGCCGGGCCAGAGACCATCAGGTCGGCTGGCGGGCAGAAACGAACGGGGGTCGCAGCGCATGCTTGCTGCGACCCCCGTTCCGTCTGTTGAGGAAGATTACGTAAACTCGCGCCCTAGCGCCGAACCAGCGGGATGTACAGCCAGCGCAAGGGCACGGCGGTGGCCGGCGGCGCGGTGGGACTGGCCGTGGCGGTAGGACTGGCCGTTGGCACAGGGCTGGCGGTGGACGTGGGTGTGGCTGTGGGTGCCTCCGTGGGCGTCCAGGTGGCCGTGGGCGTCGGGCTGTCCAACGAGGTGGGCGTGGGTGCCTCCGTGGGCGTCCAGGTGGCCGTGGGCGTCGGGCTGCCCGACGAGGTGGGCGTAGGCGTGGGCTGAGGCAGGAGCACAAAGTCGCGAACGGGCACGGCGCGCAGGTCCACCACCTCCACCAGCAGCGACACCGACTCGTAGCCGGACGCACCGGCCCTCAGGGTCACTCTCTCGCACTGGTTGAGGTAGAGGGCCGGGAGGAGCAGCTCATAGCTGCCGTCCGCCTCGGTCCAGGTGCTATAGCTGCGCGGCATACACATCTCTGCTCTCACCTCTGCGCCGGGGATGCCCGTGGCGGGACCTGTGACCGCCGCCAGGACGCGGCCTGTGATCATCAGGTCGCCCGGCGGCGTGGCGGTGGGCGTGAGCGTGAGGGTGGCCGTGGGCGTGCGGGTCGATGTCGCGGTCTCCGTCGGGGTCAGGGTTTCGGTGGGTGTCAGAGTGCGGGTTGGTGTATGGGTCGGCACGGGCGTGTTGGTCGCGGTCCGGGTCGGCGTCGGCGTCCGGGTAGGCGTGTCGGTCAGCGTGCCAGTCGGCGTCTCGGTGGGGGTAAGGGTCGGCGTCGGCGTGGGCAGGAGAGGGTAGACGCGGGCGTAGATGTCATACTCGCCCAGGCGGGCATCCTGCCAGGTGGCGAACCAGGAGCCGGTCTCCAGCAGGGTGATCAGGTCCACCTCGCGCTGGTGGCCCGCTTCCGTGCACATCTCCAGGGCCGGCCCGAGCAGGGCGCCGTAAGGGCTCAGGGCCTGGCCCATGATGTCGTACTGGCCGCTGCGGTCATCGGCCCACAGCACCAGAAACTCGGCGCGCACCGGGTTGTAGGCCACATCCGGCTTGAGCTGGTGGCCGAGGGCGGCGCCCACGGCGATCTCCACTCCCGAGAGAGCTCCTACGTCGGTCAGCAGCTGGCCGTAGACATCGGCAAAGGCCTCTCCGGCGCGGCAGTCCTCCCAGGTAACCAGATAGAGATGGGCCGCTGGCGCATAGGCCGCCGTGGCGTTGTACTGGTTGCCCTCGGCGGTGCAGATGGCGATCTCCGACCCGCTCAGCTCACCCCCAGCCGTCACGAGCTGGCCCCAGATGTCATAGTGCTCGCTGTTGCGAAAGTCGTGCCAGACCACCAGGTACTCGTTGGTCTCTGTGCTGTAGGCGATGCTGGGGTTGTACTGGAAGCGCACTGCCGCGGTCACGATGAAGGCATCTCCGCGTGGCGCGCCGTCCGGCGCCAGGCGCCGTCCCCAGATGTTGACCGCCCCATCGGACCAGACGACCAGGTACTCGTTCGCGGCGGGGTTGTAGACCACGTCCGGATCGGCCTGGAGGTTGGTGGCGGAGGCGATATCAAGCGTCCCGCCGACCGGCGCTCCGCCCGAGTTGATGCGCCGCCCGCGGATGTAGAAGGTATCATCGGCCGCGAGGCCGTCGCTCCACACCACCAGGTACTCATCGAGGGTCACGTTATAGGCGATTTCCGGCTCGAGCTGATCCTTGTCGAGAAGCGCCACGGGCACATCGCCGCTGGCAAAACGCTCCTGCGGGTAGGAGAACTTGCCGTAGACGTCGGACGTTTCCGGACCGCTGCGGCGGTCTTCCCACACCACGAGGGCGCGGCCATCACCGTGGTCGTAGGCGGCGGCCGGTTTGAGCTGGGCGCCCGCGGCGCCGGAAACCAGGAACCCCTGGTCCGGAGCGGACGGAGGGAGGGTGGCGGTGGGGGTCTCCTCGAGAAGGCCTGCCTCGGCCGGCGAGGCAGTGCCGGAGGCTGCACTGGCCGAGGCCAGCACAAGCAGGGATAGCAGGGCGCAGAGCATCCAGATCCAGCGGCTTTTCGACATCGGCACACTCTCCTTTCGCGTCAAGGGGCCCTCGAGGCGTGCTGATACTACCGAGACGCGGCGACCCGGCCCGGGCATACGAGCTGCTGTCCGGTTCATCATACGCTGCGTGGCGGGGCTGTCAAGTGGTCCTCGTCTGGCGGTCTGGTCTCGATGGAGTGAATCCGGCGCTGGCAGGGAGCCTACGGGGAGCGGGAGGCATACGGCGCTTGAGACGCACCTGCACGGCCAGCCCGCGCGTGGGGAAAACTTCGTAGGCGCCCCGGCCAGGTCCGGACCGTTCGGTCCACCCCCACGCGCGTGGGGAAAACGGTTCGGGAGTGGCGGGTGACCTGCGGCGGTGACGGTCCACCCCCACGCGCGTGGGGAAAACGTTGTCGTTGAAATCAACCCGATAGATGCCGTGCGGTCCACCCCCACGTGCGTGGGGAAAACCTGGCCGCACTTGGCATACCGTGTGCCCTCTGCGGTCCACCCCCACGCGCGTGGGGAAAACGCCAATACGCCCGGAAATACATGGGTTGCCGCGCGGTCCACCCCCACGCGCGTGGGGAAAACACAAATCGCCAGGTTGTCTGGTTGTTGATGAACGGTCCACCCCCACGCGCGTGGGGAAAACCAACGAGGTAGCTAGGGGCGGACGATATTCGGACGGTCCACCCCCACGCGCGTGGGGAAAACGATCATTCCAGCATCGCGTGGTATCGTCGCGCCGGTCCACCCCCACGCGCGTGGGGAAAACGTGCACAGGGTCATCGTGCAGCCGGGTGGTGACGGTCCACCCCCACGCGCGTGGGGAAAACTTCAGCGGCACGCCGATCTGGTATAGCACCTGCGGTCCACCCCCACGCGCGTGGGGAAAACTGCGAGCCGGTGCTCGCCGGATCCCACACCACCGGTCCACCCCCACGCGCGTGGGGAAAACGCAAAAACCCGTCATAGCCGTCATATTTTCCCCGGTCCACCCCCACGCGCGTGGGGAAAACTCACGGCCAGCATGTCCAACATCAAGGCGTCCGGTCCACCCCCACGCGCGTGGGGAAAACGTCTTGCGCCAGCCCCATGAGCTCGAGCGCCTCGGTCCACCCCCACGCGCGTGGGGAAAACGCCTTGGCGACAGAGTTGTATTCCATGACCAGCGGTCCACCCCCACGCGCGTGGGGAAAACTTTGGCAGCGCCTTTCACAACGCAATCGAGCACTACATCACCGACCGTCACGCCGGGCAACCCGCCGACAGGTCCACCCCCACGCGCGTGGGGAAAACTATGAAGCGCACGCCCATAGAGCTGCCCCGTCGGTCCACCCCCACGCGCGTGGGGAAAACGGAATCCCTACAGTGATTGCTGGCATAGCCGCTCGGTCCACCCCCACGCGCGTGGGGAAAACGCCCGGCGACTGCCGCCTGCATCTGGAGCAGCGCGGTCCACCCCCACGCGCGTGGGGAAAACGTCGCGTATTGCTGCGCGGCCCCACCGCCCCGCACGGTCCACCCCCACGCGCGTGGGGAAAACTGCCAACAGAGAAATTCCTGGGGATGAGTTGCTCGGTCCACCCCCACGCGCGTGGGGAAAACTGATCCTGGCCAGCTTCGTCCAATACCGCGGCCGGTCCACCCCCACGCGCGTGGGGAAAACAACGGCAGCCACGATGACGGCGACTAGCAACGGCGGTCCACCCCCACGCGCGTGGGGAAAACTTAGCGCGGTCATTGCATCGTATGTCACCTCTCGGTCCACCCCCACGCGCGTGGGGAAAACATCCTGATGGAGCTGGACGATTTCGGCTGGGACGGTCCACCCCCACGCGCGTGGGGAAAACTCAGGGAGCGGCTGGGCAGGCTTACAACACACAGGTCCACCCCCACGCGCGTGGGGAAAACGGGCGGCGGCTGTTCTGCCATCCTATTGGCTGACGGTCCACCCCCACGCGCGTGGGGAAAACGAATCCGTACGTTTTCCAGCTCGGGCAGCATGCGGTCCACCCCCACGCGCGTGGGGAAAACAAATAGTGCCTGACCCCAAGACGCGCACGGCGCGGTCCACCCCCACGCGCGTGGGGAAAACGGCCGCCCGTATCCGGCAGCTTGCCCTGCACGACCGGTCCACCCCCACGCGCGTGGGGAAAACGCCTCGCTGTACTCCGGGAACTCCGGCACTTCCGGTCCACCCCCACGCGCGTGGGGAAAACGGCAACATTTGGGACGACACGGACGATATTGACGGTCCACCCCCACGCGCGTGGGGAAAACGATGGCCGGCTCCCGGTCTGCGCCCCTATTCGCGGTCCACCCCCACGCGCGTGGGGAAAACGGCGGCGCAGTGGATCACGACCACGGGCGTGAGGGTCCACCCCCACGCGCGTGGGGAAAACGTCAAGGGTAGGCCTCCCCTTGACAATGGTAATCGGTCCACCCCCACGCGCGTGGGGAAAACGATCGGGGTGCACCTCCCAGAACGGGTGCCCGTCCGGTCCACCCCCACGCGCGTGGGGAAAACGGGGTCAGGGCTTCACTTGTCAGCGATGTCAACCGGTCCACCCCCACGCGCGTGGGGAAAACGGGCGTACTCCCCTCTGGCCATCGGGAAAATATCGGTCCACCCCCACGCGCGTGGGGAAAACGCCCTCATACACCTTGCTCTTTCCCTGGCATCGGTCCACCCCCACGCGCGTGGGGAAAACGCGGAGGCGCGCCCTGCTCAGCCGCGTTGCGCTCCGGTCCACCCCCACGCGCGTGGGGAAAACTGGCTCGCAGTGCACGACGCCGGATTGAATCACGGTCCACCCCCACGCGCGTGGGGAAAACGAGGCTTGTCCTATCCAAGCTGCCCGCGCTGCCGGTCCACCCCCACGCGCGTGGGGAAAACCGACTACCGCGAGGATGTGCATCTAGTGAAATCCGGTCCACCCCCACGCGCGTGGGGAAAACGGATCTGCTCCTGCTGCACGACCTCGATCTTGACGGTCCACCCCCACGCGCGTGGGGAAAACGTCAGCGTCGTGTTGTAGATGGCGAGGGCTAACGGTCCACCCCCACGCGCGTGGGGAAAACAACAACGCCGCTGGGTCAGTGTGGAATATGCTCGGTCCACCCCCACGCGCGTGGGGAAAACAGGCGGGTTATCGTGGGTAATGCCGCCCCTATGCGGTCCACCCCCACGCGCGTGGGGAAAACGTCCGTGCCCGTGTCGGCTAGGATGGACGCTATGCGGTCCACCCCCACGCGCGTGGGGAAAACTCCGGCGGCGTGCTCGGGCGTGGTTTTGTTGCCGGTCCACCCCCACGCGCGTGGGGAAAACTCAAAGTCGATGCTGGCATTGATTGCCTCCTCTGGTCCACCCCCACGCGCGTGGGGAAAACACCCCCTGGATAGCGGGCAACGCACAGCTAGGTCGGTCCACCCCCACGCGCGTGGGGAAAACGCACCACGATCAGGGCATCGACTTTTCTCAATTGCGGTCCACCCCCACGCGCGTGGGGAAAACGACTGTAAGGAACGTGCTCCGATTCATCGACACGGTCCACCCCCACGCGCGTGGGGAAAACGCACGGCAGCGCCCACCGTCTCCTTGAGGTTGCCCGGTCCACCCCCACGCGCGTGGGGAAAACCATTTTGTCGGCCAGTGCCAGGACGCATTCGGCCGGTCCACCCCCACGCGCGTGGGGAAAACTAACCGAGTTGACACAGATTGCCGCTGACAAGCGGTCCACCCCCACGCGCGTGGGGAAAACCCGGGTCACCCGTGCAGCCACTGTCAGGGCGTGCGGTCCACCCCCACGCGCGTGGGGAAAACGGCCACGGTCGGCGTGATGCCAGTTGTCAGGTACGGTCCACCCCCACGCGCGTGGGGAAAACGTTCGACCTGTCCAGCGTGGATGAGATCGTGGCGGTCCACCCCCACGCGCGTGGGGAAAACTAGTCCTCCCAGTCGACATCGGACACGGCGATCGGTCCACCCCCACGCGCGTGGGGAAAACGGCCCCAAGATAGCGTAACCCTGTCGGACTTGCGGTCCACCCCCACGCGCGTGGGGAAAACGGTCTATGGCAACTGAATACCCCCCCGTTCTGTCGGTCCACCCCCACGCGCGTGGGGAAAACCATTCCCACGGGGACTATCACGGCAGATTCAATCGGTCCACCCCCACGCGCGTGGGGAAAACTAGGGCGGGCAACACAGCGGCACCAACGGTTTCGGTCCACCCCCACGCGCGTGGGGAAAACGTGCAGGCATCGGCATTGGATTGAACCTTGTGACGGGTCCACCCCCACGCGCGTGGGGAAAACGTACGGAGCGGAGCGGGTTTATCGCCAACCGTTCGGTCCACCCCCACGCGCGTGGGGAAAACACTGGCAAATCCCTCTATGATCTTGGCATCAATCGGTCCACCCCCACGCGCGTGGGGAAAACTAGCTTGAGGGTCTCCTGAAACAGCCGCCGGAAGGTCCACCCCCACGCGCGTGGGGAAAACGCTCGAGATGCCCTCGAGCACGGCGGCGAATGCGGTCCACCCCCACGCGCGTGGGGAAAACTGAGCAGTTTGGCGGCAGTTGTGGCGTGGTTGGCGGTCCACCCCCACGCGCGTGGGGAAAACGGGTTGATGGTCTTGACATCCGCGCCCTTGATCGGTCCACCCCCACGCGCGTGGGGAAAACGTGCCACTGGCGAGCGGCGCGGCGGTAGGCGGCGGTCCACCCCCACGCGCGTGGGGAAAACGCAGAATTGATAGGGCTGTCCACCCGGACAAAACGGTCCACCCCCACGCGCGTGGGGAAAACGTCCATAACAAGTTCGGGCCGCCCACCTGGTTGCCGGTCCACCCCCACGCGCGTGGGGAAAACGGATCCGAGGGTCGGGGCGATCGTGGGCTTGATCGGTCCACCCCCACGCGCGTGGGGAAAACGTCAGGATGTCCGTGATCCGCCCCGCCTCCGAGCGGTCCACCCCCACGCGCGTGGGGAAAACGTGGACTTGTTGGGGTTCGTGGAGCGTGAGTTCGGTCCACCCCCACGCGCGTGGGGAAAACCCTTCGTAGCGGCACGAAGGTATTGATCCGAAAACTCGCCCTTACAGCTAGTCGGCGTCCCCGGTCGCTGGACTACCGGTAAGCCGAATCAGCTGGAGACCCTCGGAGTCGACCACTTGCCGTGAGGCAGTGCCGTGCGCACGCATCTTGAAATGCTGCTCCGTGTTGGTGGACCAGGCTTGAAGTACGCTGCCGTGGGCGCTCTTTTCGCAGCATTTCTCCCACAGGCGGTCCCGAACCATGGCGGTAACGTGACCGACAAACACACCGGTGCGGGGCTCAAGCAGCCAGCGGGTAAGCTCGCCACGCAGTGAGACGGGCACTTTTCCAACACGATGATCATCATGAAACGCTCGATACCGCGTCCGACACGGCGGGCTCCCAGAGCGGTGTTGGCATCCCGGAATCTTCATCCAGGTCCAGTGCCGATGCCGGTTGCTCGTCTTCTTCGTTGACCCCCAGGATTTCATCGATATCGGGCAGAATGCGCTCAAGCAGCCGCGCCTCGCGAAAGCGGTCGCGGCACATCTCCCGCACTCGCGACTCGACCCCGGCTGCGGATTGACGAACCACTTCGAACGCGGAAGGAATGGTGAATTCTACCTTGTACAGGTCGGAGACATCATACACGAAGGACAATTGCTTGCCCGTGTGAATGAATCCCAGAGCCGGAGAGTAGCCGCCCGATACGATGGCTGCGTGGCAGAGACCGTTGAGCAACGCATTGGCCGCGGACAGGGCACGATTGATGGGGTCAGCGCTCTGCCACTGGGAGCGGTCGTAGTGCCTGCCGGTCCATTCCACCCCGCTGGCACGACTGGCATCGACGTAGGCGCGCCGAATCCGGACACCCTCCAAACCGCGAATCTGCTCGACACTAAGGGAGCGATCCAGGTCGTACCCAAAACGCTGGCGGTACATTCGCAGCACAACCTCCATGCGCCGCTCCGGCGACGTGCACAACTCGGCCTGCTTGAGCAGGTGATACGCTTTGCGGGTTTCGCCGAACCCCTGCCCGTAGCAACGCGTTGCGTCTTCGCCCACCCAGACAATCGTGCAGCCACTCTCGGCCAGGACCTTGACCGCCGCGTGGGTGATGCTAGTTCCAGGACCGAGGAGAAGCACGCAAAGGGAGGCAACAGGCAGCATCACCCGGCCCTGGTCGTCGATCAACTCGATGGCGTGGTCCTTGCGGTTGACCAGGGCCTGCTCGACGTACACATAGCTGAGGCTGTCGCGTAGCTTGGGCAGTTCATGCAGGTCTCGCACGCCACGCTCCTAGGATCCGCCCGGTGCTGCCAGCGACAGCAGACCGAACCCGAACCCCTTGGCGGCGCCGATTCCTGCCCCAACCGCCGCGGACAGAGCCGTAGGATCCGCTACCTGGAGCACGCCGTCGAACTGCACGGCCAGGTGTGTCTGAGCCGCGGCGCCCGACGCGGCTTCCTTCCGGCTGTGCATCATGCCGCGAGGGATCACCGAGCAGGTCAAGATTCCCGAGCCGGAAGCCTCCATCTTGCGCTCCAGCCAGGTGCGCTGGTCGACCTCACGCAAGAGTCCGAGCCGCTTACCGCCGCGCTTGAGCGTGGGGTTGGCCAGCAGGCGAAAGGCATAGCGGGCCCCGGCGACAAGGTTCAGCTCAAACGACTTGCACTCGGGCAACCCCGACAGCACAGGCAGGCCGGCGAAAGCCGCATCCCAGTCCGGCTTGCTGTGAGACTGGACGATAATCTGGCTCCGGGCATCCACATCCTCTATGCGAAACAGTAGTCGGGGGTCGTGCTCGCAGCCCATGCTGAGCCGCTGGTGCACGTGGTATGGATTGGCAACCCAGAGCAGGGTCACCCTGTTACGATTCAACCGCAGCCGTGAAAGGTACATCACTGCGTCACCTCCGCCTGTGGCCTGTCGAGAGAAATCAGTGTCTCGCACGTGTAGCGGGGGAGAAAGGTGCGCCGCGAACGGGAGTCGACCTGGTCGCGCCGCAGGGCGCCCTGGCCGGGCGGACACTCGAACACGGCGCGTACCGGCACCGTGGTCTCCCCGGGCCGAGGGTCAGCAAGAGGCCATTCCTCCAGGGCCAACCGCAGAGAGGCAAAGTCTCCGATGCCCTCGAACAGGCGACGAGCGGGAGGGCAGCAGAGGCGCCCCAGATACAGAGGCCAGCGGGGGCGCCGGACCGCGTCGGCGAGCCGGTCCACCAGGTCCGCCGGCCCTGCTATGGCGACCAGGAACGAGGCGTCGCAGAGATACTGGCGCAGCGAAACGACGGTTTCCGGCCTTCGCGTCTTGGTGTTGATCTTGATCTTGCCCTCGGCCGACATCACGCCTCCCACTATTGTGTGGTAGTCGGCAATCACGGTGCCGGGACGGTCGCAGCGCACCGCGACGTGAATCGCCGAACTCAGCTCTCGGAGGTCCTCGTCGCCCGCGATGCCCAGCGCGCAGCCGAGCAGACCGACGATGCCCGATTTGGTCGGCTCAGGGGCGGTGTCACGCACGGTCCAGCGCGCTCGCTCGCCCCAGGACTGCAGGGGGGCCTCGAGGCGAAGGAAGAGAGTATTGGCCATGGCTAGACCTCCTGGAGCTGCATCTCCAGCCATTTCGCAAGTGCGGCCAGAGAGCTCGCCCGCTCCGCGCCCGCGAGGCACCAGTCGCCCGTGGACGCAAAACAGCGTTCGGCCTGCACGTCATAGAGGGCGTTCACGCGCTGCATATAGTCGGTCAGTGCATTGACCGAGGCCTCGACCAGGGACGTTTCCGCCGTGGCACGAGCGGGCCTGACAAAGGCGTTGGCGTAGCTGACTCCCAGATTGGAGGGGCTGATTTCGACCAGCACAAGGTCAGGAAGGTTCAGAGCGGCGAACGAGTTCTGCTTGCCGGTAGGCTGGGCCGTGGCGGCTGCCTGCAGAAGGGCAAGCGCGGCACGCCGTGCCACCGCGCGGTCCTGACCCAGGTTGTCCAGAAGCTGCTCCCAATGGAGGTTGAGGTAGCGGTAGTAGGTAGAGCTGTTGAATTCGACATCGCCGATCATGCCGGCCCCCGGCTCTGTGGAGAGGTCGTCGATAGCCGTGTAGTAGTCGAACTCTTGCGCCAGCGCGTGGGTAGACAGAGCGTGGGCCACCTGCACCGCTGCATGCACGTCCTCAAAGGCCTCGGAGGTGGTCATCCGCCCGAACAGGGCAATGTCGACCGACCTGGGCAGGGCCTCGCTCTTGAGCTCGGCGGTGATCCTGTCGATCTTGAGCTTTTTCGGATCGTTCCACTCCTTCGGGCCGTGCCGCCTGTACAGGTCGAGCAGAGCCGCAGCAAGGCGCGGGATCTCGTCGCACCCGATAAAGATGAGCTGTTTGGTGTCAACCTCGGTCGCGACGGAGGGTTCGGCGTCGCCGCCCTCCTCCGTTTCCTCCTGGGCGGGGGCCTTGCGTGACTCGCGGCCGATCTCGGCCACGCGAGCGAGAATGTCGGACCTCGCATCATCGTCTACGTTCATGTGCACCAGCTCGGCGGCCAGCAGTTGGTGCAGTTTCTTTGTGCGCGTGCCCAGCAGCCCGTCCGCAGCGAAGGCGGCAGCGAAAACCTCGGATTTGCGGATGCTGCGTTTCAGGCACTGGCTGGAGATGCGCCCACGGCGGTAGCCGCCGAAGAACGCGTCCTTGGGGGCGCCTGTGTCGTCTCGATTGAGATTGGCGGGAGCATAGTTCTGCAGAATGTGGATCTGGATGAGCATGACAACCTCCTTCAGGGTTTGGATTCGCCAGCAAAGTAGGAGCGCGCCCACCTCTGCTGGACAAAGCGGTCCGGATGGGTCCAGGCCAGAACGTGCTTCAGAAGCAAGGGCCAATCCACCGGCACGCGGTTGGAGGCCAAAAAGCGCACAACCTGGCGCAACCGGAAGGGAAGCTGGGCGGGGTCGGCATCCAGCAGGAACTCGACGCGGCGATCCAGCCCCTTGGCGTTGGTGGAGCTCCTCGCTCGGCGCAAGGACACCCCGAGATCTCCGATCGCGGCACTCTCCGCCAGAGGATACAGGGTAGCGACGAGAAAGTACCCCTCCTCCTGCGAGGGCGGCACGCCAGCAGGCAGGAGGTGATAGAACGACGCCAGGACGTCGCTCGACTCTGTCAGGCTCTTACCGGCGTTGCGCCTGAAACGGGCGCGGTCGCCGACGTCCATCCCCGATAGTCGCGCAACAAAACGCTCGGCCGGAAATCCGGACTCATTGCCCAACATGCGTTCCCTCCCATCCTTGTGATGAGCAGAACTCGTGAAGCAGTTTGGCCAGGGCAAAGGCGCAATGGCGCTCGCCCTCGACCCGCCGGCGAAGGCTTGCCGCGTCATCGCCAAGGGTGGCCGATGCCTCCCGGAAGCAGCGACCGCCCTGCCGTAGGACTGTATCGACCCAGCGGCGCAGGTCCCCGGCGCGGGACTCGGCGCCCGACGAGGCCAAACCGACAATGAAGATACGAAACGGGTCGGCCAGAGCCGTCCAGAACTGATCGAGCATGCGGGCAGCGACCGCTTCGTTACGCTTCGATTTGCCGGAGCCGCCGAAGGTGGCCCGGAACACGGAGCGGATGCTGGCCCCGCACTGGCCCGCAAACTGGAGGGCGTCCTCCACCCGCACACCGGCCCGCTCATCCTTGAGCAGGGCGGCAGGAACGTCGAGTGAGGAATCGACCCACTCGAACACCTTGGCCTTCATGTCCGTGCGCAGGCCGACGCAGCGGAAGGGGAAGATCCAGTCGCTGCCGCCCAGCTCCAACCACGCGATCTGGTCGAGAACGCTGGGCCGGAGGGTTCTCTCCCTGTCCTCATCGCTGGAACCCTGCAGGAACAGCGAGGCAAACTCACGCCAGGCGGCCTTTCCGGCACTCGGTCTAATGGGGGTAGGCGGCTTCGTTGAGTCCCTGGCCCTCAGGCGGTAGGCGCAGAAAGGATCGAACCAGGAAGGGGCATCCCTCGGCCGGCACTCGCCCATCTCAAAGGCCATGGTGCGCACCCCCCATTCGAGCCCTCGGCCACAGCGAGTGCAAATCCCGTCGAGGCGCAGGGGATGCAGCCGCACCCGCCGCGCGGCAAAGGTGAGGCTGTGCAGGTAGCCGACGTCCAGCACCTCACTGCCTCTCGCCACCACAGGCGGCCGATTCCACCAGGCAAGGTCAACCTGCCGCGAGGCCACCTTCGGCTGGTAGTCGGGCAGCAAGAGCGAGGCGACAAGGCTGTGAAACAGCGACGCGCCACCGGGGATGACGTAGATCGGCGGCACGCCATTGATCGACGGCTTGATGCCCTGCCCTCCGGACGTGGCAAAGGCAGGGATGGTTACGAGACATGCCGCAGCGCAGGCGGGACAGAAGGCCTGGCCGGACTCGCCGCCATGACAAAAGTGCGTGGCATTTGTGCCGGCGGGGGTCTCCGGTGCCAGGTAGGCCACGGACTTGGCTTCGGCGTGGTCAGGGGTCAATGGCAGGTCGGCGCTCTGCAAGAAAGGCATGTCGGTCGAGAACAGGTCAAAACGGTCGCCGTACTGCTTGGCGAACTGCTTGACCGGCTGATCAGGAACAATTCCGGCGCGCCAGGTGTCCAGGACGTCGGCCCGACAGGCCAGGTGCAGGGCATCCTGTAGCACGGCAGTGAGCAGGCGGTGGATGCCGACCACCGCGAGAGGCGATGGCTCGAAGATGGCTCTGTACTCGTGCGCCCGCAGGAGGGCCTGCTCAATTCCGACCCGTTCCATTCCGCCTGCGGGACGCTCCAGCGTGATCCACGGCGCCGTCCAGAGGTCAAAACCAGGTTGTTGTCGCGTTGGTTCAGTCAATCACTACCCTCCTTTTCGACAAGCAGTCCAAGATCCGAATCCAGGGTGAGGGTCCATTTTCCCGCCACGGACGCCACGCTGGCCCTTCCCTCCGTTAGCCAGAGCGGCGAACAGTCCCTGAGCAGGGCTGATCCGGTGAAGAGGGCGGGGCGCTGATTCATGCAGTGCCGCAGGGCGGCCACGATGGGCCGAGCACTCACACGGAGCGACCGACGCAGGAGCTCGAGCTGTCGCTCGCGGGACGCAGGCCGGAACGGGTCCAGTGCGGGGCCCGAGGGGAAGAGGTGTGCGATGTTCCCATCGCGCACCATGGGAACCACTGTGACGCTCTCCTCTCCGAGACGGGTGCGGGCCACGATCCAGGCACTGCCGTTCTCGTCCTCGACATGGCTCAACCGGGAGGCGGCGTCGGAGATGGTGTCGACCGGGTGAGGCGGGGGAAGGAGGCGCATGCTGGCCTCCTGCTCGGCCAGCCTGTTGTCGCGCTGCATGCGGTCGAATGCCTCTCGCAGGGGGCTTTGCGGGCCGGGAGGCGGGGCATCGTAGACGGCCTCGATGAGGGTGCGGTAGTCGCCCGGGAGGTCGAGGCCCTGGCGACCTCGGAGCACCTCCCAGGTTTGGCGGAGGATGTACTCGGCATAGACGTACCTGTCCGAGGAGAGCAGCGGGATGCCCTCAGCATCCAACTCGGCGTTGACGCAGAGGAGCGGACTTTCGAGCGTGGGTGGCCGGACCCGCCGGTGGCGGTGAAGGCGGCCGGCACGCTGCAGCAACAGGTCGACAGGCGCCAGGTCGGAGACCATCACGTCGAAATCCAGGTCGAGGCTCTGCTCCAGAACCTGGGTGCCGACAACGATGCCCCGCTCGGGACGCCGACCGTCCGGACCGTACTTTAGGGCCAGTTCCCGCTCCAGCTCTTCGCGCCGGTCCAGTGGGAACTGGGAGTGGAGCAGCATCCTGTCGACCGGAGCGCCGGCCAGGCAGGCCAGCTCGCGGTAGACCGCCTGCGCCCGCTTCACGGTGTTGGTGATCCAGCAGGCGCAGCCGCCATGCGACACTCGGTCCAGGAGCCAGAGCGCCTTCGCGCGCGCCGCGCCGTCCGCGAGGGTCAGCCACTGCACTTCGATATGCCGGGCAGGCTGGAACGCGGGGGGTGAGCTGCCGTGGAAACCGGCCTGACTGATAACCGACAGGCCGGGGTAGGCCGGGGAGTCGTCCGGCTCGATTCCGCCACGGTCGAAGGCACGTACGAGGGCGCGGCGACGCTTTTGCGGCAGAGTCGCCGAGAGCAGTATGACGGAAGCGCCCAGGGTGGAAAGCCAGAGCAGCAGGCGCTCGACCACGGTGGTCATATAGGTGTCGTAAGCGTGCACCTCGTCGACGATCACGACCTTGCCGGCCAAGCCCATCTGGCGCAGAGAACTGTGCCTGACGTTGAGGGCGGCGAGTTCGGCCTGGTCGATGGTGCCAACGCCGAAGGGGGCAAGCAGCGCCCGCTTGCGGGGGCCGAACCACTCGAGGGCCGGCTTCTCCGCGCCGTCCCCGCCGGCGAGACTCTCCAGTCTGAGGTCGTCCTCCACCAGAAAGGCCTGCCCGTGAACCAGCCTGGCCTGAGCGGCCAGGCCGAGGTTGTCGCGAAGGTGCCGCTGGAGGCGAAGAAACATCTGGTTGCTGGTGGCCGTGGTCGGGAGGGCGTAGTAGAGCTCGTCGACTCCGGTGTGGACCGCGATGCGATGGGCGAGGGCCAGGGCTGCCTCGGTCTTGCCTTCGCCAGTGGGGGCTTCGATCACAATCAGACAGGGACAAGCGAGCAGGGAATCCGGGATGGCGTCGATGGCCAACTGCAGGGGTCGGGGGTCTTGCAGGCCGGGGAACAACCGGGCGAACGCCGATGGCGCCGCGCTGGTAGTTGGAACCAGAAACCCCGCCGCCGCGCAGGCTTCCAGGGCTCGAGCTTGCGACAGCCGAACATACTCCCCGACCTGGACACCAGCCTCCGGCAAGAAGAAGGCACTGTTCGATGCGATCCAGTCACAGAGGGTGGTGAAGCCGGTCAAGGCTGCCACCGCTGCCGAGACGTTGAGCGGCGCCGATGAGCAGCGTCCATCACGCGGCTCCAGGCGCTCCCGGAGGAGCTCACCGCAATGGCGGCGGAGCGAGTCCCACTCGTCCGGCTCATCCAGGCGCAGTCGGCGTCCCGTGTCCTGGAGTTCCCTGGCGCCGGTGAACGAACCATGATGGGCCGAGACAGCTTCGGTCAGCAACAGTCGAATAATGTCCGGCAGAGCCGGACATGACGCGTCGCCCTTCCAGGAACGGACGAAGGCGCCGCCAACAGCCGTATGGGGCAGCGACAAACCGCAGCGGCCCAGGTCAAACCCGCTGGCGAGCAGACGGGCTGCCTGGCCGGGGTCCTGGGCCTGGAAAGCGGCCGACACCTTGCCAATGTCGTGCATTGCCACGAGCCATGGCACAACCTCCGAGGTCTGACGCGTCTCGATGCCCAGGGTCAACGCAAGCACGGATCGCCAGCGGGGCGAAGCATCGGGACCCAGGAGCACCTGGGCCACATGACCCGCGTCCAGCATATGAAAGAGCGCCGGATGGTACTCTGTTGCCTCCACACCGGTCTTGCCCCAGCACAGAAGCAGTCGGGTCATGGTGGACTGGTCCATGTGTGCGACGGTCACCCTCGTCTCCTCCGATGAATCAGCTCCCCCAGGGAGCTATGACCTGGACCGAGAGCGTCCTCGTCCCGATCCAGACCAGCGACTCGCGTTTGCCTGCCAGCATCCATGCCTGCTGTCCTTCCGCCGATCGTCTTGCCCGGTCAGTCGACCGGCGTGCGGCTGCCCCCGGCTTCCCGCAGGCGCGCGGGAACACAGCGGATGTGCCCGGGACGGAGCTCAGCGCTGGTATTGCTCCGCCGCGGCGCGCAACTCCCCCCCGATTTCCTCACGCAGCTCCGCCGGCGCGAGGACCTCGCAGTCGGGTCCCCAGCCGCGAATCCATGGCTTCATCTCAAGCGCGTGGGCCACGCGCACTTTCAGCAGGCACCCGCCGTCCTCGCAGGCCTCCAGCACCTGGCTGCCGTGCCAGACGGTCTCGCCCACGCGCCGGGCCACCCCCGGTGAAAAGCGCAGCACCACCTCGACCGTGTCCTCCCCGTACATCACGCCCCAGGCACTGCCCAGCAGCCGCAGGGCGTCGAATTCGGCCGGGACGGTGAACACTTCGTCGAGCAGGGTGGCCTGATCGATGCGCTCCAGTTTGAAGGTCCGGACGGCGCCGGCGTGACTGGCAAAGCCGATCACGTAGGTGGCGTAGCCGGGACCAGACGGTTCCAGGCAGTATGGGCTCAGGTCCGTCTCACGAGCTTCGGCGCGGACGGCTGCGCGGTAGCGGATGTGCACCTTGCGACAGGTCGCCCAGGCTAGACTGATGACCGCGAACACGCGGGCGAAGGCGGCCTCTTCATCTTCCAGGCGGCCGGAAACCAGCATCATGGTCGGGTTGGATACCCCGGCGGGCAGGGCCCCGGCCAGAGCGGCGAGGGCCCGGCGCACGTAAGGGTTCGGCTCGTCGCTGACGCGGTCCAGCAGCCGGGCGGCCAGGTACAGGGCTGAGGCTTCCTGCAGGGTCAGGTGCAGTGGAGCGAGAGTGAAACGGTGGCCCTCCATCAACCGCCAGGTCCAGTTCTCCTCCAGTACCAGGGGTAGGTGGAAGGGCTCTTGCTGCAGGTCCGCGAGGTCACGATTGATAGTTCGGTGGTCGACCTCACAGCGCCGGGCAAGCTCGGCGACGCGGAAACCGCGCGGGTTGTGGTAGAACAGACTCTGCAGGTGCACCAGCCGTACGCTGCGATCCATGCGCTCACCTCCCCGTGAGACATTTGTCTGTCCTGATGATACGCGCAACCGCGACCCATAGCGTCGCGTTCTGGCGCGGGCAGACCAAACCGGGTTACCGATTCTAGCACGGCGTGCGGGAGGCGCCAAACGCCCGCCGCCGGCCGGTGCGGGGTCGCCGCTTGACCAGCCGGGGCAAAATACCGTAAACTGCACTATCTCAGCCGGCAGCCCGGGCGGGCCTGATCCTGCCCCACCTGGGCGCCGCTGGCACGAAATCGCTCCCGGGAGAGGATACCAATTTGCACAACCCAAACTCGCCGGCCCACGGTGAGAAGCATATCCCGCACCGCAATCCGGCGACGGATCGGCCCGGAGTCACGTCAGCTCGACGGGGCTCCTGGACAAGGCTCGTTCTGGCCGCAGCGCTGCTGGCTCTTTTCGCCGTGCCGCTGTTTCCACGGGTGGCGTCGTCACGCGCATCGGCTGCTCCTTCCGCCTCCACGCCGGCGTTCAAGACCCGCAATGTGATCCTCGTCACGCTCGACGGGATCCGCGCCAGCGAGGCCTTTGACGCGCCGGACCCCTGGAACTATATCCCGAACATGTGGCTCAAGCTGCGCCCTCAGGGTTCGCTGTACCGCAGTTTCTACAACCTGGGAGCAACGTGGACCACACCCGGGCACATGGCCATCACCAGCGGATGCTGGCAGTTCACGCAGGACAATCTCGATGAGCGCATCATGCGCTCGACCTGCCCGACCATCTTTGAATACTACCGCCGCGCCAACCCGGACCTGCCGAAGGAAAAGGTGTGGGCCGTGGCCACCAAAGAGGCGGTATGGGCGGTCAACTATAGCTCCCACCCGGGATATGGCCCGGCGTACGGCGCCTCCCTGCTGCTCAAGCCCTGGTCCAACACCACATCCTGGGCCGGGGTGCAGGAGCTGATGGACCAGCACCATCCCTCGCTGATCCTGTACCACATGGGCGAGATCGACATAGCCGGACACTCGGACTGGGACTGGTATCTGACTGCCATCCGCGGGGCGGACAAGGTGGTCGGTGCCCTGTGGGACAAGATCCAGAGCGACCCCTACTATCGCGACACGACTACGCTGCTGGTCACGGCGGACCACGGCCGCCACACGCTGGACCCAATCGGGCACGGCTGCCACTGCGAGGGCTGCAAGCGCACCTTTCTGCTGGCGCTGGGCCCGGACATCCAAAAAGGCGCCGAGTTCGCGGAGCTGCGGGAGCAGATAGACATTGCCCCGACGGTCGGCATGCTGCTGGGCTTTGACACGCCTTTCGCCGAAGGGCGAGCCCTGACCGAGATGTGGGTCACGGAAGCGGAGCCGCTGCAGGCAGGCCCGGCGGCGCGGGTCAACCAGCCGGATATTGCCGTCAACGGTGCGGGACTCTACCTGGTCTGGGCGGACGACCGCAGCGGCAGAGACCGCGTTTACTTCCGCTCGCAATCGAGCCAGACGGGCGAATGGAGCGAGGACATCCAGCTCAGCGGCGAGGGCAGGGCCACGCGCGCGCCGGCCATCGCCGTCGGGGAAAACACGGTACACGCGGTCTGGCAGGAGTGGTTCAACGGCGACTGGACGATCTACTACAGGCAGCGCGACGCGAACGGCCAGTGGTCCGAGCCGGAGGTCGTGCCCGGGACGGGCGGCGGCATCACCTGGGAGCCGGAGGTAGCTCTCTGCGATGGCGCGCCGACCGTGGTGGTGACGGTCTTTCCCAGCGACGTGCGTGTCATCCGGCGTCTGGCGGCCGGATCCTGGTCAAGCAAGATCATTTCCAGCTCGTGGAAGTACCCCCAGTATGTCTCGGTGAGCTCGCAGGGCGGCCTCAGCTACCTGACCTGGCAGGACATCCCCAACACAACCTGGCGCTCGTTGTATGCGGCCAGCAGCACCTGCGGCACCACGTGGAGCTCCCTGTCCAGCATCGCGGACCTGCCCGGCGAGATGCAGGCCAGAACGGCGACGCATGGAGGGTCCGCTTATGTCACCTGGATCCGGTCACCCTCTTCACTCTACCTGTCACGCCGCCTTCCCGGGTCAAACGCCTGGAGCTCACCCGCTGTGGTGACCTCCAGCCCATCCTGGCGCCCGGACATTGCGGCAGCAGGCGAGCTGGTCGCCGTGACCTGGGAGAACCATGCAGCGGACCGGCCGGGCGTGCTGGTCAAGGTGAGCTGCGACAGAGGCACGACCTGGTCCGAGCCGGTGATGCTGTCCGGCGAGGCGTCCGCAGCGGATCCTGCCGTGACCACCGACGGCGACACGGTGTATGTGACCTGGCGAGACAACGCGCAGGAAGCGGGGCGGCTGGGGGTAGAGGCGCTGCCCGGTGCGGAGACCTGTGCGGGGGTCCTGCCCACGCCGACTTGTACGCCCACCACCACACCCGCTGCCACGATGACGGAAACCCCCTGGCCCACCTCCACACCCACGGCGACTCCCGACCCGGCTCTGACGATCGTGACGCTGCAGCAGGGAGTCAACGGATACGCAGGAGCGCAGGACACAGGCCTCTACCAGGACGCCCCGGCGGCCAGCTTTGCGGCGGCGCACACGCTGCGCGCTGGCTCGTCCCAGCAGAAAGCGGCCCTGCTGCGTTTTGACCCGGGCACGGTGCCGGCCGGCCTGATGCTCGAGAGCGCCCGGCTCGAGGTCTATGCCGCAAGCTGGAACGGGCAAGACCTGCCCCTGGCGATACACGCGCTGCTGCGGACCGCGAGCTGCGATCAGGCGACCTGGAACCAGCCTCAGAGCGGTGCAGCCTGGGGTCTGCCCGGCGCCAACGACACGCTCACGGACCGCCGCGACACGCCCGAGGACGAGGCGCAGACCAGCGGCCCGGGCAAATGGTATGGTTTTGACCTGACGAATCTGGTCCGGGAGTGGCAGAGCGGCAGTCTGGCCAACAACGGAGTGTTGCTGCGCTCGCCTTCGGCCGTCGCCGGCGGGCAAGTCTACCTGGCCAGCACCGAATATCTCGTCCCGGGGCAGCGGCCGCGTTTAGTTCTCGCCTACCGCAGCGCGGCAGCGGTTCCCACGGCCACGCCTTCGGCCACGGCCAGCCCCACCTCGACTCCCCTGCCCGAGGTTGTCGCCGTCCTGCAGCAGGGCCTGGAGGGCTACAGCGGTGCCGAGGACACGGACATGCGTCTCTACACCTCCTCCAATTCGTGCGGCAGCCCCCAGCTCAGCGTGGGCTACCGCTCCGAGAGGGCGTCCCTGCTGCGCTTTGATGTGGGCTCGATCCCCGTTGATGCCACTGTGCTGGAGGCCAGACTGGAGCTCTACGTTTCCGGATGGGGCGGCGCGTCCACAGGAGTCGACGCCCACGTGGTGCTGAGGCCGGTGGTTTTTTGCGAGGCGAGCTGGTACCAGGCCCAGGCGGGCGTTCTCTGGGGCATTGCCGGATGCAACGATGTGTTGGCGGACCGGCGCTCTGCGCCCGAAAGCAGCGTGTCCACGACCGGAGTGGGCAGGTGGTTCGGCCTGGATCTGACCGCGGCTGCGGCAGGTTGGGTAAGCGGGACCCTGGCCAACCACGGCGTGGTCCTGCGTTCTCCCGCCGTAACCTCCACGGCGCTGGTCTACTTTGCCAGCGCCCAGAGCGTCGAGGCAAGCCAGAGGCCCAGACTGGTCATCCGCTACCGCTAGCGGTCTGCCCCGCATACGGGCGCAGGGACTCTGTGCGGATGAACAGGGTAGCCGCGGCGGAGAGCCAGAACATGCCCCCGAACATGACCATCATCCACACGTAGCCCGTGTGGTCGGCGATGGTGCCCCCGATGTAGGCGCCGATCGCGCCAGCGCCCGCGCCGGCCAGGTTCTGCAGGCCCAGGAATTCGCCCGAGCGCTCAGGCGGGATGATGTCCGCGCCGAGCGCCCAGGAGGCGACCTGGAAGAGGACGTAGGACAAACCGATGACACCGGCGGCCACGTAGAGCGTGTTGACGGCCTGCCCCAGCACCAGCACCCCCACGCCCAGCCCGCCGAGAAGCGCCCCAAGGGCGGTCAGCAGGCGGCGGTCGTAGCGGTCGGCCAGGCGGCCGGCCACCAACCCGAAGGCGAGGACAAAGCCGCCCACCACGACGGGAAGCCGCGCCACCAGAGCGGCGGCCTCGCCGGCCGGTATGCGGTACTTGTCCTGGATAAAGTAGAGCAGGAAGGTGGTCACACTGTTGAGCGCCACGAGGGCCGCCAGCCGCGCGATGATCCACGCCATGAAGGGTCTGTTCCGGCGCACTCCCCTGTCCTGGTGGACAGCCAGGCTGCCCGCCACGCCCACCACCACGGCCAGAACCATCGCCAGAGTCCCCAGAAGCACGGCCGGCAGGCGCGATCCCTCGCCCAGGGCAGCCAGGGAAACACGGACCGCCCAACCCAGCCCGAGAATGGTGGCGGTAAAGACGGCCGTCATCAGCACCAGGCTCAGCAGAGGCCGGAGGTTGCGCACAACAGGGCTGCCGGCTGTGCTCTTTTCGCGCACCAGCATGGTCACACCCATACAGGCCAGCGCGGCCAGTGCCGTAAAGAGCAGAACCCGGGTCAGCTCACCGCGGCCCACCATCGGGCCGAGAAACAGGGCCACCAGCGCAAGCGGGAGAGGCACCTCCAGCAACGTCTTGACGCCGGAGGTGAGGCCGCGCTGGTCCTGCGGCACAAGATCCGGGATGAGGCCCTGAGTGCCGGCCTGGGACATGTTAGAGAAGGCCATCGAGGCCATGCTGGCGGCAAACAACAGCGTGTAGCCGGCAGGTCCCGACTGTCCGGCGATCCAGACCATGACCAGGAGGACGAGCACCTGTCCGACCTCGCCAACGAGGATGAAAGGGCGGCGGCGCCCCAGCCGGGAACGGAAATTGTCGCTGAGCAGTCCGAAGGCCGCCTGTGAGAGCAGAGCCACCATCAGCGACCACAGGCGCAGGGAGCCAAAGTAAGAGCCCTTCTGCCCCTCACCCACAAAGGTCTGCACCAGCAGGGGAACGACAAACCCGCTCAGCACCTGGGCGCGCAGGGCCAGGGCGAACCAGTTGATGTTGATCGGGATATGGTCAAACCAGGTCAGTCTGCGAGGCCCGGGCTCGGCGGTCACCAACGTCTCCTCTCCTGTTGGGGCAATTATAGGCCATCCGGGCCGTGGAGCGTTAGGCGCAAGGGAACTCTGCCTGATGGGTGGAGGCGTAAGACAGATGCCCCGGCGGTTTGACATTCCGCGACAAGGTGTGTAAGATGCCCGCGGCGAAAGTGGCCTGTGCCGCCGACGTCAGACAGCGGCCCGTTGGCGGGCCGCGGCGAGGAGCAGCCGGAACCGCGCTCCAGTCAGCAAATCCGCAAGCAAGAATTGGGATGGACGAAGACAACAGTAATTCAGACAAAGCTGCCGTTTCGGACGACCTAGCCGGCGCAGGGGAGGACGATCCTCCCCGATAAGACAGACTGCGGAACCTTTTCAGGTGCCATGGCACCTGGCTGAGTCGCAGCCTGCCGCTGCGATTTTTTCTTTTCCCAGGGGGAACCGCAGGCACCGCCGCGTGGTCAGATGAGACAGCGCTCGATAGAGGAGGCTGGATATGACCACGTTTCTGAGCCAGATTCTCGGCAAGCCGGTCTGGGATGCTCAGGGGCAGCGCATCGGGCGGTGTGTCGATGTGCTGGTCGAAGATGTCGACGCGGGGTTTCCCGCAGTGCGCGCCATGGCACTGAAGAACGGCGAACCCGAGATTCGCCTCGTACCCTCAGAGTCCATTTCCTGGCTCAAACCCTCCATCATCCTCAATACCAACAACCCTCCCGCTTACGAGGCCACGGGCCACGAGCTGTGGCTGGCCAAACAGGTGCTCGACCGCCAGATCGTGGATACCGACGGCCGCCGTCTGGTGCGCGTGAATGATTTGCAGCTTGTGCGCTGCACTCCGGACGGCCCCTATTCCCTGGGCGGCGTGGACGTCGGCTCACTCGGGCTGCTGCGGCGCCTGGGCGTCGAGAACCCGACCGCCGGCCTTTACAAGCTTCTGGGCAGGGAGGCTCCTCAGGCAATCATCCCCTGGTCCGACGTTGCCCCTCTGCAGGCCCAGGAGCCGCTGCGGCTGAAGGTGTCGCGCGACCGTATCAGCGAGCTGCACCCGGCGGATATCGCCCAGATCGTGAGCGAGCTGGACAGGCCGATGGGCGATGCCCTGCTGGGCACCCTGGACACGGAAACCATCGCCGATACGATGGAAGAGATCGAACCGGAGCTGCAGGCCAGCATTCTGGGCACCCTGACGCCCGAGCGGGCGGCGGACGTTCTGGAAGAGATGGGCCCGGACGAGGCGGCGGACCTGCTGGCCGACCTGCACCCCAGCGAGCGCAGCAAGCTGCTCAATCTGATGCAAGACGAGGACGCGGTGGACGTCCAGAAGCTGCTCAGCTACCCGGAGAACACCGCCGGCGGCATCATGACCACCGAGTTCGTGACCATCCCCGATGGTCTGACCGTCGCCCAGGCCCTGGACTACCTGCGCCAGTCCCACTCAGCGCAGGAGGACGAGGCGCTGTATTATGTCTATATCGTCGACGGGGAGCAAAAGCTCCTGGGCGTGACGGGGCTGCGCGACCTGGTACTGAACCTGCCGGACACGTCGGTGCACGAGATTATGGACACGGACGCCATCACAGTGGATCCCCTGCTGCCGCAGAACGAGGTCGGGCGCCTGGTGGCACGCTATAACCTGCTGGCCGTGCCTGTGGTGGACAAAGACAATGTGATGCACGGCATCGTTACCGTGGATGACGCCATCGACGCGATGATCCCGACGGCGTGGAAAAAGCGCCTGCCACACTTCTTTTAGAAGCGGCGCACCATGGCCTACCGGAAACTCCTGAACAGGGGCCGCGTTCTGCCCAGGCCCCTGAGGCACGTCCTGAAACGGATCTTCTTCTTCCTGTCCATCATGGGCCCGGGGCTGATCACTGCGTCCGCCGACAACGACGCGGCCGGTATCGCCACCTACTCCATGGTCGGATCCACCTTCGGATACAGCATGCTGTGGGTCATCCTGTGGATCACAGTGGGCGAGGTGGTGGTACAGGAGATGGCGGCGCGCATGGGAGCCGTGACAGGCAAGGGGCTGACCGACCTGATCCGCGAGCGCTTTGGCGTGCGCAGCGCCTTCCTGGTGATCTTCGGCCTGGTGCTGGCCAATCTGGGCACGACCATGGCCCAGTTCGCCGGCATCGCCGCCTCGGCGCAGCTCTTCGGCCTGCCCCACTACCTGGTGGTGCCCATTGCCGCTGTGCTGGTGTGGGCGCTGGTGCTGCGCGGCTCCTACGAGCGAGTGGAGAAGGTGCTGCTCGTACTGACCCTCTATGCAGTGGCCTACATCGTGGCCGCTGTGAGGGTGAACCCACCCTGGGGTGAGGTGGCTCGCAGCGCGCTCGTGCCTCAGGTGACGTGGGAGGGCGGCTTTATGCTGGCTCTGCTGGCTACCTTTGGCACGACCATGACTCCGTGGGGAGCGGCCTACATGCAGGCGACCGTGGCGGACAAAGGGGTCAAGATCAAGGATTTCGCCTACACCCGGCTGGATGTGATCGTGGGCGCCCTGCTGGGCAACGTGGTCTCGGCCTTTGTGATCATCTGCACAGCGGCCACCCTGTTCGTCCGCGGCATTCGCGTCGCAGGCGCCGAGGAAGCGGCCCTGGCTCTGGAGCCGATCGCCGGGATCTGGGCCACGCAGCTCTTTGCGGTCGGGCTGCTGGGCGCCTCGCTGCTGGCCGCGGTGATCCTCCCTCTGGCCACGACCTACGCCGTGAGCGAGGCCTTCGGCTGGGAAAGGGGCGTGGGGCACCGCCCCGAGCATGCGCCGGGCTTTTACTGGCTTTACACGGCGATGATCGCTATCAGCGCGGCCGTCGTGCTGATCCCCGGGCTGCCCCTCTTCCGCCTGATGTGGCTCTCACAGGTGACTAACGCAGTGCTGCTGCCGCTGGTGATGGCGTACATGCTCATACTGGCCAACAGCAAAGAAGTGATGGGGCAGTGGCGCAACAAGCGCTGGACGAACGTACTGTCCGTTGTGCTGGCAGCCGCAATCGTGGTGGCCACTGCGGTGATGCTGGTGGATTTGCTGTTGTAGGGCCGGCGAACCTGGTCCTGGTTCAGCTCTTTAGACTGGCTCTGATCTTCCGGTAGCTCTCGTACCTCATGCGCGAGATACTCCCCTGCTCCACCCCCGCCAGAACCGCGCAGCCCGGCTCGTGCAAGTGCGTACAGTCGGGGAAGCGGCAGGGTCCTGCGCCGGCCAGCTCCGGGTAGAAGGCGCACAGCTCGGAAGGAGCGAGACCGCTCAGGCCGAACTCGCGGATGCCCGGGGTATCGACGACCACTCCCTCATCCAGATGGATCAGAGAGGACTGGGTGGTGGTGTGGCGGCCCTCATGGTGGCGCGCGCTGGTCGCGGCGACGCGCATCGACAGGGACGGCTGGATGGCCTTGAGCAGGGATGACTTGCCCACGCCCGACAGGCCTGCCAACACTGTCTCGTGGCCTGCCAGGGCGCCCTTGAGCTCGGCCACGCCCAGCCCGGTGAGGGTGCTGGTGAAGATCACCCGGTAGCCCAGGTCGCGGTACGGCGCCAGTCTCCGGCGGCACTCGTCCAGATCCACCGCCAGGTCCACCTTGTTCAAGCAGATGATCGGTTTAAGGCCGTAGCGCTGCGCGGCGATGAGGTAGCGGTCGACGAGCTCGGGCCAAAAGCCCGGCTCCGCCCACGAGGCCACGGCCAGAAGCTGGTCGGCGTTGGCCACCAGCACCTGCTGGCGAGCGGCCGCAAAGACGTCCGGACGCGCCAGCACCGAGCGCCGCTGCAGAATCGACTCGATGACGCCCTGCCCCGGTCCACCGAGTGCAACCCGCACCCGGTCGCCCACGGCGATGGAATTGGTGTAACCGTGGTCGTCCGAGGAAAAGGCGCCGCGCAGGGTGCACAGCAGCACCCGGCCGTCTACCTCCACGCGGGCCAGGCCAGTGCTGACCTCGATCACCAGGCCGGTGGGCAGGCTTGTCTCCTGCGGCTCCACCGGAGCGGCGCCGGCCCCGGCGTCCCCCTCCAGGCGTCTGGCGGCCAGATCCCACAACTGCTTGCGGCGCTCTTGCTCGCCAACGGGGACCACGCGGTCGACGGCGGGCGCGGCGACGTCGTCCCAGTCCGCATCGTGATCGGGAAGCCAGTCCTTCTTGCGGACCATGGCCTCTTTGTGCCCACGCTTCTTCAGTCTGCGCACTTGCTGCTTCTGGCCGTACTCGGCCCATTCCTGCAGCATCTTTTTTACACGCTTCTCGTCTACCAATTCTCCATCCTCCAGAGAAATGAAAAACCATGGGTTCGTGGCTGTAGCCGCCGACCCATGGTTGAGGAATGGTCAGAGAAGACTCTGATCTGTGTCAGGGAGTCCGGTTGATTACGGAAGCACCCCTTGCAGAGACGTGCTACAGCCGGTTGATACGGTTTCGGGGGTCGTATTGACTTGGGCGGCCATAACCTTACCTCCTCTGCAAAGGTATTCCCGCGCCTGCGGGTACAATTATGATACAGGAAACTGGCGGTCTGTCAAGTGGCGAGCGGAGCCTGTCCCCGCTGCGCACCAAATGTAACGTGCACGGCCCACACTCTTCTTAGCGTGATGGCGCAGGCCGATATGGCGATGCAAGTCCCCGCGGTCCCAGGGGCGGATCCGGAATTGCCTGGCGGGCAGGTTACAGGCCAAAGTGTAGCCCGCTCCGGCGGGCCGGGTAACCTGGCCGCCTATCTCGCAGCGCACGTGTTGTTGTGCCTGGTACCTCCTGGGGCTCATCTATGCCTTTCTGTTTTTCGGAACAAGAGCTTGCGAGAATCTGGGCGTGGTGGCGGCCATCTTTGGCGGCATCGCCGTCAGCCAGATGCTGCCGGAGAAGGCGATACAGCAGTACAAGAAGCCCATCTTCTTCGTGGGCAACATCTTTCTCGGCCCGTTTATCTCTCTGAGCCTGGGCGGCCACATGTCTTTTGGCTCACTCTTGAGCTACCCCATTCTGATCCTTGCCATCATGGCCATTTCGCTATTGTCGCGCATGGGCGTATCCTATGTGCTGTTCAACAAGCCGCTTGGAAAACGCCAGGCGCTGGTCCTGGGAATCGGGCTTACCAACAAATTCTGCACCAGCATCGTCAGCGAGAGCCTTCTGTTCACATCGGGGCTGATCGCACAGCCTCTTTATACCGCGATGATGGCTGCCTTTATTCTGCTCAAGCCCATCATCGTCGGCGTCTTTTCCAGAACTCTGGCTGTGACGAAGGATGCCATCCAGTGATGATAGGCGCGATGCAGCGCGGCGCGGCTGCCCGGTCGAACCGGACGCGTTCGTTCGAACGGCAGACGTCGGCGTGCCTCGGCCGGGAAGGCACTGGTCCGCTCCATGCGATCCTATTTGGGAGGAAGGTATGAACCTGCAGGTTGTGCAAACAGACAAACTGGCCGCCCCACTTGAGGCAGCGTCGGCAACTCCTACGCCCCTGATCAGGGCCCAGGGCGTGCAAACGCTGCTGCTCGACCTGGGCAGCGGGCAGTCAGTGGGACCCTGCGAGATGCGCAACACCGTACTCTACTATGTCATCCGGGGTCGGGGACGTCTTGAGGTTGGCGATGAAGCGAGCGACCTGCGGGAGGGCACGCTGGCGGTTGTGGCTGCCGGCTCTGTGCGCCGCGTGTCGGCCATCGAGCCGATGCGCCTCCTGCTGGTGCAGATACCCTGAGGAGGGAGCCCGTGGCGAATCGTCCGCCTTTGCTCCTGGCGGTCTTGGCCCATCCTGATGATGAGACCTTTCGCTGCGGAGGCACTCTGGCGCTGCTGGGCAGACGCGGTGTTCGCGTACAGGTGCTGTGCGCCACACGGGGCGAGGCAGGAGTGCCAGCACTGGACCCCCAGCAAGCCGGCGCGCTTCGCCAGGCCGAGCTGGAGTGTGCCTGCCGGGCGCTGGGCATCGCCCCCCCTCTGTTCCTCAACCATCGCGACGGCACCCTGTCTCAGGTGGACGAGCGTCAGGCGGTAGATGAGATAGCGAGGCTGATCAGTTCCTTTCAGCCCGACGTGCTGCTGACGTGGCCGCCGGACGGGCTTTCTGGCCATGCGGACCACATCGCGGTCAGCCATTGGACTCGTCTGGCCCTGGAGCAGGCAACCGCTGCGGGCCATAGCGCCGACCTGTACCACATCGTTTTACCCCGGTCCGTGGCCCACGCTTTGCAGATGGCCCAGCTGCACACCGTCCCTGACGAGCAAGTGACCCTGACCGTGGACGTGAGCAGCGTATGGGAGCACAAGATGGCAGCCATCGCCTGTCACCGAACGCAGGCGGGAGGCACTCCCATCTTGAGCGCGCCCGCCGAACGGCAGCGACTGTTTCTGGGCATCGAGCACTTTCGCAGGGACCCGCCGCTGGGCGTGCCTGACCTGCTCGCTTCGCTGCTCGGAGCCGACACAGATCCGGTAACGGACTGACCCCTGGCGCGCTGACGGCCAGCTCGTCGGCCACTGCCGCCAGGCAGGCTCTCTGGCGCGCCGCAAGAGCTGTCTGCACCGGCCCACAAGGGTGTCTGTGATTTGCCGTGGCGAACTGTCGGCTGCCGCCTCTGTCCGCACTCGTTGCCTCCCGCCGCCGAACGTGCTATGATTGCGTCAGTACTGCGCGACCCAATTCGCTTGTGACAAGCAGAGGATCATTGAGCGAATCGCGCCACGAGCGACTCGCCTTGCTGTGAATCGGCACTATGGGACAAGTCCGGATAGCCCATATTGTCCCAAAGCAACGTCGAGGAGACCCAGGGAAGGCAAGCGCGCTATGGAAACCAAGCCGTTGAACCGAGGCCTGGACGCCGCGAGGCTGGCCAAGCAGGACGAATTCTACACCCAGTACGTCGACATCCAGAAGGAGGTCGAGGCCTATCTGGAGTTCGACCCAGACACATTTCGCGGCAAGGTCATGTACTGCAACTGCGATGACCCCTTTGAGAGCAACTTTTTCAAGTACTTTGCCGCCAACTTTAACCGGCTTGGCCTCAAGAAGCTGATCACCACCAGCTACGACGGCTCCCCCATCGCCGGCCAGCTCAGCTTGTTCCCGGAATACGACGCGGGGAACGGCCAGCGACAGAGGCCCAAGGCCCTCGCCGTTATCCTGGAAGGCGTGCGAGACGAGGACGGCGACGGCGCGGCCAACGTGACCGACGTCGAGCTTTTCCTCAAGCGGAACAGAGCCGCCAGGATTGCGTTGAAAGGCGATGACAAGTACCCCGGCGGCGACTTTCGCAGCGCCGAGTGCGTCGAGCTCCTCACACAGGCGGACATCGTCGTAACCAACCCTCCTTTCCAGCTTTTCCGCGAGTACGTCGCACAGCTAGTGAAGCACGGCAAAAAGTTCCTGACCATTGGAAACACCAATGCGATCACCTATAAGGAGATCTTTCCGCTCATCAAGGACAACAAGCTATGGCTCGGCTGCACGAACTTTAACGTTGGGATGTTCTTTGTGGTGCCTGATCACTGGGAGCACTTTCATCACATCGACCAAGTGACGGGCAAGAAGATCGCACGTGTGTCTACTTCGTGTTGGTACACTAACCTGGACCACGGTCGCCGCCACAAGCCTCTGAGTCTGATGACTATGGCGGACAACCTAAAGTTCAGCAAACACAAGGAGATTAGGGGGAAGAAGGCCTACGACCGGTACTTCAACTACGACGCGATCGAAGTGCCCTTTACCGATGCGATTCCCAGCGACTACGACGGCATGATGGGTGTGCCGATCACCTTCCTCGACAAGTACAACCCACACCAATTCGAGATTCTCGGCTCAAACCTTACTGTTGGGACACCAATCTCAGACGTAGCAAGAAAAGGCTCATACGCACAAGGTGGTCCTAGCTTCTACATCGAGAATGGAAGTGGCACATATGATCGCGTCTACACGCGAATCGTTGTCCGTCACCGCCGCGTTGCCCGGCCCGCAGGAGGGACGAAGAAGTGAAGACCACGCTAAGAACCGACATCACCGTCGCCGACATCTGCGACGGGTTCCTGTACAACCAGTTGGAGGGCAAAGGCCTGTTCGGGCTGGGCGGAAAGCTCACCATCCAGCCAGAGTACCAGCGGAACTATTTCTACAAGGACATAGACGGGGGCAAGAAGGAACAGGCAGTGATCCACTCCCTGCTCAAGGGGTATCCGCTCGGGCTCATCTACTTCAACAAAGTCGCGGAGGACAGGTTCGAAGTACTGGACGGCCAGCAGCGTATCACCAGTTTCGGACGGTTCGTTACGGGCAAGTTCGCCATCATGGACAACGGCAATCCCATGTACTTTGACAGCCTGCCCGCCGACCAACAGGCCAGGATCCTGAACTCGAGATTGCTGATCTACGAGTGCGAGGGCACAGAGACAGAGATCAAGCAGTGGTTTCAGACCATCAACATCGCGGGGGTGCCGCTCAACGACCAGGAGCTGCTGAACGCCATCTACTCGGGGCCGTTCGTGACGCTGGCCAAGGCCGAGTTCAGCAACAGCCAGAACGCGAACATCCAGAAATGGCGCGCGTACATCAAGGCCGAGGTGAACCGGCAGGGGTACCTGGAGCGGGCGCTGGACTGGGCGAGCAAAGGCCAGGTCGGCGCCTACCTGAGCGCTCATCGCAGCGACAACAACATCAACCACTTGAAGACCTACTTCAACAGCGTGATCGACTGGGTTTCGACCGTGTTCGTTGACGTTCTCCCAGAAATGCGCGGATTGGAGTGGGGCAGACTATACGAGGAGCACCACGGCAAAGCGTACGACCCAGACAAGGTGGCCGCCAACGTAAGGCGGCTCTACGCCGATCCCTACGTTAGCAAAAAGCGCGGAATCTTTGAGTACATTCTCGGCGGCCAGCTAGATCCGAAGCTCCTGGAAGTGCGCATGTTCGACGATGCCACCAGGCACTCGGTCTACGAGAAGCAAACGAGCGCGGCAAAGGCAAAGGGCAAATCCAACTGCCCGCTCTGCGCCGTGGGGCACGACGAGAACAAGGGCAGGATCTACCGGTTCGACGAAATGGACGCAGACCACGTTTCCGCCTGGAGCAAAGGCGGCGCCAGTTCGGCCAGGAACTGCCAGATGCTTTGCGCTACCCACAATCGGGCCAAAGGTAATCGATAAAATGGGCGCGCCAAAGCCCAAGCCGCTCCGGCGGCCACGCCCAGGAGCAAGCTGAAAGCCGCCCCCGCGCCAAAGACGGCAGAGCCCCTCTACTGCGGGCACTGCGGTGCGCTCAATCAGCCGCAGGACCGCTTCTGCACCCAGTGCGGCAAGCCCCTGCCGCGGGAGTAAGCGAAGGAAAACAGAGCGCGGCAGGCCGCCTGATCGGCCTGCCGCGCCCGAATGGAGGAGGGGGTTATTCGACGTTCTTGATCTGGTCCAGGTTGCCACTGCAGGCAGCCTGGAGGATCGGGCCCATGTACTCATCAACCATCTCGGCCGTGAGCGGCACGGGCATGTTCTCCAGCTTCATCTTGAGCTGGGGGTCTTTGGCCGCGCTCAGAGCGCGTGTGACGTGCTCCGGCGTAAAGCCGTGCACCTGGGTGAGTGTGGTGGGGAAGCCGATGCGCTTGCTCAGCTCGATCATGGCTTCGGCGACAGCCACACCCAGCTCGCGGCCCTTGAGCGAGTCCATGTCGGCCGTGGTGTAGCCGGCCTGGCGGAAGAGGTTGCCCACCAGGCGCAGGGGCTCTTCGACCGCCGGGGCGAAGAACACCACGTAGTAGGGGTTCATGATCGCGCAGGCGCGGCCGTGGCTCAGGATATCGACCAGCGAAAAGCTGGTCAGGTGAGCGCCGGAGGTGCCGCCCAGCATGATGGAGTAGCCGCCCAGGTCCGTGGCCAGGCCGAGAGCCGTGCGGGCTTCCTTGTCGTTGGGGTTCTTGATGGCCCGCTCGATGTAGTGGACGATCAGGCCGATGCACTCGGTGGCCACTTCCTGCATCCTGGCGTAGTTGGGCTTGCCGACAGAACCGAGCAATACCTCCAGCGCATGGGCGAGACCATCCAGGGCACCATCGGCGGTCATCCCGGCGGGCATGGAGGTGGTGATGTCATAGTCGAACAGGGCGTGGGTGGGCACCATGGCCTCGTCGACCACCAGCTTTTTCTGGCCGCTGTGCACGTCGGTGATGTTGGCGTACTTGGTGAGGTGCGCGCCGGACGAGGCGGCGGTCTGGATCGCCACCACGGGGGTGAGCTTTTTGCCCGTTTGCTGCAGCTTCTCGGTGACCTTGCCCGTGCCAAAGTAGTCATCGATCTGCCCGCCCAGGGTGCGCAGCACCTCGGCCGCCTTGGTGGCGTCCAGCGTGCTGCCGCCGCCCAGGACGACGATGACGTCCGGGTTGGCCTTGGCCAGCTCGACGGAGATGCGGGTCAGGTCCTCGCGCGGGGCATTGGGGGCGGCGCCTTCGATATTGGCCACCACCGTGACCCCCGCGGCGACCAGCGAGTTGGTGATGCGGTCGATGAGCACCTGGTTGCCGGGAAAGACCGTGTAGACCAAAGCGGCCTTGCTTCTCCCGTCCGCTCCGCTTCGGGGACGCGTGGCAGCCAGCCTGGCCGTGGCAGCGCCCACCTGGTCGAGCACTCCCGAGCCAAAGGTGTAGGACTCGCCCTTGAACTCACGCATCAGGGCAATGGCTTTGTCGAAATCAGGCATGGCGGACTCCTTTTTTGGTTTGAGACTGACCAGGCGGGCTACGAAGCGATCATAGCTCTCGCCGAACTCTTTGAGCGTGTTGTGAACGGGTATCCAGGCGGCCACGGCTGCCTCGTCCTCCAGGGTCAGCACCCTCGTGGGACGGAAGCGTTCGTCCTCGTTGGCCACCCAGTACTTGTCGGACACGTAGTAGGCCTGCTTGAACAGCTCGCTGTGCGCCAGCACCTTCAGGACGCTCTCCGGAACGGGGGCGGCGATCTGCGTGGGGTGCAGATCCAGCTCCGCTTCCTGGTCCATGGCGTGGCGCACGTTGGGGAAGATGGTGATGATGCGCGTGCCCACCGTCTCGCTGACGTCGGGGTAAGCAGTAGGCAGGCGATCGTGCCCCGGTCCGCCCTTGTAGATACGAAGCGAGGCCACCAGGGGCTTGATGCGCGCCAGGTCCATGCCCTTTTCGTCCATCAAACTGTGCAGGCGCTTGAGCACGAGCACAGCCGACCAGGCGGCAGCTTCGCGCACGTCTGCTTCGGAAATGCCCAGCGGAGCCAGATTCGGCAGGGCGGCCCCGTCTTCGCGGGGCGATGCGGCCAGCAGCTCATCGCGCACGGGGAAGGCCAGGCGGCCGTTCATCTCGCTGAGCACGGAGTAGAGGGCGCTGCCGTCGTTGATGACCTCGGCAAAGCGCAGCAACTGGAAGAGGCCAAAGTTGACCGTGATGTTGACCCCGATGCCCTTACCGGTGAGCACGCGGCAGGCCTTCAGGCCGCCGAGCGTGGCCGGGAGCTTGAAAACCAGGTTGGGGATGCCGCCGATGCGTTTGGCCAGCTCGTCGTAGAGTGCGGTGGCGTCTTTGATCATCGATTCCGAATCGCCGTGGCGCTTGGGGTTGACCTGCAGACTGACGCTGCCCATCTGTCCGCCTGTGAGCAGGAAGATGGGCCGCAGCAGCCGCATGTTGGCCAGAACCACTTCCATCGTGGCCAGACGGGCCAGCTCTTCGCCGTCGGCCTCCGGGTGCGCGGCCGCCAGGGCGGTCATGACCGGATCCCAGTAGGCGGGATCTTCGGCCCACGCCGTCTCTACCAGCACGGGGTTGGTGGTGACAAAGGTAGCGCCCAGGTACATGGTGTACTTGAGAAACAGGGCATAGTCGTTGCCGATCTCGGTAGGCGTGAGGCCGGCGGCGCGTTTCTCGGCCACGCGGGCGACGTGGCTGGCTGCCACGGCCGCGGTGATGTTGCGCACATAGTCGGTGATGGAGCTGCCCGCCAGGCGAGCGGCCATCTCATCCGGGTTGGCCGCCTTCTCGGCGCGCAGGCGCGCGCGGGTCGACTCATGCCATTCCGCCAGCAGCTCCGCCGCTGCGGCGGGGGCGGACTCCTGCCACGCGCTGAGCAGCGCGTCGTTGGCTGCCAGCTCTGCGGCGAGCGCTTCGTCCGTGAGCGCCCCGCAGCCGGGCGCGGCGGGCTGCAGGTTCCAGCGCTTTATCAACGAGCCCAGATCCAGACTCAGGTGGGCCAGGAAGGCCAGGTTCGACTTTTGGTCGGCGCGGTCCTGGTTGGCGAAACGGCCGTCCAGCGAGGCGCGCAAGGCCGTTGCGCGCAAGCTGAACTCCGCCGGAGGGCAGAAGAAGACCAGCGTGTCGGCGGCCCGTTCCGCCTCGCCGCGGGCGATCATGCCCTCCAGGCCGGCGAGGGTGAAGGCGCGAGCCGCTTCGAGCTCGTGAGCAATGGCTTTCTGGGTATCGGTGTTCGATTTCATGAGGACTCCTTTTTACTGGATTGCGCAGTCGGGTTCTTCGAGAAGGGCGCCAGGTGCCTTTCAAAGTGCGCCTGGAGCGTCGTGTAGTAGAGCTCTTCGTGACGAGTCAGGGTCTCCTTGAGCGAGAGGCCAAAACGTTCCAGGACCGAGCCGAAGGTTACGTGCAGCACCTCGCGCCCGTCGAACTGCTCGAGCACGGCGGGCAGCCGCCCGTCCGGAAGTGAGGCGGCCGCGGGAACACGGGCCGGGTCAGCCGAGACGTGGTAGCTCACCTTGTCCGTTTCGTAGCGTCCCCGGCCAAAGTCGAGGATCTCCCGGAACAGTCCGGGGTTGGCCGACGAGATCGTGCGCAGCGCTTCCAGGTAGCTGGTCCCTGCCGTCTTCAGGTGCACCCGCCCCATGGTGTGGCGCATGGCGATGGGGTAGATGCTGAACTTGTCCGAGCCGGAATGCAGGCTGAGCTTGTAGGGGCCCAGGGTGCGGGCGATGGCGGCGTGGGCTGCGAAATCGCGCTCAAAGTCGGTCAGGCTGCCGATGTAATCGACGCCCTTTTCAAAACGGCCAACGTAGCGCGGCGCGAGGCTGACCCACTGCACACCCAGCCGCTTGAGCTCGCTGGCGATGAACCAGTGCTCGAGGGGCGAGGTGGGCGTTTCGGTCTCGTCCACCGAGACCTCGACCTCAAACGGCGCGCCCCGCAGGCGCTCCACCACTTGCCCGTACATGTAGGCCACGTGGGCCAGGGCGCGGCCGTACTTGCAGGCGGCGCGCTGCAGGTGCACCCGGTCGAACACCAGCTCCAGGTCCTCGGCTCGAACGGTGCGATCCAGGTAGCGCGATACCATCGCCTCCGGGCTGTCGCGCAGCTCGGTCCAGGGCAGGGCCGACCACTTGCCCGCCAGAACGGAGGCGTCCGCGTCGTGCGCCTCGTTGTCCACGTGAGCGCCGGGATCGATGGTGTAAAAGCTGAATCCGGCGCGGGCAAAGGGATCGATGTCCTCCGGCGTCTTGAGGTGGTCCGCGTCGGCCCCCCAGAGTTCCCGCCAGCCCTCCTGCAGGATGCCCCAGGCGGCGTCGTCTATGACCTGGCGCGGAGTGCGGCCGGTGCGCACGTTCTCCCGGACCGACTGCTGGGCAAAGACGGGCACCACCGTGGTCCCGCGCACGGCGCGCACGTGGCCGGGTGTGGCCAGGCCCAAACGATCGCCGCAGCCGCCGCCTGTGCGCTGGCCCAGCAGGCGCGGACGCAGCCAGAAGAGCCGCTGGCGCAGCACCTGCAGATTGTCCGCAGAGAGGGGACACAGGGCCAGGCCGTCCGAGCCCGTGTCGCTCTCGGCCCGCCGCAGATCCTTCGTATCGCCGACCACGGCCAGCAGTTTGGGCCGGCGGATACTGGCCGGCAGCAGGGCGTAGGTGCTGCCTTCCCAATCCACGATGGAGCGAGGGTAGGCCTGCCCCAGGACGGGATGCGTGGGCGCCTTCCCGACGGGCAGAGGTTCCGTGCCGCGCCTGGGCTTCTTGTTCATTGCTGACCTCCCCGGTCAAAGTGGTAGGCCTGCCTGGCCAGGCGGTACGCCAGGTCCTGGATCATCTCGTGCGCCTCCTCCAGGTCCACCATCGAGCGCACCACCAGACCTGCCAGCCAGTCGGCGCAGATGCGGCGCCACAGGTCGTGGCGGGCGGGAATGGAGAGGAAGGCGCGCGTGTCGTCGTTGAAGCCGACCGTGTTGTGAAGGCCGGCCGTCTCCATCACGCTTTCCAGGTACCGCCTCATCCCATTGGGGCTGTCGTGGAACCACCAGGGCGGGCCCAGCTTCATGGCCGGGTAGTGACCGGCCAGAGGGGCCAGCTCGCGAGAGTAGGCCGCCTCGTCCAGGGTAAAGACGATCAGCGAAAAGCGCGGATCGTTGCCAAAGCGATTCAGCAGAGGGCGCAGGTTGTGGGTGAACTCGTTGCGCTCGGGGATGTCGGCACCCATGTCCGGTCCGAAGCGCTCAAACAGGGCCTCGTTGTGGTTGCGCACAGAGCCGGCGTGGAACTGCATCACCAGGCCGTCCTCTGTGCTCATCCTGGCGCTCTCCATCAGCATGTGCGCGGTAAAGCTCTGCCAGTCCTCGACGGTGGCCTCGCCGTGCAGAGCGCGCTGGAAGATGGCCTCCGCCTCCTGGATGGGGAGCGAGTCCGTGTAGGCCGACTGGGCTCCCTGGTCCGTGGCGGTCGCGCCCATGGTCTTGAAGAAGGCGCGCTGATGCTCCAGGGCGCGGATGAGCGTGGCGTAGGAAACGACGGTGACGCCCGAGGCGTCACTCAGCGCATCGACCGCCTTGCGCCAGGCAGGCAGGAGAAAGTTGATCACGGCATCGGGGCGGAAGGTGGGGCGGATATCGCCCTGCCAGCCGGATGCGCGAATGGCCTGGTGGTGGAGCAGCCGGTCGCCTGCTCCGTCGGTGGTGGCTATAGCCTCGATGTGAAAACGGTCGAACAGAGCGCGCGGGCGGAACTCGGGGCTGGCCAGGCGGGCGGCGATGTGGTCGTAGATGGCCTGCGCGTTGGCGCTGTTCAGCTTTTCATCGACTCCGAGCACGTCGTGCAGCTCGCTGGCCAGCCAGATGCCTGTGGGCGTGCCGCGAAAGAGGTAAAAGTTGTCGGCAAAGAGCTGCCAGACCTGGCGCTGGTACTCCGTCCCGCTTTGGCGGGAGTGATCCTCCTCTGTGAGGGTGCCATCCGCGGGCCGGATGCCCAGCTTTTCCAGCGGGACACCGTGGGAGTAGAGCAGGCGGAAGACATAGTGGTCGGGGATGATCAGCAGTTCGACCGGCGAGCCAAAGGTGGCATTCTGGTCGGAAAAGAGCGCCGGGTTGACGTGGCCGTGCGGGCAGATGAGCGGCAGGTCGGCCACTGCCTGGTACAGCTCCAGGGCGATGCCGCGCCGGGCGGGATCCGGGTCAAAGTAGCGATCCGGCGGAAGAAACCAGGTTTTGCCTTTCGTCATCTGTTCCTCCTGTCTTGTCTCTGTCACGGTGCGCTGGCGCGGACCACCAGCTCCGGCCGGATGACCACGCGGCGCGGCTCCGGCTGCCCGTCAAAGCGCGACAGCAGGGAGCGCATGGCCTCGCAGCCGACGTCATAGCGCGAAACGTGGCAGGTGGTCAGGGGCGGGGTCACCAGAGCCGCCAGGGCAATGTCGTCGAACCCCACCACGGCCATGCTGGACGGAACACTCACCCGCAGGTCGGCGCAGCCCTGCAGAGCGCCCACGGCAACCAGGTCGTTGTAGCACAGCAGAGCGGTCAACCCGGGGTGAGCCTGCAGTAGCTGGCGCGCCGCAGAGCGCCCGCCCTCGACGGTCGGAGCGCACGCCAGCAGCCATCCGCTGCTGTGCGCTATGCCAGCGTCGGCAAAGGCCGCGTTGTAACCCTTGAGGCGCTGGGACCCGCTCCAGGAAACCTCGGGGCCGGTCAAAAAGCCGATGCGCCGCCGGCCGGAATCGAGCAAGTGCGCTGTGGCCAGGCGGCCGCCCAGCTCGTCATCGACCAGAACCGTGTCGACTTGCCCGGCCCCCAGCTCGCGGTTGACCAGGACGGAAGCCGGGTAGCGGCTCACCGCCGCCTGCAGCTCCTCGCTGCCAAGGCGAGAGCTGCACAGAATGACCCCGTCGACCCGCTTGTCCTCCAGAGTCAGCAGCACGGCATTCTCGCGCTCCGGGTTCTCCTCCGTATTGCAGAGCAGGACGCTGTAGCCGCTGGCGTAGGCTGTGTGCTCCACACCGCGGGCCAGCTCGGAAAAGAACGGGTTGGCATTGTCGGGCACCACCAGACCGACCGTGCCGGTGCGGCGGGTCACCAGACTGCGCGCCACCTCGGAGGGCCGGTAGCCGAGCCGAAGAATGACGCCCTGCACCCTCTGGCGGGTTGCCGTGCTGACGTCGCCCTTGTTGTTGAGCACGCGCGAGACGGTCATCAGGGACACGCCTGCCTCGCGGGCCACATCGGACATGGTGATTCGTCTGGACATCGCCCCGTTCCACCCAGTTAGCGTTCCCGGTAACGTTCCCGTTATCGCTAACAGCCAGTATAGCGAGGTTCGCCGCGCTTGTCAAGCGGC
>DCVA01000039.1:0-39432 GCA_002327925.1 Anaerolineales bacterium UBA2200
GGTTGCCGATGGCGATGGCCATCTGCCCCACCCGCAGGCTGTCGGAGTCACCCAGGGTCACGGGCGCGAGCCGCTCCGCATCGACCTCCACCTTGATCACAGCCAGGTCGCTGCCCACATCCGTGCCCACGACCGTTGCTCGTACCATGGTTCCATCGGCGAACGTCACGTACACCTGGCTGGCATCTTCGACCACGTGGTTGTTGGTGACGANNGGCGTTTTCCACCACGTGGTTGTTGGTGACGATGTGCCCCTGCCTGTCATAAACAAACCCGGATCCGGCGCCCTCACCGCTCGTTGTCGTGATGTTCACATTGACCACCGCCGGATTGACCGCCTCGTACAGGTCGGCAAGCAAGCTCTCTTGATCCAGCAGGCCCGCGCTGGTGAGAGAGGTTGCCCCGCTGCTGGCCGTGTCGCTGCCCGAGTCGGCCGCCCGTGTTTCCGCCACAACAGGCTGGAGCGTCACCTGGGGCGCTTGACTCCGCTCTGCGTCCACCGGCTCCGTGACTGCGGGCGTCGGAGTCGCTGGCGGCCCGAGCTGCTCCAGCAGGTCCAGCATCGGACTGCAGCCGGCCAGGCTGAGTACCATGACCAGCACCAGCAGTACGATTCGTTTGTGTATCCAGTTCGACGTCATGACTATCCTTTCGCAGTGGATATAAGGGGAGCGGGCCTATGCCTGCCCGCTCCCCTGTTTTTCCGCAGTCGTAGGACCTGACTGCGGGCCGACCGTTGACCTCGCCCTGGCAGGGGCGTCCGGGGTGGGAAAGGAGCGGTGAGGGGGGACGTCTGGCGCGTCCTTGTCGTTACCCTCTTGCCGCGAGACTCGAGGTTCACCCCCAATCGGCACCACCATCATAGCAGGGGGGTGTGGAGAAACTATGGAGGTCAGATAGAGAATCTGTGGGGGTCCGCCCTAGGTCCGCAGAAACTGATAGATCGCGAACGTCACGCCGCCGGGATCTGCCACCAGGGCCCCCATACCCCGCCCCATGCGCAGGGGCGGCTCAAGAACGCTTCCGCCCAGCTCGACAACGCGCCGGAGCGAAGTGTCCAGGTCGTCGACAAGCACGTAGACGACGATTCTGGGGGCCTCTCCTTTGCGCAGCCAGATCCCGCCTCGGGACAGATCCTCCACGCGCGGCTGGCCGCCCGTCTCGAACAGCCACACGGGACTGTCGTCAACCACCACTCGGTCAGTCACCTTCCAGCCGAACAACTCCTCGTAGAACTTGGCAGTCGCCTCCACATCGTGGGTCCGAATTTCCACCCAGTCCCACGTAGCTGCCATACAGGTACCTCCTTCACCGCTCTGTCGGTTCTGCGTCCGCCGCCGGATCCGCGTGCCGTCGCTCATGGAGTCTCAACCACACCACCCCAGCTCCGATCAGCCCTGCCCCCAGCACCTGCTGCAGCGTAAACCTCTCCCCGAGGACGAACCAGGCCACCACAGCCGTGAATGCGGGCTCCACTGTGGCGATCAGGTTGGCTGTGCTGGAGGCAAGATAGTTCAGACTCACGTTGTACAGACCGTAGCCCACAAGGGTCGGTCCCGCCGCCAGTGTCAGCAACGCGCCCCACCCCGCTGCCGAGCGTCCCAGCCAGAACATCTCCTGAGGCATGGCGGCTGCCCCGGGCAGCACTCGGCCTCCCAGCAGGTTCGCTCCAAGCATCCACACGGAGGCAAAGGCAAAGGTATAAAAGAGCGCGGTCCAGGGGTTGATGCGCTTCTGAGCGGCCCTGCGTCCCATCAGGCTGTACGCCGAGTATCCCAGCCCGGAGAGAAGGCCCGCCAGTACTCCCGGCAAATTCGCGTGCCAGGCTGAGGAGCCGGGCGCTCCGGAGATCAGGGCGCAGCCGCCCAGGGTCAGCCCTACGGCCGCCACTTTGGCGCCGGACATGGACTCATGCAGCAGCCACCAGCCCAGCAGGGCGGTGAATGCGGCGGATGTGTAGCCCATCACCGTGCCGACAGCGGCTCCGGTCAGGTCCACTGTGATGGTCCAGACGGCGTTGAAGGCCGCCAGGGCCAGCCCATAGGCAAACAGGTAACCCAGGTGCTTTCGCCCAACGCGCAGCAGTGACGGCCGCCACAGGCCAAGTACCGCGCCGAGGAAAACCGCCAGCAGGAATTCTCGCCAGAACGACAACACCAGCGCCGGCAGCTCGAATGTCTCCGTCAGGTAGCGGATGAAGATGGCGTTGAGCGAGAACACCGCCGCGCTGAGCAGGGCAATACCGTAGCCGCGCCCCAGGTCGAGCTCGCCGGCTGATCCGCCGGGTGCCGTCCCGGCCATGGTGCTGTATCCGCTGTTCACAGAGTCGGGCTTGGACACGAAGCCTCTTCCTGACCCAGCCTGTCGGGTCGCTCCTCTGATCCCGATGCCGGGTCGCCTCAATGGGCCAGCAGCAGGGGCAGGAAAAGCAGCTGGAGCGGCGCAGGCGTTGGCGTGGGGGTCTGCGTTGCCGTTGGGCTGGCCGTACGAGTCATGGTCACTGTCGGGGTAGAGGTGCCTGCAGCGGTCTCCGTGGCTATGGCTGTCGCGGTTGGGGTGCCGGTGCAAGTGGCCGTCGGCGTAGCCGACGGCACTTCCGTCTCGGTTGGCGCAGGCGAAACGGTCGGAGTCAGCGTAACCGTGGGTGTGGGAGTGCGAGTGGGGAACAGGACATCGTAGAAACGCAAACCCTGCCAGGCGGACACGACAGGATAGGAGAAGCGAATCCAATCATAGGTGACCACTCTGCCGCCATCCACGGCGGCAAAGACGCTGGTGTAGCCAGGCGGATTCATTTCCAGGACGTGGTAGTAGTTGTAGCACAGGTCCGTTTGCAGGTAGAAGAAGCCAGCTGCATCGGTCTGCACTTGATCCAGCAGAGCTCCCGACATATAGTCCGGCTCGATCGGTGACCCCCACAAAGAGACGGTAACACCACCCATACCCACGGCCGAGTCAGGCCATCCCGAGAAGACATGGCCACAGAAGGTGTAGCCCTGTGTCTGCCCGGTGCCCCCTGGCCAACCTTCCTGCTCGGCGGCAGCAGGCAGTGCGGCGCCGGAAAGGACAACAAGGGCCAGGCTGACCAACAACAGCCCGAACACGATCCGCGACAGGTTGAACGATGTGCGCAAAGATGGCAATCCTTCCGGCGGCGGACCGGTCCGTCGCCACACCGGGCATGGCGCCCGGTCACGGGTTGCCATTCTAGCGCGTCATGGCCCTCCCGTCAACTGGCCGGAGACCCCCTGCTCGCCGCTCCGGATCCGCTACCCAGACGCGAAACGGTGCATGCGGAGGCTAATGCAAAAAGCGAAGCGCGTTGAATCCGCAGGGGCAAGTCGACCCCCGGTCGGCCGCAGGCGATGGCCCACTCGGCCGTATCCACGTTTTTGCATTTTCGTCATATAATGTAACGGGCGTGATACATCGATGGCCTTCGTCCTTCCCTGCCCGACATCGCGGGTGCGCAGGAGCGAACAATGCTGTACGGCAAACGATCCGAAGAGACTCGCAACCAACGCGGCCAGGTGCTGATTCTCCTGGCAGTCTCCATGGTCGGGCTCATCGCCATCCTGGCCCTGGTACTGGACGGCGGCAACCTCTACCTGCATCGCCGCCGCATGCAGAACGCCGCCGACGCCGGCGCTCTGGCCGGAGCACGCATCCTCGCGCTGGACGGCACAGACGGCCAGGCCTCCACTGCTGCCTACGACTACTCCGTCACCCGCAACGATGCCGCAACGGCTAATATCGCCGTGGCCTCCCCGATCGTTACCGTTCGCGCCTGCACGCCTGTGCTGATGAGCTTTGCCCGTGTGCTCGGCATCAATGCCCAGACCGTGTGCGCCACTGCAGTGGCCAGGTTCGATGGAGTCAATCTGGCGTATGGCGCCGCACCCATAGCTATCAGGGATTTCGAGTTCGTAAAGGGTGACCCCTACACCATCTGGGACGACGACAAGGACATGGACCCTCTCACGGGCAACATCTCCGGCGCTTACCGCGGCTGGCTGTGTATGTCCTGTCTTGTACCCGAAAGCTGTGGCAATTGCGGCTCGAATCTGCTCAAAGACTGGATGGTCGATGGGTACGAAGGAGCGATTAGTCGTGACGAATGGGTTCGCGGCGAAGAGGGCGTCTCCGCAGCGGTCATCCAACAGGCCTACGTCGGCCAGCTTATCAAGATCGTGGTCTTTGACGAGATTAGGCAGTGGTACCCCGGCAAGGACTATTACCACGTGCTCAAGTTCGCCGTTTTCGAGGTCACCGAAGTTCTGGCCACGAGGAGCCCCAAGGGCATTCAGGGCATTTTTGTGGACTATGTCGATTCTGGCCCGCCCGGGCCGGACGATGGTGGCCTGCGCATGGTGCACCTGATCGAGTAATCGCGGTACCCCGGCCGGAACTTGCCCTCCCCGCAGAGCCGCAACCCTGTGATGCGGCGTTTCTCCGTGCGCGTCAAGAATAGATCCCTTTTGCGTCATAGCTACGGGTCCATGGCGCCCGTTTGCACTTGCTGGCCCGAGCACGTACAATGGCCCATCGCATCTCATATACGACCATTCCGAGGAGGAACTGTTATGAAAACGCGTAGCGTTCTGGCTCTCCTGCTCGTGGGCGCCCTGCTGGTTGGCTGTGGCGGAAGCAAGGCCACCCCCACGCAGCCGTCAAGCGTCGCCAATACACCCGTCGTCGCGTCGCCCACTTCTCTCCCCACTGCCGCCTCCTCCGTGCCTACGGCCGCGTCGGCCCAGGCCACGGCTGCGGCAGAGGAGATCGAGCTGGCCAACTCGTCCAACCTCGACAAGCTGGACTCTTACCACGCCGCCTACTCCTGGAAATGGACCGAAACCAAAGATGGCTCCACCACAACGGGTTTCTGGGACGCCACTGAGGCCTACTCCAGGGCCGATTCAGCCCGGCACTCCATCTGGAGCGGAACGGATGGCTCCTTCGAAACCATCAGTATCGGCCAGGTTGCCTACTTCCGGGGCGACGACGACGAGTGGCTGTCCATGTTCAGCTCGGAAGAATCCCCCTTCGGATCTACCGCTTTTCTCGCCGATCCGCTCAGCGCGATCTCCGGCAACAAAGGCCGCCTCGTGCAGCGCGGCATGAGCGTCAACGGCGTTACGGCCGACCACTACAAGCTGGCCGAAAGTTCGGGGGGCTTTTTGGCGTTTGGCGTTGCCGACAAGATGGACGGCGATGTCTATATCTCACCGCAGTACGACATCGTGGTCAAGTACGTGGCCCACTACGAGGGGGCCAAACTGGGATTGAGTGGCGGCACGAACGGCGTGCTCGATGTCACCTTTGACCTGACCGACATCAACCGGCCAGTCAAGATCGAGCCGCCCGAGGGGGTCGCCCCGCCAATCGCCGAGGATATCCCGATCGTCGAGGGGGCCACGGAAATCACCGCCATGGCGGGCAACGTTTCCTACCGGACGACGCTCAGTGTTGAGGCGGTCACCACCTTTTACAACGAACAGATGAAGGTTCTCGGGTGGAAGGCAGAAGAGCCCATGGCGGGCATGCTCACCTACAGCAAGGAAGCGCGCCAGGCAATCGTGATGATCCAGGCTGAAACGGATTACACTAGCGTTACCGTAATCGCTGCCGCCGAGTAGCCGGCCTCTTCTACTGCGCGATTTCGACAGGGCGGGCCCGTGTGCCCGCCCTTCTTCTTTCTCTAGTCTTCCTTGCCGCTCAACCGCCGCACGGACTCGGTAATCAGTTCCTCCAGCACCTGCCCGTCCACGTCGGCCAGCTTCTTGATGTATAGGCACCCCACCCCCAACCTGTACTTGCCCAGCCTGGCCAGCCAGGACTGCAACGGCTCGAATCCGGACATGATGTAGAGGGTCAGTGTATCTTTACGTGGGCTGAAACCGGTCACGAACCAGTCGCCTTCCCGTCCCGAGGCATACCTGAAACGGTACTCGCCGAACCCCACGATGCGCTCCCCCCACATTCTGGGCTCGGCGCCTGTGATCCTGCCCATAAGCTTCGCGAGATCACGTCAGTCTCTCCGGCGGCCCTCATCGGGGATCGCTTCCAGGAACGCTTCAACGCTCGCGTTACTGGGCTTTGTCTTGAGTTCGGCCATTCGTCCTCCTCTCGCTGAGCGGCGAGTCCTCTTCGCCAAGGTACCTGGCCAGATCTTGCCCCATCTCCGCCTCACGCCCGGCAGGCGCAGCTGCGGTCATATCTATGGTCAACGGTGTGATCGACACAGCTCGCCTGGTCAGCAGGGTGTAGATGTCCGTCTGCGGATCCAAGCCGCTCGCGTCTTCGAGCACACTCCACCCTACCAGGCGCCGCCTGTCCTCGGGCGAAGACGGCTGAGGCAAGAAATACCTCGACCGCGACAGGCGAGTGAGATACCACGGCGTAGTGGCGGATGTATTGGACGGCAGGTTGAGGTTCAGAATATCGACGCCCCGTGGCAGGCCAATCGACAGGATGTAGCGCGCCAGCGCGCGAACAAAGTGCATTGTTCCGCCATAATCCGCGTTCTGGTCCCCGTCAAAGTAGCAGCGCAGGTCCATCTCCAGCGACGCGGCGAGTGCGGGAATTCCAAACGCCGCGGCCTCGAGGGCAGCGCCCACCGTCCCGGACAGGGTCACGTCCGTGCCCAGGTTGAAACCGTGGTTCACGCCCGATACGACCAGGTCGGGGCGCTTCCCGCACAGGTCCAGCACTCCCAGCATCACCGTCTGTGCCGGGTTCGCGTCTACGGCGTAGGCCTGCACGTCCAGCTCACGGTTCCGGCAGGCCACTTCCCTGACCTCGCAGGTTACGCTCGACGGCATACTGCGGCCGCTTCCCGACCACTGGCGATCGGGCGCGACGACCACAACCTTCCCCAGGGACATCACCGCCTGCACGACGGCCCAGATGCCCCGCGAGTTGATGCCGTCATCGTTGGTCACCAGAATGGTGGGCTGGCCCACTACTTCCTCCTCAATGGCCCGTACTCGTTTCGCTTCATGCTGATCGCGCGTCCTCAACCTGTTCCCGCATCTTCTTCTGCACATCGACGACCAGCAGGGCTGGCTTCATCGGACTCTCCTGGTTTGCGGACAAGATTGGCGAGGCGATTCCCTGGTGCGTTGGGCGCCCCCGCCTGACGCGATAGCTGGACCTGTCCTCGGACTAATCCGCCAGAATCAGGCGCGCGACCGTCAAATCGTCCTCCAGTTCGCCTGTCTCGACAAAGCCGAGCGACCGATAGAGATGAACGGCCACTGCATTGGCCGGATTGTACGAAAGGGCAAAATGGCGGAAACCGTGTTCCCTGGACAGCAGCGCGACCGCCTCCAGGATGGCCTGCCTTCCGTAGCCGCGCCCTTGCTCGCTCCTGTCGATGCAGATTCCTCCCAGCCAGCAACTGCCGTCGGCCTCATCCACCGCCCACATCAGGAAACCGATGACCCTGTCTCCCAGCAGGACGGCCAGCGGACGCCAATCGCCTCCGAAAGCGCACAAGAGCAAGTAGTGCGCTGTATCGCTTGAGAATTCGCGCTGCTCAGGCGCCACCTGGACCCTCTCCACGGCGCGCCAGTTGGTCCGATCGACGGGGTGCAGAGTGATCGTGCCAGTGCTCATCGCTTTCCCTCCGCCTCAACCCAGATATCCGCCGCACAAGACGAGTGGGGCAACCCCGCTCCTAGAGCTTTCTCGCCATCAGCATCTCGTCCAAGTACGCTCCGCCATGGCACAACGCCTCCGGCTCCGTGCCGTAGGGCGCAAACCCGTTGCGCTCGTAACAGCGCCTCGCGCCCAGGTTCGTCGTCACCACGGCCAGCTTCACAATCGTGGCTCCCTGCTCCTTCGCCCACTGCAGAGCGGATGCGATCAGTGCATCCGCGACGCCCGAGACCCTCCACGCAGGCCGCACATACATACTGATCAGCTCGGCGTTATGCTGCACCTTCGGCCCTTCCCGCATCACCAGTCCGCACAGGCCGGCCGGCTCGCCCCCCGCCCAGGCAAGGTACATCCTGGGCCAGCCGGGGGTCCCTGCCTTCTTCAGACGCTCGACCCACCACTCGGGCGGACGCGCCAGGGCAGTCTCATAATCAGAACCGAAGGCCTGAGGATGATCGCGCAGCGCTTCGAGGCGCAGCTCGCGGTAGGCCGCCGCATCGCCCTCGGCGGCGGGGCGAACAATCACACTTGCAGACGGCGTGGTGATCCTCTCTGCCATCATCCCGCTCCCATCTGCCGCAGCAGATGCAGGAACGTGGCCCCCTGGCTAGGGGTTATCCTCGCCCCGCGTGGGGACCAGGCAGATGAAACGAAAGGTGTCCGTGCCGGTGTTCTTGAACGAGTGCATCTCGTTCGGGGGGACGAGTACTGCATCCCCGCATTTCGTGGGCCTCTCGCCGTCCTCCGTGATGGCCATTCCCTCGCCCGCCAGCACGAACATCTCGTGCTCCCAGTCATGCTTGTGCCAGGGTGACGCCTCGCCGGGCGGCACGTCGATCGTGCGCAGCACGAAAGTCGGCGCACCCTGTTGGGGACCGAGCACGACGCGCTTCTGAACTCCGTTCTTGTAGGTGATGGGGGGTACGTCTTCAGGTCTGCGAATCAACATGGGTTGTGGCTCCTTATCAAACGAGGTAGTATTGGGGAGCATTGTACCCCGCATCCAGCCACTTGACAAGATGCGCCAGGTCTGCGCGCACTCCGTGAGTGCGGTGCGCGCCCGCGCCCGAAACAACAGCACCGCCGCCCCGCAGCATTTGTCTCGGCTGCGTGAGGCGACGGTGCCGTGTACTTGCGGACGGACGGTGATCCCTAGCGAAGCGTCAGCACTTCACAGGTTTCGACGTTGCGCGCTGGCTCATAGAGCCCCGCGCTGCCGCCGAGGTCCGTGACACAAAACTCGTATCTTCCGCGCAGCTTGGCTGTGACCTTGAAAGAGGCCAAGCCCGCCTCATCTGAAAAGACCTGGCGCTCCAGCGTGCTATGATCGGGCAGGGTCCAGCGCGCCGAGACCTTCGCGGCGGCCACCGCCTGCCCGGCGCCATCCAGCACCCGCGTCTCCGCCCTGAGCGCATAGACCTGCCCGTTGAGCTTGTAGGTGATCTGCATCGGCCCCACATGCAGGGCAAACCCCGGCACCACTACCTCGAGCGGTCCGAACACACTGCCGTGGCGGTAGATGTCCACCTCCTCCAGCCAGTAGTAGGCCGTGCCTGGCTCCGTGTCCGTGTCTGTGTAGCCATAAACCGCGCCGACGGGACTGCCCGGCGCCCCCAGGCAGAGCATCAGATCTTCGTTGAGTCGGATCATCCTGCCGTGGGGCGAACTGGCTCGGTACAGGTTGAACCCCAGGCTGTCGACCTCGTTGGCTGTTTCCCACTCCAGAACGACAGCGCCGTTTCGGAAAGCGGCCTCGAATCGCAGCAGGTCAACCGCGGTCGGCACGCTGGTGCCCACCTGGGCCAGCCAGAGGTCAAAATCCTCCTCCTCGTTGTAGAGGGCCTGCGCCACCCCCACGTTTGCCGCGTAGTAGGGGCCAAGTGAGCTGCCCCAGGGGGCGTTCTTCGAATAGAGCAGTGTGGGACCGGTCACGGCGCTGCCGCCGTTCAGGGTCGTCGTCGCCCACTGCAGACGGGGCGAGCCGGCGTTACCGCGCGCGTAGAGAGGCGGGTCGTCCGCCGTGGAGGTGAGCTGGTAGGTCCTGTCCAGTAGGCCCGTGGCGGCGTTCACTTTCAGCGCATAGATGTTGCCCCCCCGGAAAACGTCCGCGTAGCCCAGGTAGGCAATGTAGATGAAGCTGCTATCGCCTGTGATCGACGGCGGCGTGTGCTCAGCCAGACGCGTGCCATAGGGACCCTGGGCCGCTGCCCAGGTGATCGCGGGCAGGGTTGAGGTGCTGTACGTGTAGTACAACTCGGGTGTCGGGTTGCTGTAGTCGACGTAGCGGTTCCAGGCCACCCAGAGCCTGCCGTTGGCGTAACCGATGGCAGGATGGTTCTCGCGGTCTCCGGTACCGGCAACGAGGTTGTTCGTGCCGTTCCAGGCATTCGCATCGCCGTCCCAGTACCTGACGTAGATGTCACGGGACGTGGCTCCGGTGTAGCTGACAGCCATCCACACGTCATTGTTGGTCGTGTCCAGTACCAGTGCCGGGTACCGATGGTTGGCCCCGTATATCACAGCCGCGGCCGCAATCCACGTACTGCCATTGTCGATGGAGTGCGAAGAGTAGATGCCCGTTGATGCGGCCGTGCCCGTGTAGTGCCACCAGGTCAACAGGATGTGTCCGTCGTTGTCGTAGATCACGGCCGGATCCCCCAGAAAGTAGCTGGAACCTCCGGCGAGGGTATCGCGCGTTCCGATCGACCCCCAGTCCCCGCCCGTATAGGTCCGCGAGTAGAGCCACTGGCTGTAGGCAGGCGTCGCGCTGGTGGTCGTTTCCCTGACCCAGGCCACAGTGACGCTTCCGCAGTCGGCGCGTCCGGAGATGACCGGCGCAAAGTAGTGCGCCCCATCGTTGGCATCGACCTGCCACTTGGTCCAGCTCACGCCTCCGTCGATCGAGCACGCCGCATAGACCCTGGCGCCGCTGTTGTTGTGGCTGTTTCCGTCGAGGTAGGCCACCCACACGGTATCCGGGTCGCTGGGGCAGGACCAGAAGCTGGGGGTCACCTGCGCTCCCGTAACCGACACGACCTGGCCGCTCGAGTCGATGCGCTGGGAATTGGGCAGGTCGCTGTTGGGCTGGACGTTGAGAGCGAGTACCCGCACATCCTGGCGGCCTCCCGTTCCGGCGGAGGTCGCTGTGAGGGACACGTCGTAGGCGCCATTCGCCACGCCGATGCCAACAGCCACTGTGGCCAGCACATCCTGGGAAGCGCCGGACGCCAGGCTGAAGGGACCCGCCGGATCGAAGGTCACGGTAAAGCCGGCGGCACTGGCGCCTGTCATCGTCGTCGCGGCGGCCGACAGGTAGATGGTGTCTGCGTTTGCGCCCCAGTTGGTGAGCCGTGAGGACGTCGCGAGGGACTTGCCAGCCTGCACCTGTTCCTTGGTCCCGGTCAGGGGCTTGAGGGAGGGAAAGTAGTCCTGAGCCGAAGTGCCCGTGCGGCCGGCGCAGCTCGTGATCCCGCTGCAGGTGCGGGTGGTCTCCGCTGAGACCCCCAGCCCGCCGGACACCACCAGAGCGAAGGGCTGGGTGCCGCTGCCGTGCGCGCTGTCCGTCACGCGGATGGTCCATGTGCCGGCTGCCGGATTCTGCAGGTACACCGCCTCCGTATTGTTGACAGCGTCGTAGGCACCGCCCGGGACAGACCAGGATCCGGAAAACACATTCCCACGGTACTCGGTCGCGTCGGGCGCCGTGACCAGCAGGTTCAGGTTGTTGACTGCATAGCCGGAAGCCCCTGTCTGTGGGTCGGTCCAGGTCAGGGTAACCTTCAGCGGCTCGCTGCCGTCAACCACGCCCACCGTGTACTGCACATAGTCACCCGTGCTGTTCGGACCGATGGTGGACTGGTGGGCGCTGGCGCTGATGTCGGTAAAGTCGTCGTAGAAGAAAGAGCGCGGCGCGTGCGGCGTGATGGCCTGTTCCACGTTGGCCATGCCCCAGCCCTGCATGTTGCGCCCGCCGTAAGGATAGGTCGACGGATTGGTCTCGTAGCCGTAACCCATGTCGACTGCCCCGTTGACCAGGGCCGCCTTGATGAGGGCCGCACTGGGTGGGGTGGCGCTGCCCAGACCCTGGATGTCCTGGAAATACTGCCGCACGACCGTCGCTGCGCCCGTGATCTGCGGGGCCGACATGGATGTGCCGCCGCTCCACCAGTAGTCGAGATGGCCGTCTGCGTCGCCGTCCCCTGCCTCGTTCTGCCAGAGGGTGACCGTACCGTTGTCAATAAAGGTGCTGCGGGTCGAGAGTATATCGGCCCCCGGGGCGACGATGTCCGGCTTGAAGCGCGTGTCGCCCGTCGTGCCCGTAGTGATCGGCCCTCGGCTCGAAAAGTCGGTCAGCAGGCTGGATGTCTGGCTGTCGCCCTCCCAGACGGAGCGGTGGTTTCCCGAGGCCCCCACGGCCAGGATGTTCTTGGCCGTCGCCGGCTGGGTAACCGTGTCAGCGCCCGGCCCGGCGTTCCCTGCTGAGGCGACCACCAGATAGTCCTGGTTCAGCCACATGACCTGGTCCGCCGCTACGGCATCCCCCGCGTAGGTGCTGAGGGTGTTGCCCCATGAGTTGTTCACATTGCGTGCGCCCGCGTCGTAGACGCTCTGCCAGGTAGCGAGGGAGGAACCGATCCCGCACAGGGTGCTTGCTGATTCGCCAGCCCACCGGCCACGTAGGCAAAGGCGATCCGCGCCTCAGGCGCCTGGCCGACCGCCCAGGCGTAGTCGAAACTGGGGTCGGAAGTGCGGGCCTGGTCCTGCAGGTTGCGCTGCAGCAGCGAACTGTAGCCGTTGCCGACGATCGAGCCGGCCACGTGCGTGCCATGGCCGCTGGAAACCGCATCATCCTGGCCGTAACAGGTGCACGGCTTGGTGCAGCCGCTGCCCGCGAGCGCCGCCGCGATGCGACTCGTCTGGACGCCGCCCGTCCAATCGTAAAAGTCCTTGTGCAGCAGGGTCGAGTCGTTGTCGTCCAGCCCTGAGTCGACCATGCCCCCTATTTGCCCCGCGCCCGTCAGGTCCTGCAGCAGGCTGTTGCGGCTCGCCTCCCGCACGTCCGAGGTGTGCATCACCTGGGACGCGCCGTCGTTGACCAGTTTCGCCGCGTCGTACGGTTCAACTCGATACACGCCCGGCACGGCCGCCAGCTCGTCCAGTTGCCCGCGCTGGGCCCACACCCGCGCCAGGGGCGGATCGGACGACCACAGCCACTCGATCGCCACGCCAATGGCCTCCAGGCGCGACTGCAGAGCGGCCGCATCCTCGCCGGGGAACGCTCTGATGTTGAGCGCGAGCCCGGACCCCTCCGTCTGCGCTTTGGCCAGCTCCTCCTCCGTCGCCAGACGGTAGGCCGGGTGGTAGCGGCCCACCCATTGCACCGCGTGGCTGGACTGCACCTTGCCCATCAGCCCCGGCTCCATGCGCACGATGAAGGCGTAGTTGGGGTGATAGCCCAGGAAGGTCACACCCAGCTCCTCCAGCGCGCTCACCCACTCGTCCTTGACCGGGCCGTAGAACTGGATCAGGAAGTAACGGTCGGCAGCGGCAGAGCGCTGCCTTTCCGCAATCGCCGGCTCGCCCTGCCTGGTGTCCCAGACCCTGCCGTTGAGCGAGATGATGGTCCGTTCGCCCAGCAGGTCCATAACCCTGCCCCTTGGCATCGCCGAGCTGCGCCTCGGTAACCTCGGCCAGAACAAACGGGCCATAATCCTAAGACCTTCAGGCCCGCCGGCAGAGGGAGGCCATCGAGCTTGCCGAGGATGACCAGACGGCCGCCCGCCGGCGGCGTCTGCGACAAAGCTGCCGTCGGAAGCAGCGCGGCAATCAGGAGAAGCGTCCCCGCACAGCGCACCAGGAGAGATACACGACCCTTCATCTTGCCCTCCTCGTCAAACGCACGACGGATCGACTCAGCGGCGGGCCACCAGAATGTAGCTCAGAGGCAGGCCCTTGCCCTCCTGCCTCTTGTGTCCGGCCGATGTATCGATGTCGTACTCAACAAAGCGCTCGACGACCAGCCCACTCCCAATCAGAGCCATGATCACATCCGACAGGGGATGGGCAAAGCCGTACTGCGGCAGAACCGAATCGTAATGCACCCCGCCAACGTAGTCGAGGTCGCCATAGTCCACCCACGGCTCGGCCTTGAAGTAGGGATCGTTGATGCGTAGCGGGTCGGCCTCCTGCTTGCCGTCGTCGGGCAGGATCTCCGCCAGCGGGTGGATCTCGTGGATGAACACGCCTCCGCCCTCTTTGAGCAGCATCGCTGCCCGCGCGAACAAGCGCGCCAGGTCCGGCAGCCATCCCAGAGCCCCGATGGTTATGTATACCACGTCGAAGCGTCCGTCCCACTGCCGATCGATGGCGTATACATCGGTGCGAACGAAACGGCAGTCGAGGTTGCAGAGGGCGGCTCGCTCCTGCGCCTCGAGGATGGCCGCGTCCGATATGTCAAATCCAACGCACTCCCCTGCACCGAGGTTCTTGAGCGACATGAGCTCCACGCCGTTGTTGCAGCACAGGTGGGCCACCGCCTTGCCCGTCAGCCCGAACCGCTGCCACTCCTCCAGCTCGTTCTCCGCCAGGCAAGAATAGCCCGGCATGGCAAACCGGCCATCCCACTTGTCCTTTGCCGCTCTCTGGTGGTAGGGCATGGCTTCGTTCCAGGCCGCGCGATTGGATTCTGTGTACCTCTGCAGATCGTGCGTCACTACCCCCTCACTCACTCGCGCCGGCAACCATCGGCAGGTACACCCGCCCCGGCAAAAAGCCCGGCCGGTACACGCCAAAGTGGGTCGTGGACTGGCCTCGCAGCAGGTACAGGCCGCCGCTCAACCACGCGACACCTCCGCCCGAGCCTACATCCCACGGGGCGTCGGGCAGGTAGGGCCAGCTCCCCGCCATCAAGTCATAGCTCGCGGCCCAGGGTGAGTTATTCCCTCGTACCCCGTAGAGCCAGTTGCCGCCATCCCAGGCCAGCCCTCCTCCGGCATCAAAGTTCAGGGTCGCGTTCGGCAGCACTTCCCAGGAGTTCAAAGAGACATCATAGCGCCAGAATGTCCGGGTGCCGTTGCCCCGGGTCGCATAAAGGGAGTCGCCTCCGGTCCAGACCAGCGACGCTCCGGAGGCGGGCGCCTCCGGAACCGGCGCGCGCCCGACCCACGTGTTGGCCGAGATGCTGTAGCGCCAGAAGGTTGTGGTGTCACTCCCGCGCATGCCATAGAGGAAATCGCCCCCTGCCCAGGCCAGGCACCCGCCATTTTGCACCGGCGCCGGGGTGTCGGCCAGAGAGGACCAGCTGTCGGCGGCTATGTGGTAGCCCCAGAACTTGCCAGACGCGCCGGACAACGCATAGATGATGTCACCTCCGGCCCAGGCCAGTGCGCCTCCACCGGACTGCCGCCGTGGGTGCTCGGCCAGCGTCGTCCACACGCCTGTCCTCGGGTCATAGCGCCAGAACTGGCTGTTATCGCCCGGCGGATTGGGTGTGGCGCCCTGCAGGGCATACAGGAACCCTCCGGCGCGCACCAGCGCCCCCCCCCATGGCCGGGCGGATTGGCCAGATTCGGCGTGTCCGCCCTCCCCTACTCCTCCGAAATCCTGACCGTCTTGATGGCGTCTCCGGCATAGGTCGGCCGGTCGTCTGGATTGCGGCGCCGCAGAGCGTTCACCACCTCCATCCCGCTCGTCACCTGCCCAAAGATGGTGTACCCTCCGTTGAGGTACGACTGCTCGTCGTAGGTGATAAAGAACTGGCTGCCGTTGGTGTTGCGGCCTGCGTTGGCCATCGCCACCATGCCCGCCTTGTCGAACTTCAAGTCGCTGTCTTCGTTCACGAACTGGTAGCCGGGTCCGCCGCGTCCCGTGCCGGTCGGATCGCCGCCCTGGGCCATGAATCCGTCCAGCACCCGGTGGAACGTCACTCCGTCAAAATAGCCGTCGCGGGCCAGAAAGACAAAGCTGTTCACCGTGATCGGCGCCTTGTCGGCGAACAGCTCGATCACGAATGTGCCGCCTTTGGCCATCTCGACCGTGGCTGTGTATTTCTTCTTGACGTCGATCAGCATCGGCGGTGCCGAGGCGTACTGCCTGGTGGCAACCTTCTCTGGCAAGATAGTCTCCTTCGCTTCTGGATTGGGGCGAGTGAGCATGAACACGGCGGCAGCCAGCAGGAGCAGCACGGCGGCTACAAGAAGAAGCGGCCACCGTCTGTTCGGGGCAGCCGGAGGCGCTGCCGTTGCGGTCTTAAAGCTGGACTTGCGTTTGGCCATGGTACCTGCCCTTTCGCCCGGCTAATCACTTCTGCCCTGATTCTACCACAGGCACGGCAGTCCGGCCAACCCGCTGCACGGCAGCGGCACAAACAGAGCCCCCGGTATCCAAAGGACCCGGGGGCTCGTTCTCGCTGTTATGAGGCCCGTTCAGGAAATCCGCACGGCATGCGGCGAAATACCCCTGCGGGACGGCACCAGGCTACCTGGCGATCATCTCGTACCAAAAGTCGGCGATAAACCCCTGGGCGTCCGCCTGGAACACCTGCTTGACTGTGGCCGGCTTGCCGTCCACGCACTTCCACTCGAACACGGTCGCCCGCCCGGTCACGGCCGCCGGTATCACCTCCGCGCTCTTGTTCTCTGCGCAGAACGTTGTCATCTCCGCGCTCACAGTCTGGCTCGCATCTGCCATTTCCTCGCAGGGCAGGTTTGCCCCGCGGTGGCACAGCTTGACCTTGCCTTCGGCGCAGCGCCACACGGCGTTCTTCTGCATCTCGGCCGGCATGTCGGCCGACACGATGCCCTGGCCGATCATGGCCTGGACCAGCACTGCGGGCATGGCCTCCCCGTTGAAGCGAGCGTCAGGGGCAGGAACGGTCCCGACCGCGGCGCAGTACTCGAAGGGATTGTCGTACTTTTTCAGAGCGGCCGCAGCGTTGGCATCGCACTTGCCGCCATAATAGTCGGCGGCATCGCACACGGCGCCGTTCTTGAAGGTACACGTGCCCCGCTGCTGATCCGATGTGGCATTGGCCGTTATCTGGTAGCTGCCGCCGTTGATGGCACAGTAGGCCGCCGCCTGGGTCACGTAGCCAGTGACTTTGACCCCGCCCGCCCGGCAATCGCCGCGCAACAGGGCCCACTCCTCGCACTGACGATTGTCCTCAAAGTAGCAGATGCCGTACTCCCCTCCGTCGCCGCGCTTCTCGATCACCAGCCTGCCGCCCTGCTTCACGCAGTTCTCCGAAGCCGGATTGGCGATCTCGACTTGCGGCGTGGGCGTGGGCTGCACCGCCGGGGCAGCACAGGCCGACGCCGCAAGGGCCAGCATCGCCAGTACCGATATCATTCGCACCCAACGATTCAACATACCGAGCCTCCTGAGGTCAGAATTCGCCGCGCATGGATACGCAACGTCGCACGCCGTCCAAAAGTTCCCGGACTGGCGAGACAGCTCGCCATCGCTATGGAGCGCCGTAGGTCTCCAGCACCTCGACGCCGGCGCCCGCAGACACAACGCGCACCAGGTCACGAATCTTCGCCAGGTGCGCCAGCACTTCCGACGGCGTAATCCCCTCCGGCGCGTACACGCCGAACAGCACATTGCGCGTCTCAGAGCGAATCTGTGTTCTCGCGTCAGGCCCGTAGAGAATACTGGAGATCACGCCTGCCCCGTCTGCCATGAACATATCGTCCGGCTTCAGCGTCGCCTCCGTACCGCGCAGCAACGTATAGCTCTCCACGCCCCTGGCCACATCCAGCTTGACGGGCAGATGCAGGCTGTCCAGATCGTGGCCCGCCGTGAGCAGCAGGTCATCGACCTCGGCCATGAACATGGCCTCGACCAGCGCCGCCACAGAAGGGATCGACCGACCTTTGAAGGCGATCGACTCCCGCTGCGCCAGTACGTGGTACGTCTTGCCAAAGGGCCGGTAGTAGTCCTGATAGGCAGTTATCGTCGGCAGGGCCAGCAGCGACTTGCGATCCTGTCCCGCGTGGCGTTCCCTCAGCGCGGCCTCCAGGGCCGTTTTCCGCTGTTCCAGCTCCTCGTGCCTGGCGGGATTTTGCACGCCCTTCATCACCAGGATCCCGGCGTGCGCCCCCGGGAATGCGCCCTGCCATTCTGATGTCACCTGAAACATCCCCGTTCCCCTGCCTCTCACCCAGAGTCACTGCTCTGTGCCGCCTGTCATTCTGAGGCGCTACTGCGCCTCAGAATCTCGCCTCCCCCTGCAGAATCTTGCCACCTCGGCCACCGCCCTGTCCGCCTCCGGGATCCATCCCGCCATCATCTGCCACACGTGCCACATGCCCGGCCACACCTGCAGGGTCACGTCCACCCCCGCCTCCCTGGCCCTGGGCACAAAGCGCTCCACGTCTTCCCTCAGCCACTCAGCACCGCCGACCTGAATCAGCAGAGGCGGCAGGCCGCGCAGGTCCGCGTAGTAGGGTGAAACCAGCGGATCGCGCGGGTCGGCCGCCCCGATATACGACCTGAGCTGCTCCTGCGCCAGGCGGTAATCCAGCACCAGGGCCCGCAGGCCCGCCGCACCGGCCAGAACACGCGCCATCCAACGGTGCGGCTGGTAGTAGCCCAGCGTCCAGGCGCCGCCGTGCAGGTAGAGCAGCAGACCCGACGTCTCCTCCGATGGGATCAGCCACTCGGCCGGCACCCCGCCCGCCGAAACGATCTCTCGCCTCATCCCGCGCGGGACGCGCGGCCGCAACATCCTGCCCGCCTGAGCGTTGCGCAGCTCCTGTATCGATTTGTACGCGCCGATCCGGGCCGTCATGCGGCCCCACACCACACGCGCGACCTGTGCCTGCCAGCTCACCCTTGCTTGGTTCATCACGCTACCGTCCCCTCCACTCGAGCCGGATCGTCCCGCTCGGGTCGTCCGGGTCTGCCCCTGGCACACGCTCGACCTCCGGGTAGCGGTACATCCCCACCTCAAAGCGCAGCGCTGTTGCCGACGGCATCTCGAATTCGGCCCAGGTGATCAGGAGGTCTTGCTCCCGCCAGGCCTCAGATTGCGCGTACACGTCGTGCACCACAGCCGGACCTTCCGTCCCCTCCAGGTACAGGTGGTTGAACTGGTGGAATCTCCCGTCCGCCGCCCCGGCAACGCGCCACGCCGTGATCAACCTGATTCGCCCATCAGACAGCATCTGCACGCCCCAGCTCACCAGCTCCGCCCCGTTGGCCAGCGCCGCGGGTGCCAGAGGGGTCAGCACCAGGTCGTAGGGCGGCTCGACCGCCAGCATCTGGTAAGGCGGCTCTCCGCCCCGGCGCGGCAGCTCGCGGTCCTCTCCCTCCAGGCCCACGTACGAGGCCACCTCCCAAGCGGGAAGGTCCCCAAAGGTGAACAGCAGGTTGGCCCTGCGCGAAGGCAGAATCAGGGCCGAGCGAGCGTCCACCAGTTGGTGAGGAACATCCCAGAGCAGCACATCCAGCGCCGCTGCATCGCCATCGAACGCCGGGTCGCCGCCGGCCGTCTCCACCACGATCCGCGGGCTATCCGCCTTCAGCACACCCACCGCGTCCTGCAGATAGAGCATCGGCGTGCCCAGGCCGCCCGGCACGTACCTATCCCGAACGGTGCTCAGCGTCTGCGCGACAGCCGCGGCCTGCACGACCGCCACCCCCGCCAGCACCGCCATCCACAGGTAGCGCCGGGGGGAACGCCGGCCCTGGCGCACGGCCGCTGCCGCCAGAAGGAGCAGGGCAGGAAAAGCCGTGAGCTGGTACTGGATGTAGGCCGGCGACCTGGGCGCCAGGAAGAGCAGCGGAGCGGCCAGAACCCAGGGCAGCAGCACCCCGGCCAACACCCGCCGGGCGGTCAGGGCACCCCGGCTGGCCTTGCCCCTCCCGCTCAGTCCTCCCGCGGCCAGCCCCAGCGCCCCGCTCAGCATCATCCCTCCCAGGGCCCAGCGGCTCAGCCAAAGCGGTGTGCCCAGCGGCTCATCCCACCGCCACGCGGGACCCAGCCAGAACCACTCCCAGCCTCTGCTCGTGCCCAGGTCCAGGAGCTGTTTCACGCTGGTCCAATCCCAGATTGCCTTCCGCGCCAGCAAGCGGGCCAGGTCGGCGCGTACGCCCGCCGCTCCGTACACGATGTGCACAACGGCTGGCAGGGCAGCCAGCAGAGCCAGGCCCCCGCCCACGAGCAGCGCGGTCCACCTCCGCCAGAGGCGAAAGCGGAACACGATCCAGATTGTCGCCAGCGCCAGGACGAAACCGGCCGGGTGCACCTGCCCCAGAAAGCCGGCCAAAAAGGCACAGGTCCCGAGCCACCTGCCGCTCTTGCGGCGAATGCCCTGCACCGCACATACGGCCCAGAGTACGGCCCCCGGCGCCAGCCAGTCCTGCCCCCAGATGCCACGCGCGTAGAACACAGCAAACGGCGAGGTGGCGAAGAGCGCCGCCGCGCCCAGTCCGGACCAGGCGCCCCAGGCCTGCCGCGCCAGCCACCACACGCCGATCACGGCCAGCACGTTGACCAGAGCGGTGAAGGCAATGGCAGCCTGCGGGTTGGTCGAAATGGAGTAGGGAAGAGAGTACAACCAGACGGCAGCCGGAAAGTTGGGGATGCCCGTCGAAGAGGGCATGCCGAGCACGGCGAACTGGCCCCGGCGCGCCATGTCCAGCGCCAGACGGCTGACCCGCGCTTCGTCGTAACCGAACGAGGACACGCCCGGCCAGCCGAGTCTCAGCCACGCCGCCACCAGCACAATGGCCAGCAGCCCGGCGAGCTCTGCCCGCCGGCCACGCTTCCGCATGATCGCGACCGCGCTACCTAACCGGCGCCACACCGAGCAGCAGGCTGCTCCACTCGTGCCCTCGCCACAACCCATCCTCGCCTCGCTTCAGAGTGACGGGTCGCGGTGTCGCTGCACCGGAGCAGGCCACAAAGACCTTGACCCGCCCTGAGCTGTCCTCGCCGCTGTAGGGATTGCGAGACAGGGACACCCGGTATGGCGGATCGGGCAGGCGGTAGCCATTCGCCGGGGTGGCCCCCTCAAGGTAGGAATGAACGATGTGCTCCCCGCCCTTGAGCTGCCTGGCCAGTCTCTGCCTGTAGATCAGCTTGATCTGCCCGCACTGCAGCTGGCCTGCGTCCAGCGCCGATGCCAGATAGACTTCGGCCCTGGGATCGTCCTGGGCCCAGGCCAGCAGAGCCGCCACCAGCACGGCTGCCCCGCCTTCCGGTGTCGTCGCCACACTGCTCTGCAGCGACAAAAGCTCGCCCTGGTTCTGAATCGGCTTGGGAATCTCGATCGTGGTCATCAAGCGCTCCTCCTTTGCGGAATGCGCTTCCATCATACCTCAGCGCGCCTTCTTACGCAAGCCGCTCACCCCCGCTTCCTGCCCCGCACATTCGCCCAGGCTGGCACAAACGTCCCCGCCGTGCGCATCTCCTTGCGCCGCGCCTGCCAGCCCGGCTCGTGCCGTGCCAGCAGTGCCCAGAAGGCCTTGGAGTGGTTGGGCTGCGCCGTGTGGCAGAGCTCGTGCCATAGCACGTATCCGGCCAGCTCCGGAGGCAGAAAGAGCAGCTTGGCGCTGAGGCTGATGGTCCCGCGCGCCGAACAGCTTCCCCACCTCGTTCGCGGTGCCCGGATGGCTACCCGCTGGTAGCTGTAGCCACCCTCTCGCGCCAGACGCTCCAGCCAGGGCTCCAGGTCTGTGTGGGCCTTGCGCAGCATCCAGCGGCGCAGTGCGGCGGATGCGGCCGATTTGCTGCCCGTGTGCCCGCTCACCAGCAGACGATGGCCAGGGCCCTGACGCACAGTCACGCTTTTGGCCGCCGTGCGCTGGTAGGTCACGCTCCAGCTCTCACCCACAGCCGCCAGCTCGATCGCTTCCGGCAGCTCGCGTCCAGCGGATGGCGGCACCGGCTGCGGCCCGGCCCTCACGCCGCGCGCGACCAGGCGCGCCCAGGCCTTCTCGATCCACTCAGCCTTATTCGTCAGGAGCGAGGGAAGGCGCCGCACGTCAAACCCCCTGGGCACCACCACGACCAGCCCGTCCGACAGGGACAGGTGCAGGCGCACGTGCCTCGCCCGTGAGCTCTCACGGACCGTGTAGGCGCGCAAACCTACTCCCACCTCTCCCCCTCGACCCTCACCGTTCAGCACCGCCTCAAGGGTTTGATCCACCGGGCGATGCGGCGGGTGAGCGGGGCCAGCCAGCCCAGGCGCGAGAAAGCGGCAATGAGGTAGCGCTCCGGCCCCAGGCCCAGCCAGATCCGGCGTCCGTTGCGCTCCACCCGGATCACTCGTCCCAGGAGATGCGCGGGCTCGACCCACTCGTAGCCGGGGCCGGTCAGACTGTCCCCCCGGATGAGCCGAGTCTCGCCCCGCACCGCCACGACGCGGTGCACCACCAGATTGCCTGGCACCGGCCGCACAAACGCCACCACCTCCCCGACTCCCGGCAAAGGCTCTGGCAGCGGCGCGACGGTGATGACATCGCCATCGCGAATGAACGGGCCCATGCTCCAGCCGCGCGCGGCAAAGCGGAAGCAGGCGTCCCTCTCCAGCACCGCGCGGATGAGCTCGGGCAGGTCCGGCCCATCCAGCGGCACCTCTCTCCGCTCCATCACTGCCATCAGTTGTCTTCCGGGCTGTGTTGAGGCCAACTGCTCTCCTCCGTGAGGGCTGCCGGTGCAGACCTCGGCTCAAAAAACAAGACGCAGCACCGCCATGTGCGATACGGGCGTGGGCAGAATGGGCAGGGCCGGGGGGAAAGGCGATCAATTGTGTCTGCAACTGCTACCAAGTGTTATCCCCCTAGCTATTGTAGTGTTACCCCGCAGTGCTATACTAGGACTAGTGGTGCTGCATTCCTCGCCTGCGCGAGGCGATGCGGTTCATGCTGTGGACTCTGCGACACCGCAGAGCGTTTCAGGAGATGGTGGTGGTTCGACCGCGTATTTTTCGCAAAGGGATGCGGGCGGCGCTCGCGCTGGCTATGGTGGCCTGCGTTCTGGCTGGCTGTACGCCTGCTGTTGCCTTGCCTCCCGCGGCAGAGGCGAGCTCCCCCACCAAGACTTCTGACCCGGCCGCACCCGCCGTGCTCGATGACATCGAGGTTGGCTTCACAGGCGAGGGCTATCCCTACCGGGGCGCGGCGAACGCTCCCGTGACCCTCGTGGAGTACAGCGACTACCTGTGTCCCTACTGCGCCCGTCATGCCGCGCAGACCGTTCCCGGGCTGCTCGAGCGCTACATTCGGACCGGCCAGGTCAAGTGGGTCTTTCGCGATTTCCCCATCGCGTCCCTGCATCCCACGTCCGAGCAGGGGCACATCGCGGCGGAGTGCCTGCTGGCCGAGCAGGGCGCGGCCCTGTACTGGCAGATGCACGACCGACTGTTCGCCACGCAGGAACAGTGGAGCAGCCTGTCCGATCCGTCCGACTACCTGGCCGGTCTGGCGCAGAGTCTGGGCGCGGACATGGTCTCGTACAACGGCTGTATCGCGTCCGGACGGGCCCAGGGCCTGGTAGCCGGTGGCCTGGCCGACGGCAAGGCGCTTGGCTTCAGCGGCACGCCCAGCTTTCAATTCCTGAGCGGCGTGGAGGGCGGCCCCTACACGCTGGTGGGCGCCCAGGCGCTGGACACCTTTGCCGCCTGGATCGATCCGCTTCTCGCCGGCCAGGTGCCGGCCGGGGCGGCAGAGCAAGCGACAGCCGAAAACCCGGAGCTGCCCTTCTGGGCCAGGCCCGATGGACTGGCGCCCGATCCGGCGCGGCCAGGGTACACAGTGGCCGGCGACCCCTACCGCGGCGACCCGCAGGCCCCGCTGGTGGTGGTCGAGTTTAGCGACTACCAGTGTCCGCCGTGTGCCAAACACGCGCTGGAGGTCCAGCCGGCGCTGGACAGTCAGTTTGTCGCCACGGGGGACGTGCTGTGGGTGTTCAAGAACCTGCCGCTGCAGGAGAACCCTCAGGCGCCCGTGGCAGCCGCGGCGGCCGAGTGTGCCGGAGAGCAGGGCCAGTTCTGGGAAATGCACGACCTGCTTTTCGAGAAGCTCGCCGACTGGGCCGTCGATGCGCCGGATGTGCCCCTGACAGCTCTGGCTGCGTCGCTCGGTCTGGACAGGGACCGCTTCGCCGCCTGCCTGTCGGGGAGGCAAGCGCTGGAGAGGGTGCTGGACGACCTGTATGACGCAAAGGGGACGGCCACGGTCGCGCCAACATTCTTGTTCCTGTACGGTGGTACGGGCACCATTATGCGCGGATCCAAGCCGGCCGAGCAGTTCGGCCCGATCTTGCAGACCATTCTGGAGCAGGCCAAGGCGGGCCATTGATGGGAGCTTCGGACGCTGAGTCGCATCGCGGCGCTCAATCAAGATTCCAGAAATCCCGTACGTTCAGGTTCGCAGTTGAAAAGGAGGATCGGATGTCTAATTCAATCGTCAATCGTGCCAGGGCTCGGGCGTGGCAGATCGCAGCAGTTCTTGGCGTAGCGCTGCTGTTGGCCCTGTTCCCCTGCGCCCAGATTGCGCTCGCTGATGTGCCCGGCGAAGTGAACGTTGCCTGCCTGGGCATGAATGCGAACGCGTGCGTGGCCAACGACGTCGATCTCGCCGTGATCTATCAGGTACCCCCGACCGCCTGCATGGACGACGGCACGGGCAACCTCTACGCTGAGGTGATGTTCATCGGCGAGCTCGATCCGAACGCCTCCACGCGTTATGACATCGGCATCTGGATCGCGCTCGAAGGCGGCAATGCCAAGACAGACTCGACCAACACCTGCTACCACGGCATCCTCAGGCCGCTGGAGGTTCTGCCGGACTATCCCTGGACCGCCTACGGCCCCTACCGCGACGAAGATGGTGACTGGTGCGGCGACATCATCGAGAACGATGGGATGAACTATGCGGACATCCAAACGCTTCATATCAAGTGCGTGGACACAGGCGGAGGCCTGATGTCCTACGTGAACACTTGCGTGAGCTGGGACAACAACGCCGGCACCACGTGCAGCACCATCGCACAGGCCGTGCCGGGCACGACGTCCAAATGCTCCTGCGGGAACACGCTTATCGATCCTCCGATCCCGATCTCCCAGATCGTCGTCAGGAAGGTCACGATCCCCAGTGGCGATACACAGTTGTTCCCGTTTGTTGTGAGCGGCCCGGGCCCGTTTCTGGGGGACTCGCCGAACTTTAGTCTGGCCGACGGCGACGGATGGGGGAGCGGCACCCTGCCCGCAGGCGGCACCTACTCCGTCGTGGAGACAGTACCGACTGGGTGGGACCTGACCAGTCTGGATTGCAGCGACGGCGTCAACTCCTATGACCCCGCCGGCTTTATCATGCCCGCCGGCAACACGGTCGAGTGCACCGCCACGAACACCAAGCGCGGCACCATCATCGTCGAGAAACAGACCGACCCGGACTACGCACCGGAGAGCTTTACCTTCACCGGTGACGCAGCAGGGACCATTTCCGATGGCGGGCAGATCGTGGTGTCGAACCTGGTGCCGGGCACTTACACCTCCGTGGAATCCGCAGCTCCCGGGGAACTGACCAGCATCGTCTGCGATGACGCGAACAGCACGGGTGACATCAACACGCGGACGGCGACGTTCAATCTGGAGGCGGGCGAAACCGTCACGTGCATCTTCTACAACGACGTGACGGTCGATCTCGAGATCGACAAGGACGACCAGGATGTGGTTCAGAACGTGGGTTCGATGTACAACTATACGCTCCTGATCAGTCACTCGGCCGCAAGCTCAGGCGCGACTGCCCACGGCGTGACCGTGGTGGACACGCTGGATCCATACGTGGACTACGTCTCACTGGTCTCGATTTCCGATCCTGACGACCAGGGCCGCGACTGCGCCTACGACTCTGGCACCCACCAGCTCACCTGCAACCTCTATGAAGTGCCGCAGGGTGAGAAAGTGACCGTGGTGTTCAGGGTACAGGTCAAGCCCGGCGTGCAGACTGGCTCTCACTGCGAGGACTATTCAGACACTCTCTCCTGCGGCGACTGCCCGGGCCAGGACAGCCCTCCCGAAGGTCCCGCATCTCCCTTCGGCCTCGGCCCGGATATCTGCAATGACGCTACAGTCAGCACCACCAGCGTGGACATCGACTCCACAAACGACTGGGCCGACGAGCCCACCGACGCCTCCAACCCGACGGCGGTGGAACTGGCCTTCTTCAGGGCCACGCCTGACAAGGCCTACGTGGAGCTCGACTGGCGCACGCTCAGCGAAGTGCGGCTGCTCGGCTTTAACCTGTACCGCTCCACCACCCTGACCGGCAAGCGCACCCGGCTCAACGCGGGGCTCATCGTTTCCGACTCGGAGATGGACACGTCCTTCGGTGCCGACTACTCCTACATGGATTGGTCCGCCAAAGGCAAACGACCCTACTTCTACTGGCTCGAGGATGTCAACCTTTACGGCGGGAGCGCCTTCCACGGTCCGGTGAGCGTGACCCACCTGAAGTAACCTTCCCTGCCGCCTGGCTTGGTTCGCACTGAACCCCGAGGCCGCCACCGGCCTCGGGGTTTCCTGTGCGCGGCGCTCCAGGCCGGGACATCAAAACACCCCGCGAGCTAGCTCGCGGGGTGTCCCTTGTATTTGCCTGCCGACCGCCCTGCCTACTTGACCCGCTTGGCGCTCACCGGTCCGTAGAGCTCATTGCCGCCGTAGAGGTCCAGACTCTCCAGCCAGTAGTAGTAGGTCCTCTTCTGCTTGGCCTTAACGTCCCGGAAGGTATAGACTCCCCCCATCGGCCCATCTCCTTCGGAAACGATGAGCGACTGGTTGAGCTGGACCGAGGGCCCGAACTCCGTTTCGGCGCGGTAGACGTTGAACCCCAGACTATCGAACTCACTCCCCGTCTCCCAGCGCAGCTCGATGGCCGACTTGCCGGCGGTCGCGGTGAAGGAAAGCAGGTCCACCGCCGTGGGGGCGACCGGCATCTGCGATGCCGGGTCACCGAACAGCAGGTAGGTGTCGAGCAAGTCTGGGCTGGCGCCCGTCCCCCACAGCATCAGTTTGCCCGCCAGCGTGGCATGGCCGATCGTCGGCAGTCCCTCCCAGAAAGCGGCCTCGAAAAAGCCGCGGTTCAACAGGTCGTGCCCGGACGACATGCCCATGCCCGTGGGCGACCAGCTCGCCACGGCGCCCTTGCCCGCCGCTCGCGTGATCACCTCGGCCAGCGCCGACCATGTCGGATCGGCGGGGGGATAGATGAAATGCCCCTCATAGCAAGCCATGGCCAGTACAACCGGCATCCTGGCTCCGTTGGTCAGTCCGGCCACGTCTGTCGCCCGGAAAATCTGCTCGCCCGCCCAGACGGTGATCCCGGCGTGCCCGATATAGTTCACCAGCAGGGCTCCCGTATTGATGCCCGCGAGGATCGCGGCCCGCGCGCCGTCGACCGTGGGGTGGGTGACTTTGTAGTATACCTTGGTCGCCGAAAATGACCCCGGCAGCAGGTCGTCGAGCAGACTATCCGAAAGGGAGGCGAAATCGCCCGCCGCCGGATCCAGGTCATCGGCAACGGCCAACACCCTCTGGGTCCAGGGACCCGCCTCGGGGGTCTGCTCGTAGGCGATGATCTTGTTGACAAAGGCCGTCGCTTCGGCCGTGTTGTCCACGGCCAACCGGCCGAGCATCATATCGGGCATTTTGTCCGCGCCGTCCAGGGTCACGTAGCGGTTGTCCGCAGCAGTCTCGCCCATCCAGGGATCGCAGAAGGCCAGGTAGGGGGGGATAAAGCTGGTCAGCCCGTACCCGTAATAGTTCTTGGGGTCATAGTGGCCGTCGCCCACCAGCACCACAAACGAGGGGGCCGGGGCCAGCCAGTTGAGGCGAGCGTAGGCCAGAAAGTCGTGGATCGGCACGGCGCCGACGATGCCGTAGCCGAACTCGTCATAGATGTCCTGCACGTCGACCAGGATAACCCGCCATCCCTGGCCGTCCCGGAATGTCGCCAGTTGCTGCGCCTGCGACCAGAAGGTACGGTGGGCGATCAGGATATAGTCGGCCCGCAAGCTCGTCGATTGCAGGTTGGATGGCGTGTCCAGCTCAATTCCCGCCACCGTGAGATAGCCCGTGCTGCCCACGGCCCGATAGTCTGCCGCGGTCGAAACTGTGTCCTCAAAGCTGGCCGTATAGGTGCCGCCCCCGCCGCTGGTGCTCGCGACCCCTGTGATGCGCACGACCGCCGTGGGGGAGGTCACGTCGTACGCATCCACCGTAGCCGTGGTAAAGTTGCCGATTTGGTACTTCCATCGTCCCGCCGTCGCATAGCTAAAGGCCAGTACGTTGCTTTCGGCGTAAAAGGTGTTGGCAAAGCTCAGCTCAAAGCGATTGACCTGAACCTGGTCGCTGCCGGCCCCTGTGTCGTTGGGACAGGTGATCAGCAGCGTGTTGGTCCCCACCAGCAACTGGCTCCGCGCCACGTCGAAGGTGGCGGTCCGCCAGGTAATGCCGTCCCACCACACGTCCCCCAGTGTGTTTCCATTCAGGGACACCCGCACGTGATGATCCAGCGGAATGCCATAGTCGACGTAGCCCAGCAGGTTCACGGAGAGCGCCCCGGCGTAAAGCCCGCTGTAGGGCGCAGCGAGAGAAAACGTGGTGCTCCAGCTCGCCGGAAGGGAATTGGAGGCCAGGATGCGCGCCCAGGTCCAGCGGTCCAGATGGTCATCCCCGGGCGCCAGCGGCACGTAGCGCAGGTTGGTTTCCCGCTCGAGCCGGGCCGGATAATAGGCAGGCGTGCTCGCCGCGGCGGGCGTGCCGTCCCGGGAGGCCATGCGCAGCCCGTTCACCGTTTCGACCGTCAGCCAGTAGACGTTGTCAGAGGTGTACTTGGAGCTCAGCGCCTGCCCGAAAAAGATCAGACTGTCCGTTGCGTCAAAGACCCCATCCGCTTCGCCAACAACATAAATGGCCACGGGATTGCCCAGATAGTAGAGCTGCAGCTTGCGTGGATCCGGGCTGCCCGTTAGCACGCCGGCCGCCAGCAGCTCGTTGTAGGTCAAACGGTACAGGCCCGTGTTCTTGATCCTGATGCGCCACGAGACGGCAGGAGGCGCCCAGGCCAGGGCGCCCGCGTCTGCCCCCTCGATCCCGGTCCCCTCATTCTCCGTCGCCGCTGCGGCCGCTGGTCGTGCTGCCGCTCGCCAGTTGCGCGCCTGCTCATAGTTCAGCAGCTCGTCGTGGAACAGGCCCTCGTAAACCGGCGATTCCGACTCCACTTGCAGAGCGAAGGCCTGCGCCTGACCGGTAAAAGTGACCGTGATCCTGAGCCATTCATAAACAGTCAACTCCCGGGTCGATGGCTGGTACTGCACGGGATAGGCGGAGATGCCGACCACCCGCTGCCCACGGATCGAGCCGTCGGCCGTGACCCGCGCCAGGACGTCCGGGTAGGGGCTGCCGCCGCCGTAGACGGTCTCATCTCGCTCCACGATCAGGCGAGGCATCGGCAGATCGTCGATCAGCTCATCACCCGTCGGCAGGGGCCGGTCGGCCACCTGGGTCGCCGCGGGGCGCACAGGGTCCGCCAGGCTCACGACATGCGCCGGTCCCGGCTGCACGGCCACCTCGAGTGCCGCTCCGTGAGGCGCACCGAGGGTCTGAGCCAGGAAGGGCAGCTCCGGCGCTCCGGCCACGGCGGTCACCGCCCAGTCCTGCAGGGTGACGTCCGTGTAACCGGCGACATCGGCCGGCCCGACTTGCAGATGCTCCCACGGCACGGCCACCTCGAACACCACGCTCGTGTCGCTCGATTCGATCAGTCTGACCGCGGCCGGCCTGCTTGGCCGTTCCGCACGCACGGCAACGCCAGGCAGCACCATCGTCCCGGCCAGCATTGCCGCAACCAGCAGCAGTCTCAGTCCCGTTTTCATCAACTCGCTTTGTCCCTTTCAGGCCCGGCGGATCTGGCTCAGCACGTCTGCCCCGATTCGAAAGCTCAAAGTGAAAAAGGGCACCCTCTCCGCCAGCAGGCCCAGATTCCCGAGAATCAGACCGACTCCCTCTTCATTATAGTAAGGGACGTACGAGTTCTGTAATAGATACGGGATTGCTACCTTCGCGGCACAGGGCCGCACGCCAGGGGAAGCCGTACGGTCGAGAAGAAATACCTTTCGCAGAGGCACGCCTCCGGGAGAGCAGCGCTCCGGGTTGGTGTGCCAGGGGGTGCCATAGAGCAAGAACCCATTCGGAGCTCGCCGGAGAATCACCGAATCTTCCCCGAGGGGCTTCACCGTCCCGGTGGACACGAGGCAGTCCGCCAGGGTGGACTTGCCGGCGCCGGAAGGCCCGACGAAAGCGTACCCAACCCCGCCGTCATCGATGCCCGCCGCGTGCATGCGCAGGTCGCCCGTTCTGGCCAGCCAGTTGGCATAGATCATGCCGTCCAGGTCCTGCAGGGGGTACCTGTTCAGAGCATGAGCGCGAACCGGCCCGGACTCCCTCAGCAAGTAGCCGTCCTGAAAGTCCTGGTCCACAAAGGCCTGGCGCCCCGGCAGCGATTCTCTGGGCGCCACAAAAACGAAACGGCCCCCTGGTTCCTGCCACAACTGCCAGGTGGCCGCGTCGTAGAATAAGGGCCGCCATCCCTCCGTGCTCAGGAGGGGGCCCGCCTGGATTGGCAAGGTCAGGTCGCCTCCCGCCGGCTCCTCAGTTCGGAATAGCTGGTGGCAGTCGGGCAGACACAGGGGTGCGCCGCTGCCCGCCTCGAGCCACAGGCCCAGACCCCCCACACGGATTCCCACCCGTCTTTCTCTCACGGTGCACCACCGGTCAAGGATCGTCCCTCGTGTCCTTGAACATTACGAACGCCGCGCGCGTGCCATCTATGGCACGTTGCAGAACGTCAGGTTGCAGGGCCTCCCTCCGGGACCGATCTCCGCCGGGGTGATGTCCCCACTGGTGTTGCAGGTGGCCAGGACCGACGTCCGCGCGTTCAGACGCACCTTCCTGAGCTCCGGCTTCTGGTACCGCTTCTTGTCCTTCACGCATTCCTCCGCTTTGTCTCGGCCTACGCCGCCACAGGGCTGGCGGCAAGCGCCGCGACAGTCTGCGCCGTGCGCAGGCGCCCGATCTCACAGATGTAGTCAACCGGCGTCTCGTCATCGCCGTGCACAAGCTGCGACCATCCGGGGCACTGGTTGCAGAGCACACCCACGTCGCAGTCTGTGCAGCGGCTGGGCTTGCTGCGCTGCCGGCTCAGCTCCGCCCCCAGCATCCCCCACCCTCCGTCAAAACTGCCCCGCAGCAAATCGTAGCTGGGGCGGCGTGCCATCATGCACAGGCTCATCCGCCCTGAGCAGTCCACGTGCACCGTGAGCTGTCCCGCGCCGCAACTGAAGACCCGCTGCGACCTGGGCCTCGGCGGGTAGAACCTCTTGTACAGCTCGGCGTACTCGCTCTGCCGCTCCGGATACTCCTCATCCAGCGCCACCACCTCGGCCGGCGCCAGCCGTTGGTCCAAGACGCCCTGTGTGCCGTCCAGCCGCGGCCACAGGGTACCGTCAAACCGGTAGGTCACCCCCAGACTCTCGGCCATCGCCTTCATCGCCGGCAGTTCGCGACGGTTGGCCCTCAACAGCACGCTCTTCAGGCTCAGTCTCAGGCCCCTGTGCAGAACCAGGTCGATGCCGCGCATGCAGCGAGCGAACGATCCTGGCACGCCTGTGACCCGCTCATAGGTCTCGGCCGTGGCACCGTAGAGCGTGATCTCGACGTTCTGCGGCCGCCAGTCGGCTAAGAAATCGGCCTGCCGCGACGTGAGCAGCGTGCCATTGGTGAACAGGGTAATGAGAAACCCCTTCTTTTTTGCATAGCGGAAGAGGTCCTCAAAGTCAAGCCGCAGCAGAGCCTCGCCCCCCGTGAGCAGCAGGAACAGACACCCTGCGTCGGCCAGCTCATCCAGCACGCGCATCGCCTCGCGCCGCGTCAGCTCTCCGGCCTTGGCCTGCCGGCTGTTGGCCGGCTGGTTGATGTAGCAGTGAATGCACTGCAGGTTGCAGCGCTCTGTCAGCTCGAAGGAGGCGCCCAGCGGGTGGCGTTTCCCCTGCAGGTGCATGCGCAGCTCGTCGCCCAGCTCACCGAGCGTGATCTCCGGGCAGCCGTCGCATTCCACCGCTCAGACCTTGCGCACCGCGCCGGCCGACTCGAGCATGGTCAGGAATTCCTCCACGTCTGCCGCGACCGCCGCCGGATCTGCGTCGAATTCGTCCGCGACGGCCGCCTGCAGCTCACCCGCTGTGGTGCTCCCGTCGATCTTGTCCCAGATGAAGGCACCCACAGAATTCAGGGTGTAGATGCAGTCCATGTCTGCGACGTTATGGCGGATCGGCACCAGCACCATCTCGTCGACGATCTGGCGAAAGACATAGTCCGGATTCCTCTCGTACCGCACCACCGTGCGCACCGCCCCCCCCCATCTCTGCCGTCGGATGCACGCAGCCAGACCGGCTTGCGACTGACATCACTGCGCAGCTCAAGCCTGTCGACCCTAGTTTACAGCATCCAGGGCCTCAAGTCGATGACGCGAAGGGTACAAAGGGGTAGCAGTTTCGTGGAAATCGAACTTTGTCCCGCGGCACTCGGCCGGGCCTACTGCCCTTCCGCGGCCAGCCGCAGCGCGGCGAACAGCTCGCCCAACGCCTCCACCTGGTAGTGCCCGTTCAGCCCACTGGGGTTGGGCAGCACCCACAGCCGGCTCTCCCCCGCCCGCTCAGTCTGCGCTCCAACGCCCGCCTGCGGGCAGGCAAACGCCGTGCGGTACGCGCCCAGGCCCAGCACGGCCACCCACGACGGCCGGAACTCGCTCACTTTGGCCTCCAGGGCCTGCCTGCCCCGGACCAGCTCGTCCGCCGTCAATTCGCTGGCCGCCGCCGTGGCCCGCGCCACCAGGTTGGTGATGCCATAGCCCTGGGGCAGCAGCTCCCGCTCCTCGTACGGCGTGAGCAGGCGCGCGGTAAACCCGCCGAGCCACAATGCCTTCCAGAAGCGGTTGCCGGGCCGGCCAAAGTGGTGCCCGATCGCCGCAGTGTACAGCCCCGGGTTGATGCCGCAGAACAGCACCCTGAGCCCCGGCCGGATCACGTCCGGCACGGTTCGCCCGTACGCCGCCTGGAGCTCCGCTCTTCCCGGTCTGTGCATGGACTTGCTTAACTCTAACGATTCGCGGGGGCCGAAACCGGCCGCCTACTTCCTGCGCCCTCAGAGCAGCCCGCCGCCGCCACCGCCGCCTGCCGTATCGCCGCGGCCGGCGTCCCTGCGATCCATCGCCGAACCGATCGCTCCGCCCACGGCAGCGCCGATCAGCAGCCCCGCGCCCGCGTAGCCGAGGGCCAGGCCCGCGATCGCGCCCACCGCCGCCCCCACTCCGATCCCGATCCCGATCCCGCCCTCGGGATGCTTGCCTTCCATACCCTTCATCGCCATTGTTCCTCCATCATGGTTGCTGTCCGGCCGTGCTACTGCCCGGCGCGCGCCTTCTCCAAATGCTCCTTCTTCTTTCTCTCCCGCTCCTGGCGCGCCTCCTCCACCACCTGCTCCAGGTCCAGCTCGCGGATCCCCGCGTCGTACAGAGCGGCGGTCGCCTCGCCCGCCACCTGGTAACAGCGCCCCGCCGTGTCCCGCTTCACCAGCCCCAGATCCACCACCATGCGCCGCAAGTCGACATGATCCACCGCAAAGCGGTACCCAAACGTCCCCGCCCAGCGCACCAGCACCAGGTTGATCTCCCGCTCATCGTACTGCCGCCCCGGGTCCAGCCGCGAAACGACGCTCGCCGCCAGCAGCAGCCGGTCCTCCGCCCGCCGCGGAATGCCTCCTCCCGCCAGCGTCAACGCCGCAAACCTCCGACGGAACTCGTCTACACTGATGACCACGTTGGCTCCTCCGTCCTGCAGGCTCCCTGTGGCAAACCATACCGAACTTCTCCACTATAGCACACTCTCCCCGCTTTGTCACATTCTCTGCCCCCCGCACCTGTCATGCTGACCCCCTTCCGGGGGCCAGGCCATCTCCCGCGTTTCCCTCCCCGCCCCACCTGCCCTATAATCCCTCCGTGACCCAACCGCAGCAACAGGCAGCCGATTCGCACCTCCTCCCCTTCCTCCTGCTCTGCCTGCGCGCACGCTGGGATCCCTCCACCCTCGAGCAGGCCCGCCTGATGCCCGCCTCGCCCAATTTCGACTGGCAGGCCCTGCCCGCCCTGGCCGCCCGCCACCGGTTGTCCGCCCTGCTGTACGACGTCCTTCGCGGCCAGGCCTGGGTGCCCGCTCCCGTTCTGTCTGAGCTCCAGGCCGCGCGCTATGCTCTGGCCGTCAGAGACCTGCTGCTCAGCGACGAGCTCTGCGCCGCGCTGGACCGGCTGGCCGCTTCAGAGGTCGACCTGCTCCTGCTCAAGGGCGCCGCCCTGGCCCCCACCGTCTACGGCGGTCAGGGCCTCAGGCCGATGGAGGATCTCGACCTGCTGATCCGCCCCGCGGCGGCCGCCGCCGCCCTGTCCGCCCTGACCCAAATGGGCTACGGCTCCACCTCGGTCGAGGTGCGCCCCGGCTCTGACCTCGCCTTCGAGAGCGAGGTCCGCCTCACCCGCAGCGGCCGCATGCCCTTTTCCGTCGAGCTGCACTGGACTCTGTTCGACGTGCCCCATTACCAGCAGGTCCTGCCCATCGATTGGTTCTGGGATTCGGCCCGCACGATTTCCCTCAGCCCAACGGTCCGGGCCCGCGCCCTCGGCCCCGAGGCCCTGCTCCTGCACCTCTGCGGCCACCTGCTGCTGCACCACGGCGCCGATGCCGCCGCCCTGCTCTGGCATCACGACGTGGCCGAGGTACTGGTTTACGACCGCAACCGCATCGACTGGACGCTTCTGCTCGGCAAGGCAAAAGAGTGCGGCCTCGTCCTGCCCCTCCAGCAGGTGCTGAACCGCGTGATCGCCGGCTGGCATCCCCCCGTCCCGCCGGACGCCCTGGCACGCGTCAACCGCCTGCGCCCTCTGCCCTCTGAGCAGCGGCTGGTCCGCGAGCGCTCCGCCCCGCGTCGCCCTGTGGCCCGGCGTTTCTATTCCGACCTCGCCTCCATGCACGGCTGGGGCGCCCGCCTGCGCTACGCCTGGATCCAGCTCTTCCCCTCTCCCGCCTACATGCGCGCCCGCTACGGGGTCACCCGCACCTGGCTTCTTCCACTCTACTACCCCTACCGCTGGTGGATCGGCCTGCGCGGCCTCTTCAGACGATAACTACGGCACCGAAACCGCGTCTCCCTAGTAACGAATATTCCACAGACGCGATACGCAAATTCGCTTGACGCTGCTGCGCGCCCGCGCTATAATGGCGCGGTCTAAGGCCATACCGGGATCGACCTGGCCTGACGGCGTTGGTTTACGCCCGGGTGGCCCACAAATGTAGCGATTGTATCTGGCGGCAATGCCCGTCGGATCGGCGGAGCGTGCCCGGCTCGCGGATTGTGTCGCTTTGGGGTCGAGTAAGGCCGACGAGTCCGTGTCCGTCAGTGCGAGCCAAGAAGCAGCTCCAGCCGTCGCTCCGAGCCAGGATGCAGCTCCGACCGTCATTGCGAGTTGCCGCGGGGGCGAAGCGATCTCCCCCGTTCTCCCAACGACCTATCACCACCCAAAACCGGCTCTTAACCTATCTCGACCTGGCCTGCGCCCTGGCCGCGGCGGCCCTGTGGTACAGCTCTTCCAGTCCCTGGCCTCTGCCGCTTGGCGTCGCCCTGCTGCCCTGGGCCCTGCGCTGGACCCTCACCGGCCGGCCATCGCGCCGCACACCGCTGGATGGGCCTGTGGCCCTCTTTCTAGTGACGGCCCTGCTGGCCGTGTGGGTGGCCTTTGACCGCAGCGCCGCTCTGGCCCGCTTCTGGCTGCTGCTCGGCGCGGTCCTGCTCTACTACGCCCTGGCCAACGCCCAGGCCGCCGGCTCACTGCGTTTCTGGCTCCTGTCGCTGCTGGGCGCGGGCGTATCGGCGGCCTTTATCCTGACCCACGACTGGGCGGCCGCCGCCAAGATCGGGCCGCTCACGCGCCTGGGTCTGGCTTTGCAGCAGGCCCTGCCCCGCCTGCCGACGCTGGACGCCAACGCCAACATCGGCGGGGCCATTCTGGCCGCCCTGCTGCCCTTTGCCGCCTGGACCTGCCTGCAGGCCTGGCGCGCCGTGCGGCGCGCTTCCGGCTCCGGCCTGGCCCTGGCGGTCGCAGCCCTCCTGCTGGCCGGCCTGCTTCTCTCCGTCAGCGCACTGGGCCTGCTGCTTACCGCCTCGCGCGCCGCCTGGGCCTCCCTGGCCGGCGCCCTGGCTCTCGCCGCCCTGTATGGCCTGACCGGCCGCCTCAGCCGCGGCCATCACGCCCGCCACGGCCTCTACCTGGGCCTGATCCTGGCCCTGGGCCTGGCGGCCCTTGTCGCCCTCATCCTCACCCGCCCGGCCTGGGTCGCCGCCCTGCTCGACGCCCTGCCCGGTCCCGCGGCGGTGGGAGCGCGCACCGACCTGTGGCGCGGCGCCCTCACCCTGGTGCGCGACTATCCGTTCACCGGTCTGGGTCACGACGGATTCACGATGGCCTACTCCAGTTATGTCATGCAGCTTCACGTGGGCTTTGCGCCTCACGCCCACAACCTCTACCTGGACCTGGCCGTAGAACAGGGCCTGCCCGCCCTGCTGCTCTTCCTGCTCTGCTGCGCCCTCTTCTTTGTCCGATTCTGGCACGGGGCGGACCCGGACCCGTCCCGCCCGACCGCCCGCGCTGAGGCCGGTGTGGCCGCCTTGTCCCTGCTGGCCATCCTCCTGCACGGCCTGGTCGACGACCCGCTCTATACCAGCCGCGCCGCTGTGTTCCTGCTGATCCCTCTGGCCTTCATTCCGCCCGCCGCGCCGGCTCAGGGCCATCGCCCTTCGCGGCGCTCGCTCGTGGCTGTGGCCGTGTTCCTGACTCTGCTCCTGGCGGTCGGCTTTGCCCTGCGCCTGCCGCTGCTCTCCGTTGCCTACGCCAACCTCGGCGCCGTTCGCCAGACCCGCGCCGAGCTGAGCCGTTATTCCTGGCCCGAGTGGCCCATCCAGGACGAGCTGCGCCGCAACGTCGACCTGACGCCGGCTATTTCCGCCTACCAGCGCGCCCTGGCCCTGCACCCGCTGAACTCCACCGCCAACCGCCGCCTCGGCCAGATCGAGCTCTCGCTGGGCCAGTACGGGCCGGCCCTCACCCATCTCCAGGCCGCCTACGGCGTCGAAGCGTCCGTCAACACCACCCGCCAGCTCCTGGGCGAGGCCTACCTTGCCAACGGCGACCTCCTTCGGGGCGCGGCGCTCTGGTCCGGCGTGGCCAACGACGTCGGCCAGCTCCAGGGGCGCATCTGGTGGTATGAGCACATCGGGCTCAAGACGGTGGCCGGGTGGATGACCGAGGCCTTACCCTGACGTTCGGCACGATGCCCGCGCCCGCCCTCGGAGGCCGAATGTGCCCGTCCTGCTGCGTAGACACGATGCCCTGTCCTGAATTCCGGAGGGAACCTTGACCCTGCAAGATCGAATCGAGACCCGGTCCGCCCGCGTCTGTGTGCTCGGTCTGGGCTATGTCGGCCTGCCCCTGGCCGTCAAGCTGGCCGAGGTCGGCTACCCCGTGACCGGCCTGGACACGGACGCGGCCAAGATCCGCTCTCTCCAGGAGGGCCGCAGCTACATCGAGGATGTGCCCACGGCAGAGCTGCTCCACGTCGGAAACCGCTTCTCGGCCACGCTGGACTATGACACAATCCGTGGGATGGACGCCATCTTTATCTGCGTACCCACCCCCTTTGACGCCATGAAGACGCCCGACCTGCGCCCGATCGAATCGGCAGCCATGGGCATCGCCTCGCGCCTGCACAGCGGCCAGCTCATCGTCCTGCAGAGCACCACCTACCCGGGCACCACGGAGGAGCGGGTCCTGCCGATACTGGAGTCCAGCGGGCTCAAGGCCGGAATCGACTTTCACCTGGCCTTCTCCCCGGAGCGCATCAACCCGGGCGACAAGGTCCATCACGTCGGCAACCTGCCCAAAGTGGTGGGCGGCCTCACCCCCGAGTGCACCGAGCTGGCGCGGCTGCTCTTGCAGAACATCTCCCCCGCCGTGCACGTCGTCTCCTCGCCCCGCGCGGCCGAGATGTGCAAGCTGCTGGAGAACATCTTTCGCAGCGTGAACATCGCCCTGGTCAACGAGCTGGCCCTGCTCTGCGAGAGGATGGACCTCGACATCTGGGAGGTCATCCAGGCCGCCGCCACCAAGCCCTTCGGCTTTATGCCCTTCTACCCCGGGCCCGGCACGGGCGGGCACTGCATTCCCGTTGACCCCTACTACCTGTCCTGGAAGGCCCGCGAGTACGACTTTTACAGCAAGTTCATCGAGCTGGCCGCCGAGGTCAACCAGTCCATGGCCTATCACGTGGTCGACCTGATCACAGGCGCGCTCAGCCGCCATCACATAGCGCTGTGCGGGGCCAGGGTGCTCATCCTCGGCGTGGCCTTCAAGAAGGACGTGGCCGACCCGCGCAACTCGCCGGCCCAGCGCATCATCGAGCTGCTGCTGGAGCGAGGAGCCGAGGTTTCCTACAGCGACCCGCACGTGCCCCGCTTCCGCGTGGGCGACAGCGTGTTCTACGGGCCGGGCAAGGAGCTCCTCTCCCTGGCCCTGACCGATGAGGTCCTCAGCGGCACCGACTGCGTCGTGATCGTCGCCGGCCACCGCGCCTTTGACTACCGCCGCATCGTGGAGGGCTGTTCCCTGCTGGTCGATACGGTCAACGCCACACAGGGCCTCGCGCCGTCGCGCGCCGACGTGATCCTGCTGGGCACAGGGCGGGCGGCCAGCGCTCACTGCGAGGACAGCTAGCCATCCCTATGGACGCACCACAGGCCCAATCGAAACACGCCGCGGCGGGAGGCCTGTCCCTCTACCTCTCGCGCCAGGCGGCCGGCGTGCCCCGCTACCTGTGGGAGCAGCTTGTCCTGGCCCTCTTCGCCTGGGTCCCCACGGCCCTGGGCATCGGCCTGCGCGGCCTGTTCTACCGCCTCATCCTGCACATGGACGGCCTCGCGGCCATCGAATCGGGCGTGCGCCTCCGCTTTTGCTCCAACATCCGCCTCGGACGCGGCGCCTACCTCGACGAGGGGGTTTACCTGCACGCCTGCCCGGCCGGCATCACGGTCGGCGCCAACACCCTCGTCATGCACCACGCCGAGCTGCACGTCTACAACTTTCGCGGTCTGCCCCACGCCGGGATCACCATCGGGCGCGACTGCCTCATCAGCGAGTTCAACGTCCTGCGCGGCCAGGGCGGCATCACCGTGGGCGACCGCGTCTACACCTCACCCCACGTGCAGCTTGCCGCCGTTGACCACGTCTTTGGCGATCCCGCGCGCCCCTTCATCGACCAGGGCATCACCGCCCGCGGCATCACCGTCGAGGATGACGTCTGGATCGGCGCGGGCGCCATCGTCACGGACGGGGTGCGCATCGGCCGCGGTTCCGTGGTCGCCGCGGGAGCCGTCGTCACCGCCGACGTCCCGCCCCACACAGTCGTCGCCGGCATTCCGGCGCGCCCCATCAAGACCATCACCGGCGCGGATCCTCCGCCCGACGTTCCCGTGTATCGTTGATTATGTCTCTAGAAAGCGGCACTTTGAACGAGACCCTGTCCGTCACCATTCCTGCCTATAACGAAGAGGGCGGCATAGCCGGCATCATCGACCGCGTGCTGGCCACCCGCCCCGCCCTCGCCGCGAT
>DCVA01000039.1:39541-65460 GCA_002327925.1 Anaerolineales bacterium UBA2200
CCCGCCCTGCTCGCGGCGGCCCGCGCGCAGGGGGCCGACCTGGTCATCGGCTCGCGCATGGCCGGCACCGACAGCCAGATGCCCCTCACCCGGCGCATCGGCAACCTCTTCTTCGCCGCCCTGGTCAGCGTCATCGGCAACCGCCACATCACAGACAGCGCCTCCGGGATGAGGGTCATCCGTCACGAGATCCTCGGCCGCCTCTACCCCCTGCCCGACGGCCTGAACTTTACCCCTGTGATGACCACCCGCGCCATCCACGAGAACCTGAAGATGGTCGAGGTGCCCATTCCCTATTCCGAGCGCGTCGGCCGCAGCAAGCTCTCCATCATCGGCGACGGCACACGCTTCCTGCAGTCCATCCTCTGGACCGCCCTGGACTATAACCCCGTGCGCCTGCTGGGCGGCGTGGGCGTGGCCTCCGTGATTCTGGCCGCCCTGCTCGGCCTGGGCCTGCTGGCCGCCCGCCTGCGCGGCGTCACCACCCTGTCGCCCCTTGCCGCCCTGGCCGTCTTTGCCGCCATGGTGCTGGCCGTGTCCGGAGTCAGCATCTTTGCCCTGGGCGCCACCTTCAACTACCTGGTCTCGCTCTTCCACCGCCAGCCTGTGCGCCAGGGCCTCTTCGGCAAACCCATCTTTGACCCGCCTCTGGACCGCCAGTTCGGCTGGCTGGGCCTGCTGTCCGTCCTGGCCGGCAAGCTGCTGGCGCTGGTCATGCTCGGCCTCGGCCTCTCCGGCTGGCCCGTCAGCCGCCTGTGGCTCTACCTGCTGGCCAGCGCCATGCTGATTCTCGTCGGCCTGCAGTTGGTGATCTTCTGGGTCGTCATGCGCATCCTCGAGGGCCTCAGCCAGCGCGACGCCTCCGTCCGGACCGACCTGAACGGCCGTCTGGCCGAATGTGAGGGTACTCCCGATATCCTGAGCGGAGCGAAGGACGCGGCTCAGTACCCTGCCGTCATTGCGAGGGCCGCAGGCACGAAGCAATCCCCCCCATCAGGGGAGGCCCACCCATGACCGATCTCTCCATGAACCTCGGCACACTCGTCCGCACCCCGCTCACGCCCGCGCACTTTCCGGACGTCAGCGGCGCTCTGCCCGCCGCGCCCCGCCCGGCCGGCGCCGTAGATGTCCTGCTGGTCAACCCGCCTTCTCCCGACGGTGCCATCTGGATCCGCTGCCAGCACCGCGTCGGCCGCCGCAGCCGCGAGAACATGATCTGGCCGCAGGTGGCCCTCGCCCAGCTCGCCGCCCTGCTCGTCCCTGACTATAGCGTAGAGATCGTCGATGCCATCCCCGGCCGCATGACCTGGAAGGCCTTTGAAAAGCTGCTGCACGAAAAGCAGCCCCGCTACTACGTCACCCACGTCACCGCGCCCAGCCTCACCAACGACATGCGCGGCGTCATGATGGCCCGCGCCCTGGGCGCGCGCACGATCGCCATAGGCACACACGTCACCCCCCTGCCGACCCTCACCATGGAATCCTTCCCGGCCCTCGATTTTGTCCTGCGCGGCGAGCCGGAGCTTTCCCTGCGCGAGCTGCTGGACACCCTGGAATGGAGCGCGGGACGCCGCACCGGGGCCGCGCGCAGCAGCCATGCCGACCTTGCCGCCCGGCTGGACCTGCTCTTCCGACATTCGGACCCGGACTGGCGGCCCGCCTGGGAGCTCGACCCGGCCTCACCCCTGGCCGCGGTCAAAGGCCTGGCCTGGCGCGAGCGCGACGAGATCCGCACTAACGCCGACCGCCCCTACATCAGCGACCTGAACGAGCTCCCCCTGCCCCTGCACGGGCTGCTGCCCTACGATCTCTACCGCGCACCCGGCATCCGCGGGCCCTACTCCTTTGTCGTCCCCAGCCGCGGCTGTCCCGGCGGCTGCACCTTTTGCATCAAGCACGTCAGCTACGGCAGCTCCGTGCGCCTGCGCTCGCCCGAGAACGTCCTCGCCGAGCTTCAAGTGCTCTGGAACCTCGGCCTGCGCAACGTGCACCTCTACTCGGACCTCTTCACTGTCAACCGCGAGCAGGTCATGGCCATCTGCGACGGCATGGTCCGCCAGGGACTGCGGTTCAAGTGGACCTGCAACAGCCGCGTCGATTTTGTCGATCCAGCCATGTTGAGCGCCATGGCCGGTGCCGGCTGCTGGATGATCAGTTGGGGCATCGAGAGCGCCAGCCAGGACATCCTCAACCACGTCCACAAGGGCACGGACCGCGCCGGGATCGAGCAGGCCCTGCGCTGGAGCAAAGAGGCCGGCATCTGGAACTGGGGCTTTTTCATCCTGGGCCTGCCCGGCGAGACGGAAGCCACCATCAAGGAGACCATCAAGCTGGCCAAGGCCCTGCCTCTGGACCTGGCCCTCTTCCACATCGCCGCCCCCTACCCGGGCACCCCCTTCTTCTTCGAAGTAGTCAAGAACGGCTGGTTCCGTCCCGGCGCCAGGTGGGAAGAGGTGGACATGGACGAATCGACCGTGCTGGACTATCCCGGCCTGCCGGCCGAGAGGATCGAATACTGGGCCAGAAGGGCCTTCCGCGAGTGGGCCCTGCGCCCCGGCCCGATCTGGACCTACCTGAAGAGCGTGAAGGACTGGTATAGCTTCAAGAGCGCCTTTGATGCGGGTTTGCAGGCGCTGGGATGGATGAGATGAATCTTGCGACCCGAGGGCCGCATGCCGGGGAGGTCAGGTAGATTGCTGCAAATCCTGCGCCAGGATCTCGAACGATACCGCAGAGGCCAGCGTGGCCTTTTGAGAACCGCCCTCGAAGCGGTGTATTGCCACCCCGCCTATGTCGGCGTGGTCTGGTACCGGTCCGGCCACTACTTCTGGCAGAGGCGCACGAACCCTGTCTGGGCGCTGCTGCTCGTCATCAACCGCGTGCTGTACCCACTCATAAGGATGTACAGTTTGCTAGAGCTGTCGCCGCGCACTGAGATTGGTCCGGGCCTCTACATCGGCCGTTTCGGCCCCACGCTCATCAATGCCGGCACCAGGGCAGGTCGAAACCTCACCATCGTCCAGAACGTTGTAGTTGGCGCCACCGACAGGGGAGTCCCAACGTTCGGTGACAACGTCACCATTGGCGCCGGCGCCATCGTCATTGGCCCCGTGTCCGTGCACGACAACGTTGTCATTGGAGCAGGCAGCGTCGTCACGCGCGACGTCGCCGAGGGTTTGGTGGTGGCGGGCGCCCCAGCAGTGTCTACCGAGATCCGCCGCAACTCGAGGCAGCAGCAATGAGCCGCCTCCCGGACGAGCACGGCCCTCTGGTCCCCCTCCCGATGCGCGGGCAGGCGGCGCAAGTCGCCACGGTCATCATCCAGCCCACCCACGGCTGGGCATCGCTCCAGCTCGGCGCCGTATGGGAGTATCGCGAGCTGCTCTTCTTCCTCGTCTGGCGCGACATCAAGGTGCGCTACAAGCAGACCGCGTTGGGCATCGCCTGGATCATCCTCCAGCCCCTGCTGAGCACGGCCATCTTCACGGTCATATTCGGGATGCTTCTGGGCGCTCCTTCCCAGGGCGCGCCCTACGCGCTCTTTGCACTGGCCGCCCTCGTGCCCTGGCAGTACTTCTCCGGCAGTCTCACCCGCGTCGGCACCAGTCTGGTCAACAGCGCTCACCTGATCACCAAGGTCTATTTCCCGCGCCTGATCATCCCCCTGTCCGGCGTGATCTCCACCCTGCTTGATTTCGCCATCGGCTTTGTCATTCTGGTGCTGATGCTCGTCGTCTACCGCGTGCCCCCCTCATTCAACATGCTCTGGCTGCCCGGCTTCCTGCTCCTGGCCATCCTGACCGCTCTGGGCTTCGGCCTCTGGCTGGCCGCCCTCAACGTCCGCTACCGTGACGTCAACTACCTCATCCCCTTCCTGCTCCAAATAGGGATGTATATTACGCCGGTCGTCTACGGCAGCACCCTGATTCCCGAGCGTTACCGCTTCCTGCTGGCCCTCAACCCCATGACCGGCGTAGTCGAGGGCTTTCGCTGGTCGCTGCTCGGCGGCCTGTCTCCTGCCTTCACCGCCCCGGGTCCCCTGTTTGGGGTCTCCGTCTGCATCACTGGGGTCGTGCTCGTAGGCGGTCTGCTCTTCTTCCGCGCCACCGAGCGCACCTTTGCGGACATCATCTAGATGAGTGACATCGCCGTCCGCGTCGAGAACCTGGGCAAGATGTATTGTATCGGCCGCGCCCAGCAGCGCCACGACACCCTGCGCGATGCCATCGCCGCCGGACTCGGCTCCCTCCGCCCCGGCTCAACCAGCCACGAAGAGACCATCTGGGCGCTCAAGGACGTCTCCTTCGAGGTCAGGCGCGGCGAGGTCCTGGGCGTCATCGGCCGCAACGGTGCTGGCAAAAGCACCCTGCTAAAGATATTAAGTCGCATCACCGAACCTACCACCGGCCGCGCCGAGATCCACGGCCGTGTCGGCTCCCTCCTCGAGGTCGGTACCGGGTTCCACCCCGAGCTGACCGGCCGTGAGAACATCTACCTCAACGGTGCCATTCTCGGCATGCGCCGCACCGAGATCGCCCGCGGCTTCGACGAGATCGTCGCCTTCGCCGAGATCGACAAGTTTCTGGACACTCCGGTCAAGCACTACTCCAGTGGGATGTACGTCCGCCTTGCCTTTGCTGTCGCCGCGCACCTGGATCCCGAGATTCTGCTGGTCGACGAGGTGCTGGCAGTGGGAGATGCGCGCTTCCAGGAAAGATGTCTTGGCAAGATGGGACAGGTAGCGCAAGCTGGACGAACGGTCCTTTTTGTCAGCCACAACCTCGCCTCGATTCAGACGCTATGCCCGCGGGTCATCCTGCTGCAGGGCGGCTGTGCTTCCGACGACGGCGGCGCGGACCAGGTCATTGCCAACTACCTGGGTCAGATGCACAGCAAGTCGCTTCAGCCGCTCGCGGTTAGAGGAGACCGGGGCGGGAGCGGGGAGGCCAGGATTGTCTCTGCCTCGGTTGCTTCGCGCGACTCTGGACAGGCAGCACTTCGAACTGGATGTCCCGTCAGCTTCCGGTTCGAGGCTGACAGGTCGCGTCCAGGGATGTCGATCCAGTTCACCATCTACAATGCCTATGGTCGGGCGGTTGCCAACTTTAATAGCGCACTTCGTGGATCGGAAGACATCACTCTCGAACTGGTCACTTCGCACTTTGAGTGCCACCTAGACGAACTTAACCTTGCTCCAGGCAGCTATCGCGTTAACGTCGCTCTCTTGGCAGACAGGATCATGCTTGACCATGTTGAGGCTGCGCTCATGTTTGAGGTCAGCCCAGGGGTAGTTCGCGGTCGTCCCATCAACTCCCCGCTCGGCGGAGGCGACGCGATTCTGCCGCATAGGTGGGAGGTCCCCCGCTGAACTACCCGGCAGCCCGCTCCGTGGCCGCTGCCAGATCCGAGCCACGACGCACTTCGGTCGAAGCCAGCAACGTCTGCGAGAGCGTCGTTCGGGCTGGGTTGTGTTCCGGCTGCGGAGTCTGCGCAGGTGTCTGCCCAACCGGCAATATCACCATGCGGCTCGTCGCGGGCGAGTTCCGACCAGAATGCAGCCGCACCTGCCCGCCTCGGTGTCGCATATGCGCGCAGGTCTGCCCTTTTTCACAGGCAGCCCAGATGGAAGGCGCTTCGAGCCAGCGCTACACCCCTGCGCCGGACTCCAAGTACCATCCAGACGCGGGCTACTACCTCCAAGCTTACATCGGATACTCGACCGCGCCGTCTCAGCGCAGTGCCGCCGCGTCAGGTGGCATGACGACATGGATGCTCGACAAGTTGCTTTCATTGCATCTGGTCGATCGGGTGCTCGCTGTACGACCTAGCGACGATGGTCGCCCTGTCCTGTTTCGGTACGCTGCCCTGAGCACCAGCGAGGAGCTTGTTCAGGCCGCTGGATCCAAGTACTATCCTGTACATGCAGCCGATGCGCTGCGAACTCTGTTGCGAGAGAAGAGCGACCATCGGTACGCTATAGTGGGGCTCCCGTGCACACTCCATGGCGTCCGAAGGGCGACTTTGTCGAACTCGCGACTTGCCGCCAGTATTGTGTTCTCGCTCGGACTGACCTGCAACCATTGTCCGAGTACCTACTACACCGAGTGGCTGTGTAGTCTTGCCGGAGTTCGCCGGACTCGAGTGCGCACCGTTGCCTACCGACTGAAAGGGCGTAGGAGGGCGGACGACTTTGGCTTCGCCGCTATGGACACATGTGGCCGGTGGTCTCGCCCCATCGGGTTTCAGGGGGCTCCCTCCCAAGCCTGGAATCAACACGTCTTCTCGCAAACCTCCTGCTCGTACTGTGACGACTTGTTTGCAGAGAGCGCCGACGCCGTTTTCATGGATGCGTGGCTTCCGGAGTGCACCGCCGACAAAATGGGCACTTCCATCGTCCTTGTTCGACATCCCCATCTGGCTGGGCTTCTGGAGGAAGCTGCCCGCGCTGGAGATTGTCACATCTCGCCCTGCGCCATCGAGACTGTGGTCGAGAGCCAGAGGTCACAGGTCCAGCGTAAGAAAACTGCCTTACGGGATCGCATGGCCGCACGAGTGCTGCAGGGTGGTTGGCTACCAACCATGCGGTTATCGCCAACCGAACATCTCGAGGCCGAGCGTCTTCGCATTGCCCTGAACGAGCAGAGGACGATTGGCTTCAGCAAGCGACTGTGGCCAGTTTTCCGCTCGCTGCCACTAGCTCTCCAGCGCAGTTTCCCTGAGATCGTCCGCTCGGCCGTCGCCAGCAGCGAACTGACCCTGCCGCAGCTCTCGCGCCGTGCCATGGTGGGCCTGCTGAGGCTGCTCGGCCTTCTTGGCCCTGCACACGCGGTTCGCCGGTGCCTTGAGCGAGTCAGCTCAGCGCTGTCTGCAGCGTCGATAGTCGCTCTCGAACGGTCCGCGGTCCCGTGCGCCAGAGCCGTGGCCAGGCTCAGCTGTGTTGCCTCGCGACCACGCCCGCCAAGCTCGGTGCTGGTTGTGCCCCCGTGGTCGCCAGGCAGCGTCGGCGATGAAGCTGTCATGGTCGCCCTGACGGATCAGTTGCGTCGGGTAGGTTGGCAACAGATAGGCCTGGTCGCGTTCTCGGATTCCGATGACTGGAGGCATTGCGGCAGCACCGACCGCGCCTTTACGATCTCCGCCATTAGGCCGGCTGAGGTCTGGCGCGACCTGTTGCGTTTTGCTTCGATTGCCTCCAAGTATGAGAGCCTATTCATTGTCGGCACGGATATTCTTGACGGTGCCTACTCGGTGTGGCACTCGGTATTCACACTGCAGCTCGCGCGCGTGGGACAGGCGGCTGGTGCGCACACTTCTGTGATTAGTTTCAGCGTGAACGACGGCCTGACGCCGCGAATTCTTGAGGCCTTTCGCGATTTACCTCAAGCCGTGCGACTAGTCAGTCGTGACCCGGTGTCCAATCGGCGCCTCGCGGCCCACCTGCACCGAGCAGTGGTCCTCTCGGCTGACGTGGCCTTCTTGCTTCAGCCCGCCGAAGCGACGCCGTCTGTGGAGACTGTGACCCAATGGGGGCGAAACGAGAAGACCAGCGGGCGGACCGTGGTTGGCCTGGCGGTGAGCAGCGAGTGGCTCAAACCGCTCTATGGCCTGACCACTGAGCGTGTCATCGCAGAGTGCGCACGACTGATCTCGGGCCTCACGCGCGGCCCGACCGCTGTAAGCGTTGCGCTCGTCGCACATGATCCGCGAGGCGATCCAAGCGACCGCGACCTGGCTGGCATGATTCTTGAAGCGCTTCCCGCAGAAGTGCGGTTACACTGTCTCAACGTGCCTCCCTGCAATGCGCGCGAGATGAAGGGCATCTGCTCGGCTCTGGACGCAGCGTTGAGCGGCAGGATGCACTTTGCGATCGCCTGCCTCGGTCAGGGCGTGCCTGTCGCCTGCGTGACATACCAGGACAAGTTCCAGGGGTTGTTTGAGCACTTTGGCTTGGATGGCATGACCGTGGAGATCAGAGAGGCCTTCTTGGAAGACAAGCTCACGAGCTTGGCCGAGGGTCTGATCCGTCGCTCCCCGGATCTAAGGCGGCAGATCGCCGAGCGGCTCGATTCGGTCCTGCGTCTGGCACTGGTCAACGTGCCCTCGCCGAGCTAGCGATGGAATCCAATCGCGTTCAGAAGCCTGACCAAAGCCTGGGACCGACGCAAGATGCCGATGCGCCCTTCCAGCCGCGGCTTACTGCATCGAGTGCCGACGCGTTGTGCCCTTGCCCGCCAATCCCTGCACCACGCACCACAACCGCGAGTCGGCACCGTTTCGAGTATGTCCTCCGCGTTTGCGCTGGCCACCATTCTCGAGATTGTGCAGAATCACCTGGGTTGGCCTCTGATGTGGCGAACCCGTCGATGGGCGATTTCACACATCCTGCGCGGGGTGCAGCTTGACGGCGACGTCTCAGTTGAGGGGCCGCTCTACTTGGAGAATCACGGGCACATCCGTTTCGGGAGCGGTGTGATCCTGCGTTCATCATGGCACAGGCCAATCGCGCTCTCAGTGATGAGCTCGGAGGCGACGCTCACCATCGGGCAGGGCGCCTTCCTCAACTGGGGCGTCGACATCGGCCTTGCCTGCAAGGTCGTCATCGGTGCCAATGCGCTGATTGGAGACGATGTAGTCATCTATGATTCTGATTGGCATACGATAGACGGCACGGACCAAGACGTGCCCAAAGCGCCAACGTATATCGGCCGAGGGGTGTGGCTGGGCGCGCGTAGTATGGTCCTGAGAGGGGTTTCGATTGGGGACAACTCTGTCATCGCGGCCAGCTCCGTGGTTACCTACAGTCTGCCCGACCATGTCCTTGCTGCCGGAGCGCCTGCGAAGGTGATCAGGAAGATCCAGCGCTCGCGATGAGCTACTGGCTGCTATGCGAGTGCTAACGATTTGCAGTCAGGTACCTCGCTTCCCGTCCACCGGAGCCCCTACCAGGTATTTCTGCCTAACGACCTTTCTGAGCGGCCGTCATGACATTACCGTCCTTGCTGCTTCGCCCAACCCTCGCGCCGAGGCTGAATCGGGTAACATGGGGGCCTCGGTTCGACTCCGGATTGCCCCGGTAACCGCATGCGTTGCAGCCGATTTGGGCCGCCCCACCCGTATTCCAGTTGCCATCTCTCGCCGGCTCCATCGCATCCGCCACATGCTCTTCGAACCGCCGTTTGAGGTGATGGTGAGCGGCCCCGTCTTGGACGCACTGAGGTCCGAGCTCGCACGGACCTCCTGGACCGGTTACGATCTCGTTCAAGTCGAGCACTCCATGTTGGGTGTGTTGCGTCAAGACATACCTGCGACGGTTCCGTGCGCGCTTGACAGCGTGGACGTCCCCAGCTCACTGCGCAAGCGCCAATGGGAGAATCTGCCTCGGTCGCGCCGACGAGTAGCCGAGTGGACTGAGTGGCTAAAGACTTCGCGCTATGAGCGCCGCACTTTTCGCGGCTTTGATGCGCTCCTCGCCTGTTCCGAGTTGGACCGCGACCGGCTTGCTGCTCTAGCACCCTCGGTCCCTTGCTCGGTTGTACCCAACGGCGTGGACGCCGAGTACTTTGCTCGCCCTCCTGACGTTCGTCCCGATGACGACACTCTCCTCTTTGTCGGCACCATGTCATACCGCCCCAACGCGGAGGCGATTCTCTGGTTTGCTAACGAGGTCTTTCCTGAGCTCCTGCGATCCAGGCCGGAAACCAGGCTATTCATCGTAGGCCGCGATCCACCTGCGGAAGTCGCCCAACTAGGAGGCATGTGGCCCGGGCGTATCGTCGTCACGGGTGGTGTCGAAGACGTACGCCCGTACATGACCCGTTCCAGCACCGGCATCGTACCCCTTCTCAACGGAGGCGGCACTCGCTTGAAGATTCTTGAGATGCTGTCCATGCAAATGCCGGTCGTGTCCACGTCAGTCGGTGCCGAGGGTATCAGCGTGACGCACGAAAGGGACATACTGCTTGCTGACTCACCGGGGGCATTTGTCTCAAGCCTAACCGCTCTAGCCGAGACCCCATCGCTTCGCAAGTTCCTCGGCATGAACGGCCGAAGGCTCGTCGAATCGCGCTATAGCTGGGAGCAGGCGGCTGACACGGTGGATCACGTTTGGCGGAGCCTGGCTACGAGGGAGTCTGCTTGAGCCCCATCGTCAGCGTGATAATACCCGCATACAACTCGGCGGACCACATTGTCAGGGCGATCAGCAGTGCGCTGGAGCAGACGCTCAGCGATATTGAATTGATTGTGGTGGACGACGGGTCCACTGACGACACCGAGCCTGTGATCAACCAGATCAGTGACCCGCGCGTCAGGTACGTGCGCCAAGCCCGCCAAGAGCGTTCCGCTGCCCGTAACCATGGTCTCGCTCTAGCATGTGGACGCTATGTTGCATTCCTCGACGCCGACGACTGGTGGCAGCCAACCAAGCTTGAGAAGCAGGTAGCCCTTCTTGAAGCCAACCCCGACACCGTACTGGTCCACTGCTGGCTCCAGTCTGTACTGCCGGACGGCAGACTCGGCCGGCTGCAGAAGAGTTTCCAACAAGCGCGAGAGAGCGGAGGCGCACAGGTTTTCGAGCGACTACTTCTGGGCGGACTGCCCGGTCCCTCAAGCACCATTGTCATTCGAACTGCGACGGCAGCGGCACTCGGCGGATTCAACACCGGGCTGAGATATGGGGAGGACTGGGAGTTCGTCCTGCGAGTGGCCGTGCACGGCTCGGTCGGCTTTGTTCCTGAAGCTCTGGCGTACTATCGCCTCTACGGGTCCTACCTCCCCTCACGGATGCACTCGCTCGGGCAGCAGCAAGCCTTTCCCCGGATCGTCGAGGCAGCGGCTAAGGAGGCGGGCTTGAATTCGGACGAGCCACTCTTCCGGCGGGCAATGGCGAGAGCACACTACTCTGGAGCATTTGTTGACGCTGGGATTGGCGACTTCGAAGGAGCAAACCGCAGGCTCGAGTGCGCCCGGGACCAGGACCCCACGCTCTTCGCGAGTGCCCGTCCCCCCATCATTCCCAGATTGGCGCACTTCGCCAGGTGCCTCAACGACACGGAGACGCCCCTGGATCAGTCGCTCGCATACGTGGCAGGCCTACTTAGCCATCTAGACCTGGGCATGGTCGAGCTCCGCACACACACCAGGCAAGCAGTCTCATACACCATGGCCCTACGAGTTTTCGAGACCGCACAGGAGGGCGACGCCCAGGGTGCCACTGGAGCGTTCATCGGCGCCGTGCTGCGTGACCCCTCTTGGCTAGCTAACATCGGTTTTCTGAAACTGGGCTTGCGCACTCTCATTTCGTGAGGAGAGTTGAGTCTGTGAATAAGCGTCCACCCAAGTTCACTTCTAGCGCCCTGTGCCCCCGTCATAGCGGCGTATCTTCTGACACCGCTGCGCTAGGGGTTCCTGGTGCCAGCCGCTCGTTCTGTGTCTTCGCCCGCTGTGTCCCCTCCTCCAACACCCACCCGCCGTCATCAGTGGTCACGGGCCACCGTGCTAGGGCCATCGACATCATGCCTCCTCGCCGCACCCTAACCTGTTCGGATCGCCACAAGCTCATCGGTGACCGTCGGGTGGTAGTAGTGCTGAGATTGGGCCTAGTCCTCGTTGTTGCTTTGGCAGTCTTGGTTTTGGCGACCGGTCAGCAACAAGCTCAGGCACAAGGTGCGTCCCATGGATGGACGGAGCCAGACCAAGTTGTCAATACTTCAGGAACGCTGGCGACGAGCGGAATCGCGTTGCTATCTGACAGGTATGGAGCGTTGCACCTCTTCTACACCCGCAGCAGCGACGAATCGTCGTCCCCCGAAATTGACTATCAAGCCTGGGACGGAACGGCTTGGACATCGCCGATTGACATCGTCGTCGACACGAGCGGCGAGGGATGTAAATACGTCCATGCCGTCATCGACGACACCGACACAGTGCACCTTTTCTGGACGACGGGGTCGTCTCTGCTCTCCTACAGCTCGGCCAAGCTGACCAAAGCTGGCTCGGCGGCCTCGTGGTCAAGGCCAAAGCGTATTGCCTCTGCACTCTACGACTCTGGCCCTGCGATCGATGGTGCAGGCAACCTCTATGTCGCGTTCTCTTCCTATCCTACGCTAGGCGATGTGCTGATTTCGTCGTCTGCGGACGGAGGTGGAAGCTGGACGCGTCCTCACGTTGTAGCGAGCGCTGCTGCCGGGTCTGCCCCCAATGAGGTCAGACTCGCATTCGATGGAACGGGCGTGCTCCACGCAGTCTGGACCGAATACCAGCTGCCTGAAGGCTGGCCTCCCACGGGCTGCTATTATGCTCGCTCCAAGGACAGGGGCGTCACCTGGAGCCCCCCCCTTCAGGTGGCACCGATATCTCACGGGCAGCTGGGAGTGGCCGCATTCGGACTGTCAGAGGTGCACCTTCTGTGGAGAAGCACGGTTGGCGGAGATGGCACCTTCTACCAATACTCCTCAGATGGTGGCCTATCATGGTCGCCTTCCACGAACTTCGCTGATGGAGGGGGCTTCTCAGGCCTGCCCAGCTTTGCCGTCGACCCCTCGGGACAGGTCCATTTCGTCACCGGTTACTCCTCATATGGCTCATCCATGACCGGGGCGGTGTTGAGCTACAATCGAGTCCTTACTCAGCAGGTGCTGGATCGGGCGAAAGAAAGCCCCGGAGAACGGGCTGCACTGGCCATCACCCGCGGGGATCAGTTGCACATTGTGTTTGAAGTCGACTATCGGTCGCTCCTGCACACCACATTGCGACTCGAAAACCTACCTGCGCCCACAGCGACTGCAACTCGTCATTCACTGCCAACCGCGACTCGCACCAGAGAAACCCCGACTGCAACCCTGAGGCTCTCAGCGAGTCCAACGACGACGCCTAGGCCGACGTCGGCCCCCTATTCCACTCGGAGGGTTACGTCCCCGACAACCTTTGCTGTTTGGATCGGAGCTTCGGCGTCCGCGGTGCTGGTGGCCTCAATAATCCTGCTGGCTCTCGTCAGAAACCGCAAGTCCTGAGCACCGAAAGGTTCCACATCGGCCGACTTAACTCTACTCTCGCAGACGTCGTCCTAGGGCGGTGACGTTCAGCGTGAAGGCACCCACCGTCAGTGTCATCATGCCCGTGTACAACGGCGAACGATACCTTCGCGAGGCCATCGACTCGGTGTTGGCGCAGACTCTTCAGTCCTGGGAGTTGATCGTCGTAGATGATGGTTCCAGCGACGGATCGCCGAGCATACTGGGTTCCCTTTCAGACTCACGAGTCTGCGTTCTCAAGCAGGCCAATGCAGGCGAGGCGGCCGCGCGCAACGCGGGCCTTGCTGCTGCCTCGGGCGAGTACATTGCCTTTCTGGACCAGGATGACATGTACGCTCACACCGCTCTCGCTGACTATGCCACCTATATGGAATCGCACCAAGATGTCGGCGTTGCCTACTCCAACGGTACTGTAGTGTCCGCAGACGGTTCGAGCATGATGACCCTGACCGATCTTCGGCACGGTATCTTTGAGGGGCGCATTGTGGAGCAGTTGATACTAAGCGCAAGCATTGTCACCGTTCCCTCGTGTACCGTGACTCGGCGCGCCTTGCTTGAAGAGAACAAAGCCCGCTTCGACACCGAGCAGGGCTTTGGCACTGATTGGCTCTTCTGGATTACTCTCGGGACAATGACCAACTTCGGATACCTTGACAAACTGACATGCTTCTACCGCATCCACGACTCGAATATGAACCTCGGCGCCAACAAGGAGCTACGCCGTCGCGCGTCAGAACGCCTCTCTGCCAAGGTAATCAGTGCTGAGTGGTTCGACCAACTCTCAGTCTCCGTCAGAGAAGAGTTCTACCGAAATCTGCTGACGGTGGTGTTCGAGAATGATCTTCACAAGCAAATGGTAGCTCTCGAGTCCCGTTCAGTACGCCTCCTGCCCACTTCACGGCAATCGACACTGAATCGCGAGGTGGCGACCAGGCGCCTGCTTCGGGGCGACAGTGTTGATCATGTTAGGTTACTGCTGGACCGGGCACTGGCGCTCTCACCGACTGACCCGAAGACAGTTGCCCTCACCAAACTGGTGCGACTGAGCCCGCGGCTAGCTCGGCAAGCAGCGATGGGCTGGCACTCACTTCACAATATGCTGCAGGCCGTCAAGTGCATAGGTCGCAAAACGTCGAGGCCCATTCCGCCCACTTTTCGTCGTGCAATGGAGTCGTGAACATGGATAAAGGCGGCGAAGCCGAAACCTCCTGCCTCGACGTCCTCGATCACAGAATTGAACGCCGCCGCGAGTTGTGGAGAGGAAGGTTGGCGCAGCTTCGTGGCGCCAGTGTGGGCGTCCGCTTCGGTCTAGGTCCCGACGTACGGATCGAGTACCCGCGCTGCCTCTATGCAGGGGACGATGTAACGATATGCGCCCACGCATACCTGCATTGTCTGTCGCGGCGAGGGGTTCGCATCGGAAGTCACTCGAGCATCGAACGCAACATGTGGCTACACTGTGGGGGAACGCTTGAGGACCATGCTCATGGCTTCTTCGAAATCGGAGAATGGTCTTTTGTCGGGTGCAACGCTGTCATGGGTGCCGGAGGGGGAATCCGCATTGGAAACAATGTGCTCATTGGCCAGTGCGTGAACATCCACGCCGAGAACCATCGTTTCGCCGACGCCTCGCGGCCTATCCGCGAGCAGGGTGTCACCTACCAGGGAGTCGTGGTCCAAGACGATGTCTGGATCGGCTCCAAGGCCACCATTCTGGACGGCGTGACCATCGGTCAAGGGGCAGTGATCGGCGCGGGGGCGGTCGTTACCAATTCGGTTCCTCCGTTTGCTATCGTTGCCGGTGTGCCCGCCAGGGTCATTGGCTCAAGGAAAGCCGACTCGCAATGAAGGTCGCGATCTATCACAACCTTCCTTCGGGCGGCGGCAAGCGAGCTCTGAGCGAATTCGCTCGGTTACTCGCTGCTCGTCACGAGCTCGACTGCTACTCCCTCTCCACCTCAGAAGAGGATCTCTGCGACTTCCGGGACAGCTGCCGCCGAAGCGTGGCCTACGACTTCCGCCCTCTCCCTCTCGCAACGCGGCCGCTCGGACGTCTGAACCAGGGTATTCGCGCTCTCGACCTCCTGCGACTGTACGCATTGCAGAAGCGTGTTGCAGCTGACGTGGACAAGGGTGGCTATGATGCCGTGCTGGTCAACCCCTGTCAGTTCAGCACCAGCCCGCAGCTGCTAAAGTACCTTCGCACACCCTCTGTCTACTACTGCCAAGAACCGCCCAGGCTCGTCTGTGAACCACAGCCCTATCGCCCCTATGGTCGGCTTTCAGGGTTTCAGCGGGTCATCAATCTGATCGATCCCCTGCCGGCTCTCTACCGTCGCGTCCTGCGCGAGTCGGACCGCGCGAACTTGCTCTCAGCAACGCTGGTCCTTGTGAACTCTCGCTACTCGCATGAGAGCGTCTACCGCACCTACGGAGTGTTCGCCCACGTGAGCCCCCTGGGGGTGGATTCGCGGCGCTTTCGGCCCACCTTGGGACAGAGGGAAAACTATGTCGTCTCCGTCGGCGCGCTTGCGCCGAACAAGGGCTTTGACTGGATCATCCGCAGTCTCGCGGAGATTGACCCGGTGCGACGCCCCAAGCTCGTCCTGGTGAGCAACTTTACCAACGACCTGGAGCATTCGTATTTGGCGTCGCTGGGTCACGAGCTTGGCGTTACGGTGGAGTTTCGCAATAGAGTAAGTGACGAAGAACTCGTCGAGCTCTATGGCCGCGCGTTAGCGACCGCGTATGCGCCCATAATGGAACCGTTTGGTTTCGTACCGCTTGAATCAATGGCTTGTGGGACCCCGGTGGTGGGAGTGAACGAAGCTGGCGTCAGGGAGAGTGTAACACACGCGGAGACCGGCCTGCTGGTGGACCGCGACGTGCACGCTCTGGCTGGTGCCATCGAGCGGCTCATTGCCGACCCGGCGTTGCGTGAGGAGCTTGGCCGCAAGGGCCGCCAGCATGTGGTCGAGAACTGGGGTTGGGACAGGTCCGCTGCTATCTTGGAGTCTTTCTTGGACCAGGCCGCCCGAGTTCGACCGTGACTACGCTCGCTGCAGCCGCAATAGTACTGAACTGGCGCAGGAGCGCAGAAACACTGGCCTGCCTTGACTCCCTTTCAGGTGCCGTCACCGTGCCCTCTCAGATCATCGTCGTCGACAATGCGTCGGGGGATGGTTCGGCTGAAGCCATTCGGCGCGGGAATCCTGACGTAGCTGTGCTCGAAACCTCATCAAACCTCGGCTACGCCGGGGGCAACAACTTTGGTGTGCGCTGGGCCTTTGAGCATGGCTTCGAGGCGGTGTTGGTCCTGAACAATGACATACGTGTTGAACCGGAGTTCCTATCACCTCTTCTGCAGGCACTCTACGCTAGTCCTAAGACTGGAGCTGCTACCCCCCTCGTAATCGCCGACGACCACCCTGACGAGATCTGGGCACTGGGTCTTACCGTGGACCACAAATCGGCTGGCGTGCGGCGTCGACTTTCTGGCAACCGCATCTCCAGCCTCACGGAACTCACGCCAGTCGAAGTGAACGCCGCGTCAGGTTCAGCAATGCTGGTCACGCGCGATGTAGTCGACGACGTCGGGCTCCTGGACGAAAAGTACTTCCTGTATTACGAGGAGGTCGACTGGTGCATGAGGATGCGTCGCGCCGGATACCGCATCATGGCAGTTCCATCGTCCGTCGTTCGGCACCGAGTATCGTCGACGCTGGGCGCAGACTCACCGATCATTGACTACTACATGCTTCGGAACCAAATGAGGCTGGTCCAGCGTCACTGGACCGGGCTTCGACGAACCACGCTGCTCTCTGCGGTTGTGGCGCGCAACCTTGCCACCATAGCAGCCTATACAATCAAGCCTCACGGCGGCCGACGCATCGCACATCGAAATGCCAGACTACTGGCCATAAGGGATGCCGCTCTAGGCAGGTGGGGCCCCATGGGAGACGACGTAGCGGCCGCTTGTGGAGTGCCGCGGACGTGAGAATCCTCTTCCTCTCAGCCTGGTTCCCATCTCCTGCGGACAATGGATCCAAGATTCGGGTTCACAACTTGGTGCGTGCCCTGGCGCAGCACCACGACATTTCGCTCTGCTCGTTTGTCTTCGGGTCCGCGCGGCCCGAATCGCCGGGTGACCTGGGTTCGCTGTGTCCCGACACGCGGGTCGTCGCCTGTAATCCGTTTGCCGTCAACAAGGCGAGTCCTCTGCGCACTTTCGTCTCTCCTCGGCCCATGGCCACCCGTGCGATCGCGGCCATGTCCCGGCAGGTGAACGAAGTGCTGCTCGCAGGCACCTTCGACGCGATAGTCTCATCCACCGGCGTGATGGCAGACTATGCGTTGCAGGCGCCGGCTGGTCCAGCAAGAATCCTCGAAGAACACAACTCGATGACCCGCTGGATGCACGAGCGCTATGCTCAGCAGAAGCTCCTTGCGACAAGATTGCGGTGTTGGGTCAGTTGGCAGAAGAGCCGGCGCTACGAAGCGCACCTGTTCAGGCAATTCCACGTAGTGACCATGGTCTCTGAGCAGGACCGTGCGGCTTGCCTGGCCGACCTGCCCGGCTACCGCGGCCCTGTGAGCGTCGTGCCAAATGGGGTCGACTGCCAGCACAACCGGCCCGGGTTGGGGCTGCCCCGGCCACATTCGCTGGTCTTTAATGGCAGCCTTACCTACGACGCCAACTATGATGCGATGCGCTACTTCTTGTCCGACATATTCCCGCTCGTGCAGGCTCAGGTCCCCGGGGTGTCCCTCACCATCACCGGCCCCACCGAAGGTGTGGACCTGCGCTCCCTTCAGTTGGCCAGCGTCCGCCTGACCGGGTATCTGGACGACGTGCGGCCCGAAGTAGCCGGGGCCTGGGTCTGCGTGGTGCCCATCCGCATGGGGGGCGGCACCCGCCTCAAGATTCTAGAGGCCATGGCCCTGGGGACGCCGGTTGTCGCTACGTCTAAAGCGGCTGAAGGCCTCGACGTGTCGCCGGAGAGTCATCTTCTCATCGCGGACTCGCCCGCCGAGTTTGCGGGGCATGTCGTCCGCCTGCTGGGCGACCCGGCCGAACGAGCTCGCTTGGCAGCCAGCGCCCGTCAGCTCGTCGAGCAGCGGTACGAATGGCGCCGAATCGGCCGCGACTTTGCCGCGATTGTAGAAGCCGCTATCGGGGACCTGCAACGATGACCAGTCGCATCGATTCAGATTCGCAGCGCGTGGCCGACCACTGGAGCCAGGAGGGGTCCTGGCAGAGCGGGAGGGGGCTCTACTGGCTCGAGCTGCCGTCCGTGCAGCATCGCCTGAACCAGAAGGTCTCAGGCCAGCCCGACCTCGATTGGCTCGAGTACACCCTTCAAAACCGCCTGGCGGGTCGCCTTCCCCTGAATCGCTGCCTGAGCCTGGGCTGCGGGGAGGGCGGCCTCGAGCGTCGGCTGGCCTCTCTGGGTGCCTTCAGGGCTTGCGACGCCGTGGACGTTGCTGAGGGCTCCATTTCGAGGGCCCGAACATGCGCTGCGCAGCATGGATACGACGCCATCTCCTATTCCGTCAACGACGCGAACACGATGAGCTTACCACGGGCCTCTTACGATGTGGTCTGGGCCTCAGGTGCCGTCCACCATTTCGCTCAACTGGAGCACGTGTTTGAGCAGGTTGCCGCCTCCCTCACACCCTGTGGCTTGTTCGTCCTGAACGAGTACGTTGGACCGAGTCGCTTCCAGTTTGCCCTTCGCCAGCGGCAGGTGATTCAAGCCTGTTTCGACCTCCTGCCGAAAGAGTTGCGCAGGCTATCACCCGCCGCTCTGCAGCGCCACGCCGAGTGCCCGGCCCAAGAGGGTTGGCGTTGGCTGGCGCGACGCGCGGTGGACAAGCTCTCCGATGGCGACCTGTTGCCTGCTGTCGGACGGCGTTTGCGCTCAAGGTGGTCTGCTCACTCCGGCGCCACGGCGATAAAGGTGGGACCAAACCTGCCGACGGCGCGGTCGGTGGAGGCAGTCGACCCTTCCGAGGCCGTCCGCTCCGCGGAGATGCTGCCACTGCTGCGCCGCTACTTCCAGGTCGCGGAACTCAGGCCGCTGGGTGGAACGATTCTGCAGTTCCTCCTGGCCGATATCTCCGGCAATTTCCAGGATGCGAACGGGGAGCCGTGGCTGCAAGTGCTCTTTGCCATCGAGGATGCGCTCATCGAATGTGGGGACCTGCAGAGCGACTTTGCATACGTCGTGGCGACCCCACTGGCCAATGGTCAGGTGAAGAATGACGCCCGAGCATGAGCGATGAGTAGCCTGACCGCGGCTGTCCTGAGCCCGAAGGCTCGGTCTCACCTCATCATTGTGGCCGCCTTCATCAGCGCTGCCCTCCTCGGACAGCAGGCATCTGCGCGCTTCCTGATTCTCTCAGTCAGCGGCTTGGGCCTGCTGGTGCTCCTGCGGCGTCCTGCCCTGGGCCTGGTCGCCCTGGCGGCCCTCTCCTTCACCGTGCCTATTGCCATAGGCACGGGTACTGAAGTGGCTCTCACGCCACCCGTGTTCATCATTCCGGTAATTGCCGGTGCCTGGCTGTTGGAAGGGTTCCACAGTCGCACCCTCCGACCGCCGAGATCACGAGCGGTCCTCCCTCTGGCACTGTTTGTGCTGAGCGGCCTGATCTCGCTCCTTGCCGGCCGTGCCTACTGGGATCCACAGGTGCCACTACCGGGCAATTTCACCCTGGTGCAGTTGGGGCAGTGGGCCATCTTTGCGCTGTCGGGCCTGATCTTCCTGCTAGCCGGCGCTCTGGGACGGCGCGAGCGCTTGCTGGAGGCAGCCACCTGGACCTTTCTGGCCCTGGCCAGCGTGGTGGTGCTCGAGTTCTTCGTGCCACCGCTGCGCCGGGTGTTGGGCTGGTCCGCTGGAACGATGGCCAATCGCAGTCTGTTCTGGACGTGGCTCGGTGCGCTGGGGGCGGGACAGCTACTCTTCAACCGCAAGGCGTCCGTCCCAGTCAAAGTCTGGCTGGCGGTGTTGCTCGCCGGGGCCGCCTACATCGTTTGGTTTGAGATGAGCATTTGGACCTCCGGCTGGGCCCCGTACACGCTGGCAGTCGCCGGCACCGTCCTCTTCTGGCTCTGGCGCCGCAAAAGGATTCTTGCCATCGTCGCATTGCTTCTGCTCATCGTCGTGGCCGTCTGGCTCGCCCCTGCCGCATTTTCCCACACGGGAGGCCAGGAGGAGATGGACATGACCTGGGGCGGGCGACTCCGTCTGTATCAAACGACGCTGGATCTTATCAAGGAGCACCCCATTCTTGGGCTGGGTCCGGCGGCCTATCGCCACTATGGTTTCGCACAATGGCTCTCGATGGGCGTTGGCAGGGCACTCTGGATTCGCCCCAACGTTTCCTCACACAACAACTACATCGACATCTATGCGCAGATGGGATTGGTGGGTCTGGGCTTGTTCGTCTGGTTCCTGGTCGAGGTCGGATGGCTGGCGGTGCGCTCGGTCCGCCGTTTCGAGGGTGATTTCGAAGCAGGATATGTTCAGGGTGCAAGGGCGGGCTTTCTCGCCACACTCTTCGCGATGATGCTCGCCGACTGGTTCCTGCCCTTTGTCTACAACATTGGCTTCCCCGGCTTTCGCACCAGCGCCCTGGCCTGGATGTTCCTGGGCGGGCTGGTGGCGCTGGAACAACAGTCCGAGGCCAGCACAACCTTGGCGAATGGATAGCCGGCTCCTGATTCCCGACGTCGCGGTGATCATCGTTAGCTGGAACACGCGCGACCTCCTGGCTGCATGCCTGCGGTCGGTCGGCGATCCGCCGCGCGCGCAAGTGATGGTCGTTGATAATGGCTCTTCGGACGGCAGCGCGGGGATGGTGCGCCGGCAGTTCCCCCGGGTGCGCCTGGTCGAGAACCAACAGAACCTGGGCTTTGCCGCAGCCAACAACCAGGCCATACGGCTGGCTGGTACGAAGGAGTCCAACGTCCAGTATATCCTCCTGCTGAACAGCGACGCCGAGCTGAGAACCGGTGCCCTCGACACGCTCGTGACCTGGATGGAAGGTCACCCCCGCTGCGGCGCGGCAGGGGCCATGCTCCTCTACCCGGACGGCACGCTGCAACCTTCCTGCCACCCGATGCTCACACCGGGGCGCGAGTTCTGGCGCCTCCTGTTCCTGGACCGGCTGTGGCCGCGGGCCACCTATCCGATGCAGCGCTGGTCCGCCACGGAGCCGCGCCCTGTCGAGGTGATCAAGGGCGCCTGCCTGATGCTGCGGTGGGAGGCGCTCGATCAGGTGGACCTGTTCGACGAGCGATACTTTATGTACACCGAAGAGGTGGACCTCTGCTACCGCCTGGCCCAGGCCGGCTGGGAACTCTGGTGGGTGCCGGCGGCTGAAGTGGTCCATCACGAGGCGCAGAGCAGCCGCCTGGATGCTGACCGCATGTACGTCCAGCTCTACCGCAGCAAGGTGCTGTTCTACCGCAAGTTTGGCGGCGAGGAACAGGCGAGGCGATTCAAGTCCCTGCTAAAGCTGGCCTACCGGCCGCGCCTGGCAGCGGCAACCATCGGAGGCCTCGTTTCGCAGTCGCTTGCCGCGCGGGCCGGCCTGTTCCGCCGGCTCCTGGCCGATCTGCCGGAAATGTAGCACCAGGTGCGCACTGTGGATGGGGTGAAGCGTCCTGCGACAATCCTGGCCGTCGTCCTGGCCCTGGCCATTCTGGCCCGGGTCTGCGTCGCCCTTTACCTGGGGGATGCGGCCAACAACCCCCCGCTCCTGCTGGACCAGGTCACCTACCACACGCTGGCCACCCGGCTGCTTTCCGGCCACGGCTACTCCTTCCCCACCGCCTGGTACCCCTTTACCCAGTCCAACACACCCACCGCGCACTGGTCCTTTCTCTATCCGCTCTACCTGGCGGGCATCTACCTCATCTCCGGCGCTCACCCTCTGTCGGCGCGCCTGGTGGGCGCGATCCTCGGCGGGATCCTGCTGCCGCTGGCTGTGTACCGCTGGGCCAAACGGCTCTTCCCCGCCAACCCGCAGGTCGCTCTGGTCTCCGCCGCCTGCGCTGCCGTCTACCTCTACTTTGTGCTCTATTCGGCTACGCTGATGACCGAGACCTATTATATCTGCGCGCTGCTCTGGTCCTTTGACCGGGCGCTGGCCATGGCCGAACACCCTACCGCCCGCAACGGGGCGCTCCTCGGCTTCAGTCTGGGCCTGGCCACGCTGCTGCGCCAGTCCATCCTGCCCTGGGCGGCCGTGCTCTGCCTGTGGCTGCTGTGGACGGGCAAACGCTCCCTCCGCCTGCGGTCGACGTTCCTGTCGCTCGGGCTGGCGCTGCTGGTGCTGGGCCTGTGCATCCTGCCCTTTACGGTGCGCAATTCCCTCGTCTACGGTCAGTTCCTGCTGCTCAATTCCAACGCCGGCTATGCGATGTATTCGGCGCAGCACCCGATGCACGGGACGACCTTTTCCGAGTTCGCCGCCGCGCCCATGCCCCCGGACCTGCTGGGGCTGACCGAACCGGAGATGGACCGAGCGCTGATGCGCCGCGGGGTGGGCTTTGTGCTGGCCGATCCCGTGCGCTACCTGAAGCTCTGCCTCAGCCGCATTCCCGACTATTTCGAGTTCTGGCCGTCCGCCGATACGACCCTCCTGCACAACATCGGCCGCGTCGGCTCCTTCGGCCTGTTCCTGCCCTTTATGCTCTACGGCCTCTGGCTGGCCCGGCGCCGCTCGGGCCCGGGGGCAACCCTCTCCTGGGCCAGCTTCAGCACCACGCCGCTGGCGCTGGCCCTGCTCTTTATCGTCTTTTACCCGCTGCTGCACATTCTGACCTGGGCCTCGCTGCGCTACCGCCTGCCGGTGGACGCGCTGGCCCTGCCCTTTGCCGCCCTGGCGCTGGTCGACCTGTGGACGACGCTGCGCGCCAGACCCGCGAAACCGCGGGCAGGTTGAGGCCAATGCGCCTCGCCTACGTCCTGCTTTCCCCCACCTGGGGCATGCACCAGTACACCGCGGACCTGGCCAACCGCATGGCCGGGGCAGGCCACGAGGTGCATCTGGTGTCCACCCTGGGCCTGCCGGAGGACCGCTACTCGCCTGCCGTCTGCATTCACCGGCCGTTCGAGACTCGCGACAGGGGCTTTTCCCCCGGCGGCCTGGCCGCCACCCAGGCGGCCGTGCGGGGAGCCCTGCTGGCCCTGCGCGAGATCCGGCCGGACGCGGCGCACATCACGGGGGCGCACCTGGGCAATCCGCTGCTCCTGCGGGCTCTGCGGAGGGACGGGGTTCCGGGCATACACACGCTGCACGACCTGCACCCGCACGCCGGCTCGTCCTACGGGCGCCTGCTCTATGCCTGGAACCGTTGGGTGCGCCGCGAGGCGGACCACCTGCTGGTGCACGGCGAGTGCTGGAGCCGCGAGCTGATCGCCGCCGGTTACCCCGCTTCACGCCTGACCCGGACGCCCCTGACCCACCTCTTTGTGAGCCACAGGGCGCAAGCGGCGCTGGAGGAGCGGCCTCCGTCCGTCTCATACGGATCCTTTGCCCTGTTCATCGGGCGTATGGAAGGGTACAAGGGGCTGGACGTGCTGGCCGACGCGGCAACGCTGGTTCCGGATCCGAATATCACGGTGACCATTGCCGGTCCGGGGCGGCTGGATGGGCGCGTCCGGTTGCCCCTCAGCCCCAACGTGGACCTGCGCTCCCGCCTGATCGACGACGACGAGGCGGTGGACCTCTTCACGCGCTGCGGGGTGGTGGTGCTGCCCTATGTCGAGGCCAGCCAGTCGGCCCTGGTGGCGGCGGCCTACTTTTTCCGCAAGCCGGTTATCGTGACGCGCGTGGGCGCCCTGCCTGAGTACGTGGTGGAGGGACAAACCGGCTGGGTCGTGCCCCCGGGAAGCGCGGCCGCCCTGGCAGCCGCCCTCGCAGAGGCGCTCTCCGACCCGGCACGCCTGGAGCGCATGGGCCAGGCCGGCCGCGAGTGGTACGAGAGGGAACAGACGGCCGAGACGGAGACGCTGCTCCGGATGTACGAGACTCTCGCTGCGCAGAAAGAACCTTCGGCTGCCCTGCCGGGCGGCTCAGAATGACGGCGAATTGGTGAATTGCGCGCTCTGTGGTAGGATCACCAATTGCACAGCAGACCCGCACCAGCGATGAGAAGAAGCGATGGAAACTCCGCCGAACACAACTGAAGCGAGCACAACGCACACCGGGCACCGCGGATGGCGCGTTCCCCTGCCGCGGCTCAGCCTGTCCGAGAGGCGGCTGCTGCTGGCGCTGGTCGATCTGCTGGTCCTCAACATCGCTCTGCTAACCACCCTGGCGCTGCGCTTTGACTATGCCTTTTCCCTTCGCACCCTCACCGAGGCCTGGGGATACTTTCTGCTGTTGTCGGCGTTGTGGTTCTTGTGGTCCTCCTTCTTTGACTGCTACGACCTGCCGGCCACGGCCGATGCCAGCCACAGCGCCTGGCGCACAGGCAGGGCCGGCGTCCTTACCGCGCTCAGCTATCTGACTGTCCCAGTCTACTCGCCGCCGTTCCTGCACTCGCGTCTGACCGCGGTGCTCTTTGTGGGCCTGGTTACCCTCAGCGTGCCTCTGTGGCGCCTGATCTATGCGGCGGTCTTTGTGCAGCCGGCCTTCCAGCGCCGCGTGCTCATCGTGGGCGCGGGCCGCTCCGGCTCGGAGCTGGCGCGCGTGCTGGCCGCCACCCCGCAGCAGGGCAATCCCTACGCCGGCTCGGGTTATGTGGCCGTGGGCCTGGTGGACGACGACCCGGCCAAGCTGGGCACGCACGTAGAGGGAGTGCCCGTGCTGGGCAATCGGTCCGACCTGCCCCGTCTGGTGGGCCGCCACCGCGTCGATATGGTGGTGCTGGCCATCACCCACGCGGCGGAGGTGCACCCGGAGCTGCTCAAGGGCCTGCTGGATGCCCGCGAGCTGGGCCTGCCCCTCATCCCGATGAGCGAGCTCTACGAGCAGGTGACGGGCCGGGTGCCGGTGAACCACGCAGGAGGGAACCTGCACGTGGTGCTGCCGCTGGGGGATTCCGCCACGGGGCGCGTGTTTGGCGTGGGCAAGCGGCTCTTTGACCTGCTGGCTGCGGTGGTGGGCCTGCTGATCGTGGCTCTGATCTCGCCCTTTGTGGCCCTGAGCAACGCCTTCTCCAGCCCCGGCCCCCTCTTTTACCGGCAGACGCGCGTGGGCCGCCGCGGGAACTACTTTCAGGTGGTCAAGTTCCGCTCGATGATCCCGCAGGCCGAGGCGAGCTCGGGGGCGGTCTGGGCGGCTAAACACGACCCGCGCATCACGCCGGCCGGCCGCTTCCTGCGCCGCACCCGCCTGGACGAGCTGCCGCAATTCTACAACGTGCTGCGCGGCGAGATGAGCCTGGTCGGCCCGCGGCCCGACGTGCCGGCGCAACGCGCGCTGTATTCCGACGCCGACTGGGCACAGCGCTGCAGCGTGCGCCCCGGCATCACCGGCCTGGCGCAGGCGCTGTACCGCTCCGAATCGACCGAGGCGCAGCGCCTCGCCGCCGACCTGCGCTACACGCACGAGGCCTCTTGCTGGCTCGACCTGAAAATCCTGCTCCTCACATGCAAGCGCCTGTCAGGCAAAGGGGGAAACTGAGCATGTGCGGCATCTTCGGCTACTGGGACCGCAGCCGGCGCGCGCTCGATGACGCGGCGCTGGCGGAGATGGGCCGCCAGCTCGCCCACCGCGGGCCCGACGACGCCGGTGTCTGGCACCAGCCGCAGCGCGGCGTCGCCGTCGGCAACCGGCGCCTGTCGATCATCGACCTGGCGCACGGGCACCAGCCGTTCGTCTCCGACGACGGACGCATCGCGGTGGTGCAGAACGGCGAGATCTTCAATTACG
>DCVA01000043.1 GCA_002327925.1 Anaerolineales bacterium UBA2200
AACGATGTGTTGGCGCAAGAACAGAAAGGATTTGACAAGACTGGCCATTTGCTGTACAGTATCCGCGAATTCTTTTGTTTCTTTAGCTATTCTGGGCTGGATGTAGGTGTTGTTAGGGCACATTGGCCGACAATTCGTTACACGGCCAAAAGGGAGGGGATCGATGAAGCTGACTGGTCGTCAGAGAGTCTTCCTTGAGCAGTTTCTGGATGTTTATCGCGAGAATGCACAGTCCCTGCACTACAGCGTGGTAGGCGAACGCCTTGGGGTGAGCAGCATTACTGCCTACGATATGCTGCGCTTGCTGGAGGAAAGGGGGCTCGTGGTTTCGGAGTATGTGGTTCCTGGAAGGGGGGCTGGTCCTGGTCGTTCCACCGTTGTCTTCTGTCCCACAGAGAAGGCCGTGGCTGTGCTGTCTGAATTGGCTGGGGAAGACTGGAACCTGGAGGAGTGGGAGGTCATCAAGCAGCATATTCTGCAGGGTGTGCGCCAGGGACGGGGCGGTAACTATGAGGAGATCTTGAACGAATTGCTTAGCAGAATGCCCGAACGCAGGTCGCCCTTGGTCTTCTGTGCTGAGATGATCACGGCTGTGATCCTGAACTTACACCTGGTAAAGGCAGATCTGACACAGAGCGCACTCTGGGATCGACTGGCAGAACTGGGGCTGCCTGCAGACCTGGGATTGAGCGCCCTGGCAGGCCTGGCTCTTGGGCTGTCCTTGGTGGAACGCGCCAACCGCCGGTTTGTGAGCGTGTTGCTTTCGCAGACAAGACGCTACCAGAACGCTCTCAGTGAATTGAGCGCATCGAAGAAGAAACTCCTCGCTGACTTTGTGCGGGACGTAGTGGAAGCAATGGGCACATAGGGCGCTCTCTTTTTGCTTAATTATTCTGTTTTGTTGGCACAGTTTGTTTTCTTGGGAAACGATCCTGCTGCTGTGCCCTGCATCAGGACCTGAGGCTCAAGCAATGCCACAGAGGCTGCTCAATACGCAAGAACGGAAGCAACAGAGTAGGAATCCCGGCAACACTTGTTCTCAGGGGTGGAAGCGGGAGCTTGAGCCAGGCTTGACGGAGAGTGACGCTGCATGGGGCAGGACCAAGGCCCAGTGCATATGCTGGACCTTGGCCAAAGACCGTCATAGGTTGACTAGGAAGGGAAAGGAGGTGTATGAAGATGCGGAGACAGATCGAAGAGGGGTTGGTGATTAGCTTGGGCCTCTTCGCATGGGGCAGGGATAGGGTCCGCTCTGCGGTGAAGAAATCGCCACAGCGCGGTGAATTGGTGAAGCGCGGCAAGCAGGAGCGCTCCGAGTTGAAGAAGGCGATCACGACCCAAACGAGCAAAGTGCTCTCGGAGATGGGGTTGGTCACACGCGCGGACATTGAAGACCTGAGTCACAAGATAGCCGGCTTGGCTCCAAAAGCAAAAACCAGCTAGCAGTCTATCTGAACAATCAGCAGCGGCAGTCCCTTGCCCAGCACGCCGCGGGGTGCCCGCGCCCCATTTGGGGTGCGGGCCCGTGTCAAGCGGGGAGCAGCGCCCCGACGGGGCTGGATGTCCTACATTGCGCTCGGGCGCAGATGCAGGTGTGGCCGGGCGTGCCCATCCGTGAAGCGGCGAGACGTCAGGCGAGGAGCCCGGCCCGCTATTGTTCGGAAGGTTGCCCTGAACTGTCGGTTATCCACCGCCGACAGAAATCGTAGGTTGCGTCTGCCGGTGCCCGGTGTGTGCAGCAGGCGATGGAACCGAGCCTAGCGCGCGTCTCGAAGATCACATACTGGAGGAGGAAGAGACCATGGCTGAACTGAAGCGCAAACTGGCGATAGTGACCGACAGCACCTCATCGCTGACGCAGGCGATGGGGCAGGAATATGGCGTCCATGTGCTGCCCGTCTACCTCACCTTCGGGGCGCAATCGTATCGCGATGGGATTGATCTCGACGCTGAGCAGTTCTATCGCCTGCTGCGTGGCAGCAAACAATTACCTACCACGTCCCAGCCGACAGTGGCGGATTTTGTGCAGGCATATAAGGCGCTCTCTGAGCAGGCCGAGGCCATCGTTTCCATCCACCTGTCACAGAAAATGAGTGCGACGCTCGATTCGGCGCGGGCCGCTGTCAAGGAACTGCCCGACCTGCCAATCCACGTGATTGATTCCCGCTCGACCTCGATGGGCCTGGGCCTGATGGCCATCGCCGCCGCCCGCGCCGCTGCCGCTGGCCAGGACGCGGCCGGGGTCGTCCGACTTGTGGAGGGATTGATCCCAAAGATGAATCTCATCTTCACAGTGCAGACATTGGAATACCTCCACAAAGGTGGGCGAATCGGTGGGGCGTCGGCACTGTTTGGCTTGGTGCTGAGCATCAAACCGGTCCTGTACTTGAGAGATGGGCAGGTCGAGCCGTTGGAGAAGCCGCGCGCCAGGAAGCGAGCCGTGGAGCGCGTGCTGAACCGGATGGCTGAACGGGTGGGGTCACACGCGGCCGTGCACGCGTCAGTAGTGCACTGCGCAGCGCCTGACGAGGCACAGTTGCTGGCCGAACAGGTGGCAGCGCGCTTCCACTGTGTGCAATTGCTCACCGCCGAAGGCGGCCCGATCATCGGCATCCACGCCGGTCCGGGAACGCTTGGAGTGGCGTTCTATACCGCCTGAACTTGCAACGGCTTGATCTTGAGGCGCAGCCAGGTAGTCTGGGCCTCAATGCCCTGAGGGAGTGAGCCAATGATTGTGTCCGTTTTCGACCTTGATGGCACCCTTTACACTGGACACATTGTACAAGGCATTGCCCTCCATCACCGAGTGCACCGCGTAAAACGGCTGCCGCTCTGCGTGTTCATGCTTGCACACATGGCGTCGTGGCCGCTGTGGCGGTTGGGCCTGGTGTCCGAGGCAGCCATTCGCGAGCTATGGACTCGTGACATGGGCTGGACGGTGCGCGGTTGGACGGCTCAGGAAGCCGCCGCGGCTTTTGCCTGGATCGCCGAGCACTACGTGCAGCCACTGGTCCGCCCCGACGTGCTGGCCCGGTTGCGGGGTCACCAGGCCGCCGGTCACCGGGTCATTGTCGTTTCTGGTACATTCGCTCCTTTGTTGGCCAAGATCGGTCGCCAGTTGGGGGTGAAGGAGACAGTGGGCACACCACTGGTGTTGCGGGCAGGACGCTACAGCGGAGCCTGTGAGCTTCCCGTCTGTCAGGGAGGGGGCAAGGTATCACGCCTTGAGGCTCACCTGCGAGGCACTGACGACATCCTCTGGGCGCAGAGCTACGCCTACGCCGACAGCTATACCGACCTGCCCTTGCTCGAGCGGGTAGGGCATCCGGTGGCCGTCTACCCGGACTCGCAACTGGCTGCCCACGCTCGGGCCCACGGATTGGAAATCATGCAGTCGGAACCTACCGCAGTGTCCCCGCTACGTTGATGTTAGTTGCAGATGAAGGATGAGGGAAGGGGCATGATGGAGCGGTGAGGTGTCTGAGGTGCGCTGCCCTCCTACCCCACAACTTTGGAGGTTGGGCGATGAATAGCCAATGTAGATTTCTCGGGGTCTCGCGGCATGGCCCAGCTTGCAGCATAGGCGCGAACTTCTATGTGCCGGGAGAAGATCGTGAATTGTGTAGACACTGCAGAGTGCGAGCACTCGATGACAGTGCTCACTGCGTGCATCTGGAATTCTCCGCGATCTTCGTGGCCAAGACGGGGGAAGATGAAACGGTCGAGGCAGCGATAGGTTGTGCATTGAGCGGGTTTGGTCTTGGGGACTTGAGTGCCAGACTGGCTCTGCCTTTGAACCCATGCCGTCTCAGGGTGGAGAGGCCATCGAAAGGCACGGTGCGCCGCCCCGCCTTCCGGTTGGTCATCCGTAATGCACGTACTCGACACTATTACGATTTCACACAAGGAGGCTGAGATGGACATAGTACAGACTGCGAGCAGAATCGCGAAAGGCCCCGCCGGCCGCCCGCTGTTCGCGTTGGCGGAGCGCCTGGTATACAACGATGCAGTGCGCGAGCCAGTGCTGAGCTTCATTGATCGGCAACTCCAGGCTAACCTGGATAGAAACGATCAACTTCCTCCCGGACTGCGCAGGATCACACGAGAGCGCAAGCTGATGGGCCTGGCGATGTTCCATGCGGTGGAGAAAGCGCTGCGGCAAAAGACGCTTTCGCCGCAGGTGGTCCACGCGCTGGTTGACGTTTTCGTGCGCATCCTGGTGCTCCCCTCATCCGCAACAGTCAAGCGGCCTTCCGATGCGCCCTTCCGAAGCGAATTCGGCTGTGATCCGCCCTGGTTCCTGACGATCAGCCCCGGGCATGCCTGTAACCTGCATTGCACAGGTTGTTATGCGGACTCGGGTCCAACACCCGCCAAATTGCCTTGGTCGGTCTTGAACCGTGCGATTACGGAAGCCAAGACGTTGTGGGGCAACCGTTTCTTTGTCATTTCCGGTGGCGAGCCCATGGCCTACCGTTCCGATGGCAAGGACCTGCTCGATGCTGTGGAGAAGCACTCGGACTGCGTGTTCCTGATGTACACCAACGGCACGCTGATCGACCGGGAAAAGGCGGCCCGTATGGGCAGGTTGGGTAACCTGATACCGGCCATCTCGGTGGAAGGCATGCGCGAACGGACGGAGGAGCGCCGCGGGGTGGGCACTTTCGACCGCATCCTCGGCGCAATGGCCAACCTGCGCGAGGTGGGGGTACCCTTCGGCATTTCGGTTACGGCGACGCGTTTCAACAGCGAGGAGATCCTGTCCGATGCGTTTCTGGATTTCTTCTTTGAGCAACAGGCAGCGATGTTCGGCTTCCTGTTCCACTATATGCCCATCGGGCGAAGCTTCACTCTCGACCTGATGCCCAGTCCGGAGCAACGGATGGAACTGCTGCGCCGCTCCTGGGAAGTGATCGAGAAACGGCAGATCATGCTGATTGATTTCTGGAACCACGGGCCGCTGGTGCAGGGGTGCATCTCGGCAGGCAGGGAAGGAGGCTACCTGTACATCGACTGGAATGGCAAAGTGATGCCCTGCGTGTTCGCGCCCTATTCCGTGGGCAACATCCAGGACATCTATGCGCAAGGCGGTACTCTGAATGACGTGTGGAAGGCCCCCTTCTTCCAGGCTATACGTGAGTGGCAGCGCGAATACGGCTATGGCCAGAAGGAGCCACTGCAGGACGGAAACTGGCTGCGTCCCTGCCCCATCCGTGACCACTACGGCATGTTCAGGGAGCTCGTTGACCGCTACCAACCCGAGCCCGAGGATGAGGCGGCACGGGAAGCCTTGGAGGACGAAGAGTATTACAAGGGTCTGGTCGCTTACGGCACAGATATCGGGGAGTTCAGCCAGGATATCTGGGAGAAGGAATATCTTGGTCGAGGGTAGCCCCTGCGCTACAAAACCGTGGCAATGTTGGGGTGACTCCCCGCATCACGCGGATGATCCTCGTGCTGGCGATTTGTGTGCTGGGAATGGTGAGCAGACGGCACTTGGCTACCTGGATCCGCCCGATAAGGTATAGGGGAAGCTCCATGAACGAACACGATCAACCTGTCACCGGACGCAGCCAGCCGGACGGTATTCCGCGCCACGTCGCGATCATCATGGATGGCAACGGACGCTGGGCCCAGGGGCGCGGCCTGCCGCGCACGGCTGGGCACCAGGCTGGAGTGGAGACAGTGCGACGAGTGGTGCGTCTCTGCCCAGAAATCGGAATTCGTGTGCTAACGCTTTACACTTTTTCCACTGAGAACTGGAGCCGACCAGAGGCTGAGGTGGCCTTTTTGATGCGCATACTGGAGCAGTACTTCCGGCGCGAGGCGGCTGAGTTGCGCCGCAACGGAGTGCGGCTGAACGTGCTCGGCAGGCGCACAGGCCTGCCCGCGCAGGTATTGGCTGCGCTAGATCAGGCCATGGACGAGACGCGTGGCGGTGGCAAGTTGATCCTCAACTTGGCCCTCAACTATGGCGGTCGGGCCGAAATCGTGGACGCCAGCCGAGCAGTGATGGCGGCCTGTCAGCACGGCGAACTCGATCCAGATGTGTTGGATGAAGCGACTTTTGGCCGCTACCTGTACACTGCCGGCCTGCCAGATCCCGACCTGGTCATTCGCACGGCCGGGGAAATGCGGCTGAGCAATTTCCTGATCTGGCAAGTGGTCGGCGCGCTCTTTTGGACCACTCCTGTCTGCTGGCCAGACTTTGAGAAGGAGCACTTGCTGCAGGCTATCAAGGATTATCAAGAGATAGGGGGAGAAAGGCTGTGAGTCCATGGGTTCGTCCGCCTCGAGTAGGGGTGGCTCTAAGCGGCGGTGGGTCACGGGGGCTCGCCCACATAGGCGTCTTGAAAATGCTCGAGCGGGACGGTATCCCCGTGCACTTTCTGGCTGGTACCAGCATGGGAGGTGTAATCGCTGCAGGCTATGCCGCAGGATTGGGAGTGGCCTACCTGGAAGAAGAGGCTCTGCGCATGGGCAAGTTGCGGAACCTAGCCAACCTGATCGACCGCTCTCTTCCCGGTCAGGGCCTGATGGGGGGGCAGCGCATTCGGGAGTATTTCGCTCGTGAGTTGGGTGAAATCGCTTTTGCAGAACTGCGCATTCCTCTAGCTCTGGTTGCCGTCGACATTGTCCGCGGAGAAGAAGTGGTGTTGAGGGACGGTTCCGTTGCGGATGCAGGGCGAGCAACCATCTCACTCCCCGGGGTATTCGCGCCCTTTCGCATGAAGGGACGCCTTCTGGTTGACGGCGGTGTGCTCAATAACCTACCCGTGGATGTCGTGCGAGGCATGGGCGCGGATGTGGTGATCGCCGTGGATGTTTCCACTCGACCAGAGGGCTGGCCGCAACTGACAAGAATGGAGAAACGACGGCTGTCACACATACAGGTTGGGTTGATGGTAGAGACTCTACAGCGAACGGTGGGTATCATGGGACGCCAGATTGCGGCCCAGAAATTGCTGCTGGCACGGCCCGAGGTGTTAATCAGACCAGCGTTGGACAACGACATCAATCTGGTGTCCGGTTTCGCCAAAACGGGAAGCTGCATCGCTGCCGGAGAGAGCGCGACCATCTCAGCCCTTCCTGCGATCCGGCGGGCGTTGCGTACCCGCCCAGGCTTCCTTCACCCTCAGTTCTTGCGGCGACAGGCTCAGACATGCTCTGTTCAATTGCCAGAGAATTGATCTCCCTGTACCTGGATCGTGAACTGCAGCCAGCACAGGCGACCGACCTGAGGAAGCACGTGTACACCTGCACGGCTTGCCAGCACTACCAGGAGGCCATGGAGCACGCCGCGATGCTCCTCGCAGAGCCTCCTCTGGCTGTTCCGCCGGCCGACTTTGACCAGAGTCATGAGGCGCATCCACGACGAAAAGAGTATGGTTGGCAAGCGAGGGGAGGGCGTTCTCCCGAGAGAGAGCAGTCATGTGAGACATAGGTGTTCAGCCAGGCTGGCTCAGTTGTGGTGATGACCACCGATAGAGTAGCGATCGTATGAAGAGAATCCTGATTCTGATGAGCGATACCGGTGGCGGGCACCGTGCAAGTGCCGATGCCCTGCGTGACGCTTTCAACGAACGATACGCGACGCAGTTGCACGTGGACATGGTAGACCTATGGCTGGATCACACGCCGCCGCCCTTGAATCGCGCCCCCATGGGCTATCGCTTCCTGGTGGACGACTTGCCCTGGCTCTACAAGTTCATCTATGCGGTGGGCGAGAATCCCCAGACCACGGAGCCCCTCCTAGCAACTGCATCGCGATTGCTCAGCAGGCCTATCAGTCGCGTCATCCGTCAATACAGCCCGGATCTGATCCTCTCGGTTCACCCGCTGATGCAGTGCATCCCGTGGCGCGTTCTAAAGCGGATGAAGCGTGACATTCCTTTCGTGACAGTTGTGACGGACTTGATCAACGTCCACCCGGTCTGGTACGACCGGAATGTCACGCTGTGCTTTGTTCCCAGCCAGGCGGCGTACAACCTGGCGCTCAAGGCAGGGCTACAGCCGGAGCAGTTGCGGCTACACGGGTTGCCAATCCGCCCGGCCTTTGGCAGGCCGCAGCGCCCCAAGGCAGAGATCAGACGGGAGCTGGGCATGCTTCCGGACGCGCCGGCGGTGCTCATCGTCAGCGGCGGCGAGGGCATGGGGAGAATTGGCGAGGTAGCACAGGCAGTGGACCAGCGTCTGGCCGTTGATGGGCAAGGACGCGGCAAGCCGGCCGGACAACAGGTCGTCGTATGCGGCCGCAACCAGAGGCTGGAGGAGGACCTGCGAGCCTGGCCGTGGTCGATTCCGACCCTTGTCAAGGGCTACGTGAACAACATCTGGGACTGGATGGCGGCCTGTGATTGCGTTATCAGCAAGGCGGGCCCCGGCACTATTGCAGAGGCCCTGGCCCTGGGCCTGCCTGTCCTGGTCGTCGGGTACATACCTGGACAGGAGACCGCCAACGTCCTCTACGTCCTGAAGAATGGAGTAGGTGTCTACAACGACGACCCGCGACAAGTTGCCGAGATCATCAGCGGTTGGTTCGGTCCAGAACGTGACGTGATGGCTCAATTTGCGGAAAGGGCCAGGCATCTAGGTAGGTCAAACGCCACGTCCCAGATTGTGGATGACATTGCAGCGCTACTGCAGCAACAGGGGGATGCTCCCCGATGCTTCAGCGGACAAAACAGGCGGCGGCGCGCATCTGTTCATCCTGGTGCAGAAGCCGGAAGGTGGCAGAGCTCTTGAGATGGCTCGAGCAGATCACCGCAGTGGACGTGCAATCCGCGTGCAGGGAGGACCGAGTCACGAGACCCATCCGGGGCAAGAGCAGTACGGCCAGCGGGCGAGTGGTTCGTTCTCCCGAGACAGAGCAGTCATGTACGGGATAGGGCGAGCGCGAAGGCATCTGCGGCGCTACCGCGACATCGTGGCTATCCTGGCCAAACACGGGCTGGGTGCCCTGGTAGACCAGTTGAGCCTGGCGGCTTATCTAAGACTGCCAAAGCGGGCGTCACAACCAGAAGTGGCGGAACAGGAGAGGCTTACTATCCCTCAGCGGCTGCGGATGGCTGTGGAGGAATTGGGGCCGACGTTCATCAAGTTTGCGCAGATTCTGAGCACACGACCAGACCTGATCCCCCCGGCCTATCTGACGGAGTTAATCCGGCTGCAAGATACGGTACCACCAGCGCCATGGGAGCTGGTCAAGGCAAGGATTGAGGATGAACTTGGCCCTCTGGATCAGGTATTTGCTTCCTTTGAAACCCAGCCTGTGGCGGCGGCCTCGCTAGGGCAGGTGTATTCGGCACGCCTGCAAAGCGGTGAAGAGGTAGTAGTCAAGGTTAGACGGCCCGGGATCGAAGAGGTCGTTGATGTGGATCTGGAAATTCTACGCGACCTGGCGCAATGGGCGGCAAAGCATACTCCTCTGAGCGAGTTCTATGAACTGCCTGAGATTATCGAGGATTTCGCACACACGTTACGTAATGAGATGGACTACCTCTCCGAGGGCCAGAATGCTGATCGCTTCCGTCGGAACTTTGTCAACGAAACTGCTCTATACGTGCCGAGAGTCTATTGGGACCATACAACGGAAAAGGTTCTGACTCTAGAGCGCATCAGCGGTATCAAAATCAATGACATCGTAGCCCTTGACGCGGCCAGGATTGACCGCCATCAGGTTGCGTTGAACAGTGCGCGCATTATCATCAAATCGATGCTGGAAGATGGGTTCTTCCATGCCGATCCCCATCCCGGCAACTTTTTCGTTATGGACAATGCCGTCATTGGGGCAATGGATTTCGGGATGGTGGGCTCCCTCAGCCCATGGGATAGGGAGCACCTGATTCGTCTCTACCTTGCGGCTGTGCAACTGGATGCGAGGGAGATTGTGGATGAGCTGATCTATGTAGGGGCAGCGCCGCCGCACATAGGTCGTGCGGGGATAGAGCGCGAGATGCAGAGGCTGTTGGTCAAGTACTACGGACGGTCATTGAAGGAGATCCAGGCGCGCCAGCTGGTGCATGAAGTGACTCCAATTGCCTTCCAGTACCATCTGCACCTTCCCAGTCAATGGTGGCTTCTGGGCAAGACGCTGGGCATGATGGAGGGGTTGGGGCTGCAATTGGATCCCGATTTTGACATCTTTGAGGTCAGCCAGCCATACGTGCGTAAGCTCCTCTGGCAGATGGTCTCCCCAAGAAAGTGGGCAGGGAAGATGGCACGGGGTATGCTGGATTGGAGTGACCTGTGGGCCGACTTGCCGCAACGTGGCTCTCGCCTGCTTGACCAGGTAGAGAAAGGCGAGTTGCAGTTCATGTTGAACCCCAGGGAATTGGACAAGATTCTAAATCACCTGGACCGGCGGTCTAATCGTGTGACGGTCAGCGTACTGGTAGCTGCGCTCATCATCAGCCTGGGCCTGCTGATAGCCGCCTCTGCGCCCGGTGAAGCCTGGGGTTCCAGGTTGAGCGTTGTCGGATTGGCGGTAGCTGCTGCACTCTGCCTGTGGTTGCTTCTGTCCATCCTGCGCTCCAATGGGCATTGATCTATCAAGGAAAAAGAGAAACCGGGCAGGTACGTCTTCTCGAGCAGAATGCGCCTTGCGGCTCTTTCCATGCGCGATGTAAGCATTGCCTTGATAGCTGTTGTCACTGCTGCTGTCATCTATGTCCTGTGTCGAGTTGTAAATGATTGGCTGAATGAGGAACCTGGCCTGCCGCTAGAGGCTAGAATCGCTGTGGCGGGCGTCTTGTCAATACTGCTCTGGTATGGAGTGCAGTGCATCCAGAATTCGCTCGGGACACTCCGAACCTGTGGCAGAGCGACTGTGCGCCTGGTTCCGCTATTCCTGTTGCTGTTAGCGTTGCTCTTCAGGCAGGCATCAAAGTACTAGACTCATGCCGCTGCAAGAGAACGCCATACTGAAACAGACTACAAGATGAGGAGGGTTATATAGTGAGGTACGCACGCATCGTAGGTTGGGGGAAGTACCTTCCAGAGAGGATTCTATCCAATCAAGATCTCGAGACCATGGTGGAAACTAGCGACGAATGGATCTATTCCCGAACAGGTATCCGCGAGCGACGAATCGCAGCCTCCGACGAAACGGTGACCACGATGTCCGTCGCCGCCAGCAGGGCAGCGTTAGCGATCGCAGGGCTTGACGCTACTGAACTGGACCTGATCATCGTTGCCACATCCTCTCCAGATTACCTCCTTCCCGCCGCGGCGAGTATGATCCAGCACGAGCTGGGAGCAGAGCACGCCGCCGCCTTCGACCTGCGAGCAGGTTGTTCAGGTTTTGTCTATGCTTTGGCCGTCGGCACGCAATTCATAGCTGGCGGCATGTATCGCCACGTGTTAGTCATTGGTGCGGAGATCATCTCCAAGTTCATTGATTGGCAGGATCGTGACACGTGTGTCCTCTTCGGCGACGGAGCGGGGGCAGTAGTTCTGCAAGCCAGTGAAGAACCCACTGGTCTCCTCACCTGCTCCCTGGGGTCAAACGGGGCTGACTACGATGCGCTGTTCGTCCCGGGCGGGGGCAGCAAGCACCCCTTCAGTCAGGAAGTCCTGGATCGGGGTTGGCATCACATAAAGATGGATGGAAAGCGACTTTACCGGTTCGCGGTCAGAACCGCGCCCCAGGTTGCCCTCGAGGCGCTGGCTATGGCTGGCCTCTCTCCCGCGGACATCACGTTGTTGATACCGCATCAAGCCAATGCACGCATCGTGCAGTCCGCTTGCGAACGACTGGGGGTACCAGAGGAGAAGGTTTTTGTCAACATCCGAAAGTATGGCAACACCTCAGCCGCCTCGATACCGATTGCTCTGTGCGAAGCGGCGGAAGAGGGACGCATCAACTCAGGTGACCACGTTCTCCTGCTCGGCTTTGGCGCCGGACTGACCTGGGCTGCGGCTGTTGTGAGATGGGGCGTGCCCGAGTTATCCATCTCCTGGTTGTTCTCCTGGGACTCTATTCGCGAGCGTGTCCATGCCTCCGGAGCCACGGCTACAGCACGTAGGGCGCGAGCTGCGTTGCTCGCCGCTGCTGGTGTGCTGTTTATGACGACTTTTTCCAGGAGCGGAGGGCGAAAGTGAACCAAGGAACTCTCTCCAGCCGCACTCTACGGAAACAAACCTGCCTGAGAGAGAGCGGTGCCACCTGCAATATGCCGGGCCTGGGGCAATCGGCATAACTTGCCATGGAGAGGGACATTCGGAGGAGAGAAGAGCATGCATACGGGGAATCTAGAAGCAACAGAAGTTCAAACCAAACGCGACCGCCACGAGATGGTTATGTTTCCGTGGACGGTGTACCGTGGTGACAAGAACTGGGTGCCGCCGATCATCCAGGAGCGCGAGAGGCTCCTGGATCCAGACCAGAATCATTTTTTCCTGCAGGCGGATGTGGCGCTGTGGGCAGCGCGCCGCGACGGGCGTGTTGTGGGCACTATTGCTGCCTTCATCGACCACCGCTTCAATGACTATCTCAAGCAGCAGGTGGGCTTCTTCGGCTTCTTTGAGGTACTAGACGATCATGAAGCCGCTGAAGTGCTGCTGGGTACAGCCAGGGACTGGGTGCAACAACATGGCATGAGCGAGCTGCACGGTCCCATCAACTTCCACCGCGACCGGGAACGTGGAATACTGCTGGAAGGCACGGATTGCCCACCACCCATGCTCTGTGGCCATTCACCTCCCTATTAGAAAGAGTTCGTTGAGGCCTTTGGCATGGTCAAGCTTGCCGACGACTTCTGCCGACGGCTGTGGGTCAAAGACCTGGTAGGGCCAGATGGCAGCCTGCCGCCCCGCTTGGCCCGCTTGGAGAAGGTGGCTCAGCGCCGCACGCACTTCAAGATCCGCCATGTCAACCTCCATGACTGGGACAGCGAAGTTCAGCTTGTGCGCGAATTGTATGATGCGACCATTGGACAACTGCCCGATCACATTCCATGGAACGAAGAGGAAATCGCCGCCTTTGCGAAGGAATTGCGGCCTATTGTCGATCCGGACTTCGCCCTGTTTTGGGAGGCAGATGGCAAGATGGTGGGCTGCCTGCTGGCGTTCCCGGATCTTAACCAAGTCCTCATCCACCTGAACGGGCGTATCGATGGCCTCCACAAGCTGCTGGCCTGGTGGCACATGAGGCACATTGACGTGCTTAGCATGAAGGTCGCGGGAGTCTTGGACGAGTACCAGGGATGCGGCATCGAGGCACTGTTCTTCGTGGAACTGGCCAAAGGGTGAGCCGCCGATCCGCCTGCTTCCACCAACTGATTACGGGCAAGGGGCAGGTTAGCTTCCGATGCGGTGTTCATTCCTGACCGGGTACCCGGCAGAGTTGCCGCTCATCCCGCGGCTCCTCACCACCCCGCTTCGGCCCACGGTCCTTATCGCCTCCCCTCGGCACGTGGCAAGGCTACTTGACACATACGAAGCGGGGCATACAATGACAACCGGAACCGTCCTCTGCAGTTGTGGTGGGAATCCGGGGCACGCCCGGGGATGCTTGTTCGGGCGCCTTATGCCGCCCGAACAAGGTGACGTGACCCCACGGCATCGGCAGCGCGGCAATCCGCAGGTGGAGGGTGAGGCATGACTGCGCGACCGGCTACCCCTTTTCCCTTCAGAGACCTGTCCGAAGGCATAGTTACCTCCCTTTCCTCTGCCACCGCGGGCTCACACGACCGCTGTGCCGCCCCGGGGGGTGGTCCAAAAGCCGGCCGCACTTGAATGGTGGCTGTGGGCAATGTGAGGAGTGCTCTCGAGTTCGCCAGAAGAAAGGAGTCACCAGGTGCCCCTGATAACCGAAAAACAGAAGATGCTGGCCGCAGAACCCTACAACTGCCTTGATCCCGACCTGCAGGCGGAGCGCGAAAAGACCAAGGAATTGCTGCGGGTCTACAATCTGACCGAAACCGAGCCTGAACGACAAGCCCTCCTGCGGCAATTGTTGGGGCACATCGGTCAGAATCCGATCATCTGGCCGCCTTTCTACTGTGTCTACGGCTACAACATACACCTGGGCGATCATGTCTTCCTGAACGTCCTGTGTACCATTCTGGACTGCAATGAGGTGCGCATCGGGCACCATGTCATGATCGGTCCTCACGTCCAGATCTACACGGCCGCCCATGACATCCAGGCCGAACGCCGGATCCGGGGCTGGGAAGTGGCCAAACCGATACTGATCGAGGACAATGTGTGGTTAGGGGGCGGTGCCATCCTCCTGCCAGGGGTGACAATCGGCCGGAATGCCGTGGTGGGCGCGGGGGCAGTCGTCACCCGGAGCGTTCCGGCGAATACGGTCGTGGCGGGGAATCCGGCCAGGGTGATCAGAGAGATCGAACAGTGAGAGCCGGGTCGCAGGATTGAGTCCACTGCGGCGCCAGATCCCAGACGAACTTGTACGTTGCACTCCCGCCGAGCGGCAGTTCGTCGCTGCCCTTCAGCGCGCCACCCACCTGGACAAGGCATGATTTGTCTCTGTACAGGGTGAGTTGATTCAGGCCTAGCCACGGTAGAGTTTGCCGTGGCGATGGAAAGCTGCCCTGAGGGCAGGCGATGTTAACGCTCAGCGTTCGACCGACGGTGTTTGTGTCCACATAGGCCCGCTTGGATGGGCCATCGGTCGCCCCGGTCAGGATCGCCAACCCGCCCGAAGTATTGCCGGAGCTCAGCGTGGCACTGTCCGTTGCGTGACCCACACAGCCAATGTTGGTATTAATCACGTCGTACACGCGCTGCCACAGACCGTCCACGACCTTGAATCCTATCGCCGGGTAGGGGATCTCCGGGTGCGCCTGCTGCCGTTCCAAAACTACATTGGACACCTGCTGCACATCGGTGAATGCTCCGATACTCTGGCCTGTGAACTCGAAGGATGCGGAGCCAGCATAGCGCCAGCAGCCCAGGTCGGATGCCTCGAGGGCGGGAGTGGTCCCCGGCGCGTTCACAGAATCACTAATGAGGTATTTACTGTAGCTGTAGAGGATCACCAGCTCCTCGAGTCGCTCCGCTTTGGCGTCGCGGCGAAAAGACACGTAGGGCTTGCTTGTCCAGTGCTCCAGGACCCAGTCGGTCTGCCCTTCGACCTTGTACATCCAGTGGAAGCCAGGGCTTCACTCGGCCAGAAACGGGCCCGTCACGACCAACGAGCGGTATTGAGTAAGACAGTGCTGCAAGGATCAGGGTCAGGACGAGTCGCGCGGTGAGGTGGCGTAAGTGCCAGGACATCATGCGCCCTTGTGTCGGACTGAAGGGCGGTTCCTCCCCGGCGGATTCGCTTGTGCGTATCGGGTCGGCCCGGATGGCGGCAGCGCCGTGCTCCGCGAGCGGTTAACCGCAGGTACCCCGTGTTTCTCTGGCCCTGCGCCGGCGTACCCGCTCTTCCTGCCGCTGCTTGCCTTCCACCATCCTTCGCTGCTCATCGGCCGTTTCGGCCAGCAGGGGCGGCACCTCCGCCGCTTCGCCGTTTTCGTCCTTGGCAACGTACACCAGATAGGCGGAGTTGGTGTGCGTGATCTCCCCTGTCAGCACGTCCTCGGCCTCCACCCGGACTCCGACCTCCATAGAGGTGCGCCCGACGTAGTTGAGCGAGGCCTTGACAGTGAGCAGGTTGCCGACAAAGATAGGGGAGTGGAAGGACATGGAGTCGATGGCCACGGTCACGACCGGCCGCCCGGCGTGACGGGAGGCGCAGATGCCACCCACCTCGTCCACGAGCCGCATGACCATTCCACCGTGGATGTTGCCGACCGGGTTCGCGTCGGCAAGGTGCATAAGCTGGCTGATCGTGGTCTGAGAATCGCGAATGTGTCTGGGCGCCAGGGTCACCTCAGCCTCCAGCGTACAAGTTGGTGCGATTCTACTCCCGCTCCCAATGGAGTGCAAAGTGGTGGGGTTTTGAACCGGACTCCGCGGCCCTCCGTAGTAGAACTATGCCGCAGCTTTACCAGCTGCATCGAAGGGGCTACAATCTCTGCTGAGCTAGGGCCAGAGGTCGATCTTTTGCTCGGAGGAATGAATGGCAGACGCGCGAGCTATCGCCAACCAGGTCATCGAGAACGTTGAGAAAGTCATCATCGGCAAACGCGATGTGATCGAGCACACAGTCATTTGCCTGTTGTGCCAGGGGCATCTCCTGATTGAAGACGTGCCAGGCGTGGGCAAGACCATGCTTGCCAAGTCTCTGGCGCGTTCGGTGGGTTGCACCTTCAAGCGTATCCAGTTCACCCCGGACCTTCTGCCCAGCGATGTGACCGGTGTGTCCGTGTTCAACGAAAAGACACGCGAGTTCGAGTACCGTGCGGGTCCCATCCTGTCGCAGATCGTCCTGACTGACGAGATCAACCGGGCAACGCCCAAGACGCAATCCGCGCTTCTTGAGGCGATGGAGGAGCGGCAGGTGACCGTGGACGGAGTCTCCTATGCGACGCCCACCCCCTTCCTGGTCATGGCGACGCAGAACCCGATCGAATACGAGGGCACTTTTCCGCTGCCGGAGGCCCAGCTTGACCGCTTTATGATGCGCGTGCACCTGGGCCACCCAGAGCCAGCCGATGAAATCAAGATCCTTGAAGCTCAGCAGTACCAGCACCCGATCGAGGACATCGGTCAGGTGATCACTGCAGAGGAGCTGAAAGCGGCACAGGACGAGGTGAAGAAGGTCTACGTCGATCCACTCGTCAAGGAGTACATCGTGGACCTGGTCAACGCCAGCCGCAGGCATCCGGATGTCTATCTTGGGGCAAGCCCTCGTGGGTCTCTGGCGCTTTTCAAGACGGCTCAGGCCAGAGCGCTGCTACAGGGCCGCGATTATGCGACGCCGGATGACGTGAAGGCGCTGGCTCAGGAGACCCTGGCCCATCGTCTGATCATCGGCCCTGCTGCTCGGATCAAGGATGTCGACCAGCGCGCGGTCCTCGACGAGCTGCTGCGGTCTGTGCCTGTTCCCGGTACACGAGTTCGGGCGGGGCGCGCATCGTGAAACGGGGCTGGCTGGTCGTTCTGGCCCTTCTGGCCGTGTCCTTTGTCGAGGCCATGGCCACAGGTCGTGCCCTGTGGTTCAATCTGCTGTACCTGTTCACGGCGGTGCTGCTCGTCTCCTATGTCTGGGCCTGGTCCAACGTGAGCGGTTTGCAGCTGGTGCGACAGACACGCAGCCAGCGCAGCCAGGTGGGGGAGATCGTCGAGGAACGCTTCCTTGTGCGCAATCGTGGCCTGCTGCCCAAGCTGTGGGTGGAGGTTCGCGACCATTCCGATCTGCCGGAACACCATGCCTCCCGGGTCGTGAACTCGCTTGGCGGGCACCGATCGCGGGGCTGGGCCGTGAGCACCGTGTGTCGGCGCCGGGGTCGCTTCACTCTTGGGCCGGTCACCCTCACCAGCAGCGACCCTTTCGGCCTCTTTGAGAAGCGCAGAACGATCAGTGCCACCTCATCGATGGTGGTCTATCCCTTCACCGTGGAGCTCGAGCACTTTCGGCTGCCCAGCGGCGAGCTTCCGGGCGGAGGCGCGATGGGCCGTCGTACCCACTATGTGACTACGAACGTGAGTGGCATTCGAGACTACTTTCCAGGAGACAGCTTTAACCGGATCCATTGGCCCTCCACCGCTCGGACCGGCCGGCTCATCGTAAAGGAGTTCGAGCTGGATCCGACCGCTGATGTGTACCTATTCCTGGACATGCAGGGGTCGGTGCAGGCGGACCGCCTCTGGGAGCCGCCGGCGGATGGTGTGCAGCCGCTGTGGCCTACACGCCCCCGCCTGGCACCATCGACGGAGGAGTACGGTGTGGCCATTGCGGCTTCGCTGGCGAGGCATTTCCTGGCGCACAACCGGGCGGTGGGATTCGTTTCCTACGGTCAGGGGAGAGAGGCCACACAGGCCGATCGTGGCGAACGGCAGTTGACCAAGCTGATGGAGACTCTGGCGGTGATCCGCGCCCTCGGCAAGGTTCCCATGGCACAGGTGCTCGCGGCAGAGGGCAAGGCTCTCGGACGCAACACGTCGGTAGTGGTGATCACTCCGTCGGATGACATCAAGTGGGTCGACAGACTGCGCGACCTCAGGCGCCGAGGGATCCGCGGTCTCGGCATCGTACTCGACCCGGTCAGCTTTGGCCGTCCGGCAAACGTGGATGGATTGTTAGCCGCTCTGCGGCAGAACGGTATACGCTCGTATCGGGTGCGGGAAGGCGATGCTCTGGCCGCAGCGCTTACGTCTCCGCCCGGCGACTGGGTTTGAGTTGGGCGGTGCCGGGACGGTTGTACCGGTCGCACGTATGTGCTAAAATGACCTCATGCCAGAACTGAGTTCCGTACTGCAGCGCCTCGGAGTGCAAATCGGGACAAAGCGAATCTACTCCGCTGGCGGTGCAAGGCATGGACCGGGCGATACCGATCCGCGCCATAGCAGCGCGCCGGAGTGGATCTCCAGTCCGCCGCACCGGGTCCCCATCGAATCCGTGGTTCCGGGCGAGGTCGTCTCCACGCCGGTCGGGCCATGCTTCGTTTCCGAGTCTCGCTTCCCGCTCGACCACATTCATGCCGGACAACCGTTGTCTGTGCTGCAAGCTGGGGAGCATGCCTCTCGCCACCTGGTGCAGCTGTCCGGGGACGAGCGTCTGGGTGATCTCGACCTGCGCTCAGCCATCTTTTTCGATATTGAAACCACGGGACTGGGCATCGGCGCGGGCATGTATGCCTTCCTGGTGGGCTTTGGCACGTTTGAGGACGGCGAGTTCTGCCTGCGGCAGTACTTTATGCGCGACTATGGCGAGGAAGAGGCGTTGCTCTACTTGCTCGACGCGCAGATGCGCCGATTCGACGGCTGGGTCAGTTTCAACGGAAGGTGTTTCGATCTGCCCGTGCTGCAATCCCGTTTTGTTTGCGGACGCCGGGAGATGCCCCTGGCTCAGGCGCCGCATCTGGATCTGCTGTATCCGGCGAGGAAACTCTGGCGCAAGAGGCTGACCTCCTGCCGCCTTTCCTCCCTGGAAGCGGGGGTGCTCGGTGCACCCCGGCTTGACGACGTTCCAGGCTGGGCGATTCCGGATCTCTACTTCGACTACGTGCGCTACGGGCAGGTGGAGCCGCTCAAGCCGGTCTTTCATCACAATGCACTTGACATCCTCTCGCTGGTCGCTCTGACTGCGAGGGCCAATGCCCTCCTCGGACTCCCCTCGAGCGAGGAAGTGGAGCACACGGAAGATCTGTACAGTCTGGCACTGGTGTACGACTCGCTGGGCGAGACGGAAGAGGCCCGGCAGGCTTATGAAGCAGCCCTGGCCAGGGGACTGGCTTCGAACCTGCAGGTGGAGGCCCTGAGGCGGCTTTCTGCCCTGTACAAGCGCACGGGTCGGGAGAATCGTGCAGCCCACATCTGGCGTACACTGCAGAAGGCAGGCGACATCGAGGCCTACCTCCAACTGGCGATCTACCATGAGCATCACCTGCGCGATCCTCGCGGCGCAGCGACGTTGGTCGGTCAGGCCCTGGAGATGGGCATTGAGGCGCTGCCCAAGCGCGGTGAGTGCTCACCCGAGTCGCTCAAGCGCCGGATGCGCCGCCTGCGAAAGAAGCTGGGCGAGGAGGGTCTACCGATGCCGCACATCGATTCATACTCCTTCGGCAGGATCAGCGTTGGCGGACGCTCGTACACGGCGGATCTGCTGATCGTGCCGGGCGGGGTTCGCCCAGGGTGGCGCAGGGCCAAGAGCCATGAGCTGTGCGAAGAGGATCTATTGGAGGCGTTGGAGTCCAAACCCGCGGTGCTGGTGGTTGGCACAGGCAACATGGGGCGGATGTCCGTTCCCGAGGCCACGCTCAGCTACCTCGCGCAACATGGGATTCGTTTCGAGGCGCTGCCCACGGCTGCCGCGTGCCAGAGATACAACGAGCTGGCGCAGAAAGAGCAGGCAGCGGCGGCGCTGCACCTGACTTGCTGACGATGAAGCCGCGCGGGATCAAGTCCGCTCTGTCTCCCTCAGTCTCGCATTCTGAGGCACAGACCCGGCGAGCGGTTACTGCTTCATGCGCTCCATGTACTCCTGGATGACGGGGAGCGCAGTGAGCTTTTCGTAGAAAAAGTTGTTCACCAGGTTGATGACCTCGGCGCGGGCCGCTTCCCCCTCTGGCACCAGTGCCTCACCACTGCGCTGTTTGGTCAGGCTCTCACGCAGCCGCAGGAGGTAGCGCACGATTTCCTCTTCCTTCGGTCCCTCGAGGGTCTTGATGACTTCCAGTATCAGGTCGTCTGTCTGGTTGAGAACATAATCCATCGGGATGCTCGAGCCAGGGTGAGTGGCGTCGTCCACCGTGCGGATCAGCGACCACACCTGATAGAGAACGGTGGTGGGTTCATCGAAAAGCTCGCGCAGGAAGGCTGCCTCAGGATAGCGACCGGTCAGGCGGAAGATGTTGTACATACGCTTGGCCACTTTGCCATAGTTGATGTCTTTGGTCAGGTACTTTTTGATTTCACGCTCGAGCGCCTTTACGTAATCGTCCATCGCATCGGCGGACACCTGCTTGGAGAGCTTGGCGAAGATGGGTACGGATGTAGCATCCAGGTACACCTCCTGGAAGTACGGGTCCAGATAGCCATCCAGGGGAGTGATCTTGCCGTCGGGAGCTTCCCAGGTGACGTCCAGCATATTGCTCGCGTTGGCCAGGTGCCGTCGGGCGGGGTCGGCAATGACCCAGTCGAGCTTGCACCAGCCTGGTTCCCTGGAGGCGTCCTCCCACGTGACTCTGGCCGCCGTGCCGTCCGGATGAAAACCGTCCAGATAACCCTTCTCGAGATCGGCGGCGGACCAGGCGATGGGCGAGCCAGCTTTGAGGGTGCGCCCCTCTTTGACCATATCAAAGGGGTAGGAGCCGAACTTGGCTTCGATGAACTGATAGGTCGGGCCGCGCAGTTTGCTCAGGGCTTTCTGACGCATGATTCTGGCCAGAATGGCGCAGGCCTCCTCGCGGGTCGGGGCAATGATGTTGACACGCTCGAAAAAGTCGGCATCGCCGGGATAGGACTGGATCTTGGACTGGGCTGCAGAACCGGAGAGGGCCAGGGCGGTCTCGACCACCCCTGGTTCGTCGTCGAACTCGACGATGCGGCCGACTTCGCGGAAGTGAGCCAGGTCCTGCGGGCTGAAATCGAGCATGACGATAGAGCTGCCAAAGACGCCGGTGCGCTCGTCGGTGGTGATCGCATCCATGCCCTCGGCGGCAGCCATGGCGGTCAGCCACTGCATGGCTTCCGCTTCGTCCAGCTCTATGCCCAGGCGCTTGGCCGAATCAATGATCTGGGACAGGTCGTTGGTGGGGGCGGTCTTCTCAGAGCTCATACGGTCCTCCTAGGGAAGGAATTCGGTCTAGCCTGCAGGTGCGGAATCATTATAGCGCCCCACGGCGCGCGATGCAATCGGGTTTGACACTGCTGTGGTTAGCCGATATATTGACGCGCGACGCGGAGCGCGAGGTGCGTCATCCGGGAAGGAGAGCGATGGTTCCAGAGCATGGCGTAAAGGCGCTGATCTTTGACGTGGGCGGTGTGCTCATCCGCACCGAGTCACAGGAGCCAAGAAGGAAGCTGGCGGAGGGACTGGGCATCACGGTCGAGGAGCTCTACGCGCTGGTATTTGCGAGCGAGGAGAGCAGGCGGGTTCAGCTCGGTCAGGCTGGCTATGATGAGGCATGGGGGGGGCTGGCGCGGCACCTTGGCCTCGATCAACAGTCTCTGGCCGCAGTTCAACGCGAGATGTTCTCGGCAGATCGACTGGATTACGAGCTGGTCGACTTTATCAGGCGGCAGCGCGGGCAGGTCAAGACGGCGCTGCTGAGCAACGCCGGAAGTGCCTTGCGCGAGACTCTGCGGTCTGAGGGAATCGAGGATTGCTTTGACGAGGTGATCATCTCGGCCGAGGTTGGCCTGATGAAGCCGGACCCGGCCATCTTCCGCATCGCGCTCGACAGGCTGGGCGTGGCCCCTGAGGAGGCAGCGTTCGTCGACGACATGCAGGAGAATGTCGAAGCCGCAACTGAGCTGGGGCTGCTGGGCATCCACTTCACCAGCCGGGCGGCGGTGCTGCAGCAGTTGCAGGCAGTTCTGCATCCGGAAGGTCCCAAGAACAACAGCGCCGATGAGCCGGCCGTTCAGCCGGATGTTCGAGGCTATCTTGCTGTTGATCTGCCCGCGCTGGCGCGGCTGATCAATCAGGCGGACCGTTTGGACGACGCTGGCTTTGCCACGACAGAGCAGGCGTTGGCCTACCGATTGGAGGCTCCTGAAACGGAGCCGGGCAAGAACCTGTTTGTGGCCGCTGTCGACGGCAGCCTGGCCGGGTACATCCTGGTCAACAGGCGGCCAGAACCAGAGCTTGAACGCATCGGGGCGGTTGGCATCGTGCACCCGGAGTGGCGACGCCGCGGAATCGGTACGGCCCTGATGCTCAGGGCGGAACAGAGGGCGCGGGAAATGGGTTCCGGCAAGCCGCTCTTTTTGGAGATGGTGGCGCGCGGGCGCGTTTCGGGTGCTGCGGAGCTGGCAGAAGCGTGCGGCCTGAGCGCGGTCCGCTACTTCTTCTACATGCACTGCGTCGAGCTGGACAACTTGCCGGAACCATGTTTCCCGGCGGGCATCCGCGTTCGTTCCATCGATCCGGAGCGAGACGCGGCGCGCTTTCTGGAGGCGGACAACGATGCATTCTCTGACCACTGGGGCTTTGTGGCCACCACGCCCGAGGAGGTCGAGCACTGGCTGCGGTCAACATCATTCCGCGCCGACGACGCGATACTGGCCGTAGACGAGCAGGACCGCATCGCTGGTTTCTGCCTGCTGACCTTTCCAGAGGTGGAGGTAGAGATGCAGGCCAGCAACCCACCGCTGGTCGACGACCTTGGAGTCCTCCGCGCCTATCGCAGAAAAGGAATCGGGAGAGCTTTGCTCCTCGCCGGTATGCGGCGTGTGCATTCACTGGGGTTCAGCAAGGTCGCGCTGGCGGTCGATGCCGACAACCCGAACAAGGCCCTGCGCCTGTATGAGTCGGTTGGTTTTCAGTCCGTGTCTCGCAGCGCTGTCTTTCGAAAGGCCCTGTGATGCCGGGAGGCGAACGCCCGTGCTTGAACGCTGCGCCCGAACTGGAGAGGGGAGGACCGGTGATCAGGGCAAGGATTCGTGACTTTCGTCGTTCCGATGCTCCCCGCCTGGCTCCGCTCGTCTATGCCTGCAACCGCGTCGACGGTTGGGCCTTCCGCGAGACGGTGGAGATCCTGACGCCCGACCAGGCCGACCCGAGTGTTCCGCCAGAGCAATACTGGCTCGTTGCGGAGAGCGGAGGGAAGCTGGTTGGCCTGGCCGGTCTGGGGCGGGAGACAGGCACCCGGCTGTACGCGCTGCTATGGGTGGCTCCCGATTGTCGGGGGGGACCCATTGAGGTGGAGCTGATTGAGGGCCTGTGCTCGAAGGCGAAGGGTCTCCCAGAACCCTATCTGGATGTTGCCGTCCGTCCCACTCAGTCGACCTACGCCGCCGCACTGGAAAGCGGGCAGGCTTTTACCGTGGTGCGCACATGGTACGTGATGCGCATCGAGCTGGATAGGGACCTGCCGCCGCCCTTCTATCCGCGGGGAGTGACCGTTCGTTCCTTTGCCGGCGCCCAGGATGAAGCGATGCTCACCACGCTGATCCACGACTGCTTCTGGGATCACTGGGGCGAAGGAACGCACACTCTTGAAGACACCCGTTACGGCGTGCAACTGCCCGGCTTCGACCCTCAATTGCTGCTGGTGGCCGAGCGTGACCGGCAGCCCCTGGGGTACGTCTGGAGCTGGACCAACGAGCCCCGCACGGCGGTGGCAGGCCGAAGTTGTGCCTACATAGGAGACCTTGGCGTTCGTGCCGCGTTTCGACGGCAGGGCCTGGGAAGGGCGCTGCTGTTGCAGTCGTTGCGTGATTTGAAGGCGCGAGGCATGGGCGCGGCAGAACTGGACATGGACGGTCCAAACGAAAACGCCAGGCGCCTGTACGAGTCGGTAGGGTTCTACCCCTATCAAGAGGTGCGCTGGTACCGCAGAGAGCTTCGCGACGAGACCGAGGGCAAGAAGTAGTTGCCACAGCATGCCCGGAGCGTGCTGGCGGATCTAGGCGCGCGTCGCTATTCCTCGAGGATCCATTGGGTGTACAGCTCATCCAGTTCCTGGCCCGACACCTGCTCAAAGACACGCAGCCAATCTTCCGGCGTAGATAGCTGGTACTTGCGGTCGACCAGATACGCGCGCATGGCGTCGAGGAACACCGTGTCTCCAAGTTCTGCCCGCACGTCCTGGAAGAACAGCGCCGCCTTGCCGTAGACGATGGCGCTGTACATTTCCGGACTGAAAGCCTCCACCGGCTGGTTGACGACCGCGTCCTGTCCGCTCTCGCGCAGCCGAACGTAGCGGCTGGCCACATAGTTGTCGAAGGCCAGCCTGGCCCGGTCTGAGCCGTACACGTACTCGTAATAGTACAGAGTGCTAAAGTTGGTCAGCCCTTCATCGAGCCATGGCACAGTCACCTGGTCGTTGCCTACCAGGCTGTACCACCACTGGTGCGCTACCTCGTGCGCCGTGATGAATTCCAGATACTCACCTGCTGCCTCATACTGCCGCGTGTCAATGAGTATCAGACCCGGGTACTCCATTCCTCCAGACACGGGTGCCTCGACCACGTCGAATTCCGCGAACGGGTAGGGGCCGAAGCTTTCCTGGTATGCCCGTAGACTATCGCGGGCGAAAGCGAGCATGGCGACGCCCGCGTCGCGATGCTGGGGCAGGAAGTAGGAGTTGACCCGGACATGACCCAGAGCGAGGGAAACAGATTCGAATCTCTCGCTGGCCACAAGCATCCAATCGCGCATCGGGCCGCTGACGAATTTCCAGGTGACCGTTCCGTCGCTGTTCTCTACTCTGGAGATGCCAGAGCCGGAAGCCACGAGTTTGAGGTCTGTCGGCGCAGTGAACTCAACGCTGTAGAAGCTGGTTTCGGCGTAGACAGGGTCGCCGTAATCGGGCGCCAGGGCGAGATTCCATCCATCTGCCTCGTGGACCGCTACCATAGCGTAAAAGTTGGAGAGGAGCAGGATTCCATCCTGGTAGTTGTAGGTGCCATAGCCGCGTGCGTTTTCCACCGGCACAGTCACGTTGTACAGCATTTCGACGTCCACAGCTTCCCCCGCGCGCAGCGCCGTGGGCAGAATGATGCCGACTGCCGTGCGCTCGGACTGGTAGTCCAGAGCTGCCTCCTGGCCGGCCACGGTCACACTGCCGAAGGCGAGCTCCGAGCCAAAACTAGGCTTGTTGGCAAAGAGTCGAAAGTAGACGCGATCCAGCGTCTGGGTGCTGCGGTTTGTGTAGCGCGTGGTCTGTTGCACCTGCAGGCGTGGCTGTGAAGCCCCCAGAAACAGGCGGGCGCGGATGTAATAGAAGGGAGGATCCGAGACGGCTATGACATCATCCGCCCATGCCGGCAGCATGGCCAGCCGGTAGGTGTCCGGTTGCTGCCAGGCCGGGGTGGGCGCTGGCATCTCTGTAGCGGTTGGGGTGGGAGTTGTTCTGGAGAGCACGGGGAGCCGGTCGCACGCTGGCGCGGCAAGACTCACCACGAGACAAAGTGCGAGCAATCGTTTCCTAGAGATCAGCATGGGCGGCATTATACGGATCGCCGGGGGGTGACGCAAGGGCAGTGAGCAGCGAAGGACTCCGGACGGCGGTCCGGAGTCCTCGTCTGAGCTGGGCTGATTGGAGAGGCCTTGCAGATGACCTATTGCACCGTGTGTTGCAGGCTGGCGACCACATCAGGCGTCTGGTCTGTGGCGTCGTGCTGGGCCATATAGCTCTTGACCAGCTCCGTATCGTCCCTGGCCAGGTCCATCGTCGAGCGGTAGGAGAGACTCTGGAAGAGCACCTCGGCAGCCACCAGGAAGGGACCGCTGTGGCCCGTGACATTCACCCTGTAGGTCACCTGGTCAGACCCGCTATCGAAATTGGCGTCCGTGAACGCGCTGCCCATAACGGCAAAGTCCTTGCCGGCGGTGGCCTTGTCAAAGCCGGCGGGTAGTAGCCGGTTGTCCTTGACGTAGGACTGGCCGCGAAGCAGGGTGTAGGTCACCTGCTTCTCGCTATCGATCATCACCGACTCGTAGACCTGCACCTGGTCCTGGCCGGTGATCATGTCATAGTGTGCCTCGTAGGCGGAGGCGTCCTGGTCCGCGTCACAACCAGCGATACTGCCATCAGGCTGAGGCTTGCCCGATTCGAAGACAATGTTGCCTTTGCCGTCGGCCACGGTCAGATGGATCCAGGCTCTCCGGAGAGGGATTCCAGTGGGGAACTTGTGCCCAACCATCGAGTCGAGCTGCAGGCGGACGGAGAGCGCATCTCCTGCCAGGGCGGACTCTGCCACGGAGAGACTCAGTGTCCTATTGCCCAGCTGGTTCACTACTCTCTGCAGGGTTCCTTCCAGTTGCGCCTCAGAGCAGGTCAGCGAGAGTTGGTCGACATTATCCTGCAGCAACCGGATCATGAACGCATTGCCGCCGACAAAATGGTGCTCGGCAAAGGGCTGACGAGCGCTGATTCTGGGGGGCTTGGGCGAATTTGCGATCAGCACCTCGCCAAGTGCGTCAGGCATGTGGCACTTCTGGCAGACCATCCCCATGTCGCCATAGGCGCTGTGTTGCCATTCCAGGTAGGCTGTCTGCTCCGGGAACTCACCAGCCACGTTTCCTGCTGCGTCGAGGTAAGGGGTGTAGAGGGTGTGGCAGCTGGCGCACAGGCCGGCATCCAGCGTCTGCAGGCCAGGCGCTGGAGTGAAGCCGACGGAGCGGCGCATGGTGTCCTGGAACATATCCGGGAAGGGTCCGTAGGACATTCGGTCCGGCGGCTCGCTGGAGGTGTTGATCACAAAGTTGCCGCTGAATGACTCGGTTGTGCCCAGCCTGTCCTTCTCAATCTGATGGCATACGTTGCACGAGACGCCATCCATGGCCGCCTGGTGCAACTCATTGTCCGCGCTCAAAAAGCCCGCATCAAGAATCGCTGTCGACGAGCCGCTCAAAGCAGCTTCCGTGAAGGCCATTGGCATGTGACACACGCTGCACTTGTCCTCGATCACCTGTTTGAGTGCAGGCGCGCGCTCCACTTCGGAGCTCACCTTGGCCAGATACACAGGGTCATGAGCCGCGTTGGCCATCATCACGGAGCGCCAGTGAACGTCGATGGAGACGTCGTTTCCTGCTGCGTCGGTCAGACGCGTATGGCAGATGCCGCAGGTGCCCGAACCGGTGAAATCAGCTCTCGTGAACATGGTCAGCGGCTTGCCCTTGCTGCCCGCCTGAGTGGGGACGGCGGTGGGTGGCACGGCAGTGGGTGGCACCTGCGTGGGCGGGACGGCGGTGGCTGGCACCTCAGTGGGAGGCGCCTCGGTAAGCGTGGGAGGCACCGCAGTTGGCCTCGGGGGCACAGCGGTCGCTGTGGGGGTGGGGCCCGAGCAGGACGCAATGAGAGCGGCGCCTGGCAGCACGACGAGGATCAACAGGCCTATCAGAAGGTAGGTCCGACTGAGCGATTGGGTCTTCATTGGCTCTCCTTCACCTCGGATGTGAGATGACCACTCACGGCAATTATAGGACAGGTGGGCGGCGTTGGCAAGAGCCTGGTGCCATTCCTCAGCGGGCGCTGGATACCGCCTGCGCCACGGCCGCCGCATTGGGAACGCCCGTTTGTGCATAGACTTCGTGACCCTGGACGTTCAGTACCAGCGTGGTGGGTGTTGCGCGGATGCCGTATCGGCGCACGACGTCAAGGCCCGTTGCCGTTGCCGCGTTGATGCGAATGACGGCGGCCTGACCTTGCAGCTGACTTTCGATCCTGTCCACGACAGGCTTGGCGATGAGGCAGGACGGTCAGCCGTTGGAGAAGAAATAGACCACCGTCGGCTGTCCCGTGGCGATCAGTCGGTCAAAGTCCTCGGCTGATGCGAGTGGGGTGCCTTCGCTTCGAAGCATCAGCCAGGCCAGCGGCAGCCCGATCACGATCAAAAGGGAGATCCAGTTCTCTCTGGCAAAGCGCAGCAATCTGTCAGCCATGAGTTCCAAGCATTCTCCTTTCACAGAAAACTACGTGATGACAAACACGAGCGAGTCGCCACGGCAACGGTCTACTCGCCGCCCAGCTGCTCGTCAATCTTGACCATCCAGTCGGCAATGGGGATCTTCTGCGGGCAGAGCTCCTCGCACTTGTGGCACTGGATGCAGGCAGCTGCGCGCGTGTCCTCGCCGGGTCGACGCGGCTCATTGTAGCTCTTGCGTGCCTTCTCCATCTGGTTGTCCACGATGGCCCGGTTGTACAGGTCCAAATTGAAGGGGATCCACACCCCATTGGGGCAGGGCATGCAGTAGCGGCAGTCGGTACAGGGAATGGGGAAGAGACTGCGATACCTGGTCCGTGCCTCCTCGATCAACGCCAGGTCCTGTTTCGGCAGAGTACCTGGCCCCGAGTTGTCCGCACTGGCCAGGTTTTCTACTACCTGGGCCATGGTCGTCATTCCACTCAGGGCCAGGGACACTTCCGGCTGGTTCCAGACCCACTGCAGCGCCCAGTCAGCCTGTGAGCGTGACGTAGTTGCGCGTTCGAAGGCCTCCGCAATCTTGGCCGGAAGGTTAGCCAGTCTGCCTCCGCGTATAGGCTCCATCACGACCACGGGAATGCCCCGCGACGAGGCGTACAACAAACCCTGGCGGCCAGCCTGGATGTCCTGATCGACATAGTTGTACTGAATCTGGCAGGGGCACCAGCCGGCATAGGCGTCGATGATCTCCTTGAAGACGTCGAATTTGTCGTGGAACGAGAATCCGAAATGACGGATCTTGCCCCGCGCCATGGCGCCCTCAGCCCAGCGCAATATCCCCAGGTCCCGCATTTTGGGCCACTCGCGAGCGCTCAGGGCGTGAAGCAGGTAGAAGTCGACATGGTCCGTTTGCAGTCTCTGCAATTGTTCGTCCAGCAGGCGTTCCGGGTCCTCGGCCTTGTCGACCAGCCAGCACGGCAGCTTGGTCGTCAAGTGCACCCGGTCACGGTACCCGCCCTGCAGGGCACTGCCCAGCCACTTCTCGCTGTTCCCGCCGTGGTATCCATAGGCCGTGTCAACATAGTTCACACCCTGATCGATGGCAAAGCGCAGGATGCGTGTGGCCTCCGGCTCATCGATGGCCGTCGAGTCGCTGCCGATGGTAGGAAGCCGCATGCAGCCAAATCCGAGCGCGGAAACCTGAATGTCGTATCTGCCGAATGGACGGTACTTCATCGATATCCCCCCAGTCGTTTGCCCTGTTCCACGGCGAGGTATGCCTTCCCCTCAGACGGGCCCCGCCGACATAACGAAGAACTAAACACAGTAGAGATTGCTAAGGTCCTCCGAGAAAAGAGCGGCCGGTCGGAACCTGCAAGCGCATCGCCACTCGGAGCACGGCGCTCCCAAGGTCCGGGTAGCGGTAACGGTTCGCCTCCACAAGCGCGGCAACCGTGATGCCATGGGCCGCAGCGATTCGGCCCAGACTGTCGCCCGGCTGGACGACATAAAGCACCGAACCCCGCCTTGTCCGCGGATGGAGGTGGCTCGTTGCGGGAACGGTCGAGTAACGCTCCATCATGGACCGAAAATCGGCTCCCTGGTGAAGCTCTGCGTGATATCGCGGAACAGCGGCCAACTGCTCCAGCCTCTGCACGGCACCGCCCTCGCCGTAGGTAATCAGTGCAGGATACAGAGCCGCGGCATCTTCTTTGTAGTTCACCGCGTTGAACGGCCAAACGTAGCCGACGGGATCGATCCCGCAGTGCTGGCGGATCGCCTCTTTGGAGTCGGCGAACTCGTGCAAGGCCTGCTCCCTGGTCAGACCGCCGTCTCGCCCGACCATCTGGTAGTTGTGCGAGACAGAGTGGGAGGCGAGCTCGTAGCCCAGGCTCTGCAGAAAGCGGATCTTGCGCCAATCCCACCCGCTCGCTTCCTCAGGGATGTCCCCAGTCACTACACCCAGGACCGCCTGGAAACCGTAGCGGCGAAACTCAGGGTACATCTGGAGCCAGAAAGTGGCGTAGGGACCGGCGAGGTTGCCTTCCCGGTCGCAGCACGCCTTGGCAGCGCCTATGTCGTCTACCGACAGAATCACTCGTCCCTGCGGCGTGGTCCCGTTCTCCAGGTGCCAGATAAGCGCTCGGAAGGAAATGGTCCGCATCTTGAGCTGGTGAAGAATGTGCATCTGCTGGCGAAAGGCCTCGACCGTCCAGTCGTCGGTGAAGACAGGGTGATAGGCCAGCACGGGAACGCCGCTCCAGACGGCAGCGTTGGCTCCGACCGGGCATATGGCCTGGATGGCGAGGCTCGCACCGAGGGTGGCCGTCCAGCGCAGGAACGAACGCCTCGAGAGCAGCCTGAGTTTGCCTGCCGCGGGATGGTCAGGCACCGTCACGTCACATCACGCGTCAAAGTAGAGTTCCATCTCGTAGGGGTGAGGTCGATTGCGTACTGCGTAATGCTCCTCGAACTTGACCTTGCTCCATTCGGCAATCTGCCCCTCATCAAAGACCGACCCTGCCAGTAGGAACTCGTGGTCACGTTCGAGCGCTTCCAAAGCCTCTTGAAGGGAGCGTGGCAGCGGCTTGATCGCTTTGCGCTGTTCCTCGCTCCAGGCAAAGATGTTCTGGTCGATGGGCCCGTAGCCGAGGTCCCGGGGGTCCATCTGCTGGCGAATGCCGTCCAAACCTGCCATGAGCTGTGCGGCCAGAGTGAGGTAGATGTTGCCTGTGGCGTCTGGCGGACGGAATTCGATGCGGGCCGTGTCCGGTTGGTCTGCGTACTTGGGCACGCGCACAGCGGCGCTGCGGTTGCCCAGACTGAAGAAGGCATTGACCGGCGCCTCATAACCCGGAACCAGGCGACGGTACGAGTTGGTGGACGGATTGGTCAGGGCCAGCACTGAGGCGCCGTGGTGCAATAGTCCTCCAATGTACCAGAGGGCCGCCTGGCTCAACTTGCCGTAGCCATCAGCGGCGTAGAAGACGTTGCGGCCTTGTTTGAACAGATGCTGGTGGAAATGCATGCCGCTTCCGGCCTCCCCGAAGAGTGGCTTGGGCATGAAGGTCGCCGTCTGGCCGCGTCGATGAGCCGCCATTTTGGCGACGTACTTGACCATCTGTGTGACATCCCCGGATCGCAAGAGGCCCATCATGGGAGTCTCTATCTCGCACTGGCCCGGTCCGCCGACTTCGTGATGGTGGTATTTGACCTCCACTCCGAGGTCACTCAGCAGGATCGAAATCTCGCTGCGGAGGTTATACAGTTGATCCTTTGGGGGAATCACATGATATCCGCCGTGACGTGGGATCAGGTGTCCGTGCCCACCTCGACTGCTTTGCCAGTCGGCCTCGCAGCTCTCCACTCGGTAGGAAGATGTATTGATCTCATTCTCAAAAGCGACTTGGTCAAAGACGTAGAACTCGAATTCCGGGCCCCAGCGACTCTCATCGGCGACACCCATCTCTCGCATATACTCCTCCGCGCGGAGGGCGATGTTGCGCGGATCACGGGCAAATGGCCGCTTGGTGTCGGCTTCGTAGGCTGAGGCGATGAAGCTCAGGGTCGTTCGCTCCCAAAAGGGATCGACAAACGCGGTTACCAGGTCAGGCAGAAGGATCATATCCCCCGCCTTCAGCGGCTTGAGCCCGAGAGCCGACGCGTCAAACCCGACCCCGTCACGCATCAGCGAATCATTGAACTGGCTGGCAGGCAGGGTGACGTGGTGCCAGCGCCCGGCAAGGTCGCTGAATTTGAGGTCGATCATGACGACCCGGGTTTCTTGAATATAGGATTGGGCTTCTTGCCAGTCCTTGAACATCTCTCCTCCCCAACTTCGTCGTTGAGCCGCACAACATCCCGGCGGAACTTGCGGTATTCTACCCGAGCTGGCTGACCCCTGCAAACAAGAGTCTCGAGTGCCCATTTCGCCAGTGATGGGAACGGAGTATAATAGCGACCATCTGTGCTCGGATTGGAGGACAAGTGCCAAGACGCCTGCTATGTGTTACGATCCTGCTGATTGTGCTTTCCCTGGCCGCCTGTTCGCAGAACACGGCGGCGCCCCCCACCGCAACGCGAGTCGGTCAGCCGACCGACACGCCCGTGCCGCCAACCGGCACACCCGGCGATGGTGAGGTGGAGATGGGATTCACCTCGGAGGGCTTTCCGTACAAAGGCAATGCGAATTCCCCGGTGACGCTCTGGGAGTTCTCAGAATTCCAGTGACCGTTTTGCGCCCGTCACGCCAACGAGACGGGCCCGCTTCTGTATGAAGCGTATGTCAAGACCGGCAAGGTAAAGATCGTCTTTGTGCAGTCGCCGCTGGAGTCGATTCACCCGCAGGCACGTAAAGCGGGAGAAGCATCGCTCTGTGCTGCCCGGCAGGGCATCGAGTTCTTCTGGAGCATCCACGACCGGCTGTTTGCCGGCACGGGTGACTGGAGCGGCCTGGGAACCGCGACCGATGTCTTCAAGGGCTATGCATCAGAGCTGGGGCTGGATCTCGCCCGGTTCAGCGCTTGCCTGGATGCGGGCGAGACGACGGCTGAGCTGAACACCCAGATACAGTATGCCTACACCAACGGGGTGAGCGGAGTCCCCTACTTCCTGGTGAACGACTGGCCTGTCTCCGGGGCGCAGGCCTATAGCGTGTTCCAGAGCGCCATCGAGAAGGCACTGGCCGGCGAGCATCCACCGCCAACGCCCACACCCCTGCCCGAAGGCAAGAGCTGGCTCGACGTCAATCCGGACAAGCCCGGCTACACCTATGGCGGGGATGCGTACCGAGGTGAGGAAACGGCGCAAGTTGTGGTCTTCCAGTTCATCGACTTTGCCTCGGCCGACAACCGCACGGTTGTCGTGGAGACATGGCCAGAGCTGGAGAAGCAGTACCTGGAAAGCGGAAAGGTGCGCCTGGTAATCAAGCACCTGCCCCTTGCCAGTCAGCCCACGGCCGTGCTGGCCTCGGAGGTTGCTGAGTGCGCTGGCCAGCAGAATGCCTTCTGGCCGATGTATGGTCTGCTGTTCCAGAGTCAGAGCGAATGGAGTAGTCTGGAGGACGCGACGGCTGTCTTCAAGCGCTTTGCCTCAGAGCTCAAGCTGAACGACGCGGCCTTTGCCGCCTGTCTGCAGGATGACGAAGCCAGAGCAAAGGTAGAGTCCGATATGGACATTGGCGTACAAAACGGCTTCCCTGCCGCACCCGTGTTCTTCATCTTCAAAGGCGACGAGGGTGGGTATGTGCAGACAGATCAACTGCGGACGGCAATCGACGAGTTCCTGACCGAGTAGACACTCGTCTAGCAGGACAATGAAACAGCCTCCCGCCGGCTCTGCCGGCGGGAGGCTGTTTTCGTGGACTACTCGGTGATGCTGAACGTGGCCAGGAGCAGATTGAACAACGGATCGTACTCGTGGCCCGAGGAGCTGAGCTGAATGCGGTACTCGCGCCTTCCGCTGATTGTGTAGATTACATCGTACGCACCATAGAATGGCTGGCCGGCGGTGTAGCGTATGCCAGGCCGGCCTCCAACGACCACCGTGGCCTGTCTGTAGCCCATCTTGGCCAGGCTCTCCATTTCCGCAACGCTGGGCTGATCGGACACAGTGATCCACACCTCCGCATCCTTCTCCCCGGGCAACTGACCTGGAGTCTGCACCTGGTACGTGCTCAGCTTGGTTGCAGCGGGTGGCGCAGGCATGACTGAGCCCTGGTTGAGGTGCCAACTCGGGGGGTACCTCAGGGCAAAGCCATGTGTTGCATTGGTGAACGTCTGCCAGCCGTCCAGCTCGGGCGCGGCAACCAGCACCACAGGCGCGGTCACCAGACTGTTGGGCGATCCATCTTTGGGGCTGGGCTCATAGGCCTGCAGAGTGGCCTGAATCGGCACTGCCGGTGGGGGATAGAAGAGGTCGACCGCGAACTCGCCCCACTCGGGAGCACCGGCGGAGGTGCGAACGTAACCAGTGGCCAGAATATCGCCTGCTGGTCCCACCAGCTCAACCACGAGCATTGCCTCGAATACCTGCGCCTTGCCCGCAACGCGCACGACACCAGGTGACAGTTCAGAGGGGCTGACCTGGCTTAGAATGATGCGTGCCTCTGGCGTCGGTTTGGCAGCCGGTGTCAAGGGCGGGGTGATCGTAACATCTGGTGAAGGAGTCGAGGTGGGCAGGGCCGTAGTGGGGATCGTGGTGACGGTCGCAGCCAGGGTGGCACTGGGAGGCGGTGTGGTCGGTGCGGGCAAGGTCAGAGTCGGTGAGACGGGCGTGGATACCGGCACGGTTGGCCGGGACCCACAGGCCGCTGCCAGCAGCAAAACAGAGACAGCCAGAGCGAGCAGTCGCAGGCGTTTTCTCATTGGCGTTTCTCCTTGCCGCTGATTATACACCAGAGGGCACAAAATGCCTGAGCGAGCTTCCGCCATCGCTTCGCAGTGAGCCAGTCCTCTCTGCGACTCGCTGAGTGGAGGATGCCCACTCCACTCCCACGGGCAGGCGGACGATTCTCGCTCACGGACGAGGATATCCCGATCCCTACGCTTGACCGCCTCGCGCGATGGCGCTACAATGGTGTGGGTGTCCGAGCAGGCCGGGCAATCGCTCGTCCCCTTGTGGGACGGGAGGAAAGTCCGAGCTCCATAGAGCACGATGCTGGGTAACTCCCAGGCGGGGCGACCCGACGGCACAGTGCAACAGAAAGCAGGTCGTCCCGCAGCCCAAACCGCTGCGGGATAAGAGTGCAACGGTGGTGTAAGAGACCACCAGCGGGTCAGGTGACTGGCCCGGCTAGGCAAACCCCATCGGGAGCAAGGTCGAACAGAGGGTGGTGTGCCGGCGGCAGTACCGCTGGCTCGCCCGGGGTGGCTCGCCTCGTTACCTTCGGGTAGACCGCTTGAGGCGGCGGGTAACCGTCGTCCCAGAGAGATGATTGCCGCCTTGCAGCGGCTTCGCCGGTGCAAGGCACAGAACTCGGCTTATAGGCCTGGTCGGCCCCATCCCTTGCCGCGACAAGGCATGTTCGAACCTTAAAACCGGACCGTTTCCCCACCGCCGTACTTTACAAAATCACCAAAGTGTGCTAGTATCGTGGTGGAAAATGGAGCAGAGTGGAGTGATTGTTCACTGATCTGGCAGATTCCAGCGGCTCCAGTGGGGATGTGGAACACATGTTCTACGGTCGGTTCGGACACAGCATTGACGACAAGGGGCGACTCATTTTGCCGTCCAAGGTCAGAATCGACCTGGGCCTTGGAGTCTACGCGACCCGCGGAATAGATCACTGCCTCTACCTGTACCCTCGCGCAGAGTGGGAGCGTCTCTCGGACAAGATGCGCCAGCTTCCGCTCACCAACAAAGATGCCCGCCAGTTTCGTCGTTTCTTCTACGGAGAGGCGTCTGAGCTCGAAGTTGACAAGCAAGGACGCATTCTCATTCCCGCTTACCTCCGCGAGTATGCCGGCTTGAAGACGGAGGTTGTACTCATCGGGGCCGAGGACCACCTTGAGGTCTGGAATGCGGAAGCTTATAAGCAGGAGAACACGGCCCTTGAGCAAGACCCGGAGGCTCTGGCGCAGAAACTGAGCGTTCTCGGGATCCTATGAGTCGTCACCGGCGACGAGACGAACCATCCGCCGCCAGCGTTTCCGACTTGGCGACAGGGCGCGCGCATGAGCCAGTGCTCTACGACGAAGTGCTCGCGGCGCTCTTGCCCCGGGCTGGCGGTTGTTACGTCGACGGTACGATTGGCGGGGGTGGGCACGCCAGAGGCATCCTGGAGCGCTCCGCTCCTGACGGGCGCTTACTGGGCATTGACCGAGACGAGCAGGCACTGGCTGTGGCACGTGAAGAACTCGGCAGTTTCGGCGACCGCTTGACTCTCAAGCATGGCAACTTTGCCGCGATTGGGAGGCTGGTTCGCGAAGCTGGGTTCTTCCCTGCTGACGGCATCTTGCTGGATATCGGGGTCAGCTCGATGCAGCTATCCGCGGCCAACCGGGGTTTTTCTTTTATGCACGACGGGCCGCTCGATATGCGCATGGATCTGCAGTCTGAGGTGACAGCTGAGTCACTCGTCAACAGGCTGTCGGAAAGCGAGCTGGCCGACCTGATCTATGAGTATGGGGAGGAGAGGCAGTCGAGGCGGATCGCGCGGGCGATCGTCATGGCGCGGCCCTTGCGCACGACGACTGAGTTGGCCGATGCTGTGGCCGGCGCAGTGCCGCGACGTGGACGGCTGCACCCGGCGACTCGCACCTTCCAGGCCCTGCGGATTGCAGCGAATGATGAGCTCGAGGCACTCGCGGAGGGATTGCGCGGCGCGACGCAGGTTCTGGCTCCGGGGGCCAGGCTGGCTGTGATCAGTTTTCACAGCCTTGAAGACAGGCTAGTCAAGAACTACTTTCGCCAGGAATCGGTTGCGGCCGAGAATGGTCACGGCGAACCGTCCCTGCGGGTGATTACGCGCCACCCACTGCAGCCGACCAGAGAGGAGCAGGAGCGTAACCCGCGCAGCCGCAGCGCCAAGCTGAGGGTGGTGGAGCGGATCGGGTCAGCGGATACGGGCTGATGTGACCGATGAATCGACGAGGTGAACCATGTCTGGCGGTCCAATGACGGTGCGCAGCGATAGCGTGGTTGAACGAATCATGGCGCCCTGGTGGAAGAACCTGGGCGTCTGGGTCTACGCGCCCGTCATGATCATTGTCGTAAGCGTGCTTATCTTCATATATCTGATGCAGGCGAGCTATGTGGCCGGGCAAGCCGAGACCATGGCCGAGCTGGAGCAAGAACTGCACACGGTCAAACAGGCCATCAGTCAGACTCGCCTGAAGATTGCAGCGCACGAGGGCGTGGAGCGCATCCGATCTGAAGCGCGCGCCATGGGACTTGGAGAGCCAGACCACATTGACTATATCGAAGTGTTGGTGGCCAGCGCACAGCCAGAAGACCAGGTTGCGTACGGGCCGGGATGGTCGCCGCAGGCCTCGTCCACTGAGGGTGGGTTGTTCTCTGCGGCCCTGCAGCAGTTCAGGAACTGGACTCGCCCTGCAGATGACGGGCAATCGCGTTAGCCGCCGCCTCGCTGCAGGCGAAGGCCGGCGATAGAGTCTATCGAGGAAAAGGGGATGCGCGGATGAACTCCGCGAGACAGGCCCAACTATACCGTCGCATGCTGGCAGTGGGCGCATTCTTCCTTCTGATCGGAGGGTTGGCAGTCGCCAAGCTTGCATCGCTGCAAGGCCTGCCTGCGGTGCAGGCGCTGCCCGAAAGCGATGAGTCGCGCTCCTTTGAGCCGCAGCGTGGCAGCATATTCGACGCACATGGTTACCTTCTGGCTGTCTCGACAACAGTCTACGACCTGGCCGCCCTGCCTGCGAACATCACGGACACCCTCTCGACGGCTGGATTACTGTCCGAGGTACTTCATCGACCCAGCCTGGATCTGCTGCAGCTGCTGCAACAGGGAAAGACCTACATTCGCATTCAGCGCGGGGTGAGTCAGGAGCAAGCCGACACGATACTGAGCTGGAAGCGATCTGGCCTGCAAGCCGAACCTCGCTCGACACGAGTGTACCCGAATGGGGCGCTGGCGGTTTGTGCGCTCGGCTTCGTTACCGAGTCCGGGGTCGCTTCCCATGGTATCGAGGCCAAGTACGACGATGAGCTGGGCGGGGAGCCCGGGTATCGGGTGCCAGACCGGGATTCGATGGGTGGATTGGTATACCGTTATTACCCGCCTCACGACGGTGTGGACCTCTACCTTACACTGGATCGCAACATCCAGCACGTGGTTGAGCAGGCCCTCGAACGGGGCGTGAGGAGTACCATGGCGTCAAAAGGGATCGCCGTGGTAATGGATCCCCGGACCGGCGCAATTCTGGCCATGGCTGTCTTGCCGGACTATGACCCGAATACGCGGATTGTGTCAGATGAGAGCATCTTTGTGAACAGTGCTGTGAGCGAAGCGTATGAGCCTGGATCGGTGTTCAAGGTGATCACGGTTGTGTCCGCCCTGGACGCGGGCACGATCAATGCCTCGAGCACCTACTATGACAGCGGCGAGATACTGGTGGGCGGAAGGCCCATTCGCAACTCGGACCTGAAGGCACATGGAGAGACCAGTATACGTGACCTGCTGGCCAAATCGCTGAATGTCGGTTCCGCTACCGTCAGCGGGCGGATGGGAGCGAAAAAGTTCTACGAGTATCTGAGCCGGTTCCGCTTCGGCCAACTGACGGGTATTGACCTGGCGCTTGAGACTTCAGGCTGGGTGCGAATGCCAGGCAACCCGGAGTGGCATGAGAGCGACCTGGCAACCAACTCGTATGGTCAGGGCCTGGCGGTGACACCGCTGCAGATGATCAGCGCCATCGCTGCGGTCGCCAACCACGGGGTGATGATGCGCCCCTACGTAGTCGCGCGCCAGGTCGACGGGAGCCAAGTCACGGAAGTGTCCCCTCAAGTACTGCGACAGGTCGTCTCCTCGGAGGCGGCGTCAGAGGTTACGGATATACTCGTCTATGCGGCTGAGACGGTAGCCGACATCGTGGGCGTCTCCGGCTACAGCGTCGCGGGCAAGTCGGGGACTTCCGAAGTCTACACTTCGAGCGGGGGGGTCGATCCGAACGAGACGGTGGCCTCCTTTGCAGGTTACGCTCCGGCCGACGATCCCAGGTTCGCCATACTGGTGGTGCTGGACCGGCCGCAGCTCGAGCACTATGGAACCCGCGCGGCGGGGCCTGTGTTCCAGGAGATAGCCGAGGAGATGCTGAGCCTCATGGGGGTGCCGCCAGACAACGTGCGCACCGGAAACCGCTAGGCGCAGCGCCATGCGCATGCATCTCGGGCACCTGTGGAGAGCTCTGGGTACGGGCATCTGGCCCTGGACGGATGGCCTGCATCCTCCGCTAACCGGAGTGGCGGTGGACTCGCGCCAGGTGGGGCGGGGAGATCTCTTTGTCGCGTTGCGCGGCGAACGGACCGATGGGCATCGCTTCGTCTGTGAGGCCTTTCGGCGCGGGGCCAGAGTGGCCCTTGTCGAGCGGGGTAACGAGGACTCTGCCGCCGGTGCTGTCGAGGCTGCTGCGACGGTGATCGACGCGGCGAAGGACCTGGCCGGGGGCGCGCCTCCGGAGATGCCGCTGTGCGTTCAAGTAACCAGCACGCTCACGGGTCTTCAGACACTGGCGGCAAGCTGGCGGGAGGCGCATCCGAACTGCCGCGTGGTCGGCGTGACCGGGAGCGTGGGCAAGACCACGACCACGCAACTGGTTGCAGCGGTGCTCGCCCAGCGCTTTGGCACGCGGTCAAGCCCGGAGAACTACAACAACGAGATAGGATTGCCACTCAGTGTGTTGCGGATTGAACCAGGAACAGAGTGGCTAGCTCAAGAGATGGCCATGTACGGTCTAGAAGAGATCCGGCGCCTGGCTGCCATTGCACGCCCGGAGGTTGGCGTTGTCACGAATGTCGGCCCGACTCATCTGGAGCGTCTGGGCACCATTGACCGAATCGCCGAGGCCAAGTCCGAGCTGGTTCAGACGCTGCCTCTCTATGGCCTTGCCGTGCTGAATGGCGATGACCCAAGGGTTCGGGCGATGTCCGAGCTTGCGACGGCGAGAAGGGTCCTCTACTATGGCTTGGACGAGGGGAATGATCTCTGGGCCGACGAAGTGCAGGTGCTCGGGCTGGAGGGCACTGCTTTGCGTCTGCACTGGCGTGGCGAGTCCGTTCAAGTGCGGTTGCCGTTGATGGGCCGCCACATCGCCTATCCGGCTCTGGCAGCGGCGGCGGTTGGGCTCCACGCCGGACTCTCGTGGCCGGAGATCGCGGCCGGGCTGCAAGACCGCCAGGCCCAGGTAAGGTTACGCGCTCTGCCCGGCATTCGTGACACCACTGTCCTCGACGACAGTTACAATGCCAGCCCGATCTCCACAATCGCAGCGTTGGACCTGCTGGCTGAGATGCGGGGACGCAGGGTGGCCGTGCTGGGTGGCATGCTGGAGCTGGGATCCTATTCAGAAGAGGGCCACAGGCTGGTGGGGCGGCGGGTTTCCGAGGCGGCCGATTTGCTCGTGGCAGTGGGTGACCTGGGGAGGTGGATCGCGGACGAAGCACTGCGGTGCGGGATGCGGGTTCATTCCGTGTACACGGTGGCGGACAACTCGGAGGCTTTGCGAACGCTCGAAAGAGTGCTGGAGAGTGGGGATTTCGTGCTGGTCAAGGGTTCCCGCGGCGTGGCTCTGGACGCGGTGGTCGACAGGCTGACTCAGCCCGGGTCGACCCCTCGGGCTGGCAGGGAGGCATAGTGGCGCTGGCACTGCTGTGGGGGGTGGCATCGTTCTTGGTGGCGCTGCTGATAGGGAGTCCCCTGATCCGGGTGCTCAGGGAGCATCACCTGGGCAAGAACATCCGGCAAGATGGCCCTGCCTCGCACCTGGTGAAGCTGGGGACACCGACAATGGGTGGACTGATGATCCTCGCCCCTGTTGTTCTGTTCACGATGCTGGGTAATCTGGCAGGACGCCTGTCCATGCTGCTCCCGCTGGGAGTGATGCTCGCATTCGCAGTGCTCGGCCTGTACGACGACTGGACAGGGCTGCACGATAGAACCGGCGTCGGCATGATGGCCAGACTCAAGTTCCCGTGGCAGGTGTTTATCGGGGTGCTGGCCGCGGTCGGGTTGCGGGTCTACCTGGGGGTCGGGGTGACCGCCATTCCCGGACTTGACCGGACGGTGGACATCGGCTGGCTGTACGTCCCCGTGGCCACGTTTCTCATCGTTGGATGCGCGAATGCGGTGAACCTGACGGATGGGCTGGACGGCCTGGCTGGCGGAACGGGTGCCATCGCCTATCTGGCTTACGGTGTGATCGCCTATCTGCAGGAGCAGACCTTTCTGGCGGTGTTCTGCTTCACCGTGGTTGGCGCCCTGCTGGGGTTTCTGTGGTACAACGTACACCCGGCACAGGTATTCATGGGTGATGTGGGTGCCCTGTCGATTGGAGCGGCACTTGCCACAGTGGCGTTGATGACTGGACAGTGGCTGCTTCTGGTGGTGGTCGGAGCGGTCTTTGTGGTTGAAACTTTGTCCGTGGCACTGCAGGTGAGCTATTTCAAGGCCACGCATGGACTGCGGTTGTTCAGAATGGCACCCTTCCATCACCATCTTGAACTCTCCGGCTGGGAGGAGGTGCAGATCACGCAGCGTTTCTGGGTGATCGCCCTGGTTCTGGCGATGGCGGGGGTTGCCCTTGCCCTGTAGTGAAGTCAGGGCGTGGTGGTGCGGAACAGGCGCGACTTGGCCCGGGGTGACCGGCTGAGTCCGAACCTGGCGTAGGGTTGGCTGGGTGGGAATGGACGAATTCTCGGTTCAGGGAATCAACCTGCAGGGGAGAAAGATCACCGTTCTGGGCCTCGCCCGGGAAGGTAGTGCTGTGTCTCGCTTCTGCGCGGAGCATGGCGCGCTGGTCACTGCGACTGACCTGAAGGGCCCGGACGAACTGGGGCCGGTCCTGCGAGAGCTGGAAGGCCTGCCCGTGCGCTACTTGCTGGGAGGACACCCGCTCGAAGTTTCGGACTGCGACATGATGTTTGTCAGCCCCGGAGTGCCTCTCGATTCGCCAATTCTGATTCAGGCGCGCCAGATGCGCTTGCCTCTGGGGAGTGAAGCCAGGCTCTTTTCCCGCCTGTGCCCGGCGCCCGTCGCGGGAATCACAGGGTCTAGCGGCAAGACCACAACCAGCACGCTGACCGCACGGATACTTGAGGCAGCGGGGATGCAGGTGCATCTCGGCGGGAACATAGGCTATCCCTTGCTGAGCCGCCTTTCATCGATCCGGCCCTCGGATGCGGTGGTGATGGAGCTGTCGAGCTTCCAGCTGGACTTTTTCGCGGACGAACTGGACGCAGAGCCAGCCGGCTCGCTGGCCAGCCCCCTCTATCCGCCGGGAGGGTGGAGCCCGCATGTGGCGGCTGTCCTGAATGTGACGCCGAACCACCTGGATCGACACCCGACGATGGAATCGTACATCGCGGCCAAGCGCAAGATCCTGCTCTATCAGCGCCCGGACGATGTGGCCGTCCTGGGATGGGATGACCCGGTGACCAAAGGATTTCGCCGTCACTGTTCGGGGAGCGTGGCCTTTTTCAGTGTTCACGAGAGAGTGCCGCAGGGGGCGTATCTGAGGGGTGACACGCTGGTGTTGGCGCAGCAGGGGCGCGAGGTTGATATCTGCAACAGACGCGACCTGCTCCTGCGGGGGACCCACAACGTGTGTAACGTTCTGGCAGCCTGCGCTGTCGCCGCGGTGATGGGCGTGCAGGCTGACCTGATGGCAAAGGTGGCACGTACATTCGCTGGCGTTGAGCATCGCCTGGAATTAGTGGGGGAGATCGACGGAGTTCGCTATTTCAATGACTCCATCGCCACATCACCGGAACGGGCAATCGCCGCGCTGGCGTCGTTCGATGAGCCAGTGCTTCTACTGGCAGGCGGCAGGGACAAGCACCTGCCGTGGGAAACATGGGCGCACCTGGTGCAACGCAAGGCGACGATGGTGATCACGTTCGGCGAGGCAGCAACGTTGGTCGAGCATGCACTGCGCCAGCTGGAGGGGGCAACGCCCCCGGTGCGGAGCGCCGGCAGCCTCGAGCGTGCTGTTGAGCTGGCCCACGATGCTGCCCGACCCGGACAGGTGGTGCTGTTCTCACCGGGCGGCACGTCATTTGACGCGTACCGTGACTACGTGGATCGGGGCGAGGCGTTCAAGACCATGGTTGGTCGACTCAGGGATGCCCATGAACACAGCCCTGACGAGGGCCGAAATGATCGCTAGGCGCAAGGCAACCAAGAGTCTGGACTACCCGCTAATGTTGTCGGTGGTGGTGCTGGTCATCTTTGGGATCATGATGATCTTTAGCGCTACTTTCACTTGGAAGACATCCACCACTTTCGTGTTGAAACAGGTAGCTTTTGCCGTGGTCGGTTTCGGCGCCATGGCATTCATGTCGCTCATTGACCAGCACATCCTCAGGCGCTGGGCCCTGCCTATCATGGGAATCTGCGTGGTAGCACTTGTGGGCGTGCTCTTCATGGGCGGGGGCGGTACGTCGAGCTGGGTGAGTGGGGCTTCAGTGCAGCCGACCGAGTTCGTCAAGCTCGGCTTCATCATCTACATGGCTGCCTGGCTTGCTCCGCAGGGAGGAAGGATTCGAGACATTACCTATGGCTTGATTCCTTTTGCCGTGCTGCTCGGGGTGGTGTGCGGCTTGATCGTTCTGGAGCCAGACGTTGGTGCGGCAGTGCTTATTGCGGGCACAGCACTGGCGATGTTCTTCATTGCCGGTGCGGACATCAAGCAGCTCCTTTTCAGCATCCTGCTTGGGGCGGCGGTGCTCTACATACTGGTTTCAGCCCTGCCCTACGCCGGGGATCGAGTGAGGGTCTTTATCGACCCCAGCAGCGACCCTTTGCGTACTGGTTACCAGATACAGCGCATTCTCACAGCGCTGCGCTCGGGAGGAATGTTTGGTCGTGGGCTTGGAAACGGTGAATTCAAACAGATGCTGCCCCTTCCGCATACAGATGCGATTTTCCCCGTGATCGGGGAAGAGCTCGGAATGGTGGGCTGCCTGGTGGTTCTCGGTGTATACGGCTTGATCGTGTGGAGAGGGATGAAGATCTCCATCAACGCCCCGGATGTGTTCAGCTCTTTGCTGGCGGCGGGCGTGTCGTGCTGGATAGCACTCCAGGCTCTGGTACACATCGCTGGAAATACGGCGGCGCTGCCTTACACAGGCGTCACCTTGCCGTTCGTCAGCTATGGCGGATCGTCACTCATCATGACCCTGGCGGGCGCGGGTGTCTTGCTGGGTGTGTCACGCGTAAAGGTGGACAAGCAAGTTGCAGCCAGTACGACTTTCGCTTTCGGGCGGCGGAACCGGCGGACACGTGTATCCCGCACTGGCCGTCGTCGAGGAATGGAAGCGCATCGCAGACGCTGATCCCGACCTACCCAGACTGGCGGACGTGCTCTACATTGGGGCAGAGGGTGGCCTGGAGACAGGTATCGTTCCGCGTGCCGGCGTTCGCATGCTCACGGTCAAGGCCGGAGCGCTTCGCGGGGTGGGACCCGTGCGGCTGGCGACCAACATCGTGTCGCTCCTGCGCGGATGTCTGCAGGCAGTCGCGATCCTGAGGCAGTATAGGCCCGATGTGCTCCTAGCGACGGGCGGATATGCATCCACGCCGGCGGCGGTTGCGGCGCGGTTGATCGGCTGCCCGGTGCTTGTATACCTGCCGGACATCCGGCCGGGTCTGGCGGTGCGCTTCCTGTCTCACCTGGCGCAGAGAGTTGCGGTATCGTTTGAAGCGGCCGTCGGCCACTTTCCGCCGCGCAAGGTAGTGCTGACCGGATACCCGGTACGGCCGGCCTTGTTTGGCAGGGATCGGGAGTCGGCGCGACAGCAGATGGGTTTGGACCCGGCGCGAAAGACCATCCTGGTTTTGGGTGGTAGTCGAGGCGCACGCAGCATCAATCGAGCGGTGGACGAGGCGCTGGAGGAGTTGCTGAGGGTGGCACAGGTAGTACACATGACAGGCGACAGCGACTATGCGGCCGCGATAAAGCGGCGGGAAATGCTCCCTCCGGCGGTCAGGGGCAGCTATCATGTCTTCTCCTACCTTTACGAAGAGATGGTGCCGGCCATGCTGTCGGCCGACATGGCCATTGCGCGAGCCGGAGCGGCAACTATGGGCGAATTCGCCGCAGCGGGGCTCCCGAGTATTCTGGTGCCCTATCCCTATTCCGGCCAGCACCAGGAAGCGAATGCCGAGTTCATGGCCAGCCAGGGAGCGGCGCGCCACATGCCTGAGAGCTCCCTATCTGGCGAGGCTCTTGCACGAGTTGTGGAGGCAATGTTGAAGGACGAGACTTCACTGGGTGCCATGTCGGACCGCGCCGCTCGACTGGCCCGGCGTAATGCGGCACGGGACATCGCCCGTGAGCTGGCACAACTGGCTGGAGGACAATCATGAGTAGCCCCTTGACCCTGTTCGTTTCCTACGACCAGCTAGTCCTCCTGATCATGGCCCTGTTCATGTTCGTGGGAGTGATGAGAGGCTTTTCCCGGGAGGCTGTCACAACCGTCGGACTCGCCGTGCTTCTGGCACTGCTGGCCAAGCCGGCTCTGGCGGGGCCTCTTGTCAGCTACCTGTCGCGGCTGGTGCGACTGATCATCGCATTCTTTGAATCAAGATTCTCGGTGGATCCGGATGTCTTGCTCAAGTACTATCAGGAAGCGGCAGTGCCCTTCAGTTCGCAGAATCCCTATCCCGTACTCATCGTCGTGATGGCTTTGTTCGTGATCCTGTCCTACGGTACCCGCGGACAGGACAAGGATACATCGGCACTGGGGCGGTTGCTGGGCGGAGGATTTGGCCTGTTGAATGGCTTTCTGGTGATCACGCTGTTCAAGGAATACGTGATTCGTTATTTGATGCAGCGGTCGCCGGCCGTTGCCGTCGCAGGCAAGCCCTCCCAGTTTTCAGTTGCCGTTCAGGGTCTGCCGGCGCAAGGGGCAACGTCGGGTGACTACTCGTGGCTCCTGCTCCTGGTGATCGCAGTCCTCGTCGCTTATCTGCTGGTACGAAATGGGCGGCGTAGCGCCAAGAGTCGAAAGGGTAGTGCGTGAGCGGCTCAGTTCTGCTGGACGGAGGGCAGGTCAAGCATATCCATTTCGTGGGTATTGCCGGCATCGGCCTGAGCGCCATCGCGCGAGTCTTGAGCGCGGATGGCTTTGTGGTGTCTGGATCCGACATCCAGAGCTCCGCATTGACGGAAGATCTGGCCAAGTTGGGCATCACTGTGGCGCTGGGACACAGACCCGAGAACGTGGCCGGGGCAGATCTGGTCGTGGTCTCATCGGCAGTCAAGGACGGCAACCAGGAGGTTGAGGCCGCTCGACTGGCGGGCGTACCGGTCGTCAAGCGCGAACGAGTACTGGGCGACATGATGGCCAGGAAGTTGGGAATTGCCGTGGCCGGTACGCATGGCAAGACCACTACGTCCGCCTTCATTGCCTACCTGCTTGCGGCACTGGGCTTGGATCCAACGTTCATTGTGGGCGGCGTCCTTCAGGATCATGGCACGAACGCCAGGTTCGGACGCGGCCAGCACTTTGTCGTCGAAGCGGATGAGTACGACCACATGTTCCTGGGCCTCTGCCCAACGTTGGCCGTGATCACAGTAATTGAGATGGACCATCCAGACTGTTATGTGGGCATCGAGCAGATGACCGATGCTTTTAGCCGCTTTGCGCAGCGAATACCTGCCGGGGGCACGCTGATCGGTTGCGCCGATCAGCCTCGTGTGCTTGACCTCATGCGCCAAACGCAGCAGTCCGGGACGGTCGAAGTGGTCGGCTACGGGCTCCACTGCGGGCAATGGCAGGCGAGGAGCATCAGATCGAACAGTCTTGGTGGCAGCGATTTCGTCGTTATGCACAAAGGGCAGAAGGCGGCGGACGCCCGGATCGTTCTGCCCGGTCTGCACAACGTGACGAACTGTCTAGCAGTCCTGGCGGTGACGGATCGACTCGGGCTGGATCTGGCCAGCGTGATCGAGCTGCTGCCAGGGTTCCACGGGGTAAAGCGTCGCTTTGAGTTCAAAGGCGAGTGCGCTGGCATAACCGTTATCGATGACTACGCTCACCATCCAACGGAAATCTGCGCCACCCTGGCAGCGGCCAGGCGCCGATTTGGTGCACGGAGAATATGGGTATTCTTCCAGCCGCACACGTACACGCGGACCAAGGCATTGTTCTCCGAATTCGCAACCAGCTTTGACCTGGCGGACCATGTACTGGTTGGCGAGATCTTTGCGGCGCGAGAGACGGACACGCTCGGGCTGTCGGGGCGAGACCTTGTGCAGAAGATGGCGCATTCGGACGCGCGCTTTGTCGGCTCGCTGCATGACGCCGCAGATGCCTTGTGTGCCGAGCTTCGCCCGGACGATGTGCTGGTGACCCTTGGGGCAGGTGATGGGTACAGGGTGGGAGAAGAGGTGCTGGCACGTCTGAGAGCACAGCAAGACTCTGCGGCGAGAAGGTCGTAGGAGGCAATCCATGTGCGGTCGGCTGCGGAGAGGGTTCACGAATGTACTGCGGGCGAAGGCCGGTCAGCAGCCTCGTCGCGGCGCGCCACCGGCTGTGAATAGTCACGAGGAAGCCCATGATCAGGCACTGTCTCCGGGATGGCAGCGTTTGCTCGGTTCAGTGGCGGCCTCCGGGACCGACAGGCGCTTGAAATAGTGAACTTGGGCATGGTCGGGGCAGGATTGCGTGCAATGGCGGGAAAACGGAGCATCAGACGCCGTCCAACGCAGGGGCAACTGGTGGCTTTGGCAGGATTGAAGGAGAGGCTCGCGCCCGATGTCATGGCCGACGAACCGCTCTCGAGGCACACGACATTCGGAATCGGCGGTCCCGCGGACCTCTTCGTGACGGCGAGGTCGCGTTTCCAACTGGAGGAGTTCGTGCGCCTGGCGTACGAGAGCGGGGTGCCGTACCTGGTGATCGGAAGCGGCGCCAACCTGCTGGTGGCAGATCGCGGCGTGCGCGGGCTGGTGGTGCAAAATGCGTGCAGTGATATAGAGGTAGCATCGTGCGAGCATCATCCTGGGCAGAGGGTGCAGGCCGATTCCGGGTGCCTGTTGAGGCAGGTTGCGGCGCACACCATGGGGCTGGGGCTCGCGGGCTTGGAGTGGGCCGTGGATGTACCTGGTTCTGTGGGGGGAGCAGTAGTCGGCAATGCCGGCGCGTTTGGCGGCTACACGGGCGACAGTTTGAGTCGAGCGTTGGTGTTCGAACCTGCCCTGGGAGAACGTTGGTGGCCCAAGGACGAGTTGCAGATGGAGTACCGAAGCAGCTACTTCAAGCGGCGGTGTCCCACAGACGCGCCTGCGTCAGTGCTTCTCGCAGCCGAGTTCGTGCTGTTCCCCGGTGACCGGGTGGAGATAGAGGCTCGAGCGGAGAAGAACAGGATCCGGCGCCGCGAAACGCAACCCGCCGGTCTTTGCGCAGGCAGCGTCTTTAAGCGCACAGCAGAGCACGCGGCGGGGTACCTGATCGAGCAGGCGGGTCTGAAAGGCACCAGAGTTGGCGACGCAATCGTGTCCACCCAACATGCGAACTTTATCCTGAACCTAGGCACGGCGAGTGCGAGGGATGTGCGGGAGCTCATCGAGATAGTAAGGGGACGGGTGTGCGACCGCTTTCAGGTCCAGCTTGATCTGGAGATTGAACTGGTGGGTGAATGGTGAAGAAGATAAGGGTTGGCGTAGTGTTCGGGGGGCGCTCTGGCGAGCACGAGGTTTCATTACTCTCGGCCACGTCGGTGATGAGGGCTCTCGACCGCTCCAAATACGACATAATCCCGATTGGGATCAGCAGAGAAGGCAGGTGGCTGACCGATGGGGATCCGATGGACGAACTCCAACGCCTGGTGAGCGGCAGGGAGGAGCCTTCCCTGGCCCCCCGACAGGCCCAACAGAACCGTGCGGTAGCGGCTGTGGGAGTGGACAGGAGAGAGCTGGTGCCCGGGGTGCGGGAAGGCGTTCCAGGGATCGACGTGCTCTTTCCGGTATTGCACGGTCCCTACGGGGAGGACGGTACGGTACAAGGACTGTTGGAGCTGGCCAACATACCCTATGTCGGCTCAGGAGTGCTTGGCTCTGCGCTGGCCATGGACAAAGCGGCGATGAAGGCGGTCTTTTCGGCTGCGGGCTTCCCGACGGCCGCGTCCCTGCTGGTGAGGCGATGGGAGTGGCAGCAGGCCAGCGACCAGGTGCGACGCAGTGTCAAAGAACGGATAGGGTACCCGTGCTTCGTCAAGCCGGTCAATCTGGGCTCGAGTGTGGGCGTTTCGAAGGTGCACGACGAAGACGAGCTCGGTGGCGCTCTCGAGCTGGCAGCTCGCTACGACCGCAGGTTGTTGGTGGAACAGGCCATCAATGCGCGGGAGATCGAGTGCAGCGTCCTTGGCAACGATCAGCCGATGGCCTCCCTTCCTGGCGAGGTGATCCCCAAACGTGAGTTCTACGACTATCAGGCCAAGTACCTCGACGACGACACTGAGCTGATCGTTCCGGCGGACCTGCCGGCGGCCACCGTGAGCACCATACAGGATCTGGCGGTGCGCGCGTTCTTGGCTCTGGATTGCGCCGGAATGGCGCGGGCCGACTTCTTTGTCGACCGGGTTACTGGGCTTGTGTATATCAACGAGTTGAACACGATCCCCGGCTTCACCGCAGTCAGCATGTACCCTCGGATGTGGGAAGCGAGCGGGCTGCCCTATCCCGAGTTGCTGGATCGGCTTATCCAGCTGGCTTTCGACCGGCATGATGAGAGAAGCCGGATGTCTACCTCCAACAGGTGACAATGATGAAGACAACATCGAACCTTGGCTCAAGACGAGTAGTCCGCAATCCCAGGCGCACGCGACGCAGCTACAAGCGATACAACTACGCAGCCACGGGGGTCTTGCCCAACGTCGGGATTCGCGGTGCTTCTGCCCATCCCAGTCGCGTGGTGGCTCTGGCTATGGCCTGTCTGATGATCGGACTAATCATCTGGTTTGCCGCTGATCTGCGCTTTTACGTCTTTGCCGCTCAGGTGCAGGGTTCGTCGCTGGCCAGCGCAGATGAGATCTTCAGGGCGGCAGGCCTGAACGGGATGAGCATATTCCACATCAACCCTGGCAAGGTGGCCAGCGACATCCGGGCGCGGATTCCCGGCGTGGAGCAGGTGAGCGTGCAACTGGCGCTGCCTGACGCAGTAGAATTGCTGGTTCGTGAAGGCGATGCTCGATTCGTGTGGCGCTCGCTTGATGTCTCCTATCTGGTTGACGGCGACGGTCGGGTGCTGGGCAGTGGCGGATCGGTTGCCAACAGCTGGGTGACGATCAACGACCTGGATGGGCATCCGGTCCTGCTCGGGGGCTCTGTGCACAAGGATGCCTGCAACGCCGCGAGCCAGCTGCAGAGTCTGCTGCCAGAGGTGCGCTCTTTTGACTATTCCGAGGCGAAGGGAATCAGTCTGCTGGATATGCGTGGCTGGCGAGTCTACTTCGGCGATGCACAGGATATTGCCCACAAGGTAGCCGTCTGGCAGGGTATTGTGCAAAAGCTGGATGCGGAGGGTCAGCAGGCATCGGTCATCGATGTGCGGTTCCCGGATGCGGCTTACTACAGGTGATGTCGTCAGGAGCAGGTGGTCGATGAATCAGCGCCGGGCATCACTCGGAGGGCGGAGGTAAGGTTGGAGCGAACCATAGTCGGCATTGACGTGGGCACTACGAAGGTCTGCACGTTGATCGGTGAGGTCGATGAGGGGGGGCAGGTTTGTGTGGTCGGCGTCGGAGTTGCCCCCTCACAAGGGTTGACAAAGGGCGTTGTGGTCAACGTGGAGGACGCAACCAAGTCCGTCGCTGCCTCCATAGAGAAGGCCGAGCGGGTGTCGGGCTACAGCATCGAGGCGGCCTACCTCGGCCTCGCCGGCAAGCATATTGCCTCCGTCAACAGCCGGGGTGTGGTTGCTGTGGGGCGAGGGGAAAGGTACATTACCGAGGACGACGTGGCGCGCGCTATCGAGGCAGCGCAGGCCATCGCCGTGCCTCACAGCCGCGAAATCGTGCATGTGCTGCCTCGGAGTTATATCCTCGACGGGCAAGAGGGCGTTCGGGACCCGGTGGGCATGATGGGGTTTCGACTTGAGGTCGAGGCCCATATCGTCACGGGGGCGGTGCCGTCAATTCGCAACCTGGTGCAATGTCTCGAGAACGCGCACGTCGAGGTGAATGAGCTGGTGTTGCAGCCGCTCGCGTCCGCAGAAGCGGTCCTTACTCTGGACGAGCGTGAGACGGGGGTTGCACTGGTGGATGCGGGAGGCGGCACGACCGACGTGGCAATTCTGGCCGAAGGGGCCATCGGTCACAGTGTGGTGCTGCCCGTCGGTGGGAACAACCTGACCAATGACCTCGCTGTTGGGCTGCGAACGCCGTTCAGCGTAGCTGAACAGCTCAAGATCCGTTACGGTCACGCCCTTCCAGAAATGGTCGACCCGGCGGAAATGATCGATGTGACTGCCTTTGGCGAGGCAGAGATCAAGACCCTGCCACGTCGTGAGCTGGTAGAGATACTGGAAGCGCGTTGCGAGGAGATATGCGCGATGGTGCAGGAAGAGATCAGGCGCTCCGGCTTTGAAGGGCTGCTCCCGGCCGGTGTGGTGCTGACCGGCGGGACTGCTGACCTCCCGGGGTTCAAGGAGCTCGCCGCTGAGATGCTGCAGATGCCCGTACGCGTGGGACGTGCGCGCAACGTGGGCGGCCTGGCTGATGCGGTCAGCAACCCTGCCTACGCTACAGCGGTTGGCCTGCTGCAATGGGGGTTGCGCAACGGGTCGCCGGAGAAGCGAACCCCGAAGAGGGGCGAAAGCGCTTGGTCAGAGTTGTTCATCAAGTTCAAGGAAGGTCTCAGGGCGCTGTTGCCGCGCTAGTGCGTACCCGTGGAGAGCGGCTATCGCTCGCCCGGCGCCAGACAGGTAGGAAAGGAGTCATAGAATGAAAGAACGTGAACTCGAACGGCATGCACCGAGCTTTGCACGAATCCTGGTTGTGGGCGTCGGTGGAGGCGGCGGGAACGCAGTCAATCGCATGATCGACGCGGGATTGAGAGGCGTCGAGTTTGTGGCCATCAATACGGATGGCCAGTCGCTCCTGCTTTCAAAGGCGCCAACACGTCTGCGGATCGGCGACAAGCTGACCAAGGGTCTCGGCTCTGGTGGCAATCCGGCCGTCGGCGCCAAGGCGGCCGAAGAGTCGCACGAGGAACTGCGACAGGTCCTCGACGGCGCCGACATGGTCTTTGTCACAGCTGGAATGGGCGGGGGCACTGGCACGGGGGCCAGCCCGGTTATTGCCGGACTCGCGAAGGAAGCCGGTGCATTGACCGTGGGCGTGGTGACTCGGCCGTTTAGCTTCGAGGGCATGCGCAGAGCCAAGGCTGCCGATGACGGGATCGTACAACTCAAAGAGAAAGCCCACACCGTTATCGTCGTGCCGAATGATCGGCTGCTGCAGATCGTAGACAAGAAGGCGTCCATCGAGCAGGCATTCCGGGCTGCTGACGATGTGCTGCGCCAGGGCGTTCAGGGGGTCTCCGAGGTCATCACCGAGCCGGGTCTTATCAATGTGGACTTTGCCGATGTGCGCAACGTGATGTCCGAGGGCGGCTCGGCGCTGATGGGCATCGGCAGGGCCAGTGGTGAGAATCGGGCTGGTGAGGCCGCCAAACAGGCGATTTCGAGCCCGTTGCTGGATGTGACAATTGATGGGGCCAGAGGAGTGCTCTTCAACATCTGTGGCGGGCAGAGCCTCACCCTCCACGAAGCCAACGAAGCGGCTGAGATTATCCGCGAGCGGGCAGATGCCGACGCCAACATCCGTTTCGGCGCAGTCCTCAATGAGGAGATGGGCGACGAGGTCCAGATCACGGTCATTGCTACCGGCTTTAACGCCGACGGGCGAATACAGAGCAGACCGTTTGTGGTCAGTCCGCGCAAGACGCTGGACTTTCCCGTTCGCTCCTTTGAGGGAGAGGATCTGGATATTCCATCGTTCCTGAGGCGTAAACAGCGTCCACCGCAATAAACGTCGGGGCTGCGAATCTGGGTCTGTGTATGAAGACATGAGAGGCCAGCCTCCGGCGCAGGGGACTGGCCTCTGGCCGTTTTGACGGAACGAAGCTTAAAATTAGGCCCGATTTAACAGACCTAGCCTTGTCACGGTCAGTGATGTATGCTATACTTGCTCTGCTACTACGGGTAGCCCCTCCTCGATCCAGGAGGTACTAGATACAGTGGTCGACCAGAGTTGGTGTCGAGTGACGCCGCGCGGCTGCATCGGACCGCTCACCACTGTCGCTCACTGGGCACTAGAGCCCAACCTGTCTGGCTACCCGCAACTCCCATGGCTGCGGAATCCGCTCAAGGACGTACTGTCCCATTGCGGTGGCGCAGGCGTCGCCCTAGTTCGCCGCATGGAGGAGAGCTGATGCACTGTCCCTACTGCCAGGAAGGAGACTCGCACGTAATCGATACTCGCACCGTCGGCGACAGCATCCGGCGACGTCGCGAGTGTCCACGGTGTGGGCAACGCTTCACCACCTACGAACGATTGGCGCCGGTCAGCCTTTTCGTGGCGAAACGGGATGGCCGACGTGAGCCTTTCGATCGCGAAAAGCTGTATGCCGGGATCTACCATGCCTGCGCCAAGCGACCGATTTCCGATGACCAGATACAGACTGTTGTTGGCCATGTGGAAAATGACCTCTACGCCCTCGGCAAGGCCGAGGTGGAGAGTCAGGTGATCGGCCAGATGGTCATGCAGGAGTTGCGCGGCCTGGACGATGTCGCTTATGTGCGTTTTGCCTCTGTGTACAAGTCCTTCAAAGACATCAATGGTCTTGTTGAAGAGATCAAAAAGTTCAAGCGCTGGAAGACGGGTGATCCGCAGGAGGAGCCTGTGGAGGCCGATCACTAGGTTCTGGGAGAGGCTAGCTATGGACGCTCTTAACACGGCCCAGCAGCAGAAACTGCGGACAGCGGTCGCCATCGCTTCTGTTCAGAAGCGAGATGGTCGAGTTGTGGCGTTCGACCAGAAGCGAATCGATGCAGCCATTTTGAGAGCCTTTGTAGCGGTCGGCCTGGGCGAGCCGGCCGACCGAGCTCACGCGCTTTCGGAGCGAGTGGTGGACCTGCTCGTGCAGCGTTACGGCGCGCAGGGCTGTGCCCTGGTGGAGCAGATCCAGGACGCGGTGGAAGAGGTGCTGATTCGCGCAGGCGAGGTGAAGGTCGCCAAGGCCTATATCCTCTACCGGGCTCAACGCTCCGAGGTGCGCGACACGACCAGGCTCATGCTGGACGGGATGAAGCTGGTCGACGACTATATCGACAGGGCTGATTGGCGTGTCAGCGAGAACGCTAACATGAACTACTCGCTGCAGGGCCTGAACTTTTACGTCGCCTCGAGCATCGCGGCCAAGTACTGGCTCAACAAGATCTACCCGGCTGAGGTGTGCCTGGCACACCAAGAGGGAGATTTTCATATTCACGACCTGGGCATGCTGGCGACCTACTGCTGCGGCTGGGATCTACGTGACTTGCTGGTGCGCGGCTTTGGTGGAGTGCGGGCCAAGCTCGAGAGCAGGCCGCCTCGACACCTGCGCACGGCTCTGGGACAGCTCGTCAACTTTTTCTACACCGTTCAGGGCGAGTCTGCAGGGGCGCAGGCCATCTCCAACTTTGACACGCTCCTGGCGCCTTTCGTCCGGTACGATGGCCTAAACTACGCGGGCGTGAAGCAGGCGTTGCAGGAGTTCGTCTTTAACATCAATGTGCCAACGCGGGTAGGCTTTCAGACGCCGTTTACCAACGTTACCATGGACCTGACGCCGCCCTCTACTCTGGCCGAGGAAGGGGTCATCGCCGGCGGAAAGCTCCAGCAAGACACGTATGGCGACTTTCAGCCGGAGATGGATCTCATAAACCGGGCGTTCGCCGAGGTGTTGTTGGAGGGTGATGCTCGCGGCCGGGTGTTTACCTTCCCCATTCCCACCTACAATGTCACCAGCGACTTTGACTGGGATAACCCGGTTCTGGAGCCTCTCTGGAGAGTGACCGCCAAGTATGGCATCCCCTATTTCGCCAACTACATTAATAGCGACCTGCGCCCCGAGGATGCACGTTCCATGTGCTGCCGATTACGACTGGACAATCGAGAGCTTCGTAAGCGAGGTGGCGGACTGTTTGGCGCCAACCCGCTCACTGGCAGCATAGGGGTAGTTACCATCAATCTGCCACGTGTGGGGTTCCGCGCCACGAGTGAGGATGACTACTATTTCCGCCTGAGCCAGACCATGGACGTGGCCAGGACGTCCCTCGAGATCAAGCGCAAGGTCCTCGAACGCCACACGGAGGAGGGGCTGTACCCTTACAGCCGCCACTATCTCCGTTCAGTCTACGAGTGCTTTGGCTCGCACTGGGCCAACCATTTCTCGACCATCGGCATTGTTGGGATGAACGAGTGCTGCGAGAACTTTCTCGGAGTTGGCATAGCTCACCCGCAGGGCAAGGATTTTGCCGGTGCGGTCCTGCAGTTCATGCGACGCAAGCTGCAGGACTATCAGGATGAGACAGGCCATCTCTACAATCTGGAAGCGACTCCGGCGGAGAGCGCCAACTATCGCCTGGCGAAGGCGGATCGGAAGCAGTACCCGGGAATCGCGACTGCAGGGACCCCCGACACGCCATACTACACCAATTCCACGCACCTTCCAGTGGGCTGCACGGACGACCTGTTTGCTGCGCTTGAACATCAGGATGAACTGCAGACCCTCTACACGGGAGGGACTGTATTTCACGCCTTCTTGGGTGAGCAGGTTGACGACTGGAGGCAGGCACGCCTGCTCGTTCGGCGCATATCAGAGCGCTTCCATCTGCCCTACTTTACGCTGACGCCGACGTTCAGCATCTGCCCGGTTCATGGTTACCTGAATGGTCGGCACAGCTATTGCCCCTACGATCACACGCCCGAGGAGTTGGCGCGTTTTGGCTCGGCTGCCTCGGCATAAGTGAATGCTCAGAAGCTTCTAGATTCGGAGGACGGTGCGAACATGACAAGTGTCGACGAGAAGCAGGTGATCAGTGACGCCCAGGCGGGGCCGAGGGAAAAGAAGGTGGCGTGCGAGGTCTATTCGCGCATTGTTGGATACCTTCGCCCGGTAGCCGACTGGAACCGCGGCAAGCAGCAGGAGTTTTCGGAGCGCAAGACATACGGTGTCCCGCAGTCCGAGAGATCCGATACCTCCTCGAACTAGGATTGAGATTGCACTGAGAGCTAGGACACTCCGCACTCGGCTCCCGTGCGCAGAGGCGGCCGTGGTGGTTGATCCTAGCTTCCCCCGGTTCGTCCTGGCTGCGGATCCCTTATCCGCGCGGGGTTTCTGTGCTGTGTAAGAGCGTGTTGCGCACCTCGGTGATTGAGTTCCCCGGTCATATCGCGGATGTGGTGTTTGTCGGCGGATGCAACTTCCGCTGCCCGTACTGCTATAACCGTGATCTAGTGCTGAACCCCGGCCTGCTTCCGGACCTTCCGGCCGAGCTAGTCTTCGAGGACGTCAAGGGACGCCGGTGCTTTGTGGATGGCATCGTGATTACAGGGGGGGAGCCCAGCCTGCAACCGGAGCTGGACGCCTTTCTGACCCGGGCGCGCGAAGCGAACTTGCTGACCAAGCTCGATACAAACGGCTACCGACCTGATGTGCTTCGGCGTTGCCTGGAAAAGCACCTGGTGAGCTACATTGCGATGGATGTCAAGACCAGCCTGCCGCGCTATCGGAGCGTTGCAGGCCTGGATGTGGATCACCGGCTTCTGCTGGAGTCCATCTCACTGATCCTGTCGTCGGGAGTCGAACACGAGTTTCGGACCACGGTTGTGCCGGGGTTGGTCGAGCTGAGTGATGTCGAGGCCATCTCGCGGGAGATCCGCGGAGCACAGCAATACTACCTCCAGGCGTTTCGCCCATCTCCGACAGTAGGATGGGGCAACGAAGTGCCCGTTGGCTCCCCGGATCCGGAATTGATGCAGCAGATGGCGCGGGTAGCGTCACGGAACGTCCATCACGTCGGAGTTCGAGGCCTCGTACAGGGTGATGGAACGACTTCTCGGGAGGCGATCCGGATTGACAGTCAGGAGGCCCTGACCAGCTGACCATGGTGCAAGGCACTACAACGGAGGGAGCATGAGAATGCGCATACGACGGGATGTTCAGCAAGTCATTCGCGAGGGCGGCGCCGCTGTGGCACTCGAATCGACTCTGATCACTCACGGGCTGCCATACCCAGATAATCTGCGCGTCGCCCAGCAGATGGAACAGGCGGTGCGCGACGAAGGTGCCGTTCCGGCGACTGTGGCTGTTCTGGCTGGAGTGCCCACGATTGGGATTGACAGCGTTCAGCTGGAGTACCTTGCCCAGGCCAAAAACGTGCGCAAGTGCAGCAGAAGGGACCTGCCCATCGTGCTGGCGACCCAGTCTGATGGCGCTACGACGATCTGCGGCACGCTGATCCTGGCACACCTGGCTGGAGTCCGTGTGTTTGCCACGGGTGGTCTGGGCGGAGTTCACCGTGGCAAGGTGTTCGACGTCTCGGCAGACCTCGACGAACTGGCCCGCACGCCAATGATTGTGGTCTGTTCGGGGCCCAAGGCGCTGCTGGACCAGGAGGCGACTCGCGAAAGGCTTGAGACGCTGGGCGTACCCATCCTCGGGTACGGCACGGACCGTGTTCCCGCCTTCTACTCGCGTGAGAGCGACCTGGCGGTGGACCTGCGGGTGGAGAGCCCGGATGAGGTCGCCGGCGTTGCCATGGCGCGCGACAAGCTTGGCCTGATGGCTGCGGTCGTGGTCGGCGTTCCAGTTCCTGTCGCCGACGAACTCCCTCGTGCACAGGCCGAAGAGGCGATTCGCCTGGCCCTGCATATGGCCGAGGAGCAGGCGATTCGCGGTGAGGCGGTCACACCCTTCTTGCTCCCTCGCATTACCGAGCTCACCGAAGGGCGCAGTCTTGTTGCCAACCGCAGTCTGCTGATCAACAACGCGCGGGTGGCAGCGCGTGTGGCACATTCATTGGCGCTGGCGAGGCAGAGGGAGCGCAGGCCGACCATTTAGCGATGGGGGCGGCCGCTATCGGGACAGGGGCGGTCGTGGTTGAGGTCGTGTCCACTTCATTCGTTCTTCCCGGAGGGTCTATGGCCTACACACCCACACCGATGGATGACCAGATCCTGAGCCTGCCGGATCTGATGTCGGAGTGCCTGCCGGCGTTCACGGCAGACATCAGGACCCTCATCGGTCCGGCGCTGGCAGGCGACCTGCGTCAGGTATACATCATTGGGTGCGGGGATTCGCACATGGCGGCCGTCGGCTGCGAACTGGCGTTCTGCAGTCTCGCCGGAGTGCCGTGTCGGGCCATGGCAGCACTGCACTTTGCGCGCTACACTGCACCGTTTCTGGCGGATCCACAGGGCACTCTGGTCATTGGCGTATCCACATCCGGAGAGGTGGCGCGTACGCTGGAAGGATTGCGCCTGGCGCACCGGGCCGGAGCAAGAACCGTCGCGCTGACTGCAAACCCATCGAGTCGACTTGCTCTGTCTGCGCACTACGTGCTTTCTGCGAAGATATCCCCCTCCAAAGATCCATCCCCTGCTCCGGGGGTTCGCTCCTACATGGCTTCCTTGCTGGCTCTTGATCTGGCGGCCGTTCGGATAGGCGAGGCAAGCGGCTTTCTCAGCCGTGAGGCGGCTCTGTTGGCACGTGACGAGTTGCGTTCTCTGTCGGAGGCACTGGCGGCGGCCGCAGAGACAGGCTTCGACCGCACGGAGCGCTGGGTGGAGTCGAGCATGGACGTTGGCGAGTTTGTTTTCCTGGGCGGGGGGCCTGCCTATGGCACGGCTCTGTATGGTGCCGCCAAGATGTTCGAGGCCAGCGGCGACTCGGCTGATGGACAGGACCTGGAGGAGTGGGCGCATCTGCAGTATTTCGCCCGGGAGGTTGCCACGCCGACCGTCATCATCGATTGCCGCGGGCGCAGCTACGGTCGCGCGTGTGAGGTAGCAGACGCGGCACGAGCAATTGGGCGGCGCGTCCTCGGAGTCCTGCCGGAGAACGAGACACACATTGCCTCAAGGGCGGAGCTGGTGTTCCCGTTGTCCGCTGCGATTCGCGAAGCTTTCGCTCCCCTGTTGTATAGTGTGCCGGTCATGTGTCTGGCCAGCGAGCGGGCCAAGGTACTCGGTGAGACCCCTTACCGTGGGTTCGCTGGAGGCCGCAGTCGAAGCGAAGGTGGCGGTGTCAGCCGCGTTCAGAGCAGCGCCCTGACGGAGGAGGCAGAAGGATGACGACACTGACCGTGCGTGGCAGAGCGGTGCGCACCGTCGCTGCGCTCCACCTGCCCGCCATGCCCTCGGCGGCGCAGCCAGGCGCCCGCTCTCTCTCTGAGGTGGAAGACTATGCCCTGCGCAATGCCCGCATTGCATTCGAGAATGGCATTGAAGCGCTGTACATCCAAGACCTGGGTGACTCGCCTGTGGCGCCGAGCGCTACGCCGCACACCATCGCCAGGATCACTGCGGTGGGCAGTGCACTACGACGGTCCTTCCCCGATGCGCCGCTGGGGGTCTGCCTGATGGCACATGGAGCCGAGGCCCCGCTCGCGGTGGCGCAGGCCATGGATGCTGACTTTGTCCGGCTCAAGGTTTACCTCGGTGCCATGGTGAAGGCGGAGGGTGTGCTGCAGGGCTGTGCCTGGGAGGCAATCCAGTATCGAGCGGCAATTAGAGCGGAAGAGGTCCGAATCCTGGCCGACGTCTACGACCGCACAGGTATACCCCTGGCGCCCTTGCCCATCCGAGAGGCGGTGAGGCAGGCCACCACCTACGGCCACGCCGATGGAGTTGTCCTGACCGGGGCCGACTTGGGGGAGACGCTGCGAATGGTCAGTGAGGTGCGCGGTGCCGAGCAGGGAGTGCCCTTGATCGCTGGTGGCGGGGTCACGGTAGAGACTGTGGCTCGGGCTCTCGGAACCGCCGATGCAGTGATTGTCAGCACCGCTCTCAAGCGAGTGGCCTCGTGGAGCCCAGCTGGACTCGAGTCTGACTGGGACCCGCAGCAGGTGCGTGCTTTCGTGCTCGCTGCCGCCCTGTAGAGTCGCCTCCATCGTTGAGAGCAGAACATCGAGGGGGTACTGGACGATGACCCCTGAGTACCTGACTTCGGGCGGATTACGCATTGACTTTGTGATCACGGCGGACGGGCAAGTTCACCTCCGTGAGATGGGGGGTAACGCCATCTACTCCGCTGTGGGGGCACGCGTCTGGGCGGCGGATGTGGGCATCTTGTCGCGAATTGGGGCGAACTATCCTCATGAGTGGCTGCAGAGGCTCGAGAACGCAGGAATCAGAACGGAGGGTATCCTTCGCGTTCCCGGCTGGCAGGACATGCGGACTTTCTACGCCTACCGCGATATGGACCGACGAGAGGACACGGACCCGGCAGGTCATTTCGCTGAACTCGGCCTGTCTCTCCCGCAGGACCTGGTCGGCTATGTAGACTCCACTCCCGGCCAGGCCAGCGAACAGTACATCGCGGTCTCACCACGGCCGGAGGACATACCTCTCTCGTTTGGCAGCGTCAAAGCGGCGCACCTGGCTCCGCTGGAGCTGCAAGCTCACCGCTCTCTGTCTGCCGCTCTGGGCTCCTCCGGGATTCGCCTTACTCTCGATCCCGGTGAGCGCTACATGAAGCCAGAGCTGTACGAAGATGTGCTGGCCATTCTGCGACACGTAGATGCCTTCCTGCCCAGCGAGCAGGAGGTAAGATCCCTGCTCGGACCCATCGATTTCTGGTCTGCTGCGTGCCGCTTCGCAGAGACGGGCCTCGAAGCAGTCGTGATTAAGGTTGGTAGTCGCGGAGCTATGGTGTATGACTGCCTGGATCGCAGACGATGGCTTGTCCCGGCGTTCCCAACGCACGTGGTTGACGTAACCGGCGCGGGAGATGCCTTCTGCGGAGGGTTCCTGGTGGGATTCCAGGAGACGGCGGACGCCGTGCTGGCTGCCTGCTATGGAACGGTCTCCGCTTCGTTTGTGCTTGAAGGTTTTGGAGCTCTTTACGCGACACGCTTTCGGCGCGGGGAGGCAGAGGTACGTCTCTCGCAGGTCAAGGCTCAGGTGCAGCCGATTGCGTGATCGGAGGAAGGCGCATTTACGGCTGCACCCGCCTTCTGCCACGGCTCCAGAGGCAAAGTAGAAGCCCGCCCTGCGACATGATGCAGCAGGCAAAGGTCACGTTGGTGCGTGAAGGAGGACCGAATTGCCGTCTAAAGTAATCCCCTTGGCCCAGGCGGCCGCCCTGGTACCAGATGGCGCCACCCTCTCTCTTGGCGGCTTTACCACTCAGCGTCACCCGATGGCTTTTGTCTACGAACTGATCAGGCTCAGGCGACGCAATCTCTACCTGTTTGGGCACTCTCCGGGCGGCGACTGGGACATCTTGATCGGTGCCGGCTGCGTGAAGCGTGTGGAACTGGCCTATGAGGCAGACGAGGCTTTTGCCACCATAGGCCCGCGCTGGCGACTCGCTGCGGAGCGCGGGCAAATCGAGTGGGAGGACTATTCCAACTTTTCGATGGTGGCAAGGTTCACGGCAGGAGCTATGGGTATTCCCTTCATGCCTCTGCGTAGTCTGCTGGGCAGCGATGTGCTGGCGCGGGGGGGTCTGAGCGCAGAGGCTCGTGCTGCCGATCCCCGAACGTCGGCACTCAAGCTCTTTGAGATGCAGTCTCCCTTTGACCCCCGCGACCGGGTGGTGCTGGTTCCTGCCATACACACAGACTTTGCCATACTTCATGTGCAGAAGGCGACGGCAAACGGAATCGTGCGCATCGAGGGGCAAACGTTCGCAGATGTCCAGCAGGCCCTCTGTGCCGAAACAGTGATCGTCACTTGCGAGGAGATTGTGGCTGAGGAATCACTGCGCAGCGAGCCGGAACGGAACCTGATCCCGATGTTCGCTGTGCACTATGTGTGCCCCGTACCGTGGGGCGCGCACCCCTATGCCGTGTTCAACTGCTACGACTATGACCCCCGCCAACTGAAGAGGTACCATGGGTGTGCGGAAAGCGATGCGGGTTTTCAGACCTATCTTGATCAGTACGTACTTGGCGTCAAGACCCATGTCGAGTACTTGAACGCGATTGGGGGCGCTGAGCGCCTGGAATCGCTCGCGGCGGACCCGGCCTATGGCTATCGCCCCGACCTGCAGCGGAGGAGGTTGGACGAATGAGCGACTACACATTGACTGAGCTCATGGCAGTGACAGCTGCCCATGAGATTCAGGAGGGTGAGGTGGTGTTCGCCGGCACAGGTCTGCCGATGCTGGGCGCCATGCTGGCGCAGAGAACTCACGCACCGGGCTGCTGTATCATCTTTGAGGCGGGGACAGTGGCGAGCCAACTTGCGCACCTGCCCATGTCGGTCGGTGATCCGCGGGCGATGCGAGGAGCAGCCACGGCAGCCGGACTGAGTGAGGTATTTTCGTACGTACTGCAGGCCGGGCGCGTGGATGTGGGCTTTCTCAGCGGCGCCCAGATCGACCGGTATGGCAACATCAACAGCACCTCCATCGGGTTGGACCCGGGTCACCCTCAGGTTCGCTTCTCCGGGAGCGGTGGCGCCTGCGATATTGCCTGCCTGGCCAGGCGAACCGTGATCATTGCACTTCACGAGAAGAGGCGCTTTCCGGACAAGATCCACTATGTGACCAGCCCCGGATGGCTGGAAGGGGGAGAAAGCCGCGAGAGGGCGGGGTTGGTTCGTGGCGGTCCGGATGTGGTGGTAACGACCAAAGGAGTGATGCGCTTTCGCCCTGATACCAAGGCGATGTACCTGGCCAGCTACCATCCCGGCCTGACTGCCCTTGACGTGGCGCAGGACACGGGTTTTCCACTCGATGTGAGTGAGGCGGTACAGACGCCTTCCCCGGATCCCCAGGAGCTGCGCATTTTACGCGAGGTGGTGGATCCTGAGAGGGTGTTCCGCAAGTAGGTGAGTTTGCACTCGCTCTGGCTGATCTAGGCGGCCCACATGGTTTGAATGTGGCGTATCGCCTGTGTGCTGGTGCGGCGGTATCGCGCACCATCCGCCACCAGCAGCGCCAGGATCAGCTCCTCCTGATCAACGTGAAAGAAGCGGCAAACGAGCCGGGAGCGATTCCGGTCGTAGAGGCTCACTTCGTCAAGCTCCCCCATGCCCAGTTCTGAGCGCGCGTCCTTGCTGACCTTGCGCAGCATCGCCACCATAGCCGCAGTGAGCTGCGCATCGAGCGAGGAGGGTGACGTGGCGATGGGGAGGCCATCGCTGGTAGCCAGAATGGCAGCCTGAAACGAACCCTGACGACTGAGCTCAGTAAGCACCTCTTCGAACCGGGTCGGGGCTGGCGTCTGCGCGGTGCTGTGCTCTGGTTGCATGGCTTGTATGCCTCCATTCTGACTCGTTTGTCTCGGCATGGTGTTTCCTGGTCGATTGGCTCGTTAGCTAGCGTCCGAATGTCTTGAGAAAACCATTAAGGCCCCGCGCCTTGGCCGGAGTCGTCTCTTCCGAAGTCGGGGCAGCCTGTGGCTGGGGAGGTTCGGGTCTGAATGCAGGTACTGTCGGCACCTCAGGACGGTTCTTCAGTGCGGCCTGAAGCTTGGGAATGGCGACGTCGGCTGTGAGGTTGAGCAACGGGATGCTAATGCGCGGCTCGCAGACGATGCACAGGCATCCCCCCTGGAGCGGCTTGAGGATGACTCTGCCTCCGGTGTAGACGAGGTCGACATCGACCTTCTTGCGCTTGGATGCACGCAGGCCTGCAATAGCCTGCGCTGCGGTGTGCCCGACGACAGACAACGCATGATCGCGGGGCAGGGTGCGCAGAGAGTGCGCCAGTATGTCGCCCGTCTCATCGCAGACAAAGCAGCCATTCACTCCTACCACGTTGCTGATAGTCCGCAGGACGTCTTCCATATCCCACCCCATTCTTATCGAAGGATGCTCGCTATTTTGGCGGCGACCAGAGCTGGAGAGGCCCTCTCTGCCAGCAGGAGCCCTACATAGAAATCCGGTCTCTCGACAATAAGGAGTCTTGCCTTTGTACCCAATGTCTCCACAACACCGCGCTCGAATGGGCCTAGGCCGAGACTTTCCCCGATCTGCGAAGCTGCGCTGCCCACAAAGACCGCAACTGCACCCTCCTTCTCAGGATCGGCTGCCATCTCAGCGGCGATGACGTTACCATCGCGGGCCACGAGAACCACGCCTGTCACGCCGTCGACTGAGCGCAACCTTGCGGCATGGTTATCGGCCTCGGTGGCAGGCACGTCGGGCTCCAGGTCTTCTGGGAGTCCGGCAAGCTCAGTGCTTCTCTCATCGACACGCTGCATGCCTTCAAGAAGCAGCGTCGACCAGGGAGTTTGCACCGTCTGACGAGGGGCGGGAATGCCCGGCTCCAGCTCAAACTCACCGTCTTCCCAGGCGAGCAGTTCGTGGATCACCTCGTCGCCTTCCATGTCGCCGAGTGTCATGTGGACGATGTTACCTTCGGCGAAGAAGATGACGGCCTCCTGATCATTGTGCCACACCTCAAGTCGGGCCTGGTTCATCTCGTTGCAGTTCACCGAAATGAGACTGGCCAGGCTGATATCCTTGAGTTTGCCCCTCACCGCCATCGGGTCACCCTCCATTCGAGCTACTGCAGTCTTGACGTGAGTATGCCTATGATCGCCTTCAGTGTGTCCAATACGCCGATCCCTTGCGTCGCCACGGCCGGAAAGCACCGTGCCCCGTTGCTTCCCAGAAGACCTCGAAGAGTATCCGGCGGCAATGCCCCAGGCAGATCCTGCTTGTTGAACTGCACTACCATGGGAAAATCATCCACCCTGTGACCCATCCTGGCAACCAGCTTCTGCAGCTCAATCCAGGTCCTGAGATTGTCCGGCAAACGGTTACGTTGTGAGTCAACGACCAGTACAATCCCGTCTGCGCCCTGCAATACCAGCTTGCGCGTCGAAGCGTAGTGGACCTGGCCAGGTACCGTGTAAAGGCTGAACCTCGGCCGCAACCCCCTGATCTCTCCGAGATCCAGCTGCAGGTAGTCAAAGAAAAGAGTTCGGTCCGCGCGTGTCTTGAGTGAGATCAACTCGCTGCGCATACCCGGATTGGTACGGGCGTGGATGTACTGCAGGTTGGTTGTCTTCCCACTCAGAGCCGAGCCGTAATAGACGATCTTGAGATTCAGTTCGTGCTGCCTGGAGTTGATGAACATGAATGTTCAGTATGCTAGGGCGACACGGGGCACACGCAGACCAGTGCACCCGCGTCCCACTCACGACTGCCAGGCAGCTCGACGTTCACCTTCGCCCGTTCGTGGGAGTGGCATCGAACAGGCTATCCAATTGCGCTTGGACCTCGGTTGTCAGGTCGCTACCCAGATCTACCGATTCTGACTCGCCAAACTGTTGGGTGCCCAGCACTGCTGCTGCCCTCTTGGCGAAGATCCATACCGCGCCGGCCTGGCTCTCGTCTCCGAAAACGGTAGCCAATAGCAGATCCCTGGTGACCTCATAGGTATATATGTGGCAATCGGGACCCTGGTGGTGGCTGGCACGGAAGTCAGAAGCGTTGCCAAGCTGCTTGGCCAGCTCTGCTGCGGCGGCGAAGGTTGCGGCGATGAGGGCGCCCAGGGTCGGTAGGTGCAGACCAAAAGTCTGACCCACCGAGTCGACAGGATAGCCGGCCGCGGTTATGAGAAGGACACACCGCGCGCGCGTGTCACTCAAAAGTCGCTCGAGGATGCCATGACCCGTTGACACGGGGATCGGCGCAGGCACTTCACCTGACCCAATTTGCTGCTCTGCCGAGCGACTGCCGCCTCGAGCGGCGACAGGCAGGACATCCGCATCGCCGGCCACCGAGATGTCCGGTGCAGCCTTCCCGGTGCGAGGCCTGGTGGCACTAACCACCTCCATCATTGCTCGGACGGTGATCGGTTTGGCGAGATATCCGTCCAGCTTCCATCGCTGCGCTGTGTCGCGCAGGTCGGTGGCGCTGGAGCGGCCGATCACCAGGACCCTTGCCCCTGGGGAGGTGCTGTGGGCCGCTCTGGCGAACTCTGCGATGGCCAGTCCCGGCGTCTCCGCGTCGACCAGCAGAAGCGAGAACGTTCCGCGACGCAACATGGACCAGGCGTGTCGCCCGTCACCGGCCCACTCAACCGTGAAGCCGTTGCCACAGCTCTGAAGAGCTTCCATTACTGCAACTCTGGTCAAGGGTTCGGTATCAACAACCAGTACGGGTTTCGGCTCGTTTCGCTCTGCCATTAGCCCTCCCTGCATTGCCTTGCGCCTCTCATTAGGCTACACGCGGGTTCTGCCTGACTGCAGAACTGCAATACCGCCGGGACGTACAATCACTGACGCGCCACGGGCGCAGACGTCACGCCAGAGACCCGCGAAGCACTCCTCAACTGTTAGGACGTAGATCATCGCGTGTGGATTCTATCCCATGAGAAAGTAGCTGTCAAGTCACTGATGGGTAGCCGATAGGTAACCTGCTCTAGCGACTTGACCCAGGGCACGAACACGGATATGATTGCAAAACAACCTTTGCTCGGACGGGGGTAACATGGTGCTCCAGAATGCCTCCTACCTGCTGCTCTTGAGTGCGGTTCTGTCGCTTGGTCTCGCGCTTCTTGCGGCGCGGCGGCGGCCCCTGCTGTCAACTCCCGCGCCGATCTCACTCGCTTCTGCTGCCGGGCTCTGGGCGGTGGCGGAATTCCTCTCTCGCACCAGCAGCAGTTTTGAACTCGCCTCGTTCTGGCTCGCGCTCGGCACTCTCGCGGCTTCGATCGTTCCGGTGGCGGCCGTTACTCTGACGTTGCAGTACATCGGGCGGGGCCGGCTCTTGACCCGCTGGGCGCGAATGCTCTTGCTGGTTGAGCCGGTGCTCACGGCTGTGGCCGTATGGACCAACGCCTCCACGCGATGGATGTGGATGAGGCTGGAGATGGCTGGGGAGACCAGTTCGAGTCTGGTCGCCACGCCTGGTGTATGGGGCATGGTGCACGGTGTGTACGGCTATTCACTCTGTGCGGCGGCCACGGTGCTATTCCTGAGCTGGCTGCTGCGGTCCAAGCGCTCCATCTATGGTTCTCGATTTGTCTTGCTCGTCGCTGCTCTCCTCCCATGGATCGCCAAAGGAGTGACCGCTCTGCGTTTGGAGCCGCCTGGGGCGGTGGAACTCACGCCGGTTGGGCTCTTTCTCTCGTGCGCACTCCTTTTTCTCGCACAAGCTCGGAGCCGATTGCCGGGGCTACTCGCGACTGCCGCTCAGGCCGTGTTCGGCGGGTCATCTGACCTGGTCATCGTGCTCGACTCGTCGGATCGGCTGGCGCATCTCAACCCGGCAGCGGAGCGCGCCACGGCTCTGGTCTCCAGGAATGTCTCCGGCCGCGCAATTGCCGATGTCATGCCCGATTCGGACCTTGTACATGCGCTGGCTGGCGGACGTCCGGCGGGAGCGCCCGTCACGATTGGCAGTGGACCTGCTTCGCGCTCCTACGACTTGCACCTGGTTCCCCTGTATGGTGCCAGCGGTCGGGCGGCTGGCCGGATGCTGATGCTGCGCGATGCGACGGCGAGAAGACGCACTGATGAGGTCATGGCGGCACTGGCCCGAACGGAGAGGCTATACATGGCGGCGCGCTCCCTCATCACCCCCAATCAGCCCCATGAGGTGCTCCAGGTTACCGCAGAGACCGTATCTCGAGCGTTGCCAGCCAGCCGCGTTGAGGTTGTGGCATTCAACAGTGATGTGACGCGCATCGTTGACTGGGCACAGGCGCCAGCTTCTGCTGCGGGGGAGACAGAGCCAGCCATCGAAGAGACGAAGACCGGTTTGACAGGTTGGGTGATCGAGCGGAACCAGCCAATTCTGACACTCAAGGGGGTTCCTGATTCGCGGGAGACCACTGAGGAGCAGCGCAGGCGTCTGGAGAATGATACCGGATCGCAGATCATCGCTCCACTGGCGGTGGACGGACGCGTAGTGGGTCTACTTGTGGCAACTAACCGGCGCAGCGAGCGGGATTTCGCCAGGGCCGATATGCACCTCGTGACCGGACTGGCCAATCAGGCTGTCTTTGCCTACGAGCGGGCTTGTGCAGTCTCGTCGCTGGGTGAGCAGCTATCCCTCTACAAGGATGTGGTACGGGACCAGGATGAGCTCGTCTGTCGCCGCCAGGCTGACGGAACGATCAGTTTCGCCAATGAGGCATATTGCGCCTTTTATGGCCAACGTGCGGATGAGGTTGTTTCCTGCCTCTACTACCCATCCACGCCTCCTGAAGAGCAGACGAATTTGCAGGAGGAACTGGCGATGCTGAGTCCGGATAACCCGGAAATCAGCCTAGAATCTCGCGTGCTGGCGCCGGACGGCTCGGTTCGCTGGATGCGCTCCAGAGTGCGAGGCACGTTCGACGCGCAAGGTTGCCTTGTTTCGAGTCAAGAAGTGTCGACGGAAGTAACGCATCAGAAGGAAGACGAGAAGACGCTGCGCGAGAGCGAACTCAAACACAGAGTGCTGCTGGACAGCATTGCCAGCCCACTACTGGCGCTTCGCCCTGATTCGACCATACTGTACTGTAATGACGCATTCGCCGCCATGACCGGACGGTCGGCGTCGGATCTGAGCTCCCAGAACGTGCTGGAGGTCCTGCCGGCGCTGGCAGAGAGCACGCTATGGGAAACGTTTCGCCGGGCTCAAGAAACGGGCACAGCCGGAGAGGTTGAAGGTGAGTTGGCCGGCCGATTCTGGTATGCCAGGGTCAACCCGACGCCGTGGGGTGTCCTGGCTGCTGCAGAGGACATTACGGAGCTCGTTCAGGCTCGTGACAAGGCACTCGACGCTTCGCGTCTCAAGTCCGAATTTCTGGCCACAATGAGTCACGAGGTGCGCACCCCGATGAACGCGATCGTCGGCATGACTGAGCTGCTCCTTGACATGCCTCTGAACCCGGAGCAGCGTGACTTTGCCCATGTTGTGCTGGAGCAGACGAATAGCCTTCTGCTGATGATCGAAAACATCCTGGACTACTCCAAGATGGAAGCCGGCAGGTTGGAGTTGGAGCCCAAGGACTTTCAGTTGCTCGAGTTGGTCAGGGGAGTGATTGACCTTCTCGCGCCGATGCTTCGCGACAAAGACGTGCGGATCCTGACGCAGATCGCTCCGGAAATCCCTTCATGGCTTCGTGGCGACTCGCTCCGGCTGAAGCAGGTCCTGGTCAACCTGGTCGGCAATGCCTGCAAATTCACGGAAAAGGGGCAGATCTTTATCCATGCAGCGCTTGAGAGCCAGGGGGCGCAACACGCCACCATTCGTTTCGAGGTAAGCGACACAGGCGTCGGTATTCCGGCTGCCGCGCTCGGCCGTCTCTTTGAGCCCTTCACTCAGGCAGACAGCTCTTCCACGCGGAAGTACGGTGGAGCAGGACTGGGATTGGCCATATCCAGACGACTCGTTGAGCTCATGGGCGGCCAGATAGAGTTGACAAGCGAGGTGGGCAAGGGCACAAGCGTGTGGTTCACTGCCACCTTCCAGCCGTCTGCTGCGCCGGATCTGGCAGTCCTGGAGCCAGACCTTCAGGGGTTACGTGTGCTGATCGTTGACAGTGCGCCGGACGAAGCACAAATGCTGGCCGGCCACCTCAGCTCCTGGGGAATGCAGACAGAGTCGGCGGATGGCCATGAGCTGGCGCTGCAACTTCTCGGTGACGCGGCCAGCGCAGGTCGACCCTACGACGCGGTACTGGTCGCTCACGACCCTCCTGCTGTGGACTCTTTTGTCCTCCAGAGGGGATTGGCAGAGTCGGCATCACTGGCCTCAACGAGCGTCGTTCTGCTGGCGGGACCTAGCGTTACGACTCCAGCCGGGGCTCCGCCGCAGGACCTGTTCGAGGCCGTACTACCAACTCCGATCGAGCCGCCTGCCCTGTTCAACGCGCTCGTCGATGTGACGCTTGGCCTTCCGAGGGTCAGAACGACCCGATTGCCCAGTTCCACCAGAGGCCAGGCCCCGCGACTCATATTGCTGGCAGAGGACAACCCGACTACTCAGACCATGGTGCTACTGCAATTGCAGCGCCTCGGCTATAGTGCGCACACCGTATCGGATGGACGTCAGGCGGTCAACGCCGTCGCCGTCGCCCCGAGTGCTTATGCAGCCATCCTGATGGACTGCCAGATGCCGGGGCTCGATGGCTTTGCGGCTACCCGTGCCCTCAGGGAAAGCAGCGGCGAGGACGGCCGGAGAATTCCGATCGTAGCCCTGACGGCCTATTCGACGGAGCAGGACCGTCAGAAGTGCCTGGCTTCGGGAATGGATGACTATATCAGCAAGCCAGTGACCCGCGAGCGGCTGCGCGAGGTGCTGGAACGGTGGATTCCATCGGAAGCCAGACCCGGATCGCCAGATTCAGGTCCATCAGCTCTGCCTTCGGACGAAGCTTAGATACAGACAGACCGGACCAACCGCGGGGAAGGAGGAAACATGCTCCATCGCAGGCTCGGACGCACCGGTCTTGATGTCGGGGTCATCGGCCTAGGAATGGAACACCTGACCTCACCCGATACGCTGGTCGAGACCGTACGGGCCGCTGTAGACGGCGGCGTCAACTACGTAGACATAATGATCTGGCGCCCTGAACTGCAGGAGGCGCTGGGCGTGGCCCTCCAGGGGATCAGGAATAGGGTGTTGCTGGCGGGTCATCTCGGTGTAGCCACACACAAGGGCATGTACCGGAAGACGCGCGACCCTGTGGAATGTCGTCAATTGCTCCAGGATCTGCTCGCGCGCCTGCGCACTGACTACCTTGACGTGCTACACATTACCTATGTCGATGCAGCCGATGATCTGGACAGGGTGATGGCACCGAGCGGGGTTCTTGAGCTGGCAAGACGACTGAAGGGGGATGGCGTTGCGCGTGCCCTGGGCATGAGCGGCCACAGCGCCACGACGGCAATGCGTCTCCTTGAGTCGACAGACCTCGATGTGGTCATGCAGCCGGTGGGCCTCCTGGATCCATCCGACGCAGCGAAGCGGGAGCTACTGCATCTGTGCTCTCGCCGCGGGATCGGAGTGGTGGCCATGAAGCCCTTCCATGGCGGCGAGAGCTTTCGGCTCGAGGAGGCGCTCTCGCCCTGGCAGTGCATTCACTACACGCTGTCGCAACCCGCGGTTGGCGTGGCCCTCTGCGGGGTCAAGAGCGTGATTGAGCTGCATCAGAACCTTGGCTATCTGGACGCTGCCAGCGAGCAAGTTGACTTTTGGCCGCGGCTGGCGGAGTTTCAAGAGCCAGTGCGTGGCACGTGCGTCTACTGCTCCCATTGTCTACCTTGCCCCGTCGATATCGACATTCCCACGGTTCTGCGCCTGCGTGCCGCAGCTCAGGATGGGGTAGGAGATGCGCTGCGCACACAGTACGGTGCGCTTGGGTCGCCAGCCTCGGACTGTGTGGAATGTGGCGAGTGCACAGAGCGCTGCCCCTTTGGGGTGGAAGTCACGGAGCTACTGGGCGACGCGGCCAGATTGTTGGAGAAATGAGCGCCTGATCTGTTGTTATGGGCCTGGCGGCACAGTCGCGGCGCTCGGACCAAGGCCTCGAAACGCCCCCGGCGTCTCCAGCTTGAGCGAGGTAATCCGTGCGGCAAAGGCGCAGGCCTCCTGTGGATTCGCAATCCTGCGCTGGGCCAGGTAGGCGGCAAAGCATGTGTCGCCGCGGCCGGTGCGTCCGGCAAGGGAGCGAGGGGCGAAAGTCGCCTCGCTGACGGCTCCGGGGGCAACCACAAGCACGCCCCCAGCGTGGGTGAGAACGACCTCCTGTGCACCCCATTCTGCCAGTTGCTCTGCGGCACGGCGCCGATCCGTGAAGCCGGTGAGCACCTCTGCCTCCGCCTGATCTACCTTCAAGTATTGCACATAAGGTATGCCGTCGCGTTTGTCAACCCAATCCCTGAACACCAGGTTCTCACCATCCCGGATGCGGACGAATCCCTGCGCATCGAGGGCCACAGGTCCGCGCGCGGCGAGGGCTCGTATAAAGGCCAGGTCAACTTCGCCGACCATCAGGGGGCCGACCAACCAGAGCCGGGGCGCGATCCTGGGAAGGTCGCGCAGGCGAAACCGGCCGGCATCGCCCAGTGGCCGGGTCAGACGTCGATCCATATCGGCGGTAAAGTAGGTGTTGGCAATGCCGGAAGTCTGACGCGCCGCGCGGGCGAAAACCCGAATCCCTTCAGCCGTGAGCTCCTCGAGCCGGGCAAAGTCGTCCCTTGCCAGTCGAGTAATCACGGCAACGTTCAGGCCCAGGCGGCGTAGCGCAAGTCCACCGTAATACACGGATCCGCCGGAAGCCACCGTCTCCTGACCGTTGACGATGATCTTGTCTTTGGCAAAGTGCCCGATGATCGCCACATCGAGCTCTGAGCTACGGTTGTCAGTCATGTTTCGTCTCTCGTCTCGAGGGATGGATACCGCAAGTGAGCGCCCAAGCTCTCAAAGCTGAAGCTTTCCGCTGCTGAGCAGAGACTGCACCTCATGGATCTGGCGCTGGAATGGACCTTCCGCCTCCAGCTTGAGACTCGTGACAGAGGCAGCCCACTGCGTAGCATCAGCAGGTGAGGCATCAAGGCGCCTGCTGACGTAGGCGGCGATGCAGGTGTCGCCGCGGCCGCTGCGGCCCACCAGTCTGCGTGGGGCGAACCTGGCTTGAGAGAACTTGCCCTCCGCAAGCACTAGCAGCCCGTCGCGATGCGTGAGCACCAGTTCGCGCGGTCCCCAGGAGGCAATCATCTTCGCCGCTGCGTGGATGTCGCTCTCTCCGGTGAGCAGCTTCGCCTCGACCGCATCGGTCTTGAGAATATCGAGCCTGGCCAGCACGTCTGCCTTCTCGGGCCACGGCGCGGTCACCAGAATGCCATCCTGGTTGATGCGGAGGAAGCTCTGAATATCCGCGACCAGCAAGGTCCGCTTGCGGCGGAGGGCGCGAAGGACGTCCAATCCCAGTTCCGTGCGCATCGATGCGCCAATCAGCCAGGCGCGGGCGCTTATGCCGCGCACCTCGTCCGGGGTGAATGCTCCGGCCGTGCTGGTGACGTGGATGGTGCGCTGGTCCACATCGGCTGTTGGGTAAACCAGGCGCAGGCATGTTGACTGCGGAGTGGCCCGGGCGAAGACCGCCACTCCCAGACTCTGCAGTCGGTCCACGACACTCCAGTCCTGCTGGGCCAGCCGCGTGACGACGGCCGTGCTCAGCCCCATCCGGGCGGCAACGTTGGCGCCATAATTGCACGCTCCACCGTTGACCACCCGCGTGCCAGTTGACGATACGATAGTATCCTTAGTGTAGTGCCCGATGAAGGCTACGTCATAGCGAGCCATTTCGTTCTCCTGGAGAAAGTGGACTTGCGATTGCCACATGGAGGAAACGCCAGACGTGGCACGCCTGTACTAACAGGAAGGGAATCGTCGATGCTTTCGCTGGCGCTATTCCGTCACCGGTCTGCAACTGGCCGGCGGGAGTCGGACCCGGACCTGTTCGCCCGCGGCAAAGCGCACTTTGCCGTCTGTCTGCACGCGCAGCTCAAGTGCCGATCCCAGTGCCACCCGGTAGTCAATGCGGTCGCCGAGGTACGTCAGCTTGGAAACCGTGCCGTCCAGCTCATTCTCTATCGGTTCTCCTGTGACGGGGAGCAACTCGATGTCGTTCGGTCGCACAAAGACCAGCCAGTCCTGGCCGACCTGCGCTGCGCCCGCTGCCGGAACTATCAGTAGTCGGCCGTCGATCTCCACGGTCGCTTGTTCACCAGAGGAAGAGACGACCTTGCCACGCAGAAAGTTGGAGAGGCCGATAAAGTCAGCCACGAAGCGTGAATGGGGACACTCATAGATCTCATCTGGTGTACCGATCTGCTCGATGCGCCCGGCGTTCATCACTGCCACCCTGTCCGACATCGCCAGCGCTTCGGCCTGGTCGTGTGTGACGTAAACGGCGGTGATGCCCAGCCGGCGCACCAAATCCTTGATCTCAAAGCGCATCTCTTCTCTCAGCTTGGCATCGAGGTTGGAGAGAGGTTCGTCCAGCAGTAGCACCTTGGGCCGGTAGACAAGGGCGCGGGCCAGGCCGACGCGCTGCTGTTGTCCTCCGGAGAGCTGCCGAGGATAGTGTTTCTCATAGGATTCCATGCGGATCAGTCTCAGGGTTTCCATAACCCTCTCGCGACTCTCCGCCTGCGGCTCATTGCGGATCATGAGTGGGAACTCTACATTCTGGTAGACAGTCATATGGGGAAACAGGGCAAAGTTCTGAAAGACCATGCCCAGCTCTCGCTTGTGCGTTGGCAGGTTGGTCACATCGATATCGTCGATCAGAACCTGCCCTTCATCGGGAGTCACCTGGCCGGTAATGCAGCGCAGCGCGGTGGTCTTGCCGCAACCTGATGGTCCCAGCAGGGTCATCAACTCCCCCCGAAGAATGCTCAGATTGAGCCGATCGTTGGCAAGCAGTTTGCCGTAGCGCTTGGAGGTGTCACGCAGCTCGATCATGACGTTCGACATGCTACACTCCCTTGAACCCTCCCACCAGCTTCTCTGGTGCTATCTCACGCTGAATCATGAACAGCACAAAGAACGACGGGATGACCAGGATCATGGACATTGCGCTGGTCACTTCCCAGTACCCTTCGCCAACGGCCAGATACGTGCGTACCGGGAGGGTGATCGTGTGCGGACCGTAGGTCATCAGCGTCAGCGTGAGCTCGTTGTAGGACGTCGTGAAAGTGAAAATGATGGACGAGAGTATGCCTGGCAATACCATGGGCAGCGTGACATGAAAGAAGGTGCGCAGCTGGTTGGCTCCGCACACGGCAGAGGCCTCCAGCACCCGATCATCCAGCGCCTGGAACGTCGATGACAGCACCAGCGTGGCATACGGCGCGCAGATTGCCACATGCGCGAGGCCAACACCCAGGTACTTGTCCACCAGGTGCAACCGGTAAAAGATCTGCGCAACGCCCAGGGCGTAGGCTATGGGGGGGATCATGCGCGGCAGCAGGATGATGGACGTCAAGAGTTCTTTTCCGCGCACCTTGCGCCGGCCCAGCGCCCAACCAGTGGGCAAGGCAATCAGGGTTGAGATCGTCACCGCGATGGCGGCGATGATGAGGGTGTTCGCCAGGATCCTGGGAATGTTGGCGACCGTCACGGCCCAGCGGTACCAGTCCAGGGTGAGGTTCGGCGGCAGCCACTTGCGGCCGAACCAGTTCCTGCCGACCGACTTGAGCATAATGATCATGAACGGAGTCGTGATCCACAGGAAAAAGGTCCACAGGAACACGGTTCCCAGGAGTCTCTTTCGTTGCACCAACGCGCGCCAATACACGGTCGCGAGGTTCCTCATGCGGTCGGTCTCCTGAGCACGCGCATGTAGATGGCCAGAAAGATCACCTGCAGAGTAGCCATGACCGCAGCCATGGCGCTTGCGGCCGACCATCGTGCAGGGGTGAAAACCTCAATCTGCTTGTAAATGGACACAGCCAGGGGACGCAGGCTACCGCCCGTCACCAGAGGGATGCTGAATGCCCCAAAGGCAGCCATAAAGCTCAGAACGGACCCAGATAGAATCCCGGGCATGATCAACGGGATGACCACGTGGCGCAGCACTTGTGAGGGCGTGGCTCCGGCAACCGTAGCCGCTTCTTCAATGGCAGGATCCAATCCTTCCAGGGTTGAGAGAGTGGTTGTGGCGGTGTAGGAGAAGTAATGCCACACGTAAAAGATCACCAGGCCGACCAGGGTGTAGTTGACCTGAATCGGCTCCGTCCGTCCCAGCAGAGGCATCATGCTCAGGTTGAACCACCCCCGGCTGCCCCAGAAGAGCAGCAGCCCAAACGCCCCGATGAGCCCGGGGACAGTGATGGGAACGAGGACCGTCATTCGTAGCAGGCGATGGCCCGCCGGTTTGCGCCGCAGCAACAGCGCCAGCGGCACAGAGAGAGCGATCGAAAGAAGCGTCGATGAGATGGCCAGAAAGAAGGTCAGCAGGATGACCCTGGAAAAGTCAGAGTCGCGAAAGAGGACCGCATAGTTCTCCAGCGTCCATCCCTGCGTCTGCCCTTCAGGGTGAAGGCTGCGTTCCAGCGTCACCAACATCGGGTAGAAGAACAGGCCGAAAAAGCCTGCCAACCCAGGCGACAACAACAGTAAGGTGATTAGGTTCTGCCGTCTGCTGGGTGCGTCGGACACAGTTTACGCCCTTGGCTTAGCAGGTATGCACTGCAGCCTGGGCTGCAGATGCAGCCCAGGCTGCGCTTTCGCACGAGGTGCTACTCTCCCAACAGTACCTTTGCGCCGTCGGCCTTGATCCAGTCCGTCACTTCCTTGTTGGTCTGACGCACGCGGTACTTCTCAACCTCTGACCACTTGGGGATCTTGCGCCATACGACATCCGGAATCTGGTCATCGATCTGAGTGCCCGTGTACTGCCACATAGTCGAGATGAGGCGGATCTGCTGATCGTCGGACAGCAGATAGTTGATGACCTTCATCACGACGGGCTTGTACTCCTCAGGGATATTGGCCGGGATCGCCAGATAGCCATCGGAGCCGGCCGGCACGCCGTCGCTCAGCGCTGCAGCGGCAAGCGTTGGCGGCATGGTGCCCTGGCTGATGGACCACAGGGAAAAGTCCATGGCATACACGGCAATCCACGTGTCGCTGGCGTTGAAGTCCTCGAACATGTTGGGGGGCTCGGCGGCCACCTTGCAGTACTTGACAAAGTCCTTCAGCTTGGTCAATGCATCCTGATACTCGGCCTTCTGCTGCAGGTCCGCCAACGGGATGGCCTTGCCCGCTGCGTCCGTCAGAGAGACGTAGGCGTTCAGGAAACTATAGGGCAAACCACGTCCGGCACCGGACTTGGAATCGGGGCGGATCCAGCCAATATGCCCCTTCCACTCCGCGCGCCGATCGTAGAATTCCTTCCAGGATTTGGGCGGGTCTTTGATGAACTCGGTGTTGTACATCAACATGTACTGGCTGCGCCAATACAGCGCGCCCGTGCCCTGAATGTCAACGCCCTGCGCCAGCTTGAGATAGTCCTCCGGGCACTTGGCCAGGTTGGGGATGCTCGCCTGCTGGTCAGGCCAGATCTTGACCAGGGGGATAGACTGCTTGACGATGCTGGCAATGTCGTCGGGCTTGACGAACATGAGGTGAACGTCACCTTTGCCCGCCTCCCAGGCCTTCATGCGCTCGGTCTGCTCGGCGATCTTGCCAGGAACGTAGTTGACCTTGATTCCGAGCTGATCCTGGATAGCCGGGACGACGACGTTTTGCCAGTACCACTGAAAGTTCGATCCGGAGTTGGTGTCTATCAGTGTGATCTCCGTCGGGGCAGCTGGCATGGGGGTGGGAGGTACGACCACCGTCTCCTTGACGACCTGGGTCTCCTTCACCACCTGTGTCTCTTTCTGGATGATCACCTGGGGTGTTGGAGTCGCTGCCGGGGCGCAGGCGGCGCACAGCACGCAGGCAGTCACGAATAGCACGACCAGGGTCCGCAATCGTCTAACACGCATTGTCTCTCCTCCTCGACAGAATGACATGCTCGCGACATGGCTCAGACACACGCACATGGGAACCAGCTCCCCGGGGCACCTCCTTTCAACGCTTCATCGAAGGTGGCACTTACAGTGCGGTTGTGTGTGGTGATGACTCAGCGACGATTCCATTCTAGCGCGTTTGGCGCTGCTGCGCAACTCGGTCAAGCCACGTTGAAGAAGGGGGACAGGACCTTTAGAGTTACCCGCCTGGCTTCTTCGGCCAGCTCGCCCGCCGGACGTTCCCAATAGGCTGGCCTGAACAGTTCGATGGAGCACAGGCCGTCGTAGCCGGTCGCCTTGAGCCGGCTGAGGATCTGCGGAAGGGGTATCACACCCTCCCCGGGCAGCAGTCTGTGGGCATCCTCGATAGTGTTCTTTGGACGCTTCTCGACATCGTTGATGTGGAAGATAAGGATCCGGTCGGAGGGCACCCGAACGATGGACTCCAGCCGGGACCCGCCGGCGTAGAAATGGCAAGTATCTATAACCAACCCCACGTTCGGACGGTCAGTCGCCCGCACGATCTCCCAAGCCTGGGACAGAGTCCGCACCGAGCACCAGCCGAAACCAAGGAATTCGAATGCCAGGCGCACTCCATAGGGCTGTGCAATGGCAGCGAGCTCGCGCAGCACGCAGACAGACTCGTTGCGGATCCGGGTCCTGGTCGCTCCTCCTTCTGGAGTCGGGCTCGGGACGACGACCAGCCGGTCGCAGTTCAGCGCTTGGGCCCACTCGCAGAGCTGCCGGCAGCGTGCCTGCACCTTCTGGTAGTCAGTCGGGGTGCGAAAGCTGATGAACTCGAGTGAGTTGATGCTGGCGGGTGCGAGGTCACCCTTGCGTAGACTATCTTTGAGCTGGGTGAGCGTGTGGTCGTGCAGGTAGTCGTCCACCTTGGCTGCCCAGAGCTCAAGTGCCTTGAACCCTGCCTCGTGGGCGGCAGAGATGTCGCCCTGCAGGTCGCTCTTCATTGTTGTGGCGCCGTTGAACCCCAGTAGCACTGTGCTAACCTCCCGTTTAATCGTGGGAAATCAAGGCCGCAGCGGGCTGGAGCCCCTATGCGGCCTATCTCGCCTAGCTCAGCTGCGCTTGCTGCAGGCGCAGAGAACGCAAAGACTCTTCGACGTAGACCCAGACCGTGTCCCGCCAGCCCTCGCCCTTGACCGGTGTGAACGGGTCTGGTCCGGGGGCAGTGCACTCCAGGATCACGTCTCCAGCGTACCCGACATCGCGCAAGGTGCGCATGATTCCCGGCCAATCGGTGTGCCCGCGGCCCACAGCCTGGCGATTCGAGTCGGCGGCGTGGAAGAGGAAGAGCCGTTGGCCCGCAAGCAGCATTGCAGAACGTAAGTCTGCCTCTTCTATGTTCATGTGGAAGCAGTCGAGCAGCAGGCCCACGTTGTCGGCTCCGACCCGCTGCACAAAACCCAGGGCCTCCTGTGCCGTGTTCAGCAGGTGCGCCTCGTAGCGATTGAGCACCTCCATGGCTATTCGCAGCCCACCCTCGCGAGCTCGTTCCGCGATCCGCTGGACGCCATTGACAAACAGGTTCATCTCTTCTTCATAGGTGCTGATGGCCCGGATGCGGCCCACCGCCCCGTGGCAGCACACCACCGGTTTGCCAACCTCGAACGCCAAATCAAGCAGTTTGTGGTAGTACTGCAGGGCTTCCTGCCGCACCTGCGGGTCAGGGTGGGCCAGGTCGACGTTCTCTGGCGTAAGCGAGAGCACCTTGAGGCCAGACTCGCGCAGGGCGGCGTTGACCTTGCCCGGCGGGTTGGCCGCCAGGTCGCCGTAAAGCTCCAAACCATCTCCGCCGGCCGCCGCAAGTCTGAGGGCGATGTCCGTCAGCGGCTGGTCTCCAAAGATCCAGGTGCAGGCTCCGAAGCGCATCTGTCTTGCTCTCCTCTCTTGTCCCGTTGTGGCCGACGACCGGATTCCGTCTGCCGTGTGACTGAGCGCGTATCTAGTGCAGGGTCTGGTCGATCTCGCTCAGTCTCACCGGCCTGAGCTCCTGCACAGACTTTTGTGCGGCGTAGGCCATGACCACCGGAATACGGCCATCAATCCCCTGTACCACTGGGTCCTTGTTTAGCTGGATGCACTCCACGAACGCGCGCATTTCGGCGATGTACGAATCGTTGTAGCGCTCCAGGAAGAAGAACAGCGGCAACGAAGAGTGGATTCCATCCGCGGTGCTCCACTCCGCCGAGTCCGGTTTCTTGTTTGCGACACACACCATTCCTTTCGAGCCAAAGACCTCAACCCGCTGATCGTACCCGTAGACGGCCTTGCGGCTGTTGTCTATGGTGCCTATGGCTCCGCACCGATAGCGCAGGGTCAGCACTGCCGTATCGACGTCGCCAGCTTTGCCGATCTCCGGGTCCACCAGCACACCAGCCGCGGCGTAGATCTCCGTCACTTCATCTCCCAGCAGGAAGCGCGACATGTCGAGGTCGTGAATGGTCATATCCAGGAACAGCCCGCCCGACACCTTGACGTAGGCGATAGGGGGCGGTTGCGGATCCCGGCTGGTGATGCGCACCAGATGCGGCTGCCCGATCTGACCGCTGGCCACGATGTCGCGAACACGGCTAAAGTTGGCGTCAAAGCGGCGATTGAACCCCACCTGCAGCTTGACTCCTGCCCCTTTCACCGCTTCCAGGACCTGGTCGATGCGACCGAGGTTGAGGTCGAGCGGCTTTTCGGAGAAGATGTGCTTGCCGCAGGCGGCCGCCTCTTCGATGATCTGAGCGTGGGTATTGGTGCTGCTGCAGATCACCACCGCCTGTATTGCTGGATCGTCCAGAATCGTATGGTAATTGGGGAATGCAGCGACGCCGCCGGCTGCCGCAGCGCACTCCTGGGCGGCCGGATAAGCGATATCCGCCACCGCAGCCAGGCGCGCGCCCGGGACTCGGAAGGCCAGATTCTGTGCATGCACGTGGCCGATGCGCCCTGCCCCGATCAAGCCGATGTTCACCGGATTGGTCATGGTCGCCTCAGCCCATCTTGACCATGATCTTGCCGTGCTGCCGTGCCCCGGACTGGGCGATGGCGTCCACCACGTGATCCAGGTCGTATCGTGCTGTGATCATCGGCGAGAGGTCCATCCGCCCCGATGCCACAAGGCGAATCACGTTAGGGAATGTCCCGTGTCCGGAATGCCCCTGTGCGCCGTGAATCCGAGCCCGGCGCACCTGCAGGTTCTCCAGGTACACAGAAACCCGATGCGCGGCACGTCCGATCTGAACGATCTTGCTGTTCACGGCCAGGCATTTCTCCATTTCGGGCACAGTGAGTTGGGGAGCACCGGCAGCCTCCACCATCAGGTCCGCGCCCTCACCGTTGGTGAGGTCCATGATCACGTCACCCGGTGTGACGTCTCTGGGGTCGTAGACGTAATCCGCGCCGATGATCCTGGCCAGCTCGCGACGTTGAGGGGAGGTTTCAAAGCTGATGATCTTGCCCGCCCCGCCTGCCTTGGCCAGGCCGACCCCGGCCAGCCCGATGGGCCCGGCGCCAAAGACGACGACGTACGCCCCGGGCCGAAATCCGCCCGCGCACTCGAAGATGCCGTTGTAGGTTACGCAGGTCGGCTCGGTAATGGCGCCCACTTCATAGGCCTTGTCCTCGTTGCCAAACAGGGTCTTCAGCTCGTTGATCTTCCAGCAGTACTTGGCGCCGATGGCTATGTACTCGGCAAAAGCTCCGGGGATCGTGAATCCGATCTCCTCCAGGTTCTTGCAGTGGTTGGGGAAGCCGTTGCGGCAAGGGGTGCAGTATCCGCACCAGATCATTTCCTCTGCGGTGACCATGTCGCCGGGAACCAGGTCCTTGACTTCGCTGCCAACCTCTTCGACCACGCCCGAGAACTCGTGGCCAAGGATGGTGGGGAACTTGGTGAGGCCTGGATAGAGGATATAGTCCTCGGCGTCGCGCTCGTAAAAGTGGATATCCGAGCCGCAGACCCCGCACGCCTTGATTCGAATGAGCACCTGGTCAGGCCGGGGTTTGGGCTTGTCTACCTCTTCCACTTTCAGTGTAGGGTGTTGCCAGACCATGTTGCCGGAAACGACCTTGTGAGTCTGGCGCTCCGACTCGGAGAGAGCATAGCCCTCTCTGGGCTTCCACTCTGCGGACAGGATCAGTGCCTTCATGCGGACGTGCCTCCTTTTCGGTTGCGTATGGTCTCGAGTGTGGCCCCACGGGTTTCTGCGCATGTGGAGCCGCGCACTACCAGCGTTCCACACAGAACCTGACTCTCAACGTTTTCTTCTCCGGCAATGAGTCTGATAAGCATTCCGACAGCAAGCTGGCCCATTTCGTGCCGTGGCTGTGCAATCGTTGATAGAGGCGGCGCAGTGTAGGCAGCAACGGCGATGTTATCGAAACCGACTACCGCTACGTCGTCTGGAACTCGGAGGCCACGGTCACGGAGGGCCTTGAGCGCGCCAATGGCGGTCATATCGTTGTAGCAGAACAGCCCGTCGGGCGGGTGATCAGCGCTCAGCAGCGAGGTCATGGCCGAGTATCCGCCGTCCAGTGTGCCATTGCCTGTGCCGACCTGCAGGGGCTCGAGACCCGACCGGTTTTCCAGGGCACTCCGGCAGCCATGAAGCCGGTCCAGACTGGATCTGGCCTCGGGCCAGCCAGCTATGTAGGCAATTCGGCGGCGCCCCAACTCCAGAAGATGGCTTGCGGCCACCTTGCCCCCATCACGGTCGTCGATGGCAACGAACCACATGCCTGGATCCGACCGCTCATTGTTCACCAGAACGATGGGCACCTGCATCTGCATCAGCAGGGGCCGGTAGAGCTCACCGACCCGCGATGACGTCACAATAACCCCGTCCACACGGTTCTCGTGCAACATGCGCACGGCGGCCAGCTCCCTTTGCGGCTGTGCACCCGACTGGCACAGGAGAACGCTGTAGCCCTGATCCATGGCCAACTCTTCGACACCGCGCACTACTTCAGAGGCAAAGGGGTCGGCCATGGTTGTGACAACCAGACCGATGGTGTGGGTGCTACGCGTGGCCAGCCCTCGGCCGATCGCGCTGGGCACGTAACCCATCTCACGCGCCAGAGCCTGGATGCGAGAGGTGGTGCCGGCACTGACAAGTGAGCTGCTGTGGAGCGCGCGTGAGACTGTCGAGTGCGAGACCCCGGCGCGTCTGGCGATCTCTTTGATGGATACGCCCAACGAAACACTCCTTTGCACACGTGTGCATGAACATTATAGCAGGCTCCAGCGCAGCTGTCAAGGAGAATCGCCTCGCACGAGTCAAGCGTGGTTGACAACTACCACTTTGCCGGTCTATACTGAAGCTCATCTGATCTTGGAAGGGTGTTGTGTGGTCGACAAGCTGAAGGACGTACTATTCAGCCGCGCCCCGTTCGACAGGGTCGTTATCGCCCTGGTTCTGGTGCTGCTCTGCAGCTGTGGCACTCTTGGCACAACTGAGGCGGTCCGCGTGCCGCCCACCCCCGGACCCACCACGCCCACGGCGCTACCTGGTTTGGGCCAACTGGGCCAGTTTTCCGTGGACGAGTTCTGGGGAACGGCCGAATTCCTGCCAACCGCGACGCTTGCCGACGGACTGACGGTGGACAATCTGAATCGTGCGCCATCGGCGGCTTTCTTCCAGGAGCACTACCGCGCCTCTGAGGGCGTGGCGATAAGCTGGAATGGGGGCTACTCGCAGTGCAAAGCGGGCAGTACTGCAGTCGAGTATCGAGAGGCCGTCGTGCACCGCATCAACTACTTTCGGGCCATGGCGGGCGTGCCAGCCAATGTGGTGCTGGACGAGACAATGAACGCTGCCGCGCAGAAGGCGGCGCTGATGATGGCCGCCAACGGCAAGGTCAGCCATTCTCCTGACCAGGAATGGTACTGCTATTCCGAGGAGGGCGACAGGGCAGCGGGTTCCTCCAACCTCTATGCCGGCGTATGGGGTCCAAGGGCCATCGACGGCTACATAGACGACCCCGGTGAATTGAACTACCACGTGCCGCACAGGCGTTGGCTGCTCTATCCCCGCACGCGGGTGATGGGCACGGGTGACGTGCCAGGGCGCTCAGGATTTCTCGGCGCCAACGCGCTCCTGGTGTGGGGCCCACGCTCCAGAATACGGCCGCAGACGCGTGATGGATTTGTGGCCTGGCCGCCACCGGGTTACGTGCCGTACCAGGTCGTCTACCCTCGTTGGTCCTTCTCCTACGAAGGAGCGGATTTCCGACAGGCAAGCATCGCCATGAGCAGGGGCGAGGAGGGCATCTACCTGTCTGTGATGCCCCTGGCGGAGGGCTATGGCGAGAACACGGTCGTGTGGCAGCCGGAAATCCCTGTGGGCGTTGCGCCGCAGCGCGATCAGTGGTACACAGTGTCCATCTATGACGTGGAGATTGGCGGCGTGTCACACGACTTTGCCTATACGGTGATCGTTTTTGACCCCGATGCAGCTTACGTACCCTGATACGGCTGAGAGGCACACTTGACCCTGCAGATCCATACGATCACCATAGGCGCGTTCAATCGCTATCTGGTCGGCGATGAAGGCTGGATTCTCATTGACGCGGGAATCCCGTACACGGCCGGACGGGTGGAACGTACGCTCGCCTGGCTGGGGGTCGATCCGCGGGAGGTGCGATTGATCTTGCTCACCCACGGGCACATCGACCACGCCGGCTCGGCCAGCGCACTGCAGCGACTCACCGGCGCCAGCGTGGCCATTCACGAGCGTGACCGGGCATGGGTGGAATCTGGATATGTGGCTGTTCCTCGTATGTGGGGTCGTGTCGGGCAGATCGCCGGCCGGCCGATTGAGTGGATTGCCAGGGCAATGCGCTTTCCTCCAGTGCAGGCCGATGTGGTTATCGGAGACGCAGGGCTTTCTCTGGAGAGCTACGGTATTCATGGGCGGGTGATACACACCCCGGGCCACACCCGGGGTTCCGTGAGTCTGCTGCTCGAGTCCGGCGAGGCCTTTGTGGGCGACCTGGGGGGAGGAGCTCACGGCCCAGGTCGGAAGCCCGGGATCCCGCCGGCAGGCAACGACAGGAACCAGATCCTCGCCAGCTGGGAGCGACTGTTTCGGGAAGGCGTGACGACGATCTATCCCGGGCACGGCCCGTTACTACCGGCGTCAGCGATGCGCGCCGCTCTGGATGTGAGGATCTAATCCAGCTACGTTACGGCGTCAGCTCCAGCCCGCCCTCCGCCTCGCGGTCCACCTGCTCGCGCGTCCACAGCATCGGCACGTACTCTCCCTTTGCCCACGGCTCGGCCAGGTCGTCATAATGCACGCTGGCCAGGTGCCCGGACTGCCCTGGAGGTACCATGAACAGCGAGCGCGACAGGTCACTCAAGTCAACAATCTGCCGAAAACCAGGCGCCCAGGCTGTGTTGTCGTACGGTTCTTCAGGGCCAAAGCCGGCCTGGCAGGGTGTATCCGCGTCGCCGCCGACGGGCAGCGGACCACGATTAAAGACCTCGTCCAGGGGCTTTTGCAGGCCCATGGCATGGGGGAAGATGGCGCGGTGTATTTTTCCCCACTGCCACTTCGTCAGATCCGGCCCGAGCTGCGCCCTGGCCCACTCCACCGCCTGCTTCAGACTGCGCAGCAGCACGGCTTCACGTCCTCCGGCCTGCCTCATCCACCACGAGTCCGGCTGGTCCAACAGGCGAAGTATGGTCACCGTGTCCTGGCCGAAGAATTCGTCCGAGTGCATCAGTACCGGGTTGAAACCCTGCCCCATCCAGTGGAGCGTCAGCTCCTTGCCCAGCGCAGGCTCAACCAGGTTGCGCACCAGTGCATAGCGTGTCACCTCGTACAACATACCCCCGGTGCTATGCGCACCCAGCCACCCGTCCCAGGCGCGCAGCAGCTCGAGGGCGTGCTGCACCTCTGGATCGGAACTGCTCAGGCCCGCCAGTCGCAGCACAAACTCGCGCCCTGGGATGCAGTCATAGTCCACGTGCAAGGCCCGGCAGTCATCGATAGACACCTCTACCTTGCTCTCCAGAACCTCTACAATGCGCCGCGCCCGGTATCCGTTCATCCACACGTTGCCCAGGAAGTGCGGATAGCTATCCGGAATAACGGGGATACGCATCTTCATCTCTCCTTCTGGTGATGCAATTGGGGTCGATAGCGTTGCAGGCCGGCATCGTCGCCGCCGGAGAATCCGAGTGAAAGGAAAGAGGGCACGATGTGGAGGGGGCGCGCTGAGGTAAGCGTCCGAACAGGTGCAGGGCTTTCGTTGATGGCCAAAGTACCGCCTGCTTGCGGGATCATCACCGCTGGACCATGCCTCCTTGCATGCTGACGCCTGGCCAATCCATGGGCAGAGATGCCTGAGCGATCCCAACATACTACAGGTGAGTTCCAGTGGAGTTACACGCGAGCCACGGTGGCTCTTACCTGGAGTCGGGTTTCTCCCCCGCGCAACGCGGGAGGGTGGGCGAATCACCACTCGGCACCAAGGCAACTTGGCGGGGGCGGGCGTCGCGCTATAATGGTTGGAGAGTCCGGGTCAGGAGTGGCAAGCGATGTCTTCGTGGAAAACTCTGTCGCGCCGCATCCTCTTGAGTCACAGCAAGTATCTCACCGTAGAGGAGCATTCGGTCGAGCTCCCAGATGGGCGCGTCATTGACAACTGGCCATGGATCATTACTCCTGACTTTGTCAACGTGGTGCCTGTTACTTCGGACAACCACTTCCTGCTGTTCCGGCAGGAAAAATACGCGATTGACGGCCTATCCCTCGCACCCGTTGGCGGCTACCTCGAGGCGGGCGAGGAGCCGCTGCATGCCGCGCAGCGTGAGCTGCTCGAGGAGATGGGCTGCGCGGCTGACGAGTGGGTTCATCTGGGCAGCTTCAAGGCCGGCGCCAACCGCGGCATTGCGACAGGTCACCTTTACCTGGCTCTTGGCGCCCAGCGGGTAGCCGAGCCCGACTCTGACGACCTGGAAGAGCAAGAAAGGCTGTGCCTTTCGGAACGGGAAGTCGAGGACGCACTGCTGAACAAAGAATTCAAGCTGGTTCCCTGGGCTGCTAACGTGGGACTTGCCCTGCTGGCCCTGCGAAGGCGTCGATGACTCTGCAGATCTGATGCCCGGGCTTGCTGGAAGGAGGCAGGAAAAGTACCGTCCGCCTCGTGGCGATACAAGGCGTTCTCCTGGGCGGTCGTGATGTGCATGCTGTTTGTCTTGCTAACGGCAGTCGCGATGCTCTCCTACCGCGGTGGTAGCCGGATCAACCCGACTTACCCGCGCTACTCATTTGTTCACAACTTTTTCAGCGACCTGGGCTTGGCCCGCTCGTACTCGGGCGAGCCGAACGCGGGGCCCGGCGCACTGTTCCTGGTGGCTCTGACCGGGGCAGGGTCCGGGCTCGCCCTCTTCTTTGTGGCCTTCGGCGGCTTCTTCGTGCACTCTGTCTATGCGCGAGTGGCTGGCGTGCTGGGAACTCTGGCCGGGGTCTTTGCCGGCGTGTGCTTCATCGGAGTGGCCTGGTGTCCCGCTGACCGGTTTATGGATTGGCACGTCCGATTCGTACTGTGGGCTTTCCAGGCGTTCCCGGTGGCCGTTCTGCTCTACGTGTTGGCCAGTTGATGGATCGGCGGTATCCACGCCGCTATGTGTACCTCTTCGCTCTGTTTCTGCTGGTGCTTGTCGGCTACCTGGTGCTCATCTTCAACGACCCAGCAGCAGGCACCCGAGAGGGAGTGCTGGCGCAGGTGATCGGCCAGAAGGTAGTCGTCTACGCCTGTGTCCTGTCCGTTCTGGCTCAGTCCGTGGGCGCGCGTCGCGTGCTTCGACAGAGCGCACAAGATCGGCCTGTGGGCCCAGCGTGACAGATACTGCGGCCGTCAGCATCTTGCGCTTCCCATCTGGTGTCAGCCTGGCCGGACATGACGACTGAATTGGCGGCGGTCCTTGGTGCATGCGTGTTCGCACATGCGGACTGCCACCAGCCGGCGAGCGAATGCTGCGGAGTGCTCGGGGACTGCGGGGCCCTTCTTGTGGCTGAGCGGAGTGCCCTGCAAGCTGGTGGCTTGACGGAGCTGCCGCCTGGACTCGCGCAGACGGTGCAGGCAAGGGATGCAGTGCACGGGGGGCTCACTCTGCGAGCCCCTGAACCGGACGACAGGGGCGGATGTTGGTGATCGAGGTTTCGCCTGCAGAAATCCGCCGCAGTGTGGCCGAGTACTATGAGGCCTTCCTGCAGACCATGACGGAGAACGAGCGGGCCTGCCCGTGGTTGTTCCGCCATGGCGCGGAGCAGTTCGTCGAGGAGCTGTACGGGTCGTCCGCCGCGTGCGACCTATCGGGCAGCGACGTCGTATCTCTCGGATGCGGCAACCCGTTGGCGATGGCCATGCTGACGCCGGGAGAGTGCGTGCTCGACCTCGGCTGCGGTCTCGGCCTGGACTGCATCCTGGCAGCTCGCCAGGTGGGTGCAACGGGCTTTGTGATTGGAGTAGAGCTGGCGCGGGGGATGATCGAACGCGCTGCCGCGACCGGGAGACTACTGGGCCTGGCGAATCTGGGCTTTCTCCGCGCTACGATGGAGATGGTGCCCTTGGTCTCTGCGAGTGTGGACGTCGTGATTTCCAACTGCGCAGCGAACCTGGTGCCAGATAAGCGGGCCCTTTTTGACGAAGTGCGGCGCTTGCTGAGACCGGGAGGGCGCTTTGTCTTTTGTGACATCGTGGCCGAGAATGAGCCTTCGACTGACCTGCGCCGCGACCTGCGCCGCTGGGCTGGCTGTGTGAGCGGTGCCCAGACGCCAGCCGCCTATTGTGACCTGTTGCAGCGGGCGGGTCTCGTGGATGTTCGGCTGGTCGAGGCGGGGGGAGCGGAAGGAATCGTAGAAAGGCCGCTAGGCGCGCCGAAACTCATGGTTGCGATGCTCGCGGGGCGGCGGCCGGAAACGGACCGGCCCGTTGTTCAGCCACAGAATCCGTCAATCCAACAGTCTGGAGGAACTGGCCATTGAAAACCCTTGTCGCATTCTATTCGTCTTCCGGCACCACGCGCAAGGTCGGTCTGGCGATCGCAGCGGCGCTGAACGCGGACGTTGAGGATATCCAAGAGGTCAATCCCCGCCGCATCGACATACGGTCGCGGATGAGCCCCGGTCAACTATGGAAGGTGATGCGAGGGGGTGGCGAAGCAGGTCTGGGGCGTGTGGCCGGCATCGTGCCGAGCCAGTACAATCCGGCCGACTATGACCTTGTGGTGGTCGGAACTCCTATCTGGAACAGCGGATTAACTCCACCCGCACGCGCATACCTGGTGCGTCACATGGGCCAGTTCAAGTCCGTCGCATTTTTCTGCACCTCCAGCGCCCCGACACCCAGGCAGCGCTGGCGCGACCAGATGGAGAAGGTATGCGGGCGAGCTCCCAGAGCGAGCGCAAGCTTCCAGATGGACCAGGTAGACGCCGGCACGGTGGATGTTCAGGTGAAGGAGTTCGTTGCCCGCCTGACCTGATCAAGGCTGTCCGAGTTCCGGGATAGTCCACTCGACACAACCGAGACATGGAGTGTTGCTCCGCTGTGCTTGTCCATGGAGTGCTTTCAGGTCGTTCCAGCAGCGTGGGCGGCGAACACTAGGATTTGACAATTCCCACAAAAGTGCTATACTCTTAATTTGGCACTCGCACCCCATTGGTAGATCACTTAGCCTCCGTCATCGCCGATCGGTCAGGCCCTTCTGTGTGCGACTGCCTGGCGAGGAGGCATTCCCTTCCCACGCCCTTGTTTTGCTGCCGATAACTCAAGAAGTGAGGTCGAATGACGACAACAGCTGCGCGCACCACAAAGGGCTTTAATTCAACACCTGAGAACATTCGGTCCTATGCCCGAATTCCCGATGTCTACCCTTTGCCGAATCTCATCGAGATGCAGGTCCAATCCTATGAGTGGTTCAAGCGAGAGGGGCTCGGTGAGTTGTTTGAGGAGGTATCCCCCATCGCGAGCTATGGCGGGGACCTCGAGTTGTCGTTTCTGGGGCATCGTTTTGAGGAGCCCAAGTACTCTGAGGAAGAGTGCCGCACGCGTGACATGACGCTGGCAACGCCCCTGTACGTGCGCGTCCAGCTCAAGAACAACGGTGCAGGCGGCGAGATCAGTGAGCAAGAGGTCTACATGGGCGACTTTCCGCTCATGACCGACCAGGGCACGTTCGTGATCAATGGCGCCGAGCGCGTGGTCGTCAGCCAACTGATTCGCTCTCCCGGCGCCTATTTTACCGTTGAGGAAGAGCATGTGACCGGGCGGCGCCTGTGTATGGCCAAGCTCATCCCGAATCGCGGTGCGTGGCTCGAGGGTGAAACAAGCCGCCGTGACGTGCTCTCGGTCAAGGTGGATCGCAAGCGGAAGCTGCCCATTACCGTGCTGCTACGCGCCACTGGGGTTATCAAGGATGTTCCAGGGGCAGAGCTGATCCAGGGCGGCACAGACGAGGAGCTGCTCAATCTGTTTGCGGCCGTCGATACCACACCTGAGCATTCCTATCTGGCGCGGACCATCGAGCGAGATCCCACCAAGGATGCCCGGTCGGCCCTGGAGGAGTTCTACAAGAAGATGCGCCCGGGCGACCCGGCCACTTTCGAGAACGCCAGAAGCTACCTGAGCGCCCTGTTGTTCAATCCTCGCCGTTACGACCTTGGCAAGGTGGGGCGCTACAAGCTGAATCGCCGGTTGGGCCTGGAGATCCCTCAGCCTACCCGAATTCTCACCAAACTCGACCTCGTGAAGATTGTGGAGCGAATGATCCTGGTCAATAACGGAGTTGAGGACCCGGACGACATCGACCACTTGGGCAACCGCCGGATCAAGACGGTGGGCGAACTGATTCAGAACCAGCTGAGGGTGGGCCTGTTGCGCATGGAGCGCATGGTCCGTGATCGCATGAGCACACGGGGACCAGAGCAGCTTACACCGATGGGATTGATCAACATCCGTCCGGTTGTGGCTGTGCTGCGCGAATTCTTTGGTGGTAGCCAACTTTCGCAGTTCATGGACCAGACCAATCCCCTGGCCGAGCTCACGCACAAGCGTCGTCTGTCAGCTCTGGGCCCGGGAGGCCTAAGGCGCGAGAGAGCAGGTTTCGATGTGCGTGATGTGCACCACAGCCATTACGGGCGCATCTGCCCGATCGAGACCCCGGAAGGGCCGAATATCGGCCTCATCGGCTCACTATCCAGCTATGCGCGAGTCAACGAGTACGGGTTCATCGAAACCCCGTATCGCCGTGTGCTGCGCAATGTAGCCAACGACCCCGCCACGACTGTGGGCATGACCCTTCGAGACTCCGTGTCACACCCTGACACGGGGAAGGTGGTGGCTGAGGTCGGCACAGTGATAGATGAGAAACTGGCCCGGCAACTCAGCAAGCTGCCTGTCTCGCTGCTCGCGGTCGAACCCACCGTCACCGACGATGTGGTGTACCTGACGGCAGATCAGGAAGACCAGCACGTGATCGCCCAGGCAGGCACGCGGGTGGACGAGCACGGACGGTTGCTGGACAAGCGTACGTCGGTGCGCTTCAATCAGCATTTCTTGTTGGATAACGCGGATCGGGTGGACTATATGGATGTGTCGCCCAAGCAGATCGTCAGCGTTTCTGCCGCCCTGATTCCGTTTTTGGAGCACGATGACGCGAACCGTGCCCTGATGGGCAGCAATATGCAGCGTCAGGCCGTTCCGCTGTTGAGGCCAGAGGTACCGGTGGTGGGCACGGGCATGGAAGCGCAGTCCGCTCTAGACTCGGGGCAGGTACTACTGGCTGTGGAAGATGGCCAGGTCGTGAGTTCGACGGGCCGCGAGATCGTGGTGCGCAACAAGGTCGGAAAGAACAAGAGCTACACCCTGAGACGCTACAATCGCTCGAACCAGAGTACGTGCCTGGATCAGAGGCCCATCGTGAGCCGGGGGGACAGAGTCGTCAAAGGATCTGCCCTGGCTGACTCTTCGTCGACGGACAATGGTGAGCTTGCGCTTGGTCAGAATGTGCTGGTTGCTTTTGTCTCCTGGGAAGGAGGCAACTATGAGGACGCCATTCTGGTCAGCGAGCAGCTCGTACGGGACGACAAGTTCTCATCCATCCACATCGAGAAGCACGAGGTGGAGGCGCGTGAGACCAAGCTCGGCCCGGAGGAAATCACTCGTGATATCCCCAATGTAGGTGAGGAGGCCCTGCGCAACCTGGACGAAGAGGGCATCATCCACGTTGGTGCTGAGGTTGGCCCGGGTGACATTCTGGTGGGTAAGATCACGCCAAAAGGCGAAACAGAGCTATCCCCGGAGGAGAAGCTGCTGAGGGCCATCTTTGGCGAAAAGGCCTGGGAAGTCAAGGACTCGTCCTTGCGTCTCCCCCACGGGGAACGAGGCAAAGTTGTTGAGGTGCGTGTCTTTTCGCGCGACGAGCACCGCGATATGTCGGCCGGTGTGGACAAGATGGTGCGGGTTAGCGTTGCCCAGCAGCGCAAAGTCAGCGAGGGCGACAAGATGGCCGGTCGCCATGGCAACAAGGGTGTCATTTCACGCATCGTACCCATTGAGGACATGCCTTATCTGGCAGACGGCACACCCGTGGATATCATCCTCAACCCGCTCGGTGTCCCCGCCCGTATGAACGTGGGACAGATCCTGGAGACCCATCTTGGTTGGGCGGCCAGCCGCATGGGCTTTCGAGTGGTGTCACCTGTTTTTGACGGGGCCGATGAGCCCGAGATTGCTGCTGAGCTGGCGCGTGCCTGGTTGATGGACAGGGCGTGGTCAGACCTGCGCACGAGGGTCTGGTCCTCGTACCAGGAGCAGAATGTCGACACAGAGGCGCTGGAGGATGACTGGGAAGCAATACAGGACTATCTGCGGCAGAGTCTTGACGAGGCGGACGTGGATGACCTCGAGGAGGTCCTGCGTGACCGCATCGCATCGCGGGACGTGTGGTTGAGGCACTGGCTGAAGGAAAAGGGCCATGAGGCGGATGATCTGTGCCCGAAGGTGGCCATCAACAACGCTTTGCCGGAGGCGAGGCAGTCTAACCGATCGGTCACCCTGGCCTGCCTGCGACTGTGGCTGGAAGACCTGGGTTGCGACGCGAAGGGCTTCGCAGACGACGCTGTCGAGGCTGAGGCCAAGCGAGTGAGCGACGAGAGGAATCTGCCCCTGCCGACGTCGGGCAAGACCATACTGTACAACGGTAAAACAGGAGAGCCCTTTGATCGCCCGGTAACGGTCGGCGTAATCTACATGATGAAGCTGGCCCACCTGGTCGAGGACAAGGTCCACGCACGCTCCACCGGGCCCTATTCGCTGGTCACTCAACAGCCACTTGGCGGTAAGGCGCAGCAGGGCGGTCAGCGTTTCGGCGAAATGGAAGTGTGGGCACTTGAGGCCTACGGGGCGGCACATACGCTGCAGGAGATGCTCACAGTCAAGTCGGATGACGTGAACAGCCGTGTCAAGGCCTACGAGGCGATCGTCAAGGGCGAACGCATTCAAGAGCCGAGTATCCCCGAGTCCTTCCGGGTGCTGGTCAAAGAGCTGCAGGGTCTGGGCCTGGCCGTACAGGTGCTCAACGAAAATGGAGAGCTGGTGCAGTTTGGCAGGGATGAGAGCGAGGACTTTATGCCCAAGCTCGGTCTTGGACTGGGGCTGCCTGGTTACGCTCGCCGACCGAGGGTGGGGTAGAAGTAAGGAATGCAGAGTGCCGGCTGGCACGGGCACTTGGGGTTGCCGGCCGGTTTGACAGATTGCCGATTTGTGTTTAGAATCATTTTTCGTCAGTAACAATTGCCTCAGGAACAGTTCGGAGTGCGATACCTCTGATGCCGAGGCTGTGTGCCCCCTTGAGGGGCAGCCTCGGCATTCTGTGCCTTGAGGCGGCCTGCAGGGCGGTTCAACAATAGGGAGGGTGAGTTGCCCACTATCAATCAGCTTGTCCGAAAAGGACGCAAGCAACTGAGCAAAAAGACCAAGGCGCCGGCGCTGCGATTGACGCGCAATTCGCTCCGCGGCTTGGTGGCCCACGGCACGTACTCGCCGCAGAAGCGTGGCGTTTGTACGCAGGTCAAGACGATGACGCCCAAGAAGCCGAACTCGGCCCTGCGCAAGATCGCCCGCGTTCGCCTGACCAACGGAATTGAGGTTACGGCCTACATTCCTGGCGAGGGACACAACCTGCAGGAACACTCTGTGGTCCTCGTCCGTGGTGGAAGGGTCAAGGACCTGCCAGGCGTGCGCTACCACATCGTGCGTGGCACGCTTGACTCGGCCGGGGTCGAGAATCGCAAGAAGGCGCGCTCCAAGTACGGGGCTAAAGTTCCCAAAGAAGCGCAGCAGTAAAGGAGTCAGGGTATGCCAAGAGATGGAGCAGTCACTCGACGAAAGACCGTGCCTGATCCCAAGTACGGGAAGGTCACGATTGCGCAGTTCATCAACAAGCTAATGGAGCGCGGGAAGAAGAGTACCGCGCAGCGGATCTTTTACGACTCGTGTGACATTATTGAGCAACGCACTCAGAAGAACCCGGTCGAAACCTTCGAGACCGCATTGCGCAACGCGATGCCAATGATCGAGGTAAAGCCGCGGAGGGTCGGCGGTGCAACCTATCAAGTGCCTGTTGAGGTCCCCGAGTATCGAAGCACGGCGCTGGCCATTCGCTGGCTGATTGCGGCTGCGCACAACCGTTCGGGAAAGACCATGGCTCAGAAGCTGGCCGATGAGTTGATGGATGCAGCCAAGGGCATGGGTACCACGATCAAGAAGCGTGAGGACACGCACAAGATGGCAGAGGCCAACCGTGCCTTTGCTCACTATCGTTGGTAGGTGACTGACCAGAGCGAAGTCTGACACAGGAGTGGTGCCAAGAGGTACCAGGGTCGCCGTCGGAGAAACCCATGTCCGTGGTAGCTCCACTGGAGCGAGTGAGAAACATAGGGGTCATCGCCCACATAGATGCAGGCAAGACGACTACTACCGAGCGCATCTTGTTCTATACGGGGCGGACCTATCGCATGGGGAACGTCGATGATGGAACCACGGTCACTGACTGGATGGATCAGGAGCGGGAACGCGGCATCACGATCACTGCGGCGGCCATTACCTGTTACTGGAATGACTATCAGATTAACATCATTGATACGCCGGGTCATATAGACTTTACGGCGGAAGTGCAGCGGAGTCTGCGAGTTTTGGACGGCGGCGTCGTTGTTTTTGACGCAGTAGCGGGTGTGGAACCCCAGTCCGAGACTGTGTGGCACCAGGCCAGCCGGTTTGGAGTGCCACGGATCTGTTTCGTTAACAAAATGGATCGCATCGGGGCGAATTTCTGGCGCGCCGTGGACATGATTCGCGAGCGGCTCAAGTCATCTCCCGTGGTGATGCAGGTGCCGATCGGCAGCGAGTCGTCCTTTAGCGGCGTAGTGGATCTGATTGAGAACAGAGTGGTACGCTACGCTGATGATCCGGGCACGGTCATGGACGTTCAACAGGTACCCCCCGAACTACATGCAATAGTGGCCCGTTGGCGCGAGACCCTGATCGAACGTATTGCAGAAACTGATGAGAGTTTGACAACTAAATACCTGGAAGGCACCGCGATCACGCCCGGAGAGCTGCGGGCGGCCCTGCGACGGGCTACGATTCGCTCGCAATTGGTGCCGGTATTCTGTGGGACGGCCCTGCGCAACAAAGGCATTCAACCGTTGCTGGACGCAATCGTCGACTATCTTCCCTCCCCCCAGGATATCCCACCAATCGTCGGGCAGAATCCCTACCTGAAGCGTGACGAAAGCAGGCCGGCGGACGAGAAGGCGCCACTGGCAGCGCTGGCGTTCAAGATCGTGTCGGATCCCTTTGCCGGTCGACTGGCCTATGTGAGAGTGTATTCTGGTCAGCTCAGAGCAGGCGCAGCCGTGTCGAACGCAAGCAAGGACCGCAAGGAGCGCGTAGCGCGGCTTCTGCGCATGTACGCGAACCAGCGCGAGGAAGTGCCGCTGCTGAGCGCCGGGGACATGGGCGCGGTGGTCGGGTTCAAGTTCACTTTTACCGGCGACACGATCTGTGACCCGGCTCGCCCGATCGTGCTTGAGTCGATCAAGTTTCCTGAACCGGTGATCTCAGTCGTGATCGAGCCCAAGACCAAGGCTGATCAGGACAAGCTGGGTGAGGCACTCAAGCGTCTGGCCGAGGAGGATCCCACCTTCAGGGTGCGGATCGAGGAAGAAACGGGTCAGACGGTCATTGCGGGCATGGGTGAGCTGCATTTAGACGTGCTCGTGGACCGTATGCTGCGAGAGTTTCACGTCGAGGCAAACGCCGGCAAGCCACAGGTTTCCTACCGTGAGACGATCACGCAGAAGGTGCGGGTCGAAGGGCGATTCGAGCGACAGACGGTTGGCCATGAGCAGCATGGACACGTTTGGCTCGAGTTGGAGCCCTTGCCACGCGGATCGGGCATTCGGTTTGAGAACCGGTTGCCGGCAGGCCGGATTCCGGACGAGTTCATCCCGGCCATCGAGCAGGGCGCGCATGAGTCGACGGAGAGTGGAATCATTGCTGGCTATCCGTTGGTGGATGTGCTTGTGTCTTTGGTGGATGGGGCGTATGTCGTTGGTGAGTCGAGCGAGATGGGCTATAAGGCCGCCACGGCCCTGGCAATGCGAAGGGGCGTGACACAGGCTCAGCCGACGATGATGGAGCCCATCATGAGGGTCGAAGTGGTCATGCCCGAGGAGTATGTGGGCGAGGTGCTCGGCGATCTGAACTCACGCCGGGCGTCGATTGAGAGCATGGAGCCGCGAGCGGAGGGGTACCAGGCTGTCCGCTGCACGGTCCCGTTGGTGGAAATGTTTGGATACGCGACTGACGTGCGCTCGGTGACTCAGGGCCGAGGCACCTTTACCATGGAGTTTGATCACTATGCCGGGCTCCCTGCTGAGCGGATGCAGGAACTTTCCGGGGGCTACGGCATGACGCCAGCCACGATGCAATGATGGGCACAGAGTGGGTGGGTGGCGATTTGCCAAGACGGGCATTTTGTGTATACTAGCAAAGTTTGCGCCTAGACCCGGTGCATAGACGGAAAGGAGAAATCGCAAATGGCGAAGAAGAAGTTCGAGCG
>DCVA01000054.1 GCA_002327925.1 Anaerolineales bacterium UBA2200
TGGTGACTCTGTACGGTGCGGAAGATACGTACCTGTACAAATATGGTGGCACAGCGAACTACTGTGGGAGCGGGCTGCTACAGGTGGGGTACAAGCAGCAAAACAACGGGGTGGTGCGGTTTGACGTGAGCAGCATTCCGGCGGGTGCAGAGGTGATCAGCGCGACGCTGGAGTTGTACGCAGCCGGCTGGGGCGAGGTGAACATCGGGGTGGAGGCGTACTACATCACGCGGACCGTGTCGATATGCGAGGCGACATGGGGTCTGGCGAGTGCGGGGAACCCGTGGGGCACGGGTGGGTGCAACAGCGTAACGACGGACCGGCGGCCGTGGCCGGAGAGTGTGGTGAACACGTCCGGGCCTGGCAGGTGGTACGTGTGGCCGTTGACGCAGGTGGCACAGGGGTGGGTGAGCGGAGGGTTGGCGAACAACGGGGTATTACTGCGTGGGTCATCGGCTGAGCTAGCCTACCAGTTCAGTTTTGCGAGTGCAGAGAACGGAACAATTGCATGGCGGCCAAAGATGGTGGTGGCATATCGCAGCGGGGGCGCAGCGACGCCTACTCCGACATCGGCGCCGACGCCGACACCTACGGTGACGATGACGCCGGCCATGTCGTACACGCCGACTGCGACGCCGACGGCTAGTGCGACACCGACGAACACGCCGACCCCGACCCAGACGAGTGTGGGTGCGAGTCCGACGCCGGTACCGGAGATGGTGACTCTGTACGGTGCGGAAGANNGGTGGCACAGCGAACTACTGTGGGAGCGGGCTGCTACAGGTGGGGTACAAGCAGCAAAACAACGGGGTGGTGCGGTTTGACGTGAGCAGCATTCCGGCGGGTGCAGAGGTGATCAGCGCGACGCTGGAGTTGTACGGAGCCGGCTGGGGCGAGGTGAACATCGGGGTGGAGGCGTACTATATCACGCGGACCGTGTCGATATGCGAGGCGACATGGGGCCTGGCGAGTGCGGGGAACCCGTGGGGTACGGGTGGGTGCAACAACGTAACGACGGACCGGCGGCCGTGGCCGGAGAGTGTGGTGAACACGTCCGGGCCTGGCAGGTGGTACGTGTGGCCGTTGACGCAGGTGGCACAGGGGTGGGTGAGCGGAGGGTTGGCGAACAACGGGGTATTACTGCGCGGGTCATCGGCTGAGCTAGCTTACCAGTTCAGTTTTGCGAGTGCAGAGAACGGGACAGTGGCATGGCGGCCGAAAATGGTGGTGCTGTATCGCAGTGGGGTTGCTCCGACTGAGGCGCCGACGTCCACGCCGACGCCGACACCTACGGTGACGATGACGCCGGCCATGTCGTACACGCCGACTGCGACGCCGACACAGACTCTCTTGCCAACGTACACACCCACCGCGCTTGCCACTGCTACGACAGCGCCTAATGCTGCGATCACCGTCACTTTGCAGCAGGGACTTGATGGCTATTCGGGGGCGGAAGATACCTACATGTATCGCTATGCTCCGGACGTGCGCTACACCACTGATTCTGTGCTCAGGGTCGGGACGAAACAACAATACGCGTCCCTGCTTCGTTTCGATCTCTCGTCCATCCCCACAGAGGCGGTTGTGGTTCGTGCTGCTCTCCAGTTGTACGGTGCGGGATGGGGAGGAATCAATGTAGGCATGGGGGCACATGTCATTTCGCGCACGGTCACTGTCGGCGAGGTCACCTGGAATCGCGCACAGGAGGCAAATCGGTGGGGGGAGGCGGGCTGCACGAGCACGGTGACGGATCGGCGCGGCCTCTACGAGAGCCCGGTGATGACCAGCGGCACAGGCAAGTGGTACAGCTTCCCGGTTTCCTCCGCCGTACAGCAATGGGTCGATGGAACTCTGGCCAACAATGGTCTGCTGTTGCGGGCCACACTGCTCCATTACACGACCACATTCAGCTTTGCCAGCAGCGAGACGGGGACCATCGCCAACCGTCCGCGGCTGGTGGTAACTTACTACTTGCCCGCCGGCGCGCCGCCTGCACCTTCACTGGTCATCGGGCACACCACAGACATTCACGTCGGGGGCCTCGCCGAGGCAGGATTGGTCGCCAGCACATTGCAGTCCGTGAGCCAGCAGGCACAGGTGCTCGTCGACACGGGCGACTGCACTGAGGATGGCACCGATGCTCAGAGCATTGCCTTCTGGGAACTGGTGGCTGCGAATACCACCATCCCGTGGCGGGTCACCCCGGGGAACCATGATGTTCCTGTCACCTTTGCGGCATACATCGGACCCATGGAGTGGTCGTATGATGTGGGGGGATACAGGTTGATAGGCATAGACTTTGAGGATATCGACTACACAACCCTCGACCAGGCCCTTACCACAGAGAAGATATGCATTGTGTTCGGTCATATACCCCTGAGCTACTATAGCCCAGAGAACCAGGCGGCACTCCGCCGGAGATTCGACGACTACGACGTGCCACTCTACGTGGCCGGCCACACGCATCAGGATTCGCTGACAACCGACCCGGAAACGGGCACTCAGTTGCTGGTTGGCCATTCTGGCAGCTTTGGCAGCTACCGGATCATCACGATGCAAGATTCCACTGTGTCGGTCGCTTTCCATTGAGGCAATGCGGAGGGTACGGTCGATGAAAAAGGTACTTGTGACTCTGCTGGGAGCAGCGTGCCTTCTGGTGGTCGGGTTTTGGCTCTACCGGACCTTCGTCGGACCGGATGCTGCCGTAGCGCCCGGCTGGTGGCGGGGCGAGGAGGCCCCCGGGCCGACAGAACCGGCTACGGCGGTCGCGCCAGGGCCGGCAACCTTGGGACAGTACGAGATGCCTGTCTATTCGGCGGGGGTCGGTCCCAGTGTGAACAGTATACGATTGCTTACCCCTCCCATCATAGACGGGCTTTCGGGGGATTGGCCCTTTGGCAATACCATCGACCTGAGCAGAGCGACCGCCTATTCGTTCTCGGGCGTGATCGATAGTCCCGCTGACCTCAGCGCGGTCATTCGGAGCGGGTGGGATGAGCAGTGGCTCTATCTACTCATAGAGGTCAGCGACGACCGTATCGTCGCCGACAGCATTGATGTGTGGCGCGACGATGGTGTGGAGATCGGTCTCGATGGGTTGCACGACCAGACTGCCTGGGGATGGGACGATCACCAGTACACTCTCGTTGTAGATGGCCGGATGACTGACCGCAGCGTGGCAACTCAAAAGCTTGCCGCAGCAGTGCTGCAGTATCAGGGCGGCTACAATATCGAGGTTGGCATTCCCATTGCGCAGTTGATCCCGGGGAGCCCGATTTCGGGCACAGTGGTTGGCCTCACCATTGGGCTTCACGATGACGATGATGGCGGCAACTGGGACGGCTATCTGATCTGGCAGGGTACGAACACCAGCAGTGTGCCAGAGGAATTCGGGAGCCTGACCTTTGTGGAACGCGCTGAAGATCGCCTGATTGCACTGGAGGCGCGAATTGCCAAGTTGGAGGCCGAGATAGGCGAGTTGCTGGTGGCGCTATCGAATTTCGCGCCTCTGTCCCAGAGCACCCTGGGTGCGCCTGTTGCGGCTGCAGGCACCGTGCCGACCACCATGCCGGATCCTGGTGAGATGCCGACAGCGACTGCTGTGGCCGCAACCGGGACGGTAACGATTGCCGCGGGTTCAACCATTGTTCCCTCGCCGGTAGAAGAGTATACCCGGACGCCGGAGGCTATGCCTGCCATCACACCCACTCCAATCCGGTCGACTGAGACCATCCTTACCCTTCAGCAGGGCGTCGGCGGCTACGCTGGCTGTGAGGACACGTACATCGATCAGGGCTCTCCGACCGCCAGCTTTTGCACAGAAGAGAGGATCAAAGTAGGCGCCGGCCAGGCATCCGCGGGGATCCTGCGGTTTGACCTGACCAGCATTCCTCGAAACGCCGTGGTGACGGCGGCGATACTGCAGGTCTTTGCCTCAGAGTGGGGCGGTTCGGACTCGCTCCTGGGTGTGAGCCCCATTTTGCGCTCGACGAGTTCCTGCGAGGCCACCTGGGATCAAGCTGGGTCAGGCAACCTGTGGGCAGAGGCGGGGTGCAACAACACCACGACTGATCGCCGTGGCACTGCGGAGAGCACGGTGAGAACAAACGGCGTCAGACGATGGTACGAGTTCACCGTGGCAGAGGTGGTCCAGGGATGGGTTGATGGCAGCCTGTCCAACAACGGCTTACTGTTGCGGACCACCGAGACGAATCTGGGGGAAGGCTTTGCCTTCTCGAGCGCCCAGGCCGGTGACCCCAGCCTGCGTCCACGGTTGGTGATTACTTACAACGTGCCGGAAGCAGTGCGAACCCCGGCCACAACACCGTGACGCGTCATCCAACAGGTCACGGATGACTGCCCCTGCAAGGCGCGATGCCATGTCAGCCGGCGTGTAGGGTGATACTCTTCAACCGTTCGGCGCCCGCGATGATGGCCCCGCTACGTTGCCCGATGGTCGACACGGAGCCGAACCAAAAGTGCTACAATACTGTGAACGTGGAGACTAACTTCAATTGAACCTGCATGTCATCGCTTCTAGAACACACAAGCGCGGCTGGCGCGTGGGGTTGGCCTTGTCGCTTGTCTTTCTCCTGTTTGCCGTCTCGTCGGCCTACGGATGGTGTCTTGCCGTAGCACAACCAGGCCTCGAGCCAGAACACCTGGACGGCCAGGGGGCAACTCAGCAGGGTCATGTCGCCTATGTTCCGTTTGCGGCGAGGCATGGCAATGTCGAGGCAATACCACCTCGTCCCTCAGAGCCGACGGCTACTGCTACAGAGACACCCGCGCCAAGCGCTACCCATACGGCCACAGAGACTCCCACCGCGTCCTGCACGCCGAGCAGCACCGCCACCGTGACAGTCACTCCTACACCCGACCCGACATCAACGCCTAGCCCCACTGCCAGCAGTACACGGACCGCAAGCCCGACCCTTGTGCCGTCTCCGACTCCATCAGTCTCGCCAACGGCGACCAGCAGCTCGACACCTACGCCAAGGCCGCCTGTAGCCGTTGTTCTGCAGCAGGCAGTCGGTGGCTACAGGGGTGCTGAGGACACAAGTATGTACGAGTACGACACAGAGAACAGGGGACTCTATGCGAGCGATCCCCTGGGAGTAGGCGATAAGCAGAGGCTTGCCTCGGTCCTTCGCTTTGACCTGCCTTTCATCCCGCCAGAAGCCACGATCACTTCGGCGACGCTCGAGCTCTATGCAGTTGGCTGGAGCAGCCCGAATGCCATCCTCACGATTGGCTGTTACGCGATCACGCGTACGACCTCCCTGAATGAGCTGACCTGGACATTGGCTCAGGCAGGTAACCCCTGGGGCACGCCGGGGTGCAACGACCCCTTCACGGATTGCCGTGCCAAACCCGAAAGCAGCCAGCGAGCGACCGAAATTGGCCGGTGGTACACATTCAGCGTCGCTTCACTGGTGCAGGGATGGGTGGATGGTTCGGTTCCGAACAACGGGCTCTTGCTGCGCTCGAACTTGGACCCGTTGACCGCCCACATCTTTTTCTTTGCCAGTGCAGAACACTTCGACCCGGCTCAGCGACCCAGGCTGGCGGTAACCTACCGCTTTGATGATCTCCCTGTGCCAAGCCAGACATCGACGGCGACACCCACAGCCACAGCATCGGTGACGAGGACGCCTACGACTGGGCCCGGAGCTGAGCATACGATCACCATCCAGCAGGGTACCTACCTGGGCAGTGAGGACACATACCTTTACAAGTACGCGCCCACTGCCAACTACTGCCTGAGCGATACCCTCATGGCAGGCTTCCGGCAGCAGTATGTCTCGCTGCTGCGTTTTGATGTCTCCGGCGTCCCCAGGGATGCAACGGTGACCCGGGCCAGCCTGCAGGTTTATGCTACCGGGTGGAGTGGCCAGGACGGCACCATTGGCACCTATGTGATTTCTCGGACAGTGAGCCTGTGCGACTCGAACTGGTATCAGGCCCGAGCCGGGGATCCATGGGGTGCGGAAGGCTGCAGCGACACTGATTCCGACAGAAGTGGTCTGCTGTCCAGCACTGCCAGGACGAGCGGTGTCTCACGCTGGTACGGTTTCGATGTCACCCGGGCTGTGCAGTCCTGGGTGGGGGAAACGCGGCCGAACAACGGCGTGCTGCTCAGCACGACCTATGCCTCCTTCACCGGGACTTTCCGTTTCGCCAGTGCACAGCACAGCGACGTTGGGCTGCGCCCCAAGTTGGTGGTTTCATACGTGGTGGGGCTTCCCACCCCGACGCCTCGAGCAGAACCCTATCTCATCATCGGCCACATTACCGATGACCACGTTGGCAGGAACGTTGTTTGCTCCTCGCTGTTGCAGGACTTTGCCGGCCTGATCAGCCAGCAGGCGGACGTGCTGGTTGACACAGGCGACTGCACGGAAAACGGCACTGAAGAAGAGACCATCGAGTACCGCGACCATATGCGCGGCAACATGACGATCCCGTGGATGGCAGTGCCAGGAAACCACGATACCCCCGACGTCTTTCAGTGGCATATAGGACCGCTGAACTGGTGGTGGGATGTTGGTGGATACCGTCTTATCGGTATCGATAGCGAGGCCATCAACCGTGACCCGTATGATCCGAGAGCCATGAACGCCCTGGATGCGGCGCTGACAACAGACAGACCCTGCATCGTGTTTGGCCATTTTCCTCTGGACTCGGAGGGTTACAGTGAGGAGACGAATCGCAAGCTCCGGCAACGTTTTTCGGCCTATCGTGTCCTGCTATACGTTTCCGGTCACTGGCACGTCGATTCTTTCACCACTGACCCAACTACGGGCACCAAGCTGCTGGTCGGGCACTGGACGTGCGGAAACCACTATCGACTGATCCGGCTTCAGGGCACCAGGGTTGAGGTCGAGCAGAAGACGCTTAGTGGTACCAACCTTGGGGAGTGCGGCGTATCTATGGAAGGGCAATACCCGTCTTGGATAGAGAGGATAGGTAATGCAGTGCTTGAAACCGACCTCGCCTGAGGATCGTGGGGGGTGCCGGTTGTCGGGCATGATTGGCCGTCCGTGTGTACCGGTGGTCTGCAGAAAGCCCTCCGCGCGGGAGGGTGACAGGAGGAAAGACCGATGAGCGAGAATACTTCTGCACCGAATCGTCGCGTTGGCGCATGGAAGCACCCAGTGACCTTTGGCATTGCTGTGGTGCTGCTTCTCTCGCTGATCTTGAACGCGGCCGGGCAGGCGGGCCCTGCTGGCGCAACACGAGAGGTCTCTGCAGCGAGCGTGCCCACTACCCTGATCTTTCAGGACAACGTCTTCCCAGACATCTTTTACCAGGGTGCTGCGGACACATACATATCATTGTATGAGCCCAATACCGCTTATGGCACGTCTGTAACAATGCACATCCACCCCAATGTCTCGGGGAGGGAGCGTGGACTTGTCAAGTTCGATATCTCGCGCATCCCCGCCAATGCGACAGTGATCGAGGCCTCGCTGTACCTGTACGCCTGGTACTGGACTCAGCCGTTTCCACTCAGTATCAGCGCCTACAAGGTGAAGAAGCACTGGAATGAGGCTGACGCGACCTGGAATCGCGCCACTTCGACCGAGTTCTGGAATTCACCCGGTTGCAGCAATCCGGAGTACGATTATGATCCGGCCTCCGTTGTGACCACCGAGGTGAAGAACAGCCGCGAATTCTTCAAGTGGAATCTCGCAGCGATGACTCAGCAGTGGGTTAGTGTCCCCGCCTCAAACGAAGGGGTGCTACTGGTCGCCAACGGCCTGAGTGTGCAGTATCAGTTCCGGACCTCCGAGTATGCCTCATACACGATTCGACCCTACCTTGTGGTAACGTACGTGGCCGACGTGCCAACCCCAACTCTAACTCGGACATCGACACGCACCGCGACTGCAACGCCAACTCGGACGCCGACCGTGACTCCCACATCCCAGTACTCTCCCACGCCTACATCGACGCCCACTCGGACAGCGACTCCAACGCTGGTCCCGACGGCCACCCCTGTACCCCCACCAGTGCACAGCGTTTTCCAGCAGGGGCTGTATCCGTCGGAGGGCTACAGTGGGGCGAGCGATACCTTCATCAGTCTCTATCGACCGGATTCGTCCTGGGGTGGGGAAGATAGTGTCCGCGTGAATGGACGCGACGATGGCTCTGAGAGGACGCTCGTGCGATTCAATCTGGATGGCTATATTCCGGTCGATGCCCAGGTTTCCAGCGCCAAGCTGTCGCTATTTGCCTGGTCGCGTCGGACTCTGTTTGGGATGCGCATTTCTGCCTACCCCGTGGTGCGTGGATGGGGCGAGTACACTGCTACCTGGAACCAGGCCGGTGCGGGCGATCCATGGGCCGTGGCTGGCTGCGACGGGATTGGCAGTGACAGACTTGTTGACTACCTGAGCTCCAGATTCGTCTATTTCACCAACCGTTTCTATGAGTGGGATATCACCCCCCTGGTTCGACGGTGGGTGAGCGATCCAGGCAGCAATCAAGGGATCCTTCTGTTCGGGCGGGATGTCGATCAGGAGATTCGATTCCGCTCATCGGAGTGGATCATCGCTGAACAACGCCCTTCGCTTGCCGTAATCTATACCACACCCTAGTCCCGGGCAGGTCACAGACACAAGGCGCTGCAGAAGCTTCTGCAGCGCCTTGTTGCGTTTTGGAGCAGGGCTAGTAGCTGTAACTGGTAATCAAGCGGCCCAGGGCATCATACAGGAACACCGTATCGCCATCATTGTTCCAGATCAGGTTACTCCCAGTGTACAGGTCGGTTTGGGTGTTCTGGCCCTGCCCGCTGTGTACTTTCACCTTTTCGCCGGGAGCGAGCACGAACAGGGGAAATACGTAGCGATGATGGGCTGCGTCTTCGAGTCGCCATCCCGCCAGACTGATGCTTCTCTGGTCGTAGCTTCGCAGGCACACGTACTCGCCGGAGGGGTCCTCTCTGGTGCCGTGTTGAAAGTCCGAGCAGGCCGGGTCAACACGCACGTCAGGCGGTAGTGGTGTGGGGGTTGGTGTTGGCAGCGGGCGCTCTACCAGCGGGATGTAGGCCCTGTCTGCGCTGGCAGCAGTAGCCACAGTGGCAGCTACCTCGCAGGCGAGAATGAGAGAACCAGCGAGCCCTGCGGCCAACAACACTGCGGCCGCAGGGCGGGGCGGTTGTGACGCAAGAATTGGCTCCATGATATGCCCCTCCTTGGTGGTCCGGCTGGGCCGACGGGCTGATGTCGGTATCCGGGCAGCGCGTCACGTCGTCAGGGCGCCCGGGACCGGGTCAGGTCAACCAGCCGGGCGAAGCGAGTTGGCCGAGACCCAGGTGTCCGTGCGTGTCCGACGTCTGAACCTTGGTCTGAGCGCCTGTCCCCACAAACACAGGCGCAGTCTCCGCCATCGTGCGGCCAATTCCTTGCGCTCCCCGGCGGTGAGGCCATCGCGACTGAACCTCTGCTTCGCGTATTTGCTGACCACGAACCGCACATCCTCCTGGTGTGAGAGCAGCAGGTTGCCGAGAGCCTCTCCGAATTCGTTTGGTGTCTGGTGCTTCTGGTGGGGCACACCCACCAGACCAGCCAGGCGTCGCATCTGCTCATAGACCCGGGAGGCGGGGCTCAGCCCCCTCAATCCGGCGTACCACCATACGACAAGTGCGGATGCCGCTGCAAGAAGCATGCCGCCCGCGGCAAGCGCAGGACGAAGCAAACGCCGGTAAAGCGATGGGGGCTCATTCAGAGCAATGTCGACTATATCGTCGTCACTGGCCGCCTCATCAGAACCATATTTGTCCTCATTCTCAGGAGCCACTGTGCCAGGGAGCAGGACCGTGCTGCCGCCCTCGGCGTCCGGGTTGCCGTCCGGGCGCTGGGGAGCTGGTTCAGATGAGGTTGGCTCGAATTTGACCCAACCATACCCCGGGAAGTAGACCAGGGGCCAGGCATGAGCGTCCAGTTGGCGAATAACGTAGCGGCCCAAAGTGCCGTCGTATTCGCCCGGCGCGTAGCCCTGTGCGATCCGGGCCGGGATGCCCAGAGTGCGACAGAGGACCACCATCGCCGAGGCGTAGTAGTCGCAGTAACCACGCCGGCTCTCAAAGAGGAACCAGTCGACTACGTCGCGTCCGGCGGGAGGCGCGCTAATGTACTGGTCGTACTCTATGCGGCGAAGGTAGTTCTGGATCGCCTCAGCCTGATCGTAGGGTCTGACCGAACCTTTGGTGATCTCACGGGCGAGGCTCCGCACTCGCTCTGGTACGGATCGCGGCAGAGCCAGGTAACGCTCCCGAATCTGATTGGGATAATCCGTGCCAGAGTTCCGTAACTGGCCTGCGGTCGCGGAGGAGACCAAGGCGACCGCACTGTAGCTCTGGTTGAGGCGCAGAGGGGTGTTGCTCTGCAGCATTGAGATGTCCAGCGCGGATAGGTCCCCGGACAGGGGTTGAGCCGCAACTCGGGCGACGGCCCCCAGGTCGATGCCAAGTAGTTGCCCGGGTACGAAGAGGAAGCTCTCACCAGACTGCAGCATGCGCACAGTGTAGGTCAAGACTCTTTGCGACTCGTAGGGCAGGTTCAGGGTGGCGGTTGGCTCAGTGAGGATGCCCGCCCCGCTGGAGATCTGCACAGCGGGACCAGACGCTTCCTGTCCATCTGTGATCTGCCACCGAACCGGGCCCGAGAACTTGAGGGCCAACTCGACCGAGTCGGTGTTCAGCCACCCGCTCCCCGTATAGCGGTCGTACACCACAGCCTGCCAGTAGTGAGACTGACGCGAAACAGTCTCCAGTACTGGCGTATTGCTCAAACTGACCGCGCCACCCAGAGTCATCGTCTGTCCGAACTGTACCAGGCTCGACGATCCCTGATAGTCCAGTGACGTAAACAAACGGGTCCAACGTTCCTGTACGTCATTCCAGGGCCCCTGGAATCTGTACCAGAAGCCGGCCAGGCGAGGGTTCTGTGCTGCCACAGGGACGGTCCAGGCCAGTACCATTGCCAGTGACGAGACCAGCAGCCCGTCGCGCAGGAAGGCAAGATCCACGTCAAGGCTGTAACTGATGGCGTCTTTTCGCCATGACCGCTGACGGAGATAGACATGCATCCGGACGACGAGCAGGAGGGCGAACAGCAGATATAGCGCAAAGTAGATCATCAACCGTGGCGGGCCGTAGTAGATGTTGACCAGGCAGGCCACCCCGGCAGGGACAACGGCGGCCCAAACCCAGTGCCAACGCAGGATTGTCCAGACACTCCAGCAGCATAGCAGCCAGGTCAGGCCGGCCAGCAGTGCATCGAACATAAAGTTGGAGAGCCACGGTCCCGCACCGCCCGGAGCTGATACCCAGCGCCACATCTGCCGGGACATGACCTGAATCCGCTGGACAATCCCGGCGGTGGCAGGAACCATCTCGAAGGGAACGAGGGGAGGTGAAAAGATGAACGTCAGCAGTAGCGCAGTCCAGGCCACACCCAGCACAAGTAGCAGCAACAGCGCCAGGATTCCTGGCAGACGGCGCGACCGGGCCAGGGCAAGAGTCGCCAGCAATGCCACGATGGCGATCCACTGCAAGATACCTAGGCCGCCGGTCCACTCCGCTGCTCGCACGGACCAGACCACGCACAGTAGCATTAGGACGAGGAGCAGGAAGGTTATCCAGCCTTCCTCAAGACTCCATCTTGAACGTGACATGAGCCTCGCTTCCCTTTCAATCGGCGTACTGACTCCAGATACCATACGGCAGCGACCCTGGTTCAATGCGCCCCCCCAGGGTGCATTCTAGCGGGCCACGGTGCACCGTCAAATTGCTTGACAGTCGGCTCGAAGGGTGTTAACATAGCCATCAGCCGTGTGAGCCGGCCGCCGAGTGAGGCGCCGGCTTTCGTTCTGGAGATAGATCTTGAAGCAAAGCCGACTAGAAACGCTTCTGGACCGGTACGACAGCCTTACTGGCCGCCAGAAGGCGCTGGCGTTGCTGCTAATGCTGGTCATTCTGACATCATGCTGCAGCTACATGGTGGGCCTGGCCACCCTGATGTGGCGCCGCCAATCAGGGGCTCCGACTCCGACCGTCGCACCAACCTGGACCTCGACGGCTACCGGTTTTGTGCCTCCTACTCTGGTTCCTCTCATGTCGGCTACTTTCACCCCTCGCCCGAGCAGCACCACAACGCCTGCCATCCCGGCCTCGGCTACGGCGACACGGCGCGTCGTTCCGTCGCCGACTCTGACCGGAACGCACACTCCTTCGGCGACAACGACTCTGACTCAGGAGATACCCACGGCCACCTTGGTGCCGGAACGCACAGCCACGTGGACCCCTACACCCACGTGTACTGATTCTCCCACTCCCACACGCACCGAACAACCTGAGTCGACTCCGCTTCCGACAGCTACAACGCCGCCATCAGCAACCGCCACCCTGCCGCCAACTGAAGAACCCCTGACCGCCACGCCTGAGCCGACTGCCGTGCCCCCGTCTCCCACCTTGGACCCGACCGCCACGAGCCCTGAGGACACAGCGTCACCGACCGAAACACAGGTTGAGGCTTCGGCCGGCACGCCGGAGCCTGCTGAGAGATCAGCAACAGCTCAGCGCTAAAATCCGCGACTGGCGTGGGGCGGGCCCTGGTGGTTTGATATCCCCGGAAGACGTACTATAATCAGACGCTTTACGGCAGCTTGATATCTGCACCGAGGAGGCCAGTGCGTGCAAATCAAGGACTTTATGAAGCAGATCACCGAGGCCAGCGGAGTCTCCGGTTACGAGGGGGGCGTGCGCGAGTTGGTGCGCACGGAACTGGCAGCGTACTCGGACGAAGTACGCACCGACACGCTGGGCAGCCTCATTGCCCTCAAGAGAGGGCAAAGGCCAGACGATGTGCCGCAGCGCAGCATCATGCTGGCCGGACACATGGATGAGATAGGTCTGCTGGTCACCAAGTTGGAGAAAGGATATCTCCGCTTCTCCACAGTGGGTGGGTTCGACCTGCGCGTTCTGCTGGGTCAGGAAGTGATAGTTCACGGCCGGCGCGACTTCCCCGGAGTAATCGGTACACGTCCTCCACACGTGCTCGGGCCTGAAGATCGCGATCAGGTCGTTCCTCTGGACCGGCTGTTCATCGACGTTGGATTGACCGAGGTTGAGCTGGGGAAGAACATCCGCGTGGGAGACATTGTCAGTTTGCGCCGCGAGTTCACCGAGCTCGCTGGTGGTCTGGTGGCGGGCAAGGCCTTTGATGACCGGGCCGCTGTCGCCTGCATCGATCAGTGCCTGCAGTATCTGGCCGGTCTCAGGCACACGTGGGACGTGTATGCCGTGGCCACCGTGCAGGAAGAGACAGGGTTGAAGGGAGCCCTGACCAGTGCGTTTGGCATCGATCCGGACATAGGTGTTGCGATCGATGTTGGGCACGGAAACATGCTCGGCGTGTCGGAAGTGGACACGGTGAATGTGGGCGGCGGCCCGGCAATTGGCTTTGGCCCCAACATCCACCCGGCTCTCTACGAACAACTGACAGCCACTGCCAGCCGGTACGAGATAAGCCATCAGATTGACCCGATCCCGGGCGCCAGCGGCACGGATGCCTGGGCCATGCAGGTGGTCCGAGAGGGTATACCGACGGCCCTCATCTCCATTCCGTTGCGTTATATGCATACCACTGTGGAGACTATCTCACTCAAGGATATAGAGCGCATTGGCAGACTGCTGGCGCTGTTCATTGCCGGCCTGACCGAAGAATCGGCCGAGCAGCTGGGGCTAGCCCAGCAGAGCAGTGCGACCTGAACGGTGGAGCTTGGGACGGGAACGTGACATTCCAGGTACGAGGAGGAAATCCTTGCTGCTGAAAGAACTCTCCGAAGCGGTAGGTGTCTCGGGTCATGAAGGCGCCGTACGCGAGGTCATTCTCCATGCCATTAAGGCCAGAGTCGACGAGCACCATGTGGACGCACTGGGGAACCTGATTGCACTGAAGAAGGGTTACGGCGGACAGCGGCGCAAGGTGATGATCGCCGCCCACATGGATGAGGTCGGCCTGATGATTGTGCGCATCGAGAAGGAAGGGTCGCTGCGCTTTCGGCCGGTGGGAGGCATCGACGAGCGCGTTCTTCTGGCCAAGAAGGTGCTCATCGGCGACAAGAAAGTCCCCGGTGTGATCGGATCCAAGCCGGTTCACCTTCTGGAGCCGCGCCAGCGGCAGCAGGTGATCAGAGTCGAAGATATGAGTATTGATATCGGCGCATCCAACCAGGAGGATGCGGCTAACCTGGTCAAGGTGGGTGATTACGCCTCCTTCGATGTGGCCTACCGTGTGCTTGGAGGTGAGCTACAGGCTGTGACAGGCAAGGCCTTCGATGACCGCGCCGGGTGCGCTGTGCTGGTTGAGCTTCTCAAGAACACGTATCCGTTTGACCTCTATGCCGTGTTCACGGTGGAGGAGGAGGTCGGGTTACGTGGGGCCAAGGTAGCCGCCTACTCTGTCGCGCCGGATGTCGGCTTTGCACTGGAAGGTACCATTTGCGATGACATGCCCAAACAGAAGGATGCCAGCCCTACGACCGTGGTTGGTAAGGGTCCGGCTATCACGATCATGGATCGATCCATCATTGCCGATAAGCGGCTTGTGGATCTGCTCGTCACTGCAGCAGAGGAAAAGCGCATTCCGTATCAGTTCAAGCAGCCCGGTATCGGTGGAACGGATGCAGGCGCCATGCACCTGAGCCGGGAAGGAGTGCCCTCTGTGGTTGTCGCTGTCCCTGCCCGCTACATTCATTCACCTGTCTGCCTGCTATCTCTGAAGGATTTGCGCAACACGGTGGGCTTGATGAATCAGGCCCTGGCTCGGCTCGATGCGGTCGACCTGAGTCGCTGATTGCCGTCATACACTGCTCACAGGAGGCACTACCCGTGAAGGAACTGATCGCTGAACTGACCGAGACGTGGGGCCCATCGGGCAACGAGGATGCTGTACGCAAGGTTATCGAAAAGTCCATCACCGGCCACGCGGATGAAGTACGCGTTGACGCGCTGGGGAACCTGATCGTTCTGAAGAAGGGCAACGTCAAGAAGGGTGTTGACAAGCGCCGAATCATGCTCGCCGCTCATATGGATGAGATCGGCGTCATCGTCAGCCATGTGGACGAGAAGGGTTTTCTGCGCTTTTCGGCCATCGGGGGGGTCTTTCCTCCGACTTTGCTGGGCAGCCGTGTCCAATTCGGTGATGGCAAGATCGGAGTGATCGGCCGCGAACGAGTGGTCAAGCCAGACGAGGCGCCGCGTATGGACAAGATGTTTATTGACGTAGGTTCCCCGGACAAGGGGCACGTTGGCCGCAGAGTGGGCGATGCTGCGTGCTTCACGCGGCCCTTCGTTGATCTGGGGCAGCGGCTCGTCGCCAAGGCCTTCGACGACCGGATTGGCTGCGCGGTGCTGGTGCAAACCCTGCTCGGACTCAAGACTACGCCTCACGACGTTTACTTTGTCTTTACGACCCAGGAAGAGGTGGGAGTCCGCGGTGCGACGACCTCTGCGTTCGGCGTGGAACCGGAAATCGCCGTCGCTGTGGATGTCACACTGACGGGCGATACTCCCGAAGCCCCAACCATGGCCGTGGCTCTGGGGGCCGGGCCAGCTATCAAGGTGAAGGACCGTGGTATGCTCGCTCACGTAGGAGTCAAGAACTGGATGGTAAGCACGGCAGAACGCCTGAAGCTACCCTACCAGTTCGAGGTGCTTGATGCCGGTTCCACGGATGGCATGGCGATCCAGACATCTCGCGCCGGAGTTGCGACGGGAGTGCTCTCTATCCCCACGCGCTACGTGCATTCGCCGTCCGAGATGGTGGATTATGATGACGTGCGTCACTCGGTAGAGCTCTTACTGGGGATGCTGAGCTCTCCGGTCAGTCTCTGATCCACGACCTGACGGCGCCCATTTGCGGCAGGCCTCCGCAGTGCTCTGCGGAGGCCTGTCGCTTTTGACCTATCTGCTCCAGCGGGCTAATATAGTCGCGCCTTTACGTGCGCCATGATTGGTGCCTATATTCAGGCTGCGGGTCTTGTGCCCTGCGTGGAGGTCGACCCCTGTGAACATCGTAAGTCGGCTCAAGTCGGCTCGGGCTCGTCTTCTCCTCTTGCTGGCCGTGATTGGGCCGGGGATTATTACCACCAATGTTGACAATGATGCCGGTGGTATTACGACCTACTCGGTCGCCGGAGCACACTACGGTAACAGCCTGCTATGGGCTCTGCCGCTGGCTGGCATCACCCTTTTCTTCGCTCAGGAGATGAGCGCGCGCCTTGGCGTGATCACTGGCAAGGGTCTGGCCGACCTGATCCGGGAGAAATTTGGCGTGCGTTGGACGGCCCTGATTATTGGCATCATGGTGTTCGCCAACTGGGCGAACACGGTCAGCGAATTCGCCGGCGTTGCTGCCAGTATGGAGATCTTTGGCGTCAGCAAGTACATCTCCGTGCCGCTCGCGGCCATCGGCGTGTGGCTTCTGGTGGTCAAGGCGAGTTACAAATCCGTGGAACGGGTCTTTCTCGTGGCCAGCGTCTTCTACATCAGCTATGTGGCATCGGCCCTGATGGCCAAGCCGGCGTGGCCGGCCGTTCTACGGGCGGCAGTGACTCCCAGCTTTCAGTTTGACACGGGTTATCTGCTTCTTCTGGTGACCTTGATTGGCACAACGGTTGCCCCATGGCAGCAGTTCTATCAGCAATCTGCCATTGTTGACAAGGGGCTGAAGCCTCCACATCTCAACTATGAGATGGTAGATGTCCTGGTCGGCATTGTCTACGCCATCCTGGTGGTAGGATTCATCGTGGTTACCTGTGCGTCGACTCTGTTCGTCAACGGCGTGCCGATAGAAACGGCAAAGGATGCGGCACTGGCGCTGCGCCCTCTGGCAGGTGCCCATGCCGCCACTCTGTTCGCACTGGGGCTACTCAATGCGTCCCTGCTTGCTTCGGCAGTTCTACCTCTGTCCACGGCCTACGTGGTCTGTGAGGCCTTTGGCTGGGAATCAGGCGTGAGCAAACGGCTCAGTGAAGCCCCTGTGTTCTTCGGCATCCATGCGGCGCTGATCTTGCTGGGAGGAGGGGTCGTCCTGCTGCCGCTCAAGTCGTTGGTGGCGACAATGATGGCGAGCCAGACCCTCAATGGTGTGATCCTGCCCATCGTGATGGTGGTCATGTTGCGCTTGGTCAATGACAGGGGGTTGCTGGGAAGGTACGCGAATCGCGGATTGTACAATGTGCTGGCGTGGGCAATCGTAATCGTGCTCATCGCTTTGACCATCATTCTGCTGGCAGCAGCACTGTTCCCCGGGATGGGGTGAAAGCCGATCTTGACTCGAAGGAGTAGCAATGGACTCGACCGAGAAGCTGTTCATGGAATTGACGGAGGTTGCAGGCGTACCCGGCTATGAGGCCGAGGCGCGCGCGGTCCTTCGCAAGCATCTGGAGCCAGTGGCAAAGATCGAGCATGACAAACTCGGCAGCATCATCGGCGTGAAGGCCGGAAGTGCCGACTTTCCTCGTATCGTGCTTGCCGGACATATGGATGAGGTCGGCTTCATGGCCAGCATGATCACGGATGATGGCTTCATACGCTTCGTCCCACTGGGCGGCTGGTGGAATCAGGTCATGCTGGGGCAACGCATCGTGATCAAGACATCCAAAGGGGACGTGCCCGGGCTGATTGGAGCCAAACCACCGCACCTCATGGAGGCCGACGAAGCCAAGAAGCTAGTCGAGAAGAAGGATATGTACATCGATATCGGTGCGACCAGCGGTGATCAGGTACGACAGAGTGGTGTCCGGCTGGGAGACCCGGTCATCCCCATCTGCCCGTTCACAGTGCTGGCACCGGGCAAGACCTACATGGCCAAGGCGTGGGATGATCGGCTGGGATGCGCTCTCATTGTGCAGGTGTTCCAGCGGCTGGCCAAGGCGGATCACCCCAACACCCTCTATGGCATAGGCACAGTTCAGGAAGAGGTGGGCACCCGGGGGGCCAAGACGAGTGTGCACAACATCAATCCCGACGTGGCCATCATCCTGGAGGTAGATATCGCCGGCGACGTGCCGGGCATCAAACCTGAAGAATCGGCGATCAAGCTGGGCAAGGGGCCAAGCCTTCTGCTGTATGACGCAGGAATGATACCGAATCTGCGCCTTCGCGACCTGGTTATCTCTCTCGCCGAAAAGGCCAAGATACCTCTGCAGTTCTCCAGCATGCGCGGTGGGGCGACCGACGGTCGGATGATACACGTGCACAACGAAGGGGTGCCTACGGTCGTGCTTGGAGTCCCAACGCGGCACATTCACTGCCACGCCGGGATTATCCATCGAGATGATTATGACCACGCCCTGGAGCTTCTGGTGCAGTTGGTGAAGCACCTGGACAAGCGAACCGTTGAAGGATTGACTGACCGCTGAGTCCTGCGACGCGACAAACTGCCCCTGCGGACCGACACATGGCTCGGGCGCCCGCCCCGTGCCTTCGTGGTGTGCCTGCGTGAGAACCTGAGCTCGACCTGGGAGAACAGCCGATGACCAAGACCGCCTTCGTGATTTCTCACACCCATTGGGATCGCGAGTGGTACGAGACGTTCCAGCAGTTCAGGATACGACTGCTGAAACTGATTGACAGGCTGCTCACCATCCTGGACGCTGATCCAGCATACCGTTTCTTCATGCTTGATGGCCAGACCATCGTTCTGGATGACTATCTGCAGATCCGTCCAGAGCGGGAGGCAGACCTGCGCCGTCACATTCAGAGCGGGCGCCTTCTGATAGGCCCCTGGTACGTGCTGCCCGACGAGTTTCTGGTCAGTGGAGAGGCGATTATCCGCAACTTGCTGCTTGGAGACCGAGCCTGCGCCAGGTTTGGCGCCAAGATGCGGGTTGGTTATGTTCCAGACCCATTTGGTCATATCTCGCAACTTCCCCAGATCCTGCGCGGCTTTGAACTGCAGAGCGCTGCCTTACGTCGCGGACTGGACGACCAACCGACAGAGTTGCGCTGGATGTCACCGGATGGCAGTGAAGTACTCCTCTGCTACCTGCGCGACGGGTACGACAACGCGGCGCGGCTCCCCACGAACGATGCGGAGGCCTTTGTCAATGAGGCGCGGCGCCTGATAGAAAGCCTGTCGCCGTTTGCCCTGACTGACAGCGTCCTGCTGATGAATGGTGTGGATCACATGGAGCCGGTGCGCGAGTTGCCGGAAATGCTCGACAGCGTCAAGGAGCTGGACCCAGATCTCAGGCTGCTGCACAGTACCCTGCCTGCCTACGTGCAACACGTCCAGGAGTTCCTGCGGCAGGATTTGAGCTCCCTGCCAGTCGTTGTCGGCGAGTTGCGTTCGCCCAAGCGCCATCACCTGCTTCCCGGCGTGCTGTCTGCCCGAATGTGGATCAAGCAGCGCAACGCGTCAGTGCAAAACCTTCTCTCTTACTGGGCGGAGCCCTTTGCCTCGTGGGCGGAGCTGACGGCAGGTGATCACGCGAAGAGCTCAGAGCAGGCCGCAGTGGTTCGGCAGGCCTGGAAGTACCTTCTGGAGAATCACCCCCACGACTCGATCTGCGGCTGTGGGGTGGACCAGGTTCATCGTGAGATGGAGACTCGATTCGACTGGGCAGAGCAGATTGGCGAGCAGGTCACCAGACAGAGTCTGGCGGCAATTGCGGAACGGGTCGCCACTGCGCATCCTCAAGGCGAGGCGAGCACTGCGGCCTTGGTGGTGTTCAACCCGCAAGCTCGGCCGCGCACAGACGTAGTACATGCCGAGGTACAACTGCCCGGGAGTCTGGAACACTTCGTCGTTGTCACGGCTGACGGAAAGGGTGCCCCTCATCAGAGCGAGGTGCGCCAGGGGGCCGAATTCGCCTCGATGCAGTTTGGGAGAGATGAAGTCCTGGGCTTGCCGGGCATGGTTCAGATGCTGGGTGGTCTCGGGTTGTCGGTACAGGAGATCCAGATCGAGAGACAGGGCGAGGCGGTCCACATCGATGTGACGCTGATGGAAGGGGGCGCGACTCAGGATGCCCTCGTGGCCAGAGCCAAAGAGAGAATCGACGCACTGCTGGAGGACCAGCAGTTGCACGTGTTTCACGCCCGTGCCCATCTGGCCGCGACGGCCACGGTTCATTTCGTGGCAGACCAGGTACCGGGCTGCGGCTATGCCACCTACTTCCTGAAGCCTGGCGGTCAGCAGGAGGGCAGCGTGATGCCGGCCTCCGTAGCCGGCGATGAATGGCTGATGGAGAATGAATTCCTCGCGGCGCGGGTCGATCCCATAGATGGCAGCGTCCGGTTGTTGGATAAGGTCACTGGTGCTGCCTTCGAAGGCGTCAACCGCTTCATCGATGGCGGGGATAGAGGCGACGAGTACAACTACTGTGCCCCGGAAGTGGATCGGCTCGTCGCAGGTCCCACCCAGGTACCCCAGATTGACTGGCTCGAACGGGGGGCGGCTCGCACGACGCTCCGCATTCGTCAAGACTATCTGCTTCCTGCATCCCTGAGTTCAGACCGCTCGGCACGCAGTCAGGACACGGTGATTGTGCCCATCGACACACGAATTAGTATGAGCCCAGGGGTGCGCCGGCTCGACGTGCGCACGGAGGTAAACAACCTTGCCCGCGATCACAGACTGCGAGTAGTCTTCCCAACTCCCATACGTACTGCCTGGTCCGAGGCTGAGGGCACCTTTGACGTGGTACGGAGGTCGATTCAGCTGCCCGAGGATACAGCCGACTGGGTGGAGCAACCGGTCGAAACTCACCCGCAGTCGACCTTCGTTGACGTAAGCGACGGCCTGATCGGCCTGATCGTGGCCAACCGCGGGCTGCCTGAGTTTGCCGTTCTGGAGGATGGGGAGGGACACGCCTCCATTGTCCTGACCCTTTTGCGGTGCGTGGGCTGGCTGTCGCGGGATGATATGTCCTGTCGCAAGGGTCATGCCGGACCTGCTCTGGAGACTCCTGAGGCGCAGTGTCAGGGACGGCATGTGTTCGAGTATGCCATCGTGCCTCACTCAGGCAACTGGCAGGCCGGTTTTTCTGAGGCCCATGCTTTCAACCTCCCTCTGCGCACTGTGCAGACTGGCATTCACGGCGGCACGCTGCCCCTGCGGCACAGCTTTCTCAGCCTCGAGGGCGAGGGCCTGCTGCTCAGTGCAACCAAGGCGGCAGAAGATGGCGACGGGCTGATTGTGCGTCTGCACAACACTCTCGCTCGGCCGGCTGTGGCGACGGTGCAATCCTCTCCGACTATCCGGTCCGCCTCCTTGGTGGACCTTGCTGAGAAGACCGTGCGCGGGCTTTCCCTGGAGGCGGCCCGGGAGGGCGTGGTGCGCCTGGCGCTGAGAGGCAAGGAGATAGCCACACTGCGCCTGCAGATGTAGCCGTCGGTCCGGACGGTCTGTCTCAGACAAAGGTTGGCTGGCCGAAGACCTGGTTTGGATGTGGGGGCCTGTTCTGTGACGCCTTCCGAATTTCTTGAGCATATCAAACAGCAGAAAGAGTACAGCGGGCAGATTGTGTTTCTGCAGCAGCTGGCAGTCAGGGAGGCGCACTATGGGCGTCTCGAGCGGCCTCTGCCCCTGGCCCTGCAGCAGGCACTGCAGGGCATCGGCGTGAGGGAGCTGTACTGCCATCAGGCTGAGGCGATCAATGTCATCCGCGACGGCGGCGATGCGGTTGTCGCGACCCCGGCTGCCAGCGGCAAGACCCTGACCTACAACATTCCTGTGTTGGAGTCCGTGCTGGAGCAGTCGCACTCACGCGCCCTCTATCTCTTCCCAACCAAGGCGCTGGCGCAGGATCAGTTGCGCGTGCTGACGGAGCTCACGCGTCAGGAAGCGCTTCATTCGGTATTGTTCGGCACATATGACGGCGACACGCAGCAGGGAACGAGGAGACGCCTCAGGCAGTCCGCGTCCATACTGCTCACCAACCCCGACATGCTACATCTGGGCATTTTGCCCAACCATTCCCTGTGGTCCAGATTCCTGGCCAACCTCAAGTACGTGGTGATCGATGAGGCCCACGCCTACCGGGGGGTGTTCGGGTCGCAGGTAGCCTGCGTGCTGCGTCGACTGTTGAGGTTGTGTCGATTCTACGGGGCATCGCCGCAGTTCATCTGCTGCTCTGCCACCATCGCCAATCCGGCCGAGCACGTGGGACGACTGACCAGTCGCCCTGCCAGGCTGGTCGACCAGGACGGTTCTCCCCGCGGACGGCGCCAGTTTGTGCTGTGGAATCCACCTGTCACAGACCCTCTGCTGATGGAGCGCCGAAGCGTCAATGTGGAGGCCACAACGCTCTTTGTGCAGATGGTGGAGAACGGCATTCGCAACATCACCTTTGTGAAGGCACGCAGGACAGCGGAGCTAATACTCCAGTACGCCAGGGAGCAGCTCAGAAAAGAGGCGCCGGGGCTCGTGCCTCTGGTAAGTTCGTATCGCGGCGGTTATCGGCCGGAACTGAGGCGAGAGATCGAGTCGGGATTGTTCTCGGGCGAGCTGCTGGGTGTGACCGCCACATCCGCGTTGGAGCTGGGGGTGGATGTCGGGCATCTTGACGCCACCGTGATGGTAGGATATCCGGGGACGATCGCCAGTACCTGGCAGCAGGCAGGGCGTGCCGGTCGGGGAAGACGAGAGGCATTGAACGTACTGATCGGAATGGACAATCCTCTCGACCAATACGTCATGCGCCATCCGGAGGCCCTGTTTGGCCGGGCGCCGGAACATGCGCTGATTGCACCGGACAATCATTACATCCTGGCGAAGCACCTGCCTTGCGCGGCGTACGAGCAACCACTGAGTAGCGAAGACGAACACCTGTTTGGACCAGGATACGCAGAGGCCATGGCTGGCCTGGAGCGGGAGGGGACGCTGGAGTATCGCGGTGAGCGTTGGTACTATCGGGGGCTCAGGTACCCGGCCGAGGAGGTTAGCCTGCGCTCCGTGTCGGCGCACAAATTCGCTATCCTGGACGAGTCGCAGGACTATCGAATGCTCGAAGAGCTGGAGGAAACCACAGCATTGTCGCGTGTCTACCGGGGCGCAGTCTACCTGCACCAGGGCGAGTCGTACCTAGTGCGCCAGCTGGATCTCGACGCGGGCATCGCGAAGGTGATGCCTGTAGAACTCGATTACTACACAGAACCGCGCGAAGTCAACTCGGTCCGCGTCAGCCAGACCTGGCAACGCAAACGCCTTGGCCCAAGCGAGATCTGTTTCGGTGAGCTGCTTGTGACACAGCAGGTGGTGGGATACAGACGGCTGCATCAGCAAAGCGGTGAGGTCCTGCTCGATGAACCACTGGATTTGCCGGAACAATCATACCTGACCACGGGGCTGTGGTTCGATATTGGTCCGGACATTATGCGGGGGGTAACGAGCCGCGGGCTGGACTTTGCCGGCGGTCTGCACGCTGTCGAGCATGCGGCGATTGGAATCCTGCCCCTGTTCGCCATGTGTGATTGGCAGGATATCGCAGGTCTGTCCACCCCGCTCCATCCGGACACGGGGCTGGCGCAGATCTTTATCTATGATGGTCTCCCCGGTGGCATGGGGATTGCAGAGAAGGGTTTCGCCCTCGTGCGCGAGTTGTGGTCGGCGACCCTGGCGGCCATAGGGGAATGCGAGTGTCAGGAGGGCTGTCCTGGCTGTATTCAATCCCCCAAGTGTGGGAACAACAATCAGCCGCTGGACAAACAGGCGGCGGTGCTGATCCTGCGGCGCCTGCTAGAGCAAGGCGAGTTGGCACAAACAACACAGGACTACAGCGAGTAGCCCGGTGTTGGAAATGGCTCGCTGCTCGCTCAAGACGCGCTGAGCAGGATATCGACCAGGTCTTCGATTCGTGTGTCGTCGCTCTGCGATCCGGGCGCCCGACTCGAGCATTCCTTCGCGTAGTGCCTGAGCAGCAACAGGCTGGCACTCTGGGTGGCGGCACGGATAGAGGCCAGTTGGCGGATGATCTCGGTGCAATCCCGATGCTCCTCTACCATTCGCTGCACCCCGCGCGTCTGCCCCTCTATGCGCTTCAGGCGCGTCACTAACTCCTGCTGTACGTTATCGGGCACGACCATCGGCTGTGTCCTTCCTGACGAGGGCGCACGGCCCTCATCTTCCGATGCCTCAGCCGCCGCTCGAGGGTGCGCACGAATCACCGGCGCCGCCGTAATCTCCCTGCGATCCACTCTTGCCACACAGAGACACGGCTTTGCTTACGCGCAGGCTCCCGCACTTGGGACAGTGAACGTCTTCCGTGCCGGAAAAGGAACGCAGCCACTTGTCGAATCTCTCACCACATTGATCACACATGTATTCATAAATGGGCATCTTCAGGTCTCCATTTCGAAACAGGGCGCACCAGGGCGTTGCCTGTGAGGTCAAGCTCTGCTATGGCTTCAGCAGAGCGTCCAGGCGCTCGGCCAGGGCCTGCTTTGGACGGGCGCCCACCAAACGCTCCACTTCCTTGCCGTCCTTGAACAGAATGATCGTGGGAATGCCCATGATGCCGAACTTGCCAGGAATGGCCTGATTCTCGTCTGTGTTAACCTTGGCGATGACTACCTTGCCATCATAATCGTTCGCCAGCTCATCAATTACGGGGGCTACCATACGGCAGGGACCGCACCAGGGCGCCCAGAAGTCAACGAGCACTGGCTGGGTCGCTTCGAGCACTTCCTTCTGGAAAGTAGCGTCCGTCACGTGCAGTGGTTCCTTCTTCATCATTATCTCCTTTAGTCTAGGCTGTAGTAGCAGGCTAGTCGTTCAGCCTCAGAGCGCCGAACGGGCATGCCGGAATGCAGACATTGCAGCCATAGCAGCGGCTGGTATCCACGAAGGGAGGATCCTCCGGATCGATCCTGATCAGGGCTTTGCTGCGGCACACCAGACGCGAGCTGCATTGCGCACACCTCTGGCATAGATCGGTTGCCACAAATGGGATGGCTGTTATCTGTGCCCTTGCACTCTGAACCTCTATGCACCGCTCGATCATCGGGCGTACCATACCCCCCTATCCTATGATCAGGGTACATCAGAATCGTTCCTTTGTCAAGAGACAATTGTCACATGTCATCTAAAGTTGAAAACTGGACACTTTAGGGCTGAAAGCTGGACACTTTCCGCTTGAAAACTGGACTGGTCATGGTAGAGTCCTTGACCACATCTCAAGGAGGAACCCATGGCCCAGGTACAGAAGCGCTTTACAGATGAGCAGGTCAGGATGCTGTTGCATGGATACTGCCAGGGACTACTGAGCAGAGCGGCCGTTCAGGACATGCTG
>DCVA01000030.1 GCA_002327925.1 Anaerolineales bacterium UBA2200
GACATTTTACGTGATAGAATGCGGCTGCTTGCGCGCAGGGCTGCGCCGGACTACAATGGCACAGGCTTGGCACATCAGGAGCCCACTGCGCATGAGAGATCCCAGCAATCAGACCCTGTCGTTCTACGCTACCCCGCATGGCAGGACAGACCCCGCCGATCTGGCGTCGTGCCTGCAGGATCTTCCGACGTCGGTCGAGTCACTGAGCAAGGTGTTGCAGAACGTTCTCGTGCATGTGCTTGAGGCCTGGCGCTACGGCTTGGAGCTGGATCCAGAACGCAAGAGCGAGGTGCAGATAGGGAATGCTCGCGGAATGCTCAAGCGCATCGTGGAGCTGGACCCCCGTCCCCTCGCCCGGTCGCGTCTGCCGGAGTGTCGCGTTGTCGCTACCTGTCACGACTATGCCGTACTGCTGTGCGCAATGCTCCGTCACCAGGGCAGGCCCGCACGCGCACGAGCTGGCTTTGCCTCCTATCTGAATCCCGCACGGAATGTCGACCACTGGCTGTGTGAGTACTGGTCGCCTTCGAGCCATCGGTGGGTGAGGGTCGACGCCCAACTGGATGGCCTGCAACGGTCGGCCTATGGGATCTCCTTCGACCCATGCGACGTGCCGGCGACAGCGTACCTGAGCGGCGCAGAAGCCTGGCATTCTTGTCGCACGGGTCGGCTCGAACCGGCGTCCTGCGGCTTCTCGCGCTGGGGCGGTTGGGGCTATGTGCGGCACGTCCTTTTGCGAGACCTGTTGGCCCTGGACAAACAAGAGGGGCTGCCGTGGGAGCCAATTGGGATTCCCTATCTGGACGACGCGGAGGTCGCTGAGGACGATCGCACGGAGCTGGACGCAATAGCGCGCACCGCCATGGGACCTGAGTCTCAGCCAATCCACACCCTGTGCGAGCGGGTGCTAAGGTGGGGCCGTCCTCCCGACTGGTCTCCCTGGACCCTCGACGACGTACCTTGAGTGTGCGCTCGGAAATCGCCGGCTGACACCAGCCCACTGGCTGTTCACCGGGAGGCGCACGTCGCCCCCGGCCCCCGCGGCTGTGCGGCGGACACCCGTCTGCCCTGGCTACATCGCGCTAGCGTTCGCGAAGGAGCCTCATCCCATTCAGCGTGACGATGAGCGAGGTGCCCATATCGGCAAAGACCGCCATCCACAACGTGGCCTGGCCGAAAAGCGCGAGCAACAGGAACAGCGCCTTGATCGCCAGCGACAGCACGATGTTCTGCTGGATGTTGCGCAGCGTGCTGCGGCCCAGGCGGATGACGTAGGGTACCCTTGTCAGGTCGTCAGACATGAGTACGATGTCGGCAGTCTCCAGAGCCGCATCGGTGCCTGCCGCTCCCATGGCGATGCCCACCGTGGCCCGCGCCATCGCGGGCGCATCGTTGACTCCGTCCCCAACCATGACCACGTCGCCGCACTCCTGCAGCACCTTCTCCACTGCGGCTACCTTGTCCTGCGGCAGAAGGTTAGCGCTGATCTCGTCGACACCCACCGTTTCACCTATGGCCCTGGCCGTACGCTCATTATCGCCGCTGAGCAGCACTGTGTGCCCGATGCCAAGAGCCCGCAGCTCCCTCACCACGCCGGCGCTGGCGGCACGCACCCGATCCGCTACGCCTATGAGGCCCAACACTTCCCGGTCACTTCCAACCAGTACTGCGGTCTTGCCCTGCTCCTCCAGAGCTTCCACCTGGCTACAGATGTCATTGGCGTGCGGTACTCGCTCAGTGAAGAGGGCATGGTTGCCTACGTAGTAAACATGGCCGTCGAGGCGCGCCTGGCCGCCGTGGCCTATCAGTTGCTGATAGTCGGCAGTTACCGGCATGTCCAGACCGCGATGTTCAGCCTCGGCGCTGATGGCACGAGCCACAGGGTGCTGCGAATGCGCATCGATTGCTGCCGCCAGAGTGAGCACCAGGTCCGCCGGGTCCTTGTCGCTCCAGCCTTTTCCGCTCAGGGCGCGGGTGCCATTGAGCGCCAGAACGTCCGTCACCGCAGGGCGACCTTCCGTAAGCGTGCCCGTCTTGTCAAATGCGACGGCGCGGGCGCGGGCGACCGACTCCAAATACATGCCGCCCTTGACGAGGACCCCCTTGCGCGCGGCGCTCGAGATTGCGGACACGATCGCTACGGGAGTAGAGATGACCAGGGCGCAGGGACAGGCGATCACAAGCAGTACGAGCGCTCGATAGAGCCAGGCAGAGAAGGGTGCACTCGTAAGGAGAGGCGGCAGTAAGGCGATGCATGCTGCAAGGACGATGACCGCCGGCGTGTAGTAGCGGGCAAACGTATCTACAAAACGCTGTGCCGGCGCCCGTCGGCCTTGCGCTTCCTGAACCATCTGCACGATCCGCGCCAGCGTATTGTCCTTCGCCAGTCTGGAAACGCGAACCAGCAGTGCGCCATGTCCGTTGATCGATCCGGCAAACAGTTGAGATCCGGGTTGCACATCCACTGGCGTGGACTCACCGGTGATCGGAGCCTGGTCGACGGTCGAGCGGCCCTGCTCGAGCAGGCCGTCCATGGGTATTCGCTCCCCGGGCTTGACTTCGATCAGGTCACCCACGGCAAGCTGCTCAACCGGAACTCGGTCCGAATGCCGCCCGTGTACTCGAGTGGCTTCTCTGGGGGATAAGGCGATGAGCTTGCGGATCGAGCTGCGAGCGCGGTCCATCGTCAGCGCCTCGAGTGTGTTGCCCAGAGCGAACAGGAACATGGCCGTCGCGCCTTCTTCCCACTCGCCAATGATCATCGCGCCCACAGCGGCGATGGTCATTAGCATGTTCATGTCGAGGCTGTGGGTGGTCCTCAGGGCTGCCCAGCCACCTCTGGCGATGAAGAACCCGCCTGTCACTATGGCCAGGGTGTAGAGCAATTCGACCGCCAGGTTGGCCGCGTGTAGCCGAGCCGCCACAAACCCGGCAATGAGAAAGACGCCAGACAGCACCGTGAGCACCGTGCGGCGATTCTCAGAGATGCGGCTGCGCCAACTGCTGTGCGGCAAAGCAGCAGGTGTGGAGAACGCTGCCACTGGTTCTCTGGCCGAATAGCCCATCTCCGCGACTCGCCGCACAATGGCCGCGCGGAGTCCTTGCCCAGAAATGCCAGTAACCAGAAGCTGAGCGGTAGCGAAGACTACCTGTGCCTCCAGCACGCCTGGCTCCATGGAAATGGCCTGCTGAAGCTTGGCCGCGCAGTCGGCGCAATCAAGGCCTCCGAGTTCAAAGACCATCTGCTCAGCGGCAACGTCGTAACCTAGCTCCCGTACGCGTGAGAGGATTCCGGCCGATGAGATGCGCTGAGCATCGAACTCGAGCGCTAGTGTAGAGGCGGCGAAGTTGAGACTGGACGTCTCGACTCCCGGCAATTGAGCGACGCCTCCTTCGAGTGAGCGTGCGCAGTCTGCACAATCCAGTCCTGTGATGGTTAGTGTGATGCGTTGTGTCATGCCTTGTCCTGTAGTAAGAGTCTTTCGTGCCTGCGACACGTTTTCGCTCAAGGCATGTCAGTCTGGTGCCTGACATGCTCGAGCCCCTGGCTGAAGAGGCCAGAGACGTGCTCATCATCAAGGGAGTAGTACACGACCTGGCCGTCCTTGCGCCTGCGCACCAGGCCAAGCTGTCTCAGCGTGCGCAGCTGGTGTGAGATGGCCGATTGGCTCATGCCGAGAGTGGCGGCCAGATCGCACACACACAGCTCTCCAACCCAGAGAGCCGAGAGAATCCGCACCCGGGTGGGATCTGCAAGAGCCTGGAACAGGTCCGCCAGTCGCGTGGCCGTGGCCTCGTCCAGCATCTGGCCCTGGGCCTGTCGAACCATGGCGGCATTGATCAAATTCACTTCGCAAAGGTCCAGCTCACCGGTGATCATGCGTTTGCCTCAATTGAATATATGAGCATGCATTCATATACTAGCGCAAATTGAGTCGCCTGTCAAGTCATGGAACCTATTGCGCTGTGAGGTTGTATTGTCTGTAATGAGATGTGCTCAGTCAGGCATACAGGACCGGAAATCAGCACGGAACCAGCCGGACGGTAATCATCGATAGGGGGATGACCTGTGCTGCAACACGGTCTCGACAAGAGAGCTTGGGGTGGCATTGAACAGATGGATGATCTTGACTGGCTCATTCGGAGCTACTTGCAGCTCCTGGTGGTCGCTTCACGAACGCCTGACGAGACGTGGAAGCGGATCCTCACGATGGTGGTCAGGCACGACCCCTCGAGCTCGGCGCAGGTTGAAGCAGCCGCTGGGGCTACACGTGACTCGTCGGATCCAAAGATTCGTGATTCGCGAGGTCGCGGAGCGCCCACAGGGCATAGAGAGTGATCCATTTGCTGGGCTGTCCGCGCTTTTCCAGGCTGGCCTGCATGCTGCCCTGCGGGGCGCGCTCGAGAATCCAACGGCCCTCTGGCGTGCGTTTCCTTAAGAGCTCCGTCCGGGCATCGTCCATGCGCTCATCCGACAAGCCCAGGCGCCCGAGAACCCACAACCCTCGCAAGATGTCGTAGCCGTAGAACCAGGGGAACCCCCGGGCTAGCCAGCGGGAGTTGATGATCTCCCAGTTGTGATGGTCCGAGCGGTAGAGGCGGTGCAGCAGCAGGAACTCGGCGCCGCGAGCAATGGCCTGCTGGGTCCGGGGCGTACGCTGCTCCGGCCGAGTCTCGCAAAGGCCTTCCAGGGCGCAGATTGTGCCGTAGAAACAGGAGTGCTTGTCGCGGATGTGGGCCTTCCAGTAGGGGCACAACCAGCCGCCATCAGCATGCTGGATCGACACCAGCCATTGGACTGCTTTGCGAGCCCTGCGATCGTCGCCATAGCCCAGACGGGACATCGCGGCTAGCACGTTGCCCGTCAGGCACGACAGGGTCATTTGCCGCACATAGTCATCAACAAAGTCAGACTCTTCCGGTGGAATCTTGCCGTGGGCTATTCGACTCCTGGCTACATAATCATAGTCGCGGCACGCGCCCTCTCGGCCACACTCCGCCAAACCGCCGTCGGCCTGCTGGAAGGTGAACACATGCTCGACGGCCCGTTGTATCTGCTCGTTCTCACGCCGAACCGCCAGGTGTCCGAGCAGCATCAATGTCCAGTAGCTCGACTTGTACTTGGGCAGGTAAGGGTTGACCGGGTCGCCCCAGGCGCCCTGAGGACCCTGACGGGAGAGGATCCGCCTCACCGGATGTGAGGAGACGATTGCCGCATGGGCATCTCGGACACTGGAATCGCTCTCCGAGATCCCCATGAGGTGGCGCAGGGTGAGGTAGCGCACCGACGGTTGCTCAGGTTGGAGCAACCACTCGAGGGTGTCGGACTGGTACGCGTCCAAGTCACTGCTCGTCATGTTCCTCCCTGTCCGAGGCAGAGCGACCGCCTGCCGCCACTTTCCCTGCGCAAGCAGGGAATGCCCTGCGCCGGTATTCGAGTGCCATCGGCACACTGTCCGTGCACACCCGCCTGATTCCCAGTGCGCATAACTGCTCAAGGGTCTCTTCGCAGTTCGTGTCCCAGACGTGAATGTCGAGACCAGATGAACGAAGGGTGGTAAGCACCTCGGCTGCGACCTGGGTCGGGTGAAGGTGAACGGCTCGAGCTCTGGCAAGCCTCCCGCGGTGTCTGGCCTGGTGGGTCACCACATCCAGATTCATCCAGGACTCGGAGCGAGGAAGTAGCAGGTCCCTGGCCAGGCCGGGGCAGCGTTCCCGCATCGCCAGGAGTAACGCAGGCTCGTAGGACGTGAGCTCCATGCTGTCCCAGCAGGCGCTGTAGTCCTCGAGCACCGTGGATATCGCTTCGATGCACTCTGGCTCAGGACCCTTGATTTCGATCACGAGCCCGATTCGTCCGGCGAGGGCATCTACTGCCTCCCTGAGCAGAGGAATACGGTTCCTTCGGGTTGGGAGGCTGCGCTCTTGGGCTATCGTGAGACTCGACCAGTCGTGGTCAAAGACGCACCCCTGGAGCCCGCTTCCCTCGGGGAGGTAGAAGTAGTGGTAGACCACTGGCACGTGGTCGCTCGTGAGCCGCACGTCCATCTCCACGGCGTCTGCGCCAAGGGAGATTGCGCGCTCGAATGCGGCCATGGTGTTCTCGGGCACGTCCTCGTGCATCCCGCGATGTGCGACGATCTCGAGCATACCAGGCCCTCCTCCCTTTCCATATCGTCCGTGTGGCACGGCAGACCGGGCTCCGCGTTGCGGCGCACTCTGGTGGCCTCCGCGAGTATAGACGAACGGTCACGGTCAGGTCAAGTGGGAGTCACTGGCCGGAACCGGTGTTTGACGCGTCAGTCAATTGGCCTAGAATGGAGACAATCTGACGCTAAGGGAGGCACTGTGCTCGATCGCATCATTCGCATTATCAAGCTAGACTTCGGGGTGTTCAAGGAAATCGAGTCCGATCCGCAGGCCACGACGCAAGCAGCCATCATCGTCGGTATCACCAGCGTACTGTCGGCAATCGGTTCTGCCCTGAGTGCCGAGAAGGGTGGTGCCACCTTCCTTTCTGGAGTGCTGGGGGGACTAATTGGGTGGGTAGTCTGGTCCTACGTGTCGCAGCTGGTTGGCCGCTTCCTGTTTAAGAGCAACGGTACCTTCGAAGAGATGCTGCGGGTGGTGGGCTACTCCAACGCGCCGCTGCTGTTGGGCGTCCTGCGGATCATTCCCTGCGTGGGCGGTATCGGGGCCCTGGCGGGCTGGATACTGGCCCTGATCGCCAGCGTGATGGCCATTCGTGAAGGGCTGGACCTGACAAGCACCCAGGCCATTATCGTGGCGGTCATCGGCGCGCTCTCCTGGGCGATCGTTGCCATGATTCTGGGAATCGTACTTGGCGTGGGAATGGCCTTCTGATCTGGCCACTGACTGACTGAGAGGCTCGCCCAAGTTCATGGGGATGGGGCAGCGGGAGGTCGAGTTGGCGGTTGACTCTTCGCCGCCGTCCGCGTCCTTGCCGTCGGTTGCCCTTTGCTCATGCCGAATAAACGTGGTTCGCAACAACGTCGTCTATGGAGGTCGTAGCCAATGCCCGTCACGGAGGTCATTGCCGCCCGCGCTGGCGAACTGGTGCGCCAGGGCTATCATTGCTCAGAAGCGATGCTGCTCACCGCCGGAGAGCACCTGCTGGGCAGCGTATCGCCTCCCACCATCAAGATGGCCAGCATCTTTGGCGGTGGGCTGGGCGGATCCAATCAGGAGATGTGCGGCGCCCTGGCAGGCGCTGCGATGATCGTGGGGGCACTCTACGGACGCATGCGTCCCGGCTACGATGAGACGAAAGCGCGGATGGTCGTGACACGCCTGCGGGAACGCTTCATTGAAGAGTTCGGCACCACGCAGTGTGCACCGCTCAGGGCACGCTACGAGAAGCCGGATACCACTGGCTATTGTGCTCCGGTGGCCGAAAGGACCGCGATGATTCTCTTCCAGGTTCTGGCCGAAGTACTCTCTCCCACACAGGCACTGCCAGGTTAGCTGCGGCGGGGTAACCTCCGCAGCAACGACCGGGCCGACCGCAGCAGAGTGCGTGGTGCGATGGTGGCCACAGTCAAAGCCGGGACGAGATAGGGAGTCTTCGTAGTGTAGTGGAGGCTGGCCCTCCGCAGGTTGGCCAGAAAACCGGCAGTGGTCTGCGCCGCATCTAGCTGCGTCCAGGCACGGCCGACCTCGCACGACCAGTGCGCATCGGATCCGGCACTGACCGCGACCCCCTGGCGTGCGGCCAGATCACGAGCACGCAGATCATCGGCTGCAAGCGGGGCCCTCGCGTTGTATCCCTCCAGAATGTCCACCTGATCCAGAACCTCCTGAAGCTTGTCGAATCGAAGTCTCCCGGGAACTCCCCTTGCCAGAGGATGTGGAATCAGGACCAACCCTCCCTGACCACGAATCCGGTCGATAGTCTCCTCGGCGGTGAGGTGAGGGGGGATTCTCTCTTTGAGGAATAGACCTGCAATGCCGCCATCGAGGGTGCCGATCTCCTCGCCCACGATGACCCAAAACGGAGCAGAATCGCGCAGACGAAGTGCCCCGTCAATCACATCATGGTCGAGCACGGCAATGCCGTCAAGCCCCGAGCGAGCCACCGCCCGTGTCAGGCTGTTCAGGGATAGCAGGCAGTCATAGGAGTAGCACGTATGCACGTGCAGGTCAAGGCGCACCGGCGGCTTCCTGCCAGGACGCCTGAGCGCGCTCGCTTATGATTCGCGAGTACACGGCCGCAGTATCACTTGCGATACGCTGCCAGTTGTACTCGCTCAGAACTACACGATAGGCATTCTCGGCCCGCTGCTGAGCCCAGTCAGGACGGGCCAGGGTATGATTGATGCCCCAGGCCAGCGAGTCCGGATTGTCCGGGTAGACTGTGATTCCGGTCTCCGAGTGCTGCACGACTTCCTGAAGACCTCCCGCGAGAGAAACCACTACCGGCACTTTCGCAGCCATGGCTTCCAGCGCGACGATGCCGAATGGTTCGTAGAGGCTCGGGAAAACGGCGCACGATGCCACCCGGTACAGACCGTCGCGGTCTTCATCGGGGATGAAGCCCGTGAAGTAGACCCTGTCTGCCACGCCAAGCTCACTCGCCCGCAGACGCAGCGTCGGCAATAGAAAGCCGGTTCCCGCCACCACGAACTTGGTGTTGGGGTGCTCTCGCAGCACATGCGGTACGGCCTCCACGAGAACCTGCAGCCCCTTTTCGGCCACTACTCGCCCCACATACAGCACGATCTGCTCGTCGGGCGCCGCATAGCGGGCACGGAAACGTGACAGGTCTGCCCCGTCACGACGGGCAAACTGCTGGGCTTTGACTCCGTTGGGAATCACGTCGATCTTGTTTGCGGGAGTGTTGAAAAAGCCCATCACCTCGTCGGCCATGTAGCGACTGCAGGTAATTACACGCCAGGCCTCGTAGGTCAGCGACCACTCAGTCTGATTGATGAGTCGTTGCAGGTCGGTGCCCAGAGGACCTCTGGCCCGTCCCTGCTCTGTTGCGTGGATCGTGGCCAGAAGGGGCAACCTGTGCCTGTGCTTGAGAGAGGTGGCCGCAAAGGCGGTGAGCCAATCGTGGTCGTGGATGAGCTGGATGCCCTGATCTTGACAGAGCTTGTCGGCCAGCGCCTCCAAACGGGCGTTGGTCCTGACAGCACCGGTGTGAAAGTCGAAGCCCGGCTCGTTGTCCGGTTCCACCCGGTGGACGGTAAGGTTGCCGTTCTTCTCTTGCGGAGCGCCGCCGGCCCAGCGGGGGGTTACAACGTGGATCGTAATGCCCAGCTCTGCAAGTGCAGGAACGATGTCTGCCACGTGCCGGCCCAGCCCGCCCACAACGTGTGGTGGATACTCCCAAGAAAGCACCAGTACACGCATTCGCGCCTCCATCACGCCGACTTGGCACCTGCGGCCGGGTCCATTATACTTAGGGCGTTGTGATTCCCAAAAGCGCTGGACGGAACCCGTGCCCGAGTCCGGTTCTCGGACGCTAGAGCAGGAGATTCCAGTCGGAGGTGACTCACGGTGGGGACTCTGCAGGAAGAGATAGAGGCTGGCCTCGAAAACGACCAGTTGCCTTGTCCCACGGCGTTTGAGATTGCCAGGCGTCTCAAAGTCAAACCGTTGCAGGTCGGTGAGGCCTGCGATGACATGGACGTAAGGCTCTCGCGCTGCCAGTTGGGCCTCTTCGGGTACGGGCCGAAGGCGGAAGGCAAGCACAAGATCGTCCGGGCGGCTGAGAACGTGCCTGATGAGCTGAGCGCGGCTCTGAGGCAGGCTGTTGATAAGGACCACAACTTGTCCTGTGCCGCAGCCTGGAAGATCGCTTCCGCTCTCGGTGTCGAAAGGCTGGCGGTCAGTGGCGCGGCTGAATCGCTCGGTCTGCGAATCATGCCCTGTCAGCTCGGAGCTTTCAAGAAGTAGCATGGGCGGCCTTCGGCCGCTGTGCACAACAGGGGTCTCAGAGGAGGCGCGCGATGCTCATTCGCGACTTTCAGCTCACCGACAGCGACGCATTGGTCGAGATACTGAAGATGAACCTGCAGTATGGCGATCCGGACTCGGAAGGGCCCGAGGCCATGTCGCGAGTGCACAGGTGCAACGCGGCTGTCTTTCTGGTTGCTGAGGAAGATGGCAAACCGGTGGGATTGAGCCGGGGAGTGTACGATGGTTCAAAGGCCCTCATCCACATCGTTTCTGTGCACCCGGCGCATCAACATCGGGGCATTGGAACGGCGTTGGTCCGCGAGACCGCTCGACAGTTCATGCAGCGAGGCGCCACGAGCGTTGCCGTGACCGTCCCTGGCGATGACCTGCAGTTCTGGAAGAGGATGTCGTTCCGGCTTACTACGCGCATCATGGTGGCACATCCGATTGAGAAGGTGGTCGACTGAAGCGACCTGGACGAGCGTGCTGCGGCGCTGCGCTCGGGCGGGGGGCGTGGACAACCGAGGAAGGTGGTCGACCGGCGGACTGCTACCGGCGCTGGGACCTGACCTTCGGGTTGCTGGCCTTGAGGTATCTGGAGTAGAGAGCGGCCAGGTTGTCGCGATGAAGGAACTGCACCAATCCATCCAGCGGCACGCGGGACTTGCCGCAGGACTCGATGTCGATCTCCTGCAGTTCGGCCTGCGGAGCACCATTCTGAACCAGCTCGCGCACGCGCGTTGTGATCGACTCCAGGTAGTGGATGCTGGACTCGATTTCCTCAGCCAGTTCCCCTTTGAGCAAGAGGTCCCCGTGACCCTGGATCACGCTTTCCGGCTTCAGGGTCCGCACGGCTCGCAAGGTGCGAGCCGTCTCGTCTGTGTCTCCCCACACGATGTGGGGCACCGGCAGCACGGCGTCGCCCGAGAAGAGGATTCGATCTCCTTCGATCATCACGCCGATAGAGTCGTCTGTATGACCGGGCAGGGGGGTGATCAAGAGTGACCGTCCGCCCAAGTGGACAAACATGTCGTGCTCGAAGACGATGTTCGGAGCGCGAAGCTCGACCTCATTCAGCTCCGGAGTGTCCCTCTTGGCGTCGGCCAGACTGCGTGCTCCCTGGGTGAGCATCCTCTGCCGGCACAGGCGATGTCCGATAACCTCCGCCTCAGCATAGATGTAATTGCCGTTGGTGTGATCGGAATGGTGGTGGGTGTTGATAACGTAGCGCACTGGCCCTCTGCCACGTTCGCGGGCGAAGGCCAGAACCTCGCGTGTCTCCTCGGGGAAGGGCAGCGTATCGATAACGATAGACCCTTCGCTCGTTAGGATGACTCCGGAGACGACCTGGGCGTAGACGTCGCTGCTGAAGGTGTAGATGTCTTCTGCGATTCGGTCGCGTCTCATAGACCTTACCCTGTAAAAAAAGAGGCGTCCCCGCCATGCCGTGTGCACTTTAGTTTCGAACCTGCTCTCGCAGGTGGGGACCTAACCTCGCAGGTTTGCCTGGCCCTTGCGAGCTACTACATTCCCTTGAGCACTATGATCCCCGTTTGAAACACATGTTGGCTCAAAACATACGGCGCATCACGAACACGGCAGGTGACGCGAAACCATGTTAACACAGTGCAACCGTAATGTCAAGTGCCTGCTGCCCTTGACCTGAGCAAGGCGATGACTATACTCCGGGCCAGGGAGGGTTTCAAGATGCCTGTTCTGACTCGTAGACGATTCCTGCAGCTCGCCACAGCCGGTGGTCTCGCGAAGATGGCAACGGCGTGCGCTGTGCCTGATGATCAACCGATGACCAACCTCCCACCGTCGACCACTCCTTCTCGTGGAAGAACGGTGAAGAACCAGGACCGGGAAGACCGTAACGTTCGCTACTACCGGCCCTTCGTCCCGCCGACGCCTGAGGAGTGGCGGCTTACAGTGAATGGCCTGGTCTCAAAGACGCTTGTTCTGAGCTTCTCCGATATCCAGGAATTACCGGCGGAGGAGCAAGATTCGCGCATGAAGTGTGTGGAGTGCTGGTCGTTCCGGGCACGCTGGGGCGGCTTTGGGATGGCCTCACTGCTCAATTCGGTGCAGCCCACCGACAAGGCGTTGGCCGTGCGGTTGACGTGCGGTGACGGCTACTGGGAAGTGTTAACGCTGCAAGAGCTGCTGCGCGAGCGGGTGTTGCTGGCGTACCGCATGGATGGCGAGTTTCTGACAGAGGAGTACGGCTCGCCGCTACGGCTTATCGTCCCCTGGAAGTATGGCTACAAGGGAGCCAAGTGCATCACTGGACTCGAGTTCGTCCCTGATCTGGACGCCGGCTACTGGTCGACGGTAGGACCGTACACAGTCCAGGGTGACATTCAGGTCGGATTTGACCATCCACAGGAGACCGGCAACCAGGTGCGGATCACGACTCCGGGTGTGGAGTTGACCTACTGATCGGGATCGAGCATGTCAGAGGCTTGCTCGTCAAAGACTTGGGCGCTGAAGCGATACAGAGTGGAGCCAGCCTTCCAGGAGTCGCGCGGAAGCCCGGCTTTGCGACATACCTGCCGAAGGAACTCGTCCCGGTCCCAACCCCATTCGGTGGCAACCTGTGGAAGCAGGACTCCTGAAGAGTAGCCGCTCACGATGTACAGCCCGTCGCGTCCGACCTCGATGTCGCTGATGTCCGCCACCTTCACCATCGGAGATAGAACGGAGATTTCGATGTGCAGGTCTGCCAGTTCCGCCCTGGTCACAGGACGGAAACGCGGGTCCTGAGTGGCGGCCGCAATGGCCATCTCCTGGATGGTGTGGTGGAGCTCCTCGTCGCTTTGCAGATGACCAATGCACCCGCGCAGTTGTCCGTGCTCGGTCAGGGTGACGAAAGCGCCGCAGTGCTCCCGCAGGCCGGCGGAGGTCGCCTCCAGCCGTGATCTTCGGCCCCCGGACAGATACGACTCAATCGTCTCCCGCGCCAGCCTCAGCAAGGTGTGTTTTTCCTGGTCCGTCAGCATGATCGCTCCTCTCTCCATCGAATACATCGAGCAGGACCGGGCGTCTGGCGGCTGGATGGCTCACCATCTTGCTCTGTGCTCCTCGGCCCAGCCAATCTGATCTCGCACGAACAGGGTCTCGCCCTGGTCGGTCCGCAGCGTTCCTGAGTACCGGCCGAAAATCTGGTGCACCTCACTGTACAGCACCAGCAGGTTGCTGCGCGCGACGCGCTCCTTGAACGGTACGAACTGCAGGTCAAGCCGGCCATCAGGGGAGTGCATTCTCCATGGACTGGTGAAGCATTGAGGATCATACTCGAAATCCACCTGACCCAGCTTGTGCACGCAACCGTCGAGAATGAAGGCATTCTCTGTGGCAGCACTGGTGTCTCCAAAGCCATAGCCCATATTGAGCCCGAGGGTGCGACCATCGGGAAGAAAGCCGGATGAGCTGGCCCACACCCAGAACCCCTTGTAGTCCCAGACTCCCCGACCCCAATCGAGACTCCCGAGCGCCCGGTCGGGTGTGATCTCGCGCTGGCAGGCGCCTCGACGAATCCATCCGCTGGCAGGCATGCAGTTCGTTTTGCGGTTGTAGTAGAACCGCCGTTGTCCAATGGGAATTACGATGACCATCGACTCGTGCTCTGTCGGGCAGTTCAGGTCCAGCTCACAGGAGATCCCCTCGCCTCGGTTGAAGCTGGGCCAGTCCACGCTCACCCGTCGATTCTCGCCGTCCACCCTGAGCGCAACGCGCACCTTGCCATTGTCGAATGTAGTGTCGCCTTTGTCGCTGTTCCTGGCCAGCTGTATGCCGCGACCGAAGGGGATGATCAGGGTCTCTTCCAGTAGCTCGTTCGTGGTGAAGTCTATGGCATAGACAAAGGGCAGTCCGAGGTATCCCACGTGCGAAAGGGTGATTGAGAAGAACAGCTCTGGTGTGGTGACCGCGTAGTAGTCCCAGCGTTTGATGCGCAGCGGCTGCACAGGTCGACAGCGATAGAAGGCCACATTCTCCAGGTTGCAGTCAAGCAATGGTTGGCGCGACCAGCCAACCTGTGTGAGCCGGCCGTCCGCATCGAGCAACGGCGAAGGGGTGGTGATCTCGGTCTGCATGTCTACACCTCCAGGTGCACCGCGCGGTCTGTTGCTACTGCACCGATATTCTAGTCGCCACTGGGTTCGACGTCAATCTCATGCAGAGGATTCACTTGCAGCGGTCCCGGGAGGCGGTCTATAATGAGCTGACATGGCACGGATTCTGTGCGTCAACCCCTGGATCATCGATTTTACGGCTTACAACCAGTGGATTGAACCCCTCGGGCTGTTGAGTGTTGCTGGAGCGCTGCGCGCCGTCGGACACGACATAACGCTGCTAGATTGTCTCGACCGTTTTCACCCCGATGCGCTGGCGCCTCGCGCTCCTGAAGACCGCTTCGGTTGCGGGCATTTCTCCAAGGTTGAGGTCACCAAGCCGGCCGTCCTGTCGCACGTGAGGCGTCGTTACGGGCGCTACGGCTTGCCTGTTGGGCTGGTGGAGCGGGAACTGCTCCAGATGAGGCGGCCTGACGCGGTTCTTGTGACCTGCATGATGACCTACTGGTACCCCGGGGCATTCGAGGCGATCCAGTTGGTCAGAGGGCTCTGGCCCGGCGTACCTGTTGCCCTCGGAGGTGTATACGCCAACCTGTGTTGTGACCATGCACGCCTTCACTCGGGCGCGGACGCGGTTCTGACAGGGCCGGGGGAGGACTCTGCACGACGCTGGGTCGAAAGCATAACTGGCGATCCTGGCAATCGGTCGTCTCCTCGGGAGAATCCGAGGCCTGCACACGACCTGCGGCGCGCCCAGGGCTATGTTGCCCTGTTGACTGGCCGGGGTTGCCCCTTCCACTGCCCGTATTGCGCAGCTCAGGTACTCAACCCGGGTGGCTTCGCCCCTCGTTCGGTCGAAGAGGTAGTCGATGAGATAACCTGGTGCGTCGAGGGACTGGGTGTAGCCGATATCGCCTTCTATGACGATGCATTGCTGATCGATGCCGAATCCCACATCTCGCCTATCCTGAATGCTGTCATCCGTCGCGGTCTGCGAGTGCGATTCCACACGCCCAACGGGTTGCACGCGCGGTTTGTCGATGATAGGCTGGCGGTGCAGATGAGGCGGGCTGGGTTCGTGACCATGCGACTCGGGCTCGAGACAGCAGACGACAGGCTGAGTCTAGAGGACGGGAACAAGGTAGATTGCGACGAATTCGGGCGAGCAGTGCGATCTTTGAAGGCCGCAGGATTCACTGTCAGGGATCTGGCGGCCTACGTGCTCGTGGGCAGGCCACCTCGCTTTGGACAAACGGCTGGTTCTGACCTAGATGCCGTGCGCCGTACCGTGGCCTTTGCCCATCGTCAGGGGGTGCAGGTCCGAGCTGCCGAGTTCTCACCGGTTCCGGGTACTCTGGAGTGGCAACGTGCAGTCAGCAGAGGCTGCATCGCGTCCGATGCGGACCCTCTCCTGCACAACAAGGCGCTGTACCCCTGCGGAGAACGCAATGCGATCGAGCAGCTGAAGCGGGAAATCCGTGATGGCAACCGGGCCCTGCTGAGGCGGGAAGAGTAGACCGTGGCCCAACAGTGCCCGCCAGACTGGGGGTCAGAAGCCGCGTCAACTGGACGGGCGATTGCCGGAGACCGGCAACGACAACGAGGGAGAACGCGGCGGACAATCGCCCACCATGGTGGCGGGATTCCTGCGCGTGGGATCCCGCCACCACGATGGATGGCTAGGAAGTTGCGGTTGGCGTTGGCTCTGGATTGGCGAAAATCACCAGCGTCTCGATGTTCGCCTTGCTGTACTCCTCATCAAACCAGGAGCCAAAGTTCTCTTGCTGCACGTCAGCCAGGAGGTCTTCCGAGAGTGCGTGAAGGCCCTTCTCCAGCACCTGGATGATGTGGTAGCCAAAATCGGTCTTGACCAGCTCGCTCGTCTCCCCGACGGAGAGGCCGAAGGCAGCATCCTCGAACTCGGTCACCATTACACCCCTTGGAAACCAGCCAAGGTCTCCACCCGACTCGGCCGAGCCAGTGTCGGTGGAGTACTCCTTGGCCAGGTCAGCGAACGCGGTGCCTCCCTGAAGCTTCTTGAGTACCTCCTGGCCGATCTCCTCAGTGTCCACCAGAATGTGCTGGGCGTGGACCTGCTCCGCCTCGGTCGGACCTCCGTGCGAAACCAGCAATTTCTGGTAGCAGAGGTAGGTTTTTATCTGCTCTCCAAAGTCCTGCGGGTCGCTGCCCATAGACGTGAGGAATGCATCCCAGTCGGCATACTGACCGCTGGCGAGTACCTCCGCCTCTATGCTGGCTCGTTCGGCTTCGATGTCAGCATCCGTCACAACGATCCCCTCGGCAGCCGCTAGCTGGCGTATGAGCTGGTCCTGCACCATTTGGTCCAGAATTTGGTCCTGGAAGCCGGGGATGAGCTCCTGATTTCCAACGTCATTCCAGTCGACGCCGTAAGACATGGTGACGACCTGTAGTTGGCGCTTCATTACGTCCAGAAAACTGCTGGTGCTGATCTCCTCACCGTTTACACGAGCCACGACTGGCTCTTGGGGTTTTATGACATGTTCCAAGGCTACATCGATTCCGCCAGCCGGTACCGAGGTGGGCGACAAAGCCAGGTCGGCGGTTGGCGCGGCGGTTGGCTCAGGAGTAGCGGTCGCGGTCGGAGTGGCACTCTGGCCAGAGCAACCAGCCAACAGCGACAAACCGAAAAGTAACAGGGTAACACAGGCGAAACTCTTCCTCATTGGCGTTCAACCTCCATCGGGTTACTGACAAACAGCAAGCGTCCAGTGCCTGCAAGTGAGCTCTGGACGCCAGATCAACCATGCTCAGACAGTGTCGATGCCGGCGATTGTACAACGATTTCGTGAGGAAGGCAAACCCCAGCATCTCCGATCGCGCCTTTGAGCCGCGAAGCCCGAGGTCCGGCGCCATCCGGGCGCCCCGGACGAACAGTAATAACTCGACCGAATCCAAACGCCTTGACCTCCGTCTTCTATGGTGAGTTCTGCCAATCGGGCTGGCACTGTGTGTTTGGTGCGTGAGTGGCAGCAGAGTGCGAGCATGCTGCGAGAAGGGCCGGATGGCCCGCGGGGCTGAGCGAACCAGGGTGAGGAGGAAATCCATGAACCGGAGACTGCGTGTGCTGCTGATGACGTTGTTGGTTGTGACCACCTTTCTCATGATCATTGAGGGGGTGGCGGCTGATTCTTCCTACATTGTGAAGGCGGGCGACACTCTCTTCGCCATCGGCCGCCGCTTTGGCGTGAACCCGTACGCCATAGCCAGCTACAATCACCTGGCCAATCCGAACCTTATCTACGTCGGCCAGAGGCTGATTATACCTGGCTGTGGGTTCCCGCAACCGTCGGGGCACCCTGTGCCAGCTCCGGCGCCCAGCCAGCCGACCGCTCCTGCGCCCGTGATCCCATCGTCTCCGGCCGCCTGGCCTACTGCTCTGTGCTGGGATGGGAGCTATTCCTACTCCCTGGACATCCGGGCCACGTGCTTTGCCCACGGAGGGGTGCAGGTGTGGATGAACGGGGCAGGTTGGTACTATGTGCCCAAGTATTTCGAGGCCCCGGCTCCGGCTGTTCCACCTCCTGTCGCCAGCTGCGAGTGCTCCAGCAATCTCTTCGATTGTGAGGACTTTGCCTCGCCATGGGTAGCGCAGGCATGTTTTGAGCACTGTCGTGCTGTGGTGGGGCGGGACGTGCACTGGCTCGACCGAGATGGGGACGGCCTGGCTTGCGAGCTGACCACTTCGCCCGCCAACTAGGCCGACTCCGGACCTTCAGGCAGGCGACAGGGGCGCCGGGCCGCAGCGGACGAATGGTGAGTCCGTGGTGCCAGCTTGACGCCCAGAGGCCTTGACCCTGTCAGGCGCCTGACCTATAATGGCGTGCACGAATTCGGAGTCCCCATGGAGGTGAACAGATGGCAGTGCCGAGCCGAATGCCACGATACGACGTCCGAAACGACGGGGTAGGTCCGTACGCGGTCTTCTATTGCGACGCCTGTGACCGTGAGTTTCGAAGTCAACCCGAGTTGGTGGCGACCGTGGCCAAGGATATTGGCCGCGAGGCCGTGGGTGGCCTCCTGCGCAAGGTGCCCCTGTTCGGGAGCGCGATAGCCAACAACGTCACGGGTCAGGATCCGCGCTACGTGACGAGTCTGACCCCACAGCAGTTGGACAAGGCCTGGGGTCAAGTCCAGGATCGCTTCCGCGAATGTCCCACGTGCAGACGCATCGTGTGCGTGTCGGACTTTGACGAGCAAAGCGGCTTCTGCACGGATGACAGCCCGCGTCGCGGCGAGATCGCGGAGGCTCAAGCCGAACAGGCAGGCAGCATGCTCAAGGGCTTTGCCAGCGCTCTTGGTTTGGGCGAGACCATCAAGCAAGCGGGTGCGGCGATGAAGCAGGCACAGGCCGCTGCTGCGCGCTGCCCGGTGGACGGCACCCTGGCGGCAGCCGGCACCAAGTTCTGCCCTGAGTGCGGCGCAGCCATGGTTCAGCCGAGCGCGGACGCCTGTCCCAAGTGCGGAAAGCCGACCCTTGGCGCCAAGTTTTGTCCCGAGTGCGGCGCCAAGATTGAGCGAAAGCTGGCCGGAGTCTGCCCTTCCTGTGGAGCTGATACGAAGGGCGCCAAATTCTGCCCCGAGTGCGGTGCAAAGCAGGGCTAGTCGGAAAGTCGTCTCATAGTTGAGGTGAGGGTGCGGGCATTCAGTTGCCCGCACTCCTTTTTTGCGTCTTCCTCATTCCCAGCCCGGCCTCAGGGAGCGCTTTCGCTCTCCAGGAGTTGCTGGCTGCACAACTGCCGGTACAGGCCACCGAGTGCCATCAACTCCTCGTGTCGCCCTCGTTCTACGATCCGACCCTGGTGGACGACGCAAATCTGATCCGCGTGCAGCACAGTACTTAGACGGTGTGCGATCACCACGGCAGTTCGATCATGGAGCAGATTGCGCAGGGCAGCTTGGATCAGGCTCTCGGTCACCGTGTCGACGCTCGAAGTTGCCTCGTCCAGGATCAGGACACGCGGATCGGCCAGCACTGCCCGCGCGATACACAGGAGCTGGCGCTGGCCCAGTGACAGGTTGGCCGACCCCTCAAGAACGCGAGTGTTGTAACCCTGAGGCAGGGCAGAGACGAAATCGTGGGCATTGGCCAGCCGAGTGGCCGCCACGACCTCCTCATCGGAGGCGTCGGGGTGCCCGAAACGCACATTGTCGGCCACCGTGCCGGTGAACAGGAAGGGTTCCTGCGGGACCAGGCCTATCTGCCGCCGCAGCGATCGCTGGGTGACAGAGCGCACATCGTGACCGTCGATGAGCACGGCGCCGTCGGTCGGTTCGTATAGCCGGGCGATCAGATTGGCGATGGTGGTCTTGCCTGCACCGGTGGGTCCGACCAGAGCAACGGTCTGACCCGGATCGATTATCAGGTCCACTCCCTGCAGAACAGGTGGACCGTCGCGGTAGGCAAACGATACGTTTCGGAGCTCGATGCGCCCCTCTATGGCGGGCATCTGTTCGGCATCGGCGGCGTCAACCACGTCCGGTTTCCAGTCGAGCAGGTGCAGCACGCGCTCTCCGCCCGCCATGGCCGCTTGCATGGTGGCGTAGACCTGGCTGAGCTCACGGATGGGGTCAAAGAAGCGTGATACGTAGGCCAGGAAAGCCACGACAACGCCGAGGGTGAGCTCACCCCGCAACACTGCCTGCCCCCCGAACCAGAGCACCACGCAGGTGGCGGCCATTCCCAGCAGCTCTACGGCAGGAAGGAATGCGTAGGAGAGCGAGAGGGCGCCGATGAGTGCGTCGCGATTCTCACGGTTGACCTCCTCAAATCGCTCTCGACTGGCGTTCTCCTGGGCAAAGGCCTGGATCACTCGCATTCCGGACAGGTTCTCGGCCAGATCACCGACGACCGCTGCGATGCGTACTCTGGTGTACCGGAAGGCCACCTGCGCCCGCCGTGCAAACACAAGCGTGGCCAGAGCCATCAGTGGGAGAACGCAGAAGGTCAAGAGGGCCAGGCGAGGGCTCATGGAGAGCATGACGGCGATAGTGCCGATCAGCATCGCCGAGTCACCAAGCAGGGTCACCAGTCCCTGCGACAACAACTCGTTGATCACCGACACGTCATGAATGACACGCGACAGAGTCACGCCGACGATGTGCGTATCGTGGTAGCCGAGCGAAAGCTCCTGCAGGTGATGGACAAGGAGGGATCGCAGGTCAGCCAGGACACGCTGTCCCACCCAGGAGAGAAGGTAATGCTGCACGGCAGAGCAGGCGCAGACCAGCACGAGAACAACCGTGAGCAGCGCGCCAGAGCGCAGCAGGCCCGTCGTATCGCCCGTGGCGATGTTTTCGTCAATCGCCACCTTGATGATGTACGGAGCCATCAGGGTGAGGGCTGCCGAGAGCAGCATCAGCGCAACGGATGCAGCCATGTGAAGCCGGTAGGGCACAAGGTACCCCATCAATCGCGATACGATTCTCGGGTCGAAGGGACGCCCGTCGACGCTCTCCCCGAAGCTTTCGATGGCCTGCCGGGGACCCAGGCCGCCCGAGGCACCGCCGATAGAGAAGCTCATTCTTCCTGGCCGTCCTCGCCCGTGGTTCCGGCAGCTCGGCCTGATACGCCGGGCCCGGGAACTTCTGGACGTAGCTGTCGGGTGTAGAGCTCTGCGTACGATCCGGAGGTGCGGATCAGCTCGTTGTGCGTTCCACACGCAACGAGACGCCCTCGCTCCAGAAGCAGGATGCAGTCGGCTGTGCGGAGTGTGCTTAACCGCTGGGCAATTACGAATGACGTTCGGCCCTGCATCAGCCGCTGCAAGGCAATCTGGATCAGGTGCTCTGTGTCGGAGTCGACGCTGCTTGTGGCATCGTCCAGAATAAGAATGCGTGGATCTTTCAGCAGGGCGCGGGCGATGGCAAGACGCTGCCTCTGCCCTCCGGAAAGGGTCACTCCTCGCTCACCGACCCGTGTGTCATAGCCATCTGGCATTTCGCGAATGAACTCGGCGGCTTGCGCTGCCACGGCTGCGGCCTCTATCTCCTGTTGCGATGCGCCGGGTCGGCCGAAGGCGATGTTCTCCCGCACCGTTGAGGCGAACAGCACAGTCTCCTGCAGCACTATGCCGATCTGGTCCCGCAACGTGCTGAGGGACACGCCGCGAATGTCCTGTCCATCGATGAGAATCCGTCCGGCCGTCGGGTCATAGAACCGGGGGATCAGGTTGATGACAGTGGACTTGCCCGAGCCCGTCGCGCCCAGCAGAGCTACGACCTGTCCGGGGCGAGCCTCGAAACTCACGTCCTCCAGAACCCGCATGCGGCCGAAGTAAGCGAACGAAACGTGCTCGAAACGAACCTGTCCCTCAATGCGCGGCAGATGTCTTGCATCAGGCGCCTCACTGACATCGGACACAGTGTCCAGGATTTCGAACACGCGCTGGCCTGACGCGCTTGCAAGGGCGAGAGCCGGAACGATCATGCCCAGGCGGCGTACCGGCTGGATGAGTTGTGAGAGATAGGTCGAGAAGGCCACCAGCTCACCGAGTGTAAGGCGGTCATGAATCACCAGATAGCCGCCGAACACGATGACAAATACGGCACCCATGCTGGCGATCCAGTCGAGCAGAGGACCATTGACCGCGTTCAATCGAACCGAGCGTTCGGAAAGCGCGAACCAGCACTCGTTCTCGCGCTCGAATCGCTCCGCCTCACGCATCTCCTGGGCAAACGCCTTGACGATTCGGGCTCCGCGCAGGTTCTGCTCGAGGCGGGTAGTCAGGACGGCGAGCTGTGCCTGTATCGCGAGTGACAGGGGTCGGAGTCGGCGGCCAAAGTACAGGGCGCGCCAGCCGAGCAGGGGCACAACACACAGGCTCAGCAAGGCGAGGCTCGGATTCATCCAGATCAACACGGCAGTCGTTCCCAGCACCAGCAGCCCGCCATCGATAAGCCGAAGGAAGGCGCGGCCGGTCACGAAGCGGATGCGATCAACATCCTCGATGGCGCGCGAAAGGATCTCACCTGTCTCGGCGCGGTCGTGGTAGGAGAAGGACAGAGTGGAAAGCTGCCGGTGAAGCGCGTTGCGCAGGTCGTAGGCCACGCTCTGGGAGGCCACCTCCATCCAATGCCCGTGGGCAAAGGTGAGCACTCCCTTCAAGAAGGCAACCATAATCAGCGAGAGGACGGAGAGCCCGAGCAGATGCTGGTCCTTCTGCCCGATGCCGCGATCCACGATCCAGCGGATGAACTGCGGCGCGAGGATGGCGATGACATTGGTGGCGACGAGGGCAAGACAGGCACCAACCACCTGACGGCGGTAAGGTCGCAGGTACGTCAAAGACCGCAAAAGGCTGCGCGTGCTGGCCGACTCGCGCAGCCTCGCGGCGGATGCTTCATCAACCATGGAGGTCTGATCTCATAGGGTGTCCTGACCTACAGTATAGCCCAGCCAGCGCGGCAGAACCAAGTCGATTAACCACTCCATTTGCGCTTGCCTGCTGCGCAGAGCCGGCCTACAATCGAATGAACATCAGCGGAGGGACAACTGTGCTGATACCGGACCGATCGCCCAGTGGCCGGATCGATGTACTGGCAAATGGCCCCTATCAGGTGGGCGGAGGGCTACCGCTCTTGCGGGCATTGATCATCAGCGACGCGCGAGGCGATCCCGTGAGCTGGATTGTGGGTGAACCGTACCTGGCCTCCAAAACGTATCGTCTCTGTCGCTGCGGTCACTCCCGCATGTGGCCCATCTGTGATGCGACGCACGGTTCCGTTGGCTTCGACGGAGGCGAGACCGACAGCCGCGTTCCGTACATCGAGAGAGCGGAGGTGATCGATGGCCCGGCGCTGCGGCTGACCGATGTGAGGATTCTGTGCTCAAACGCAGGGTTCTGCACCCGGGAGGGGGGCACCTGGCGCCTGACGAGTCAGTCGGCGGATCCACACGCGCGTCGTCTGGCCATTGAGCAGGCGGGCAATTGCCCTTCCGGTAGACTCGTAGCCTGGGAAACGAATGGTGAAGTCATTGAGCCTGTGCTTTCTCCCTCCGTGTGTGTGATCCAGAACCCGCGCATCGGGATACGCGGACCGCTGTGGGTCCGCGGGCGGATCGCAGTGTATTCGGCAGCGGGGGTCCGGTACGAGAAACGCAATCGCCTGACCCTGTGTGGCTGCGGACTGAGCCACAACAAGCCGTTCTGCGACGGAAAGCATCAAGACCACTGAAGCCCTCTGGGCTTGGCCTGCTCGTCGGCCAGCCGTGACCGGCGGTCCTCTCAGCTCGTGCTGGAGAGAAGTGCACTGACCTCCCCCTCGTCTGTGCCCCACGTCAAGACTAGTCATAACTGACCCGCAACTTTACGGCTTCTACATCGTCTTCAAGGTTGCAGGCAAATGCGCCTGCCGTGCAGCCTTCGGTGGCCTGCTCCTGGGCGAGTGTTGCCGGTGCCCGGACAGGAAATCGAATCAACAACGCTCATCTCGTCGGCTCCATGCAAGGACCTGTAAGGTGGGTCAGGGGGACGGAATGCCTACCCGAGTATCAGAGGCACAGGCGGTTCTGATTCCAGGACGACCGACTCGGCGAGTCGAAAAGGCCTCCGGCAGGATCAGTGCGGCTCCGGACCACAGCGTACAGTGCTGGCGATGTTGGGGCAAGGGGTACTACGCACTGGACGGCGGGCGAGGCAAGAACAAGCGGCTCTCCTGTGATCTCTGCCACGGCAGCGGTCGCATCTCTCGTCAAGAGCTGGTTGCCCTGTTCCTGAGTGAACAGCAGTGGGTGGCTGAAAATCAGGCTCACACGCTGCTTAGTCAAGCTTGCGAGAAAGTCGCCGACCAACCCTTCCGTTATTCGTTCGACGCGTGGGGACCCTGGCCGGGAGCAGTGCTGGTCGTCCATCCGGGGCTGGGTTCGGGAGAGCATCACATCGACTGGCGTGCCCTGGAGGCGTTGGAGGCGGCCGGCAGCGTTCGTTTTCTGCCCGACGGCTATTTCCGGTATGAGCTTCGCAAGACCTCCAAGAAGCGCACCCTCTAGCCCGGCCCAAACGGACCCCGGGCAGAGAGTTGTCGCCGTGGCACCCTCGCTGCCATGCGGCGGTGGGGCCTTGGATTGCACGATTCCATGTCCGCTCAAACTGCGTGCTTCTCTTGGCAGTTGCCCTGCTCCCATCTTGCCATTGACGAGGAGACGACCGATGTCGTGGCGTGGCCTGCTCCGTGGGGATTCGCTGGCCTGGTTGCTCGAGCCGGAGGACCCGGGCGTGCGCTACCTGACCCTGCGCGATTTGGTGGGCTGCCAACCGGACGATGCTGAGCTGCGTTCGGCCAGGCGCAGGGCGCACCGCGAAGGGCAAATCGCATCTGTGCTAGAACATATGGAACCGGCCGGCTACTGGGAGCGACCTGGAGCCGGCTACAATCCCAAGTACCGCTCCACTCAGTGGAGCGTGATCCTGCTCGCCCAACTGGGGGCTTCGGCGACCGAGGACGAGCGCGTCGCTGTGGCGTGTGCCTATGTGCTGGAGCAAGCCCTGGCCACGGGTGGGCAGTTTTCACTAAACCGGGCGCCTTCAGGAACCATCGACTGCCTGCAAGGGAATCTGTGCTGGGCACTGCTTGAGCTGGGTTGTGCGGACCCGCGCCTTGACCTGGCATTCGAGTGGATGGCGCGCTCGGTGACCGGCGAGGGGGTAGCAGCGGCGGGCGACCGCACGGCGGAGAGGCGCTACTACACTTACAAGTGCGGTCCCAACTTTGCCTGTTCGGCCAACAACCGATTGCCCTGCGCGTGGGGGGCGGTCAAGGTGATGCTGGCGTTCGGGGCTCTGCCGGAGGGGCGACGAACACCGCTCATCCAACGAGCCATACTTCAAGGTGCCGAGTTCTTGTTGGGTGTGGACCTGGCCCTGGCTACCTATCCAGTGCCCAGGGGCGACAAGCCGAATCGTAGCTGGTGGAAGTTCGGCTTCCCGGTGTTCTACGTGACGGACATCCTTCAGAACGTCGAGGCCCTTTGTCGTCTGGGATACGGACGCGATGCAAGACTCGAGCGAGCACTGAACCTGGTGGTTGGCAAGCAGGACGCAATGGGTCGCTGGCTCCTCGAGTACGACTATGCCGGCAAGACCTGGGTCGACTTTGGCGCAAAGAAGCAGCCCTCCAAGTGGGTTACGCTGAGGGCTCTGCGCACGCTGAAGGCGGCGTCTGAGGTCGTCAGGCCACCTGAAGATGTCTGATTCGCGTACGGCTGCGTCTCTGCTGGCAACCGGCATGGTGAAGCCCCCCCGACTCAGGCGTGGAGATACGGTAGCCACCGTCTCGCTTTCGTGGGGTGGTGCAGGCAAGTTCCCGGAACGTTACAACACGGGCAAGAGGCAGCTACAGGACGAGTTTGGATTGCGGGTCATTGAGTGTCCCCACACGATGGCCGATCCAGACTGGCTCTGGCGCAATCCCCGCGCCCGCGCCGACGACCTGATGACCGCGTTTGCTGACCCAGCCGTTCGCGGCATCGTCTCCACCATCGGTGGCGATGATTCGATCCGCCTGCTCCCCTATCTCGATCTGCAGGTGATCCGCAGCAACCCCAAGGTTGTCCTGGGTTTCTCCGACACCACCATCTGCCACATGGCATGCTTCAAAGCAGGGCTGGTGTCGTTCTATGGCCCGGCCATCATGGCAGGCTTCGCAGAGAACGGCGGGCTCTTTCCCTACATGGTAGCCGCGATACGCCGGACTCTGTTCGAGAGGGAACCGGTCGGCATTGTGGAGCCTAATCAGGATGGCTGGACCGCAGAAGTGCTCAACTGGGACATCCCCGAGAACCAGAATCGTCGCCGCACGCTTCACTCCTGTGAAGTGTGGAACTGGTTGCAGGGCACTGGCGTGCACAGGGGGCATCTCCTGGGCGGTTGCTTCGAGGTCTTTGACTGGCTGCGCGGAACAGAGTACTGGCCGAGTCCCGAAAGCTGGAGAGGGGCGATCCTGTTCCTGGAAACTTCAGAGGATGCTCCTCCGCCCAGTCAGTTAGGCTACGCCCTGCGCGTCTATGGAGCCATGGGCGTTCTGCAGGGGCTCTCCGCCATCCTCCTCGGCCGTCCTGGGGGCGATATCCCTCCACGCCAGTTTGACAACTATGATCGCATTGTGCAGGAAGTGACCTCGAAGGAGCTGGGATTGACGGACCTGCCCATCATCACGGGCATGGATTTCGGCCACACGGATCCGATGTTCGTTCTGCCTTACGGTGTGCTTGCCGAGGTCGACTGCAATCGTCGCCTGTTTAGCATCCTTGAGAGCGGTGTGGCAGACGGGGCCTGACGCCCCAACCGGGCGCGCTACGAGGCCTGGGCCCACTTGTCCGGTTGCGTGATTCGGTGCAGAAAACCCGTTGCATCCCATCTGTGCACGTCAGTTGTGCTGGCGATTGAATCGCACACAGGTAGGACCTCTGGCAATCCGTCACTGTCCAGACCCTCCAGAGGCACTCCATTCTCACAAGATTGGTCCTGGCCTTGGAACCATCCACCCTTCGGCGTTAGCAGGCACGGGCACCCTGTGCTCTGCCAAGCACGTTCAGAACCCCCTCTTCGGCGCCAGTCGAGATTGCGGGGGCCCCCGATCGTACCTATAATGGATCGGCAGGGCCAGCAACCCCACTCGGATTAGCGATTCGGCACGGACCGGCATGGCTGAGATACTGGTGAATCCATCGCCCAGACAACTCGTGGCTGCCATAGAGGGCAACATGCTTGAGCGCTTCCGGCTATATCGACTCTGGCCGGAAGTCGAGGTGCATGATGACGAGGATATGCTGTGGACTGCGTCAAACCTCCCATTTGCCGCCTTTAACACGGTGCATCGCGCTAACCTCCACCCAGCCGCGGCTGATGCTGCGATCTCGCGTGTGGTGGAGCGCTGCACGGCACTCCACGTCCCATGCCTGTGGTGGGTCGGCCCTCTGAGCCGTCCATCGGATCTGGGCGCCAGGCTGCTGGCTCATGGGTTCCAGAGCGGCGGAGAGCAGCCGGGGATGGCTGCGAATCTGGACCGTCTCCCCTCGCCGGCCGGCCCACAGGGGCTGGTGGTGGAGCGGGTCACGGACGTTCTCGGCCTGCAACACTGGTGGCGCATTGCCTGCGACATCAACCACAGGCCGCGCGAGCTGGTGGGTCCCGCAGCACGGGGCTATGCGACCATGAGTCTGGCCCCTAATGGAGCGGTGCGTTGCTACCTCGGCTTGTGGCACGGCAAACCTGTGGCCACGGCGTGCCTTGTGCTGGGGGCTGGTGTAGCGGGCCATTACGGCGTCGGCACGTTGGCGAAAGCGCGCCGGATGGGCATCGCAACCTGCTTGACCCTGGCTACCCTGGCTGACGCGGTCACGGCTGGTTTCCGGTTTGGGGTTCTGCGCGCCTCGAGCGAAGGACAGGCACTATACTCCAGGCTGGGGTTCAAGGAGTACTGCCGCGTGGCGACCTACCTATGGCCTGGCCCGGGTGATGTTCGGCCGCACCTCGGGCAGGGGTAGGTGCCTGACCAGGCGCGCGACGGGCCCGCGCGCGCAGACCCGGGTTCGCGGTTTCGGGCGGGTTCTGTGGAAGAGCCATCAGAGCGTCTGTCTCTGATTCCTCTGCGCAATCGGCCCCCGGTGCAGGTGATGTATGGCCGAAGAGGCGTTTGGACGATAATGGGCTGCGGAGGAAAGACCATGGAGCGCGAGTATCTGGTTCGGCTTGCCGGGCGACTGTTCAGTCAGCTTTGTGTAGACATCCCGACCCGTCCCGTAGGTCGCGCCGGAAACCGTGAGGCCACGTCGCTGTTTGCGTCGCGTCTGGTCGATTGTGGATTTGCGGTTGACTGCCCCTCATTCCAGAGCATCGACTGGGCGTCGGAAGGGGCGGTCTTGTGCGCCGGCTCAGACAGCTTCGAGGTGTACTCCAGTCCGTACTCCCTGGGCTGTGATGTGCGGGCACGGCTGACCAGTGTATCGTCCCTCGTCGAACTGGAGCGCACGCGAATTGACGGCAGCGTCGTCCTGGTGAAGGGCGAGCTGGCGCGAGGGCAGCTGATGCCCAAGAATTTCCCATGGTACAACCCGGAAGAACACCAGCGGATCATATCGCTGCTGGAGGCCTCGGCGCCGGCGGGCATCGTCTGTGCTACGTCGCGTGACCCGGAGATGGTTGGCTCGCAGTACCCCTTCCCGCTCATCGAGGATGGTGACTTTGACATCCCATCTGTGTACATGACAGTCGAAGAGGGTGCACGGCTGCAAACGCTGGTCGGTAAGGAGGTGAGCCTGGTCAGCAGGGCTCGCCGAATACCCTCGAGTGGGTGCAACGTGGTGGCACGCAAAGGCACCGAGCGGGACGGTTGCGTCGTGCTCACGGCGCACATCGACACCCGTGACGGCACGCCCGGTGCCCTTGACGACACCTCGGGTGTCGTGACCCTCCTTCTGCTGGGTGAGTTACTACGAGACTACCATGAGGGACCGGCTGTCGAGATCGTCGCCCTGAATGGCGAGGACTACTATGCCAGTTCTGGCGAAAAGCTGTTTTTGGAGACCAACCGCGCCCGAATGGACAGGATCATTCTCAACATCAACATCGACGACGTCGGGTACCACGAGGGCCGAACCGCGTGGTCGCTCTATGAGTGCCCGGAAAAGTTGGCCGGGATCATCCGGCGTTGTCTCGAGCGCCATGAAGGTTTCTTTGAGGGACCTTCCTGGCAGCAGGGCGATCACATGATCTTTGTGCAGAGTGGCCGGCCCGCACTGGCCTTTACGTCTGAACTATTTATGCAGGTTCTGGCAGAAGTCACGCACTCTGAGAAGGACCGCCCAGATCTGGTTGACCTGGAGAAGATCGCCGACCTGGCCATTGCGCTGCGTCAACTGCTTCCACAACTGGAACGAGGGGAGTGAGTGGGGTCAAATGCGTCAGATTACGCCAGACATCTATCTCATTGAGGGGATGATCGCCAACGTGTTCCTTCTGGTCGCGCCGGGAGGGCTGATTCTACTGGATAGTGGACAACCGGGGCACACCGGGTCCGTGACGGAGCAGTTGCAGGCGGGCGGCTTTGCGGTGCGAGACGTGCGCTCGCTGGTGCTTACACACGCTCATTCCGACCATGCGGGAGGCGCCGCCGCCGTGGCTGCCGCCTCAGGATGTCAGGTGCAAGCGCACGAGGCGGAAGTACCTTACCTGGAGACAACAGCCTCCTTGCCGCTCCAGTCGGCTGGAGCGCGTCTGTTGATGTGGGCGGAGGAGCGAGTGCTGCCTCGCTCCAAGCCGTGCCACGTGGACCTTGCCTTGCATGGCGGCGATACGATCGCAGGGAGCGGCGGGTACGTCGTCGTGCACACGCCAGGCCACACACCAGGCAGCATTTGCCTGTATCATCCCGACAAGGGACTCCTGTTCTGCGGTGATGCCCTGTTCAATCGCAATCCGCTGACCGGGCAGAACGGACTGCGCTACCCTCTACCCCTGGTTTGCAGCGACGTGGCCATGTCGCGTCAGTCCGTGCGCCTGATCTCCGATCTCCAGGTGAATTCTCTCCTGTGCGGCCACGGCGATCCGATCCTCGAGAATGCGGGCGAGCTGATTCACCAGATGTTGTGGGCCAACCGCGAACCCTGACTCCTTTCTCGCTCGCGATGGTCTGGCTGTGTGCCCGGTAAACCCTTATGTCCGGCACCAGACATCGGATAGCGGCTCCTTGCCTCCGCGCCGTTTGACTTTGACAAATCGAAAGGCATGGCTAATATTGCGGGTTGTTGCGTACTCAGGCAGACTGGAGGAAGGCAACATGATTGAGGTCTCGGGACTCAAGAAGAGCTATGGTTCGGTGGAAGCGCTGCGAGGGGTGAGTTTCGACATCGCCGAGGGTGAAGTGGTGGGCCTGCTGGGCCCCAATGGAGCGGGCAAGACCACCATCATGAAGATCCTGACCGGCTACCTCCAGCCGGATGAGGGCACCGTGTCTATTGGCGGGCTGGATGCGCTTCGCCAACCGCAGGCCGTGCAGGCCCAGCTCGGCTATCTCCCGGAGAATGCCCCGCTCTACCCGGAGCTGGCGGTGCAGGACTATCTGTTGATGATTGCCGAGCTGAGGCTGATCCCCGAAACGGAGCGGTTGGCAAGAATCTCGGAAGCCGTCTACGCCACCAACCTCCAGGAGCATCTCACCAGGACAATCGGCACCCTGAGCAAGGGTTTCCGACAGAGGGTGGGCCTGGCTCAGGCCATACTCCACAAACCCAAAATTCTCATCCTGGACGAACCAACTCTGGGCCTGGATCCGACGCAGATCGTGGACATTCGGCGCCTGGTGCGTCGAATGGCGGAGCACAGCACGATCCTATTCTCTACGCATATTCTGTCCGAAGTCGAGGCCCTGTGCGACAGGGTTATCATCCTGATGAATGGGCAGGTCAAGACCGATGCTCGTCTATCGGAACTGGCTGCAACGCCGAACGCAGTGCTGGTGCTGAGTGAGGGACCAAAGGACGCTGAGCGGCTGCTGCGGGAGGTGACGGGGGTGAAGGAGGTCCATTACGCTCAAACCCGGGAAGGGTATGCAGCATATCGCATTCTGGGACGCCGACGGGGACAGAGAGATATCTGCCCCGCGATCTACGAGCTGGCGCGGGAACAGAACTGGACGCTGCGTGAATTGCGCAGGGACGTGCGCACACTTGAAAGCGTCTTCAACGAAATGGCGACGTCTGCCTAGGCTACTGTGGTAGAGGAGTGACGATGAAACAGGTACTGGCGATAACGCGCAAGGAGCTGCATGGCTACTTTGGATCGCCAATGGCGCTCATCTTCGTTGGCACTTTCCTGGCGATCACGCTCTTCTCGTTCTTCTGGGTAGAGCGTTTCTTCGCGCGTGGGATTGCCGACGTGCGTCCTCTCTTTCGCTGGATGCCCGTCCTGATGATCCTGCTGGTGGCGGCCCTGACGATGAGACAGTGGAGCGAGGAGCAACGATCAGGCACCCTGGAGTTGCTGCTGACCTTGCCTGTGCCAGGCTACCGGCTTGTGCTCGGCAAGTTCCTGGCTGTGCTCACACTGGTAGCCCTTTCGCTGGTTCTGACGCTCTTTCTGCCCATCACGGTGGCTATGCTGGGCAACCTGGACTGGGGTCCTGTGGTGGGTGGATACCTGGCGGCTATCCTCCTGGCGGCAGCGTATGCGGCTATCGGGTTGTTCGTCTCTTCGCGGACGGATAATCAGATCGTGGCTCTGATTTCCACCTGCCTGGTGTGTGGATTCCTTTATCTGCTGGGCGATGGAGGCCTGGCGGATTACGCAGGACAGAGACTAGGTGACCTGTTCAGAGCCCTGGCGCCCGGGAGCCGCTTCGAGAGCATCCAGCGCGGCGTAGTTGATATGCGGGATCTGCTGTACTATGTGACTTTGTGCGGGTTGTTCTTGAGCCTCAATGTGCTCTCACTCATCAGCAAGACGTGGAGCCACGGTTCAGCCACCCTTTCTCGGCGCAGGGGAACCGTGTTCACCTCCCTCCTTCTGGCGGCGAACCTGGTGCTGGTGAATGTCTGGGTCTACCCCCTGCGCGGGCTCAGGTTGGATCTAACCTCCGGTCACGAGTTCACGCTATCGCGGACGACTCGCGAATTGCTTTCGAGCCTGCAGGAGCCGCTGCTGATCCGTGGCTACTTTAGTGAAAGGACCCATCCGTTGCTTGCTCCACTGGTACCCACCATACGGGATACCCTGGAGGAGTACGCGGTAGTATCCGGAGGGCGCGTGCAGCTGGAGCTGATTGACCCTGCGAAGGAGCCCGAGAAGGAGGCGGAGGCCAATCAGACCTATGGTATCTCTCCGACTCCCTTCCAGATTGCGGGACGGTACGAATCCAGCATCATCAACTCGTACTTTGACGTTCTCATCCGCTATGGTGATCAGAGCGAAGTGCTCAGTTTTCAGGACCTGATCCAGGTCGAGTCCGCCGGTGATGGGTCGGTTGCGGTCAAACTGCGCAATCTGGAATACGACGTGACGCGCTCGATCAAGAAGGTCGTCTATGGGTTCCAGAGCGTCGACGCGGCGCTTGCTGCGCTCGACGAGCCGGCCAGGCTCACGTCATACGTGACCCCAGGTACCCTGCCTTCTTCGCTGACTGGCGCTCCCGAGACCGTGCGGAAGGTAGCCACCGAACTCCAGACCGGGTCTGCTGGCAAGTTCAGCTATTCGCAGGTCGACCCGGACAGCGCCGGTGGCGGCGTGAGCCGCCAGGCCTTGTACGAACGATACGGTCTGCAGCCCATCGCCACGTCGCTCTTCTCGAGCCAGAGCTACTACCTCTACCTGGTGCTGGAGGTAGGAGACAAGTCCCAGGTTGTGGCTCCGTCTGGAACCTGGAGCGAGGCCGAAGTGAGGACCGCGGTCGAGTCGGCGCTAAAGCGCGCCTCGCCCGGCTTTCTCAAGGTTGTGGGATTGTGGACGCCCTCCGAAGAGGCAACGACAAACATGTACGGCCAGCAACAACAAGCCCTGTCCACATGGAGCCAGCTGAGGTACTTCCTCGCGGAGGAGTACGAGGTACAAAGTGTGGACCTGAGCAGCGGGATCGTTCCGGGAAATGTGGATGTGCTGCTCATCGTTGCCCCTCAGGGACTCGATGACAGGGCGCGTTTTGCCGTGGATCAGTACCTGATGCGCGGTGGGGCAGTGGTCGTTGCGGCAGGCAACTACAAGCTTGGGCTGGACTACTACGGGACCAGCCTGGCCCTTGAAGAGGTGACAGGCGGCCTTCGAGAGATGCTCAGCAGCTACGGGGTCGACGTGGAGCAGCAGCTCGTCATGGACCCGCAGAACGAACCGTTTCCTGTGCAGGTTGCGCGCAACGTGTCGGGCATGCAGATTCAGGAGATCCGGGCGCTTAACTATCCCTTCTATATCGACATCCGCTCGGACGGAATGGCCGGCAACCACGCAATCGTGTCCGGCCTGGCGGCCTTAACGCTCAACTGGGCCTCGCCCATCACCATTGACGAGGCCAAGAATAGTGAGCGTGAGGTTACCGTACTGCTTAGTTCCACTGCTGGGTCGTGGACGACGACTGATACGAAGATTCAGCCGGATCTGGAGAAGTATCCTCAGGTCGGATTCGCCGAGGGATCCGACAAGAAGAGCTACCCTCTGGCCGTGGCCATCCAGGGCAGCTTTGAGAGTTACTTCAAGGGCAAGGCGTCGCCTCTGGCCGGTACTGCTGATGCTCCGGCTGACATTGCCGCAGGCACGATTGAAGTGTCGCCCGAGTCGGCACGTCTTGTGGTGCTGGGGAGCGCAGCCTTCCTGGATGACATCGTCTTCCAGATCTCGGCGAGCTTTTCAGGTGATCGCTACTTGAACAGTCTGAAGCTCGCACAGGGTGCCGTATCATGGTCAACGGAGGACCTCGACCTGCTCACGATACGGACTCGTGGCATGGCGGTGCGTGTCCTGAAGATTGTGAGCGAGAGAACCCAGTCGCTGTGGGAGGCGGGCAATTATCTGATCGCCCTGCTTGCGCTGGTCATCATCGGGGCAGCGTGGAATGTGCGACGCCAGACCCGGCGTCCGCTGGCACTCGAACCGCCTGGCGCGTGGTCCGGGTCCGGGCAGGAGGTGGTACGATGACTCGCATGCAGCGTGTTCTGGCGGCGATCCTGATGATGCAGGTGACACTGAGCGTTGTGCTGTTGTGGCCAAGGAGAGGCAGCACGGAGACGGGAGGGCCGCTGATCCCCGGGCTTGCCCAGCCGGACGTGAAGCTGCTCGCCATCTCGGACGGAGACGGAGGACGCATCGAGCTCAAGGCAGCCGGGGGAGCCTGGGTACTGTCCGGATCTGACGATTATCCTGCGAACGGCGCCAATGTGGCGACAGCCCTTGACAGGATCGCTGCGCTGGACACCAGACGTTTGATAACACGCACGTCGTCGAGCCATAAGCGACTGCAGGTGTCTGCCGATGACTATGTGCGGCGCATCGAGTTACAGATGTCGGGCGGAACTCGGCACGTACTGTACATGGGCTCATCACCGAGCTATGGTGCTACTCACGTCAGGCTGGATGGTCAGGACGCAACGTACCTCGCGAACGATGTCACTCCCTGGGAGTACGCAACTTCCGCCGCCTCTTGGATTGACACCAAGTTCGTTACCATTTCGGAGGATGAGCTCGCGGCCGTGTTGGTGGATAATGCGCTGGGACGCGTGATCTTCAACCGTGAAGAGTCGGGCGAATGGATGCTGGGCGATTTGGCCGCCGGCGAGAACCAGGCGGACGAGACTGTTAAGACGGCCGTGGCCCGTGCGTCTTCGATTGTGATGCAGGCCCCGCTGGGCAAGACGGTGCTGGCGGAACATGGCCTGGACCGGCCGCTCGCAGTGATCACGCTGCAATTGAAGGACGGCGACCCGGTGACCGTGTTGGTGGGGGCTCAGAGCGCGAGCGACCGCAGCTACGTTGTCCAGGCCTCGATCTCGCCGTACTTAGTGCGGGTGAGCGAGTACTCGGTGAAGACACTGGTGGAGAATGGGAGATCGGCGTATCTGGCGCCGCAAGTGACTCCATCCCCTGCACCGTAGCGCAGACCATGGGAACGTGCTGGCTAGGCCCGGGTAAGGGTGAGCACAAAGGGAGCACCAGAGGGACATGAGGAGGCACAAAGTAGGCATTATGCCGACGCTCTCAGGAGCGCTGTCCAAGCTTCGCTGTGCGACATTGGCGTTGCTCTTGCTGGCGGTGACGTTTGCAGGTTGCAGCGGACGAAATGAGTTTGACCGGCGACTGGGAACCGCGGTCGAGCCATATCGTTTCGACGTGCTACGGTGGGAGCTCAAACACGCTTTCGAGCGATCGTTCGCGCCAGCCGCGGATGGGCGGCCCTTGGGTGTGGAAGAGGAACGGCTGGTGGTTGAGCGGTTCTTCGAGCTTGGCGGCCAGTTGCGGTGGCTGGGGTGGGAGCGGCAGGTTGGTTCGGAGATGGGGCAGGGGGCGTCACAGCAGACCCTGGAGGAGGGACGCGAGTCGCTGTTGCTGGAGAGGGAGAGGCTGCGGCCCGCAGTGCAGTGGATTCTTGGACGCCAGGTGCGTGAGGTTTACAATGATCAGGGCATCTTCAACCCGCTTGATCGTTTCTTCGGATTCAGTGTGGCCTTTCCGCCGATGAACTTTCGTCTGGCGCGACCTCCGCTCATTCTTGTCGTGTCGCCACGGGAGCGCATCGAGAGCATACGCGAGGTCATGCTGGTAGAAAACATGACAACCGACTCGATGGAACAGCTCGAGGCGCAAGTCGATGCATTGGGCGTGTCATCCCTGATCGTGGAAATCGGAGGCCTTGGGGCGACTTACCCCACGTTTGTGGCCGACGACTCGACGCTGAGTTGGACCGTACAGACCGTGGCGGAGGAGTGGCTGCATCAGTATCTGTTCTTCACCCCTCTGGGCTTCCGGTACGCGCTCGACGGACTCGGAATCCGGCGCGACTATGACATCGCCACCATGAATGAGACGGTGGCCGGGATCGTCTCCTCGGAGATTGCTGACCAGGTGCTCAGCACATACTACGGCGTCGAAGGCGGCGTTCCTGAGCCCGCCGCGCCGGCCGAGATGCAGGCGCCCCCGGAACCTGAAAGGTTCGACTACTATCGAGAAATGCGCGAGATTCGGCTCAAGGTCGACAGCCTGCTGGCGGAAGGCCTTGTTGGAGAGGCGGAGCGCTTCATGGAGGAACGGCGCCTATACCTGGCGTCAGAAGGTTACTTCATACGCAAGCTCAACCAGGCCTACTTTGCGTTCCACGGCACATACGGCGACGCCCCAACTTCGGTGAGCCCCATCGGCGTCGATATGCGCGTCTTGCGTGAGCGCATCGTGCGTGACAAAGCCCCCAGTTTGCGGGATTTTCTCAATCAGGTGGCGTCAATGAGGAGTGTGCAGGACCTCGAGGAGGCAGCACGGTAACGCTTCACTCTGTCTGCGGGCGGCACGGATGAGGGTGTGAGGGTAACGATGAGTCACAAGCCGACAGTGCGGGCACTTGCGATTGGCGATTATGATCGGTGGATGGCACTATGGCAGGCCGCTGGCCTGCACTCAGTGCGACCTCTGGGGCGTGATGGTCGCGAGGCCTTCTCGCGTCAGCTCAAGGGTGGTACGCATACCATGATCGGCCTCGAGGTCGATGGGAGGCTCGTTGGTGTGGTGTTGGCCACCCACGACGGACGCAAGGGCTGGATCAATCGCCTAGCGGTACTGCCCGCGCATCGTCGGAGTGGCTATGCGGTACGACTGGTGGCGGAAGCCGAGTCTGTGCTGCGCGCCGAGGGCATCTCTGTCATCGCTGCCCTCATCGAGCCGCAGAACGAAGCGTCGCTTGAGCTCTTCCGCAAGCTTGGATACGAAGACGCCAGCGGGCTACACTACGTGCGCAAGAAGGACAGTCCGGAGGACTGAGCGACACCGATACCAGAATCACAAACGCGCCCTCCCCGCCTGAAGGAGGGCGCGTTGGCAGGTCGAGGATCCTAACTATACCCGGCAAGCCGCACCTGGCCGCCTCCGGCGTGGTACTCGTAGACCGTGCCGTCTGCGACCAGATTGATGACATAACCCGGCGTAATGACCGTGAGGTAAACCTGCCCCGGCTCTGGAACGCCCAGACTGGTGTCGGCGAAATTGAAGGATTCGATGTTCTGGGGTCGTATGTCCGCAGCATCGATCTTCAGTCGAACAGCCAGATCACAGACGGCCAAATCCAGCCAGGGCTGCGCGGCACCAAACGCGCGCGCATCCAGATGCGCCGAGACAAGTACGGTCCCACTGACCAGAAGAATGCTGATCAGCACAAGAACGGCCCAGACCCGGTACTCTCGCCTGCTCATCGCGAGTCCTTCGGCGCAAAAGCCTCCGACTTGATGCATCCTCGCGGAGGTTCAAACCGCCACGGTCGACGCTGATAGACCACAAACCTGACGCAGTGCTCGCCCGGTGCCGCCATATGTCGCGCGGTCAGCGCGCTAAGCGTGAGCAACACTCCCATTGCCAGCAGCATCTTTTTCATCGCAGTCCCCTTCGTGCAATCCTTGTGCGTACAAGACGCCGCTCAGGGGACGATGGTTCCCAAGACCGGCCTTGCGGCTTGGCCCGGTTGACCGTTCTGTGCAAACCCCCGCGTTCTGACCCAATCTCCTCAGCGGCGGATGACGCCCAGAGTCACCTGCTCACCATCCAGGTCTTGTTGCTGGGTGAATGCCCCTTCCGGTGCCGGACCTGCGACAAGGTCCCCGGTTAGAGTCTCCTGTTGTACATAGTCCTTCCAGGATACGATCACCGCCGACAGCTCTGGGCGCGCGTTGTAGTACGTGGCGATGGTGTCCTCGATTCGAAAACCGGCATCCTTGCGCATCGTTTGAATGCGTCTAACGAGCTCGCGCACCAGGCCCTCTTGCCGCAAGGTCTCGCTGATCTCGGTGTTTACCGCCACCATGTATCCGGCATCCTCGCAGAGCACGTAGCCGGATCGCGGTGAAGTCTTCACCTGCACGTCCTCTGGCGCAAGTGTGACTGCCTCTCCCTGGATCAACAGCTGCAGCGGACGTCCGGCCCGGAGCTCAACTGCTGACTGCGCAGCATCCAGGTTGGACAGTGCCGCCTTGATCGCCGGGAAGAGCGCCTTGTACTTTTTGCCAACCTGGCTGGGGATCGCTGACACGCTGTACTCCACCAGATCCGCGTCATCGTGGACGATGCGAACGTCTTTGACGTTAAGCTCATCGCGGATCTGCTCTGCCAATCGTGTCAGTCCGCTCATTTCCGATTCGGAGCGCGGCTTCACCACAGCCTGGCCCAGCGGCTGCCGGACCTTCACCCCGGCCTGGTTGCGCGCGGCATGGCCCAGGGCTACCACGCGCATCACCAGCTGCGTCTCCGCCACGATTGTCTCGTCGATAAGCGCCGGGTCTGCCTGTGGAAAGTCACAGAGATGGACGCTCTCAGGGGCGGCAGCATCCCAGGAGCGCACAAGATTCTGGTACAGCTCCTCTGCGGTGAACGGCTGGAACGGCGCCAGGAGCTTGCAGAGCGTCACCAGGCACTCGTACAGAGTGCTGTGCGCGGAAGCCTTGTCCTGGTCCGCCTCGCTTTTCCAGAAGCGTCGCCGTGAGCGGCGAACGTACCAGTTGCTGAGGTTCTCAACGAAATCTTGAATAGCACGCGCCGGGGTAGTCATGTCGTAGCGCGCCAGACTCTCGTCGACTGAGCGAATCAAGCTGTGCAGCTCGGACAGGATCCAGCGGTCGAGGGCAGCTCTCTGATTCACCGACGGGGCCGGTGTCCTCGGATCAAAGCCATCGATGTTGGCGTAGGTAACAAAGAAGGAGTAGGTGTTCCAGAGTGTCATGGCGAACTTGCGCACGCTTTCCCCGAGCGCATCGACCGAAAACCGTCTCGGGTAGTCCGCTGGCGAAGCGGTGTAAAAGTACCAGCGCATCGCATCGGCACCATAGGCGCGAAGCACTGCCCAGGGCTCGATGACGTTCCCCTTGGATTTGCTCATCTTCTGTCCGTTGGCGTCCAGCACATGCCCGAAGCAAAGGCAGTTCTTGAATGCGGGGCGATCCAGCAGCAGCGTGCCGATCGCGTGCAGTGAGTAGAACCAGCCGCGTGTCTGGTCGATGCCCTCGCAGATGAAATCGGCCGGGTGCTGTTCGGCGAAAAGTTCCTGGTTTTCAAAGGGATAGTGCCACTGAGCAACCTGCATCGAGCCCGAATCGAACCAGCAGTCGATCACCTCCGGCGTACGGTGCATGGAGCCACCGCAGCCGCAGCTCACCGTGACCTGGTCGATGTAGGGCCGGTGCAGATCGAGCTCGGGCAGGTCAAAGCTGGAACCGGGTGCTCCAGGCTCTGTTGGAAGAGCCCGCTTGCGGAGCTCCTCGATGCTCCCGAAGCACTCCTGCTTTCCGCACTTGCCGCAGACCCATACTGGCAGAGGCGTACCCCAGAACCGGTCGCGTCCCAGGGCCCAGTCGACGTTGTTCTGCAGCCAGTCGCCAAACCGTCCTGTCTTGATGTGCGCGGGATACCAGTTGATCTGTTCATTGTTAGCCAGCAGGCGGTCCTTCACCTGGCGGGTTGCGACGAACCAGGTGGGCTTGCCATAGTAGAGCAGCGGAGTGTTGCAGCGCCAGCAAAACGGATATGTATGGCGGTACTTGGCCACCCGGTACATCAGCCCGCGCTCCTGCAGCTCCCTGGTAATCAGAGGGTCGGCTTCCTTCACGAACATACCGCGCCACGGGGTAACCTGCTCAACCAGATTGCCGTGTACGTCGACGGTGGAGAGGATCGGCAACCCGAATTTGCGGCCAACCTCCAGATCCTCGGAGCCAAAAGCCGGCGCGATGTGCACGATGCCCGTTCCATCTTCGGTGTTCACGAAGGGGGCTGCGACCACATAGGCATAGTCCTGCTCGACGGGTAGGAATCGATAGAGGGGAGTGTAGTGCTTGCCTACCAGCTCGCTGGCCGATATGCTTTTCACTACCGTGTACTCTCCTACAAGAGCTTTGTCCAGCAGCTTGCGGGCCAGGATCAGTCTGTCGCCCTGGTGCTCTACCTGAACGTACTCTACTTCTGGATGCACGGCAAGGGCGGCGTTGCCCGGCAGGGTCCAAGGTGTGGTGGTCCAGGCCAGAAGGTAGGTACCCGGCTCATCGGCCAGCTCGAATTTGACGAACACAGACGGGTCCTCGACCTCGTCATAGCCGAGGGCAACTTCGTGATCCGAAAGTGGAGTCTCGCAACGCGGGCAGTAGGGAACGCTCTTAAAGCCCTGGTACAACAACTGCCTGTCCCAGATCTGTTTCAGGATCCACCACACGGATTCGATGTAGGGGGTCTTGAGCGTCACGTATGGATCATCCATGTCGATCCAGACGCCGACGCGATCACTCAGAGTGACCCACTGCTCCACATAACGAAAGACACTTTCCCGGCAGAGAGCGTTGAACTCGGCTACCCCGTACTCCTCGATGGCGCGCTTGCCTCGCCCGGTAATGCCGAGCTGCTTCTCGACCTCGATCTCGACGGGCAGGCCGTGAGTGTCCCATCCGCCCTTGCGCAGGACGTACTCACCCTTCATTGTCCGGTAGCGAGGAATGGTATCCTTGTACACGCGGCCTAGCACGTGATGGATACCGGGAATCCCATTCGCGGTGGGAGGTCCCTCGAAGAATACAAAGCGTGGCCCATTCCGGCGCAGCTTCATGCTCTGGCGGAACGTGTCACGTTTCTTCCAGAATGAGAGGATTTGTTCCTCCATCTTCACCGTATCGACTTTGCTGGAGACTTCCCTGAACATGTGTCCTCCTTTGGGACAAAAAGGACTCCCGTCCTTGCAGGGACGAGAGTCCACCCACTCCCGTGGTACCACCCTTATTGGGCTTTCGAGGCCCGCTCTTCGGGGTACGCATTCATACCCCCGCCGTGATAACGGCCGGCGATGCCGTCCAAGTCTACTTGCACGCTGGGTGCTTTCGGTTGGAGGCTCGAGAGGGATATTCGCTGCTCCGGCCGCACCCGGCTCCCACCTGATCCAGGCTCGCTGCGCGGCTTGCCGCAGTTACTCGCTCTGTCAAGGCCTCTTGTGCGCAATTCTAGCAGCGATCTCCCGGGTTGTCAAGAAGAGACTGTCGCGGCTCAGCGATGATCGAATCGTGAATCCTCGAGGTCTTGCGCCATCCGATCCGCGCCTTCGGCCGCGTCCAATGCATTCTGAGAGTTCGCCTGTGCCAGCTCAGCCGCCTCTGCCGCAGCCAGCTCCGCAGGAGACCGCGCTGCTACCACGGCCCACTTGCCGCAGTGCGGGCAGCGTTCCAGCTTACCCAGTATCATGTTGGGCGCGAGGTAATGCCTGGCGTACGGGCGATGGCAGCCGGGGCAGATGGCGCCGCCTGCCAGCCCGTAGCTGCGAGGAGAGCCAGGGGCTGTCGCGGCCTTTCGCCCACGAGATAGGAATGTGGTGAGCCCGAAGGACAGCAGCATCAGCGCCCCAATTCCGCCCAGAAGCGATACGACCAGTCTCGATGTAGCGCCTCCGGCCTCGGTTGCTGACAGAAAGCGTGTGCTGATCTCATTGGATTGCAGGGTAAGTCCCCCGCTCGTGTAGCCAACAGCCGTCATCGAGTGCTTTCCGGGGGCGAAGGAATCCGTATGGAAAGCCAGCTGCCAGGGTGCAACTGTCGCCTCGCCCATCACCTCGTCGTCCAGCAGGAACACCACGCGTTGAAGGTCGGATGGACCGCTCACCTTGAGGCGCATGGCGCCCTGTACCTCGCCGAAGCCGCCGTAGCCAAAGTCGCGGCTCATGCCCAGCACCAGCCCGGGGGCCCCACCCTGGGCCTTCACCGTGGACAGGAGGCAGCCGAACAACGCCAGCAGCACCAACAATCTGGAGAATGGCAGAGAACGTCGCATCAAACAACACTCCTATTCAGGGCTACTTCCATCGTGTGAGGATGGTCTCACGCTGGAAGAGTTGGATCGCCAGGTAGACCATCAGGGCATCCACAGCGAGAAGGGCCAGCGCGAGCAGAATCATCAGGTTGGCGTTCAGACTCACGTATCCGGCGATCTGCCCGAAGAAAAGCACGAGCAGCGGAAGCATGATCACCGATGAGAGCTGTTCGGCAACGCGCGGATCATTCACTCGCGAGGATACCATCAGACTAAAGTTGGTTGAAAGGACAGACAGCAGTGGTCCGACCACGAGAATAGCCACCCACCACATCGGGTTGAACAGCGCCGACAGAACGCGCGCGTTAGCTATCAGAATTCGAGCACCAACTCCAAAGATCAGAAAGCTCAGCCAGGTTGCCAGGACGGCAGGAATCACTGCCGCCAGATTCTTGCCGGCAAGGAGCTCAGCTGTGGTGATCGGAGTGGCCAGCAGCGGCTCAAGGCTGCGAGTGGTCTTTTCGCCGGCGACGGAGTAGGCCGCTATGTTGACCGGAACAATCAGCGGTGTCAACATGAAGAGCAGCATGAACTGGGTCACAAAATAGACCTGGAAGCACTCGCCGGTCGACAGGCCCTCTGCGCACCCACTAAGAAAAGCCTGTGGAACGCTGCCAACGTCGACACTTCCGGCGCCGGAGCTTCGCATCGCGTATAGCATGAACAGAGGCAACGCAGCAAACGTGAGAGGCATGAAGATCACCGAGAAGAGAACCATACGGTTCTGGAATACCTCTGCCCATTCTTTCGAGATGATGGTCTTGATTTTGTCCATGCTCAAGCCGCCTTCACCAACTGCAAATAGACGTCCTCCAGCGACCGTCGCAGTTCTCCAACAAACCGGATGTCCACTCCCTGTCCGACAAGAAAGCGCACCAGCTCTGGATTGTGCTCGTCCGGGTTGTCGAGGGCCAGTACTAGCTTGTTCTCCACGGCCTGTGCGTCCCGGACAAACGGCATCTGGCGGACGGCTGCGGCCAGACCTGGATCCGCCCGATTCAGGTGAAACACCACCCGGCGACCGAAGAACTCGGTGCGTAGACGTGCCGGCGTGTCCACGGCAAGCAGTCGCGTCTTGAACACCCCGATCCGGTCGCATAACCGGTCCGCTTCATCCAGGTTGTGGGTGCAGAGGAATATGGTGCGGCCAGCACGGCGGAGCCCGGCGATGAACTCATGAACCACATGCGCAGACTCGGGGTCCAGAGATGCAGTTGGCTCGTCGAGGAAGAGCACTCGTGGCTCGTGCAGGACAGCGCGAGCGATGGCCAGCTTCTGCTTCATTCCCTTCGAAAACGTCGCTGCCGGATCAGCGCGGCGCTCCCACAAACCGAGCAGGCGCAGGTACTTCTCGACCTGCGCATCAGGGTTGGGAACTTCATATAACCTGGCATAGATACGCAGGTTGTACTCGGCGCTCAAATTATCGTACATCCCCGGGACCTCAGTGAGGATGCCGACGGCGCGTCGAATCCTCGAGTCGTCCTCGCCGAGTTGAAATCCCCCCACCATTGCCCTGCCGCTGGTTGGAGCGATGAGGGCCGTGAGCATTCGTACCGTCGTGGTCTTGCCGGCACCGTTTGGACCCAGAAAGCCGAACACCTCGCCCTCTGCGACCTCGAGAGTGAGGCGGTCCACCGCAACCAGTCTGCGGAAGCTGCGGGTCAAGTCCTCCGTTCGGATCATGATAGGTTCTCTCTTCCGAGCTGCACGCCTACGTTGCGGCAGGTGTCAGCCTTGCGAATTCACAGTGCGGTAGCCAAGTTCGCGAAAAGCCATTGTATACGACCGTTGCCTCTCGTGGCAAATTGGGCCTACGGCGAACCGTCTGGTATGGCTCACGCGGGCGAGGAGCGTGCCTACAGACTCTCAAGGACGGCACGCAAATCTGGTGGAAGCTCCGACACGAACTCGACCGGTCGGCCCGTGCCAGGTAGGGTGAAACGGATGCGAGCCGCATGAAGGAACTGCCTCTGCAGTGGGAGCGACCTGTGGCGATAACCGTAAACTGTGTCTCCAACCAGAGGGTGGCCGATGAATCCAAAATGCACTCGGATCTGATGTGTGCGGCCCGTAACCGGCTCCGCCTCTACCAAAGAGTGGGCGGCGAAGTACTCTAGCACTCGATAGTCCGTTCGTGCCTCACGGTCGCCGTTGGGTACCACCGCCATACGCTGCCGATGCCTCTGGTCACGGCCAATCGGAGCATCAATGATGCCGTGTGATGCCTCGAGCACACCCTCGACCAGCGCCAGGTATGTCTTGTGGACCAGCCTGGACTTGAATTGCCTCTGCAGGTCGCGCATTGCCGCATCGTTCTTGGCCACGATCACCAGACCGGAAGTGTCCTTGTCGAGGCGATGGACGATCCCCGGCCTCATCACTCCGTTGATTCCACTCAAGTCACTGCAGTGGGCAAGCACCGCATTGACCAGAGTGCCGCTGCTGTGTCCGTAGGCTGGATGCACAACCATCCCTGCCGGCTTGTCTACGATCAAGAGGTCCCCATCTTCATAGACGATGGACAACGGTATGGCTTCGGGAGTCAGCGCGAGCGGTTCCGGCTCTGGTTCCAGGACGGTGACGCTGTCACCTTGCTGCACCCTGTAGCTCGGTTTGAGCGCGCGGCCACTCACCGTGACCATTCCGAGCTCGATCAGCTTGTGCACAAACGAACGGGACAGATGGGGTAGTGCTCCTGTGACGAAGCGGTCCAGGCGCTCACCATCCTGCTCCACTGTGAGTGTTGAAGTCTTATCCATGACATAAAGTATAGCAGCACAAGCTCTGTTGCGCAAATGGCCAGGGGGCGCGCCGGGGAGGCGCTGCCGGCAAAGAGGAGGCAGGAGGTGCCGAGTCCTTGAGGGCGGACTGGCTCATCTGTCGACAAGAAGCTGCAATCGCTGCCGAGGTTACCCAAACAGGAGGCGCACGGTAACCGGGTCGCAGCTCGCCCCGAGGGCGGCCATGAGCTTGATCCGTGCCTTCTGGCCATTGAGACCGTTGGCAATGAGGCATCCCGCCTCTACCAGGTCCTTGTAGGCGCCGGTGTAGCGGTACGGGTCGCCCAGACTTCCTGCGGCGCAGCGAGAGGTGATGGCGACCGCCACACCGGAGCTCACAGCCTGTCGGATGGGATCCAGCCACCAGGGAGGAACACGCCCACCGCCGAACGCCTCAATCACAACACCGCGTGCCCCATTGGACACCGCCAGTCGCAAGATCCCGGCGTCCATTCCCACCGCGAGCTTGACCAAAAGGACACCGGGCTCAAGGGAAGGACACTCGAGAACTTGGCGCTGCACTCGGCGGGTAAAGACGACCCGCTCAGCTTCGACGCGGCCGATGGGTCCCCACGATGGAGACTGGAACGTATCAAGGCTCTGGCTGTGGGTCTTGGTAACGTCACGCGCAGAGTGGATCTCGTCGTTCAAGACGACCAACGTCCCCAAGTTTTCAGCTTCGGCGCTGGCTGCTACGCGCACTGCAGCGATGAGGTTAGCGTAACCATCGTAACCCGGGTCCGAGGCCACGCGCATCGCCCCGGTCACAACAATCGGAGTGGACGAGGGCACGGTGAGATCCAGAAGATAGGCCGTCTCCTCCAGCGTATCTGTGCCGTGCGTGATGACGATGCCCTGGATACCGTCCGAGTCGTGGGCGCGGGTCTGCGCCAGGCACTCCACCACCCGTTGCCTCAGTCCCCACAGGTGGTCAACGGTGAACTGGCAGCTGGGCAGGGGGCCGTACTCCTCAGAAGTGAGCGCGGGAACGATCGGCAACGCAAGCGAGCGAAGGGCACTGGCAAGGTCCGAACCGCCGAGAGACAGCACAGCCCCTCCTGCGGCCGGATCCTTCGCCATGGCTATGGTACCACCGGTGGCGATCAGGTGAACAGAGGACATGGGCGACTCCAGTCGTTCTCGGCAGTGCCGGAGGCGCTGGCCTATCCTCCCGCCGACGAGGCGGCGGCAGGCGTCAGGTCCGCCGATGCGGGAGGTTTGTCCGGCAATCGCAGAGAGATGGCTTTGGACACACCGTCTTCGCCCATCGAGATACCATAGATTGTGTTGGCCGCTTCGACAGTCTGGCGGTTGTGGGTGATGACGATGAACTGGGTACGCTGCGAGAACTCTTGCAACAGGGCCCGAAACCGTCCCACGTTGGCCTCGTCCAGCATTGCATCGACCTCGTCGAGGAAACAGAAAGGCAGGGGCCGGGTCTTGAGGACGGCGAACACGAGCGCGGCGGCAGTGAGGGCTCGCTCGCCGCCGGATAGCAGGGCCAGTGACTGCTGCCTCTTCCCCGGAGGACGGGCAAAGATCTCCACGCCCGTTGTGGAAGGATTCTCCGGATCCGTCAGGGCAATGCGCGCCTGGCCGCCCTGGAAGAGGACCTGGAAGTAATGTGAGAACTCGGCAGCTGCGGCGTGAAAGACCGACAGAAACTCGGTCTTCATGACCTCATCGAGCTCCTTAATGATCTCCTGCAGTGTCGCCGCAGACTGCTGCAAGTCGCCCGTTTGCGACTTGAGATACTCGTAACGCTGGGAGACCTCCTGGAATTCCTGCGGGGCGTTTGGATTCACTGTGCCCATTCTGCGCAGCCGGGCTTTCAGCTCTTTGATCTCTCCTCCCAGGTTCTCCGGAACGACGTCCGGCGGAACCAGTGCCGTCTGCTGCCCCAGGAACTCCAGTCGAAGTTGTTTCACCCGCTCTGTGGGGTACTCGATGTCGCCGAGGTCCTCCTCGATGCGGCGCTCGAGCGAGGAAAAGGCGTCGAGCTGACGCTCCTTCTCGAGAATCTGCTGCCCGACAAGGCTGTCCACCTCGCTCACCCTCTGGCGGATGCGTACCAATTCCCGTTCCAGGCCTGCCATCTGGCTCTCGAGGTCTCGAAGCTCGACCTCAGCCGGGTCAATCTGACTCGCCAGGTCGGCGACCTGAGTGGAGAGCGCCGAAGCCTCACCCTGCAGGGTGTCGACTCGTTGAGCGACCTGCGCTGCTTCGTCCCTGGCCTGCAAAGCGCGTTCCTCCCGTGCGGTGGCCTCCTTCTCAAATCGCTCGAGCTCAGTGCGCTGGGTAGCCAGAGACTGCTCGAGCGACTGCGCCTGACGCTGCGCGATAGCCAGGGAGGTTTCCGCTTCGGACAGGGCCTCGCGCTTCGCCTGGTCCTGAGACGATTCCTGCTGTTGCCTGAGCAGCACTTGGTCCAGGGCCTGCTTCTGTTCGGAGTGCTGAGCAGTAAGGCGCTCAATTTCGAGCGCCAGCTCAGCGCCCCTCTCGTCGAGCAACCGCAGTTCGCGCTCCTGATCCTGGTCGAGCTTACGACGCCACTCGTTTTCAGACTGCAGTCGCTCGGACCTGGACGAGACTGCGGCTGATGCCCGGGATGCGGCGTCGAGCCGCTCAGCAAGTCGCCGCAGCTCATCCGTGGTGGACGCGATGCTTTCCCGGCAGGCCTTGAGCCGCTGCTCTGCCTGCGAGCTGGCCTCAGAGAGAGTCTCCTCTTTCTTGCGCAGGGCGGCAAGTTGGCCGGGCAACTCGCGCCATTCCCTGTCCTGCGCCAGTCGTCCGCTGTCCCTCTTGCCGGAACCTCCGCTCAATACACCTGTGCTCTGCACCGTATCCCCGGCGAGAGTCACGATGCGCTGACCGGGCTGCAGCAGGGTGCGGATGCGTCGCGCTGTATCCAGGTCTTGCACCACGACTACCTGGCCGAGAAGTAGCTGTGCCATGCGCTCGTACCTGGGTTCGAAGTGCACCAGATTCAGCGCCAGTCCGAGCACCTGCGTATCGGAAGGAGTTGCCCTGGTGGGTGCGGGGCTGAGCGAATCCAATGGTAGAAATGTGGCCCAGCCCGCGTTTTGCCGGCGCAACTCGGCAATCGCCGCCGACGCGTCTTCCCACCGCTCCACAACCAATGCCTGCGCGTAGGAGCCCAGAGCCGACTCTATGGCCCTCTCGAGCTCCTGAGGAACCTGGAGCAGCCCGGTGACCGGGCCGATGATGCCGGATAGTTTGTGTCCGGCATCGAGGACGGCCCTGACACCCGGAGCTAGGCCGGCCATGCTGGAACGAAGCCCATGCAAGAGCTCCTGGCGATCCTCGGCACGCTGGCGGCTCCGCGCCGCCGTCTCGAGGGCCTGCCTTCGAGATGCCAGTTCCCTATCCAGCTCTGCGAGTTCGCCCTGCAACTGAGCGCGACGCTGCTCGGCGGTCTTTGAAGCAGCATGCGCCCTGTCACTCTCTGCCTTAGCGGAGAGCAATTCGGACCTGAGCGCGGCCACCTGTTCGTCGAACGTGGCCATTTCCTTTCGGGCTTTGTCCCTTTCGGACGAAATCTGCGCCTGGCGCTCCTGCAAGGAGGTTAGCTTATTGTGGGTCTCGGCGAGTGACGAGGCAAGCGCGTAGGCACGCTCTCTGGCAGCGTCGACATCGTGTGAGCGTTCGGCTCGTGCGGCATCGCTCTGCTTCCAGTCAGCTCTCAGCTCATCGGCACGGGCGGATTCCGCGACGACCTGTTGCCTCGCCCCATCGAGATTGGACTGCAGCGCTGCCATGCTTTCGTGAAGACGTGCTCTGCGGGACTCCAGCTGGCCGATCTCCAGCTGGAGTTCGGACTGACGAGCGTGAAGAAGGTTCAGGCGCTCCTGGCTCACCGCCAACTCACGACCGGCAATTTCGGCCCTGCTGTGTATGTCCCCGCTTTCCCTGTGCCACGCGCTCAGCCGGCGGCGAAGGTCCGACTGCCGTTCCTGAGTGCCGGCAATGAGGGCCTCGACCTCGTGCAGGCGACCGCGCCAGAGATCCAACTCCTCCTGGCGCTTGTGCAGAGCTGCGTTGGCCTCGACAACCCTGGATTGCAGGCGATGCCACTGATAACCGTACCAGACGCGCAGCAGCTTTTCCAGGTCCTTACTGACCACCTCGCGGTCCTGCGCTCGTTTCGCCTGGTGCTCCAGGTCGCGGACGCGCGGCGCGATCTCGACGATGATATCGTTGAGGCGAAGGATGTTCTGCTGAGTCTCGGCGAGCTTGTTCAGTGCGTCCCCACGCTTTTCCTGGTAGACGTGAATTCCGGCTGCCGTCTCAAACAGGATACGACGCTCTTCGGGGCGTAGCGTGAGAGCTGCATCGACCAGACCCTGGCCTATGACCACAAAACCCTGTCGCCCCAGCGATGCCTTGCCCAGCAGATCCAGAACATCCCGCAGGCGTACCCTGCTCCCGTTTATCAAATACTGGTTCTCTGCGGAGCGATAGGCCCGGCGACAAACGGTCACCTCGGAAAAATCGATGGGCAGCCAATGACTCGAGTTGTCGAATGTGAGAACCGCCTCGGCCATCCCCAATTGCGGGCGGCGGCTGGTACCGGCAAAGATCATGTCCTCCGTTCGTTTTCCGCGGAGGGAGGCATAGCTTTGCTCTCCGAGAACCCAACGAACCGCGTCGGCAATGTTGGACTTGCCACTGCCGTTGGGGCCGACTATGGCGGTTACCCCAACGTCAAAGCAGAAATCCGTGTAGGAGGCGAAGGTCTTGAACCCGCGCAGCTCGAGGCGTTTGAGAAACATGGCTCGCTGAGTATACGCGCATTGGGATGACATGTCAAAGAAAAACACGTGGGTGTCATCTAAAGTTGAAAACTGGACACTTTAGGGCTGAAAGCTGGACACTTTCCGCTTGAAAACTGGACTGGTCATGGTAGAGTCCTTGACCACATCTCAAGGAGGAACCCATGGCCCAGGTACAGAAGCGCTTTACAGATGAGCAGGTCAGGATGCTGTTGCATGGATACTGCCAGGGACTACTGAGCAGAGCGGCCGTTCAGGACATGCTG